>NZ_VJOO01000005.1 GCF_007556755.1 Tepidimonas fonticaldi | reverse complement strand
CCCCCGCTGTCCTCGACGCCCCCCTGTCCGCGGTGGACGCCATCGTGCAGCACCACCGTGCGCTGCGGATCGAGCGCGACGCCGACCCCACTGCCACCCCCGCCGATGGCACCGTGCAGGCCGTCGCCTATGCCGCGGCGCGTCGCCTCGGCTTCGTGGATGGGGATGCGCAGTGCGTGGCGCAGGCCTGGGCCCGGCGCAGCGCCCACCGCCCGTTCGACCCCGCCGACTGGCCGGACGATCCGGCGGATTTCGGGTTCGACCCGCCCGCGGCCCGCTTTGCCCCCTGCCCCCATCGGCTGGGGCTGTACGCCGTGTTGCCGGACGCGGCCTGGGTGGCCCGCATGGCGCGTGCCGGGGTGCCCACCCTGCAACTGCGCTTCAAACACCCCGATCCCGAACGCATCGCCCACGAAGTGCGCGCCGCCGTCGCCGCCGTGCGCGACACACCCGCGCGGCTGTTCATCAACGACCACTGGCGCGACGCCATCGACGCCGGCGCCTATGGCGTCCACCTGGGGCAAGAGGATCTGGACACCCTGACGACGGACGATCTGGCCCGCCTGCGCGACAGCGGGCTGCGCCTGGGGCTCAGCACCCACGGCTACGCCGAAATGGCGCGTGCCTGGCGCGTGGGGCCCAGCTACCTGGCGCTGGGGGCCGTGTTCCCCACCACACTCAAAGTCATGCCCACCGCCCCGCAGGGGCCGCAACGGCTGGCGCATTACGCCCGCGTGGCGCGCGACGTGCCCACGGTCGCCATCGGCGGCATCGGCCTGGCCGAGTTGCCCGCCATCGCAGCCAGCGGGGTGGGGTCGTTCGCCGTGGTGCGGGCCATCACCGGCGCAGAGGACCCCGAGGCAGCGGCGGCCACCCTGATGCACACCTGGGCCCGCCTGCAGACTGGCACGCAAGAGCAAAGGGCCGGCGAAGGGTTATAATGGAAGCTTGTTCCCCGATAGCTCAGTCGGTAGAGCGCCGGACTGTTAATCCGTAGGTCCCTGGTTCGAGCCCAGGTCGGGGAGCCAGCAAAATCAATGACTTAGCCCGCTTCGCGCGGGCTTTTTGCTTTTCCCTGCCGCTCACAACCGACTGAAATACTCCCGCCGCTCGAAGGCCTCGCGGTCCTCGGCCGCGGTGTAGCGCTGCCACTCCAGCCCCTTGATCTGGCGAATGTAGGCCACCCAGTCGTGGCCCAGCCGCTCGGCCAGCGCCGTGTCCTGGTCCAGGGCGTCGAGCGCCTCACCCAGGCTGGTCGGCAAAGGGGTGGCGGTCGAGCCGTACGGGTCCTCGGTGGCAGGCGGCGGCATCAGCCCCCGCTCCAGGCCGTCCAGTCCGGCTTCGATCTGCGCGGCCAGGTACAGGTAGGGATTGGCCGCCGGCTCGCCGATGCGGTTTTCGATCCGGGTGGCCGCATCGCCGCAACCACCGATGACGCGCAGCATGGCGCCGCGGTTGTCGCGCCCCCACTGCACCGACTGCGGGGCCAGCGCATGCGGGCGAAAGCGCCCGTAGCCATTGGCCGTGGGGGTGCAGAAAACGGCCATGCCGCGCGCATGCGCCAGCAGGCCGGCCAGATAGTGCGCGCCGGCGTCGGACAACACGCTGCGCGCGTCGCTGGGGGCGCAATCGGGCGCAGGCGCCGCGCGGCACATGGCGTTGGCACCAGTGGCCAGATCGACCAGCGACTGGTGCAAATGCCACCCGCTGGACATGATTTGGGCAAACGGCGGCCGGCACATGAACGTGGCGTGGTAGCCCGCCTCGCGCAGCGCCATGCGCACCGCGTTGCGAAACAGCACCATGTTGTCCGCCGCCGTCAACGCATCGGTGACGTCGAACACCGCCTCCACCTGGCTGGGGCCCATCTCGGCCTCCAGCGACGACAGCGGCAGGCCCAAGCCCTGCGCCGTCTGGCGCACGATGCGCAGGGCGGCGTCGGCCTGGTCCAGCCAAGCCTCGGAGAGCAACTGGTAGCCCGGGTGGATCATGCGCACCGCCGGGGGCTCGCCCGGCCAGGCGGCGCACCGCGGGTCGGTCTGCGCGCCGTCGTCCACGATGCGGTAGATGTGGAACTCGACCTCCAGCCCGCAGCGCAGGCCATAGCCCCGCGCGGCCAGGCGCTGCAAGGCGCGCTGCAACAGGCGGCGGCTGTCGAAGGGGACGGGCCGGCCGTCGGCAAACCACGCCTGCGCGCGCAGCCAGCCGGTGGAGGGCCGCCACGGCAGCACCCGGAAACTGGCCGGATCGGGCAGCAGCACCACATTGTTGGCTTGCCCGAAGCCGGGCAGATCGGCTGCCCCCCGGGCTGGAAAACCGGCCACGCCGTGCGGTCCGACGTGTCCTTGAGCAGCAGCGTGGATACCATGCCGACCCCGCCGTGCAAGGCGGCGCGAACGGCCGCCGGCGTCAGGGCCTTGGCGCGGGTGATGCCGTGAATGTCGCACCATGCCACCCGCACCAGATCCAACCCGCCGGACTCGATGGCGGCCAGCACCGCCTCGGCAGCGCGCTGCCGCTCGGGCGAGTGCTCGCCGCCGCGGAGGGCGAAATCGCTCATGCCGCCGTGGCCGCGCGACGGTCGGACGGATGGCCGGCCATTGGGTCTGCCCGCCGCTGCGACAGCCACGGCGCACGTCGCCGCTTGTCCTGGGCCTGCTGCTGCCACCAGCCGACCCAGTCACCGGCCGGGGCGATGCCGTCCACCGTATCGGGCCCGGCGATCTGATCGTGCAGCGTCGCATCCGCCACCCCGGGGGCCTCTCCCCCGGCCTGCACGGTGTCGATGGCCTGCAGCAGCAGACGCCGGTGCGCCATGATGACCTTGTCCGTCGTGCCCAAATGCTCCCGGGTGCGGTCCTGAATCGGGCCCATGCTCTCGACCGCCCATTGGTCGTGGACGTTGATGTCCTCTTCCCCCATCCCAAGGTAGGTGCGTTCGCGCTGCTCCCGCGGGTCGAACCCCCACTGGTTGTGGCGCCCAGCCTTGGGCAGGTAGTGCGGCGGTTCGATGAACTGCGCCCGCTGGGCGCGCATGGCCACCTTGTCCACCGGCTTGTCGAAGCTGGTGAAAAACGCATACCAGTAGGTGCGCGTGTCGTCCACGGGCACATGCATCTGGGTGATGGTGAGCGTCTCGGACAGCGGGATGACGAAGGTGTGCGGAAAAACGTCGTGCGTCACCCGAACATGGGTGAGCGCCTCGGTCATGGCCCGCAGCGTGGTGAGCTGAAAGCCCCACGGGCGCGGCTCGAAGCGGATGTCGGGGCGGTGGAACTCGCGCATGATGCGCGTCATGGGCCAGCGCTGGCCGTCGGCCTCGCCCAGGCTGGCGCTGCGGAACTGCTTGCCCGCCGCGTTATCCCCGATGGCCTCCAGAGGCGCATCGTTCAAGAAGCGGTGCAAAAACGACGTGTGCGCCGGATCGATGCCCACCTCGAAGGCCTGCAGCCAATTGCAGTGCCACAAGCCCTTGAAGGCAAACACATGGGTATCGGGCGCCACCCAACAGTCCAGCCGCGGCAGCGGTGGGGGCGAGCGCCCCTCCTCCCACAGCCACGCAAACAGCACCCCGCTGCGCTCGACGACCGGGTAGCTGCGCTGTCGCACCCGGTCGCACAGCGTGCTGCCCAGCGGCTCTGCCGGCGTCTCCAGACAGCGGCCGGTGGCGTCGAACTTCCAGCCATGGAAGGGACAGCGCACGCCATCCCCCTCGTGCCGGGCAAAGGCCAAATCGGCATTGCGGTGCGGGCAGTCCCGATCCAACAGGCCCCAGCGCCCGAGGTCGTCGCGGAACAGAATCATGTCCTGCCCCAGCACGCGCACGGCCTTCAGCGGGCGCTCGGCCATGCGGGAATCGAGGGCGGGGTCGAACTCCTCCGCCAAGGCCACCGGCTGCCAGTAGCGGCGCAACAGTGCTCCGCAGGGCGTTCCCGGCCCGATCCGGGTCAGACGTTCGTTCTGCTCGGCCTTCATGGGCAATGCGCCTCCTGCACACGCGACGTGGCAGATATAGCGCGCTCCTCCCGCGCTGTCCATGGCCGATGGCGCGCGCCGTTGACAGCCACCCACGATTCACTCACAATGGTGAACATTCATTCACTCGAGTATCGGTTCTTGCCATGTCGGACGATCAACACCTCAACGCCCTGCGGGTGTACTGGAAGGCGCACAAGGCCTTCCCCTCCATGGCGCGGCTGGCCGACGTGCTCGGGCTGTCGTCGTCGGGCGGCGTGTTCAAGGTGATCGGCCGGCTGGTGGACGCCGGCTACCTGGAGCGGGTGGATGGCCGCATCGCCCCGACACGCCAGTTTTTTGCGTTGCCGGTGCTGGGCCAAGTGCGGGCCGGGCTGCCACAGCCGGAAGACCAATCCGCCGGCCTGGAGAGCGTGGGGGTGGAGGACTATCTGATTCGCCACCCGGAGCGCACGGTGTTCTGCCGCGTCCGGGGCGACTCCATGAAGGACGCGGGCATGCTCGACGGCGACATGCTGGTGGTCGAGCGCAACCGCCCCACAAAGCCCGGCGACATCGTGGTGGCGGTGGTGGACAACGAGCTGACCGTCAAGCACCTGTACCCGCTCAAGGGCGCCGCGGGCTGGGTGCTCAAGCCCGCCAACCCCGACTACCCCGACATCATCGCGCACCAGTCGCTCGAGGTGCTGGGGGTGGTGGTCGGAGTGTTCCGGCGCCACGACTGACCCACTACCCCAGACGGAGACGATGCGACATGAGCCTCAAAGCCTGGATCCGCAAGCTCACCGGCAAAGGGGGCGCGCTCAACCGCGCCACCTCGGCCCGTGACGTGTGCCGCCTCAACGCGATCGCGATGGCGTCTCGGGTGTCGGTGTACGAACTCGACTGACGCCCGGGATCGCCACCGGTGGGCGCAGCGTCAGACCCGCTCGAAAATCGCGGCGATGCCTTGTCCGCCGCCGATGCACATGGTCACGAGGGCATAGCGGCCGTTGATGCGCTGCAGTTCGTGCAAGGCCTTGACGGTGATGAGCGCACCGGTCGCCCCGATCGGGTGACCCAGCGAGATGCCGGAACCGTTGGGATTGACCTTGGCCGGATCCAGCCCCAGGTCGCGCGTGACGGCACAGGCCTGAGCGGCAAAGGCCTCGTTGGCCTCGATGACGTCCAGATCGTTGACGCTCAGGCCCGCCTTTTGCAGCGCCAGGCGCGACGCCGGCACCGGGCCAATACCCATATATTTGGGGTCCACCCCGGCGTGCGCATAGGTCACCAGCCGCGCCATGGGCTTCAGGCCGCGGGCCTGCGCCGTGCGGGCGTCCATCAGCAGCACGGCCGCCGCCGCATCGTTGATGCCGGAAGCGTTGCCGGCCGTCACCGTGCCGTTTTCTTTCAGGAAAACGGGCTTGAGCTTGGCCAGTTCTTCCATCGTTGCGTTGGGACGGAAGTGCTCGTCGGTCGCATAGGCTACTTCGCCCTTGCGGGTCTTGATCGTCACGGGGATGATCTGGTCCTTGAAGTAACCCGCCTCGGTCGCCCGCTGGGCGCGTTGGTGGCTTTCCAGCGCCAGACGGTCCTGGTCCTCGCGGGTGATGCCCCATTTGGCGGCAATGTTCTCCGCCGTCACGCCCATGTGGATGTTGTGGAAAGGATCGTGCAACGCACCCACCATCATGTCCACCAGTTTGGTGTCCCCCATGCGGGCACCCCAGCGCGTGTTCAGGCTGGCAAAGGGGGCACGGCTCATGTTTTCGGCGCCACCGCCGATGGCGATGTCGCAGTCACCCAGCAGAATCGACTGCGCCGCCGACACGATGGCCTGCAGACCCGAGCCGCACAGGCGGTTGACGTTGAACGCGGGCGTGCCCTCGGCACAGCCGCCCTGGAGGGCTGCCACACGGGACAGATACATGTCCTTCGGCTCGGTGTTGACGACGTGACCAAAGACCACATGGCCGACGTCCTGCCCCGGCGTCTGGGCACGGGCCAAGGCCTCGCGCACCACGATGGCCCCCAGCTCGGTGGGGGGCACGTCTTTCAGGCTGCCGCCAAAGGTGCCGATGGCGGTGCGCACGGCGCTGACGACGACAACTTCACGGGTCATGACGGGGTCTCCGATAAATCAAAACAGGGGGCGATGCGCCACTGGACATCATAGCTGCCTGACGGTGGCACCCCCAGACGTTCGAGAAAAGCGCGCGGATCGTGCGTGGCGACAAAGGCCTCCAAAGCGTCACCCGGCACAGCGGGGCGACGCACGCCAGAATCTGTTCGAGTTTCTCTCCGGCTGGCTGGGCGGCCCGCCGCTGTATGCGCAGAAGCACGGCCACCCGCGCCTATGCACGCGCCTGGCGCTGGCCGATGCGCTGCAAACTGGCCGACCACATGGTCAACGTCACGCCGGCAACAGCCTGAGCGACACCATCCCCAAAATGGGGGATGGCCAAGGTCAACCCGAATTTATAGCATAGCTTTTTTATCGGATTTGACCTGCTGCCCTCATGCACCGTCAACCGCTACTGCCAGCTTCACCGACTTCCGAGACGGCAGGTGCGGCGTGGCCTTGGCCGGCGCCACCCGAGGCGCTGCTGGCGCTGGCCGCCGACTGGGTCTGGACAATGGACGCGCAGTTGCGCCTCGTGCGCATGGCACGAATCGACGGCCAGCCGTTGCCGTCCGGCCTGGAGCGGGCGCTGGGCGTGGCGCCGTGGGACAGTCCCTTGTTCGAGCCAGGCCTTGGTCAGTGGCGCCGCCACCGGCGGGTGCTGTGCTCACAGCGGCCGTTTGCGGGGCTGGAACTCGGCTGGCACCGCCCCGGTGAGTCGTTGCGGTGGTTTGCCATCAGCGGCATGCCACGCTGCGACGACCATGGATGTTTCGCCGGCTACATGGGCGTGGCGATGGACATCACCGCGCGCAAGCGCACCGAACAAACCTTGCGCGAGGTGCGGGCGGATCTGACGGCGACGCTGCGCGCCCTGCCGGACCTGATGTTCGAAGTCGACCGCGAGGGCACCTTCCACCACGTGCACGCTCCCCGGCCGGAGTTGCTGCTGGTGCCGCCGGACGCCATCGTCGGCCGCAACCAGCGCGACCTGCTGCCACCGGGGACCCTGCGCGAGGCCGAGCTGAGCGAGCTGGCGTTCTACGACGCGTTGACCGGGCTGCCCAACCGCCGGCTGCTGCTGGACCGCATCGAGCAAACACTGCTGCGCCAGGCACGCGAGCCGTCGTGGTGCGCACTGCTGTTCATCGACCTGGACGATTTCAAACGGGTCAACGATCACCACGGCCACGGCGTCGGCGACCAGGTGCTGACCGTGGTGGCGCAGCGTTTGCGCGCCAGCGTGCGCGAGACGGACCCCCTGGGGCGGTTGGCCGGCGACGAGTTTGTCGCCTTGCTGCCTGACCTGGGCGAGAACGCCGCTGCGGCGCGCCGGGTAGCGCAACGGGTGGCGCGTACACTCGTGCGCACGCTGGGCACCCCACTGCACGACCGCCCGGCGATCACGCCGTCCGCCAGCGTCGGGGTGCTGATGTTCCGCGGTCACCACGCCGTGGCGGACCTGCTGGCGCAGGCCGACTGGCTGATGTACCGCGCCAAGGACGCCGGCAAGGGTCAGCTGACCCTGCGCTGGTACGGCCGTGAAGCGCCCACACCCGCCCCCCGCCCCCCGCCCGCCGGCACCGCGGCTGACGCCTCAGCCGCGGCGCAAGGCAGCGTCGAGCTGCTCGACCACCCCGGCCCAGTCGGCGTCCTCGCACACCGCCTCACGCAGAAACCGTGCCTGCGCCGGGGTCCACCAAGGCGCATCGGCCAGCGCGACGCCAGCCGGCAACGGTGCGTGCGTCTGCACGAAAGCCTCGATCGAGGCCGCATCGTCGGGCAGGCCAAGCTGCCGGAACAGTTCACTCAGGGGGTGGAACGTCTGCTGCATCGCGTCGATCCTTTCGTTGTCAACCGCCTCAGTAACCGCTGTCGTAACCCGCCAGGTTCTCAAAGCGGGTCAGCGCGTTGAGGAACGCCAGCTTGACGGTGCCCGTGGGGCCGTTGCGCTGCTTGCCGATGATGATCTCGGCCACGCCCGGTTCCTTGCACTGGTCCTTGGTGTAGTACTCGTCGCGGTAGATGAACATGATGATATCCGCGTCCTGCTCGATCGCACCCGATTCGCGCAAATCGGACATCATCGGCCGCTTGTCGGTGCGCTGCTCGACCCCGCGGTTGAGCTGCGACAGCGCGATCACCGGGCACTGCAGTTCCTTGGCCAACATCTTCAGGCCGCGCGAGATTTCACCCAGCTCGGTCGCGCGGTTTTCGCCGTCGCTGTTGGTGCCGCTCATGAGCTGCAGATAGTCCACCACGATCAATCCGAGCTTGCCGCACTGGCGCGCCAGCCGGCGCGCGTTGGCTCGCAGCTCGGACGGCGTCAGGCCCGGCGTCTCGTCGATGTAGAGCGAGATGTTGCGCAGCTTTTCGATCGCTTCGGTCAGGCGCGGCCACTCGTCGGGTGTGAGCTTGCCGGTGCGCAAATGCCCTTGGTTGATGCGGCCGATGGAGCCGACCACCCGCACCGCCAGCTGCGCCGCGCCCATTTCCATCGAAAACACCGCCACCGGCAACCCCTCGTTGAGGGCCACGTGCTCGGCGATGTTGATCGCAAACGCGGTGTTGTGGGTGACGATGTCGCCGTCGGTGATGTACAGGCGTGACGGGTGGCTGACGGCGATGCACTGGCACTCGGCCTCGCGGCTCGGCTCGATGGCGACGATGTTGAGCCGTTTCTGGCGCATCCGCTGGGGTTGCAGCCGCGCCTGTTTGTCCGACAGCAGCAGCAACTGGTCTGGCTGCGGGTGGGCGATGTTGAGCACGTGCGCCGGGCGGCCGGGGTGGACCTGCCCTTGCGCGTCGCGAAACGTCGTCGCGCGGACATGCACGCGGCACCAGCCGCCCAGCGAGCGCACCAGCTCGGCCACGTCCTGCGCCAGCTGGGGGCTGGCGGTCGCGAAGCGGATGCTGCCCCAGCGCTCGACCCAGCCGCCGGTGTCCAGCAACCCGCGCAGCAGGTCCAGTCGCGCCGAGCGGGACGCCTCGAGGTACGGACGCGGGATGAACTTGTGCTCGCTCGACACGCCGGTCAGCCCCAGCGCATCCAGCGCCTGGCGCAGCGGGTTCGGCAGCACGCCGGCCTGACCGGCCGTGTGCGCACCACCGCGGCGCACGATGCGGTGGTCCACGGCCGAAGCGGCGCTGAGCGCGAGCTCCCCGCCCAGCCGTTCGGCCAGGCGCTGCAGCATCTCGTCCGACGCGGTGGCAAAGCGCACCGTCCCGCGGCCGGTCAGGTTGCCGTCGCCCAGCAGCGCCCCGAGCACCCACGGGTCGATCGGCAGCGGCTCCTGGTGGCCGAACTCGCCGCTGTGCGGCTCGATCCAGACGCGGTTGCGGTAGCGCGCCTTGCCGAGCAGCACGATGAGCTCCGCGGTGCTGAGCACGCGCGGCCCGGTCCAGTGGCGGCAGTGCACCTGCCACAGGTGCTCGGCGCAGCATTCGGTGCTGCGCCCATCCGACAGCGTGACGCGGTACAGCGCGCGCCGCCCCTGCGGGTAGATACCGGTCACGATCGACGGGCGCCCGTCGACCGAGGCCAGCGCGTCGCCGACGCGCAGCTCGCCCATGCGCTTCCAGCCGGTGAGCGTGCGCACGCGGGCGTCCAGCGGCTGCGCCTTGCCCATACTGGGGCGCGCCGCCAGCACGATCAGGTCGCCCGGCTGCAGCCCGGCGGTCATGCGGTCCAGGTCGATGAAGCCGGTGGGGACCCCGGTGATGTCGTTGGGGTTGTCGGCCATCTCCTGCACGCGGTCGAGCAGCTCCACCACCAGCTTGTCCATCGACTGGAAGCCCTGCTTCATGCGGCTGCCTTCTTCGCCGATCGACAGGATCTTCTGCTCGGCCTCGTCCAGGATGGTGGCCACCGCCTTGCCGCGCGGCGCAAACGCCTGCGAGGCGATGTCGTCGCTGGCGGCGATCAGCTTGCGCAGGATGGCGCGCTCGCGCACGATCTCGGCGTAGCGACGGATGTTGGCGGCGCTGGGCACGAACTGCGCCAGCTGGTTCAGGTACGCCAGCCCCCCCACGTCGTCGGCGCGGCCCAGGCTGGCCAAGTGCTCGTACACCGTGATGACGTCGGCCGGCTTGTTGGCGTTGATCAAGGCGGCGATCGACTCGAACACCCGCTGGTGCTCGGGGCGGTAAAAGTCGGTTTCGGTCACCAGATCCGCCACACGATCCCAGGCCCCGTTGTCCAGCAACAGGCCGCCCAGCACGCTGGACTCGGCCTCCAGCGAGTGCGGCGGCACGCGCAACTGGGTGAGCTGCGGGTCGTCGTAGTGGGGCACGACCGGATCGGTCGGCAGAGGGTAAGACAGTTCGTCGCTCATTGGTCCGGATTGTGGCAGCACGCCGCCGGGCGCGGGCAGGGGGCCCGGCGATACGGTCAGCGGGGCACGGCGTCGCCCGGCGGTGGCGCCCCTAGGCGTTCGAGGAAGGCGCGCGGATCGTGCGCGGCGACGAAAGCCTCGAAGGCGTCGGCGGGCACGGCCGGACTGACCAGCCAGCCCTGCAGATGGTCGCAGCCCGCCTGCGCCAAAAAGCGCGCCTGCTCCCATGTCTCCACCCCCTCGGCCAGGGTCTGCATGCCCAGCGTCTGCGCCAACTGGACGATGGCGCGGATGATGGCCTCGTCGTCCGGGTCCCGCCCGATGTCGGTGACGAAGGAGCGATCGATCTTGAGCTTGTAGAAACCCAGCTTTTTCAGATAGCCCAGCGACGAATGGCCGGTTCCGAAGTCGTCGATGGACACCCGCACCGACAGCTCGGCCAGCCGGGCCAGGATGGCGGCGGCCGCAGCGGGCTCGCCCATGGGGATGGACTCGGTCAGCTCCAGCTCCAGGCGCTGCGCGGGTAAGCCCTCGCGCTGCAAAACGTCGCGGACGGTGTCCACGAAGTCCCGGTGCCGGAATTGCACGGCGGAGATGTTGACCGCCACCGTCAATCCATCCCCAGGGATGCGCCAATGGCGGGCCTGCCGCGCCGCGGTCGACAGAACCCAGCGACCCAGCTCCAGAATGCGTCCGGTGTTCTCGGCCACCGGCACGAACTCCGCCGGCGAGACATCGCCCAGCTCCGGGTGGCGCCAGCGCAACAGGGCCTCGGCCGCGACCACGCGGCCGGTGCGCAGCGACACGAGCGGCTGGTAATGCACGACCATTTGCTCCAGCTCCACCGCGCGCGCCAGCGCCGTGGACAGCGCCAGCAGCCGATCGGATCGCGCCTGCAGCTCCGGCGTGAAGAAACGAAAATCGTTGCGCCCTGCCGCCTTGGCCTGGTACATGGCCGCGTCGGCTTTGCGCAGCAGCACATCGGCCTCGGTTCCATCGTCCGGGAACAGGGCGACGCCAATGGAGAGCCCGACGCTGATCTCGCTGTGCGCCACGTGCACGGGCGCGCGCATCGCCTCGATGAGGCGCTGGGCGAAGTGGGTGGCCCCGGCCGCGTCGGTTTCGGCGAGGATGACGACGAACTCGTCCCCACCCATGCGGCTGGCGATGTCCGATGACCGGCACACCCCCTGCAAGCGCTGCGCCACCTGGACCAGGAGCTGGTCGCCCGCCTCGTGGCCCAAGGAGTCGTTGATGGTCTTGAAGTGATCCAGATCGACGAACACCACCGCCAGCGCGTGCGCGTTGCGCTGCGCCAGCGCCAGGTGCTGCTCGAGCAATTGGTGCAACTGCGTGCGGTTGGGCAGGCCGGTCAGTTGGTCGAAGTGCGCGAGTTGCTCGATGCGGGCCTGGGCGGCCTTGCGCTCGCTGATGTCGCGCGTGACGCCATGGATCTCCACCGCGCCGGTCAGCGGATCTTCGACGTAGTTGACGACCACCTCCGTCCAGACCAGCGAGCCGTCTTTGCGCGGCTGGGGCAGCTCGCGGACCACGACGTCCTCCGGGCGCAGGCGCCCCGCCCGAAAGTCGCTCAGATCGCGCTGGATCTGCGCGCGCAGCTCGCTGGCCACATCGGGCGGCAGCGCGGCATCGAAAGGTTGCGCCATGACCTCCTGCGGCGTATAGCCGCGCAGCCGCTCGACGCTGGGGCTGACGTAGGTGAAGCGCATGGTCTGCGGGTCCAGGGTCCAGATGACGTCCCGGATGGATTCGGTGATGCGGCGGTAGCGCTGTTCGCTGCGGCGCAGTTCCACGACCAGGTGGCGGCGCTCCTCGTCCCGCGCGAGCTTGTCCAACCCGTATTCCAGCGCCCTGGCCATGCGCAGCAGCAAGACCTGGGTCTGCTCGTCGAAGGCGTTGATCGCCTGCGCGTAGAGCACCAGCACGCCCTCCACCCCGTCGCCCCGGCGCAGGGGAATGGCTGCGAGCGAACGCCAGCCGTGCACCTGGGCCACGGCATGCCAGGGCGCGAGCCGCGGATCGGCCAGATAGTCCTGGCACCAGTAGGGGGCCCCCGTCTGCACGGCATGCGCCACCGGGCCGGCGGGTTGCGACGGGTCCTGCGCTTGCAGGGGCAGGACCAGATGGCGCAGCACCTCCTGGCCCAGGCCGTACCACGCCTGTGGCCGCACGGTTTGCGTGCTGCGGTCGATCCAGCCCACCCACGCCAGCGCCAGTCCACCCACCGCCACGGCGGCCTCGCACACCCCGGCGATCATGCGGTCGGCGTGGGCGGCGCGGATGACCGCCTCGTTGGCCTGCCCCAGCGCCGCGTACAGGCGCGAGACGTGGTGCACCCGCATCTCGGCGTTGCGGCGATCGGTGATGTCGCGCGCCAACACCAGCGCGGTGGGGTTGCCCGCGTCCGATGCCTTGCGGGCAACGGACAGCTCGAACCAACGCGGGCCCGTCGGCGTCTGCACGGCGAGCACATGGCCATGGCTGACGCCCGCCTCCAGGGCTTGCCGCACCGCCCCCAAAAACTCCAGCGCCGTGTCGGGGAGCAGCAGATCCTGCACGAAGCGCCCCACCCACTGCGGCCCGAGCACCGCCTCCGCACCGGGGGACACGGCGTGCACCGCGGTGCAACGGCCCTCGGCATCGATTTCGCACAGGGTATCGGGAATCGCCTGCAGCGTGGCCCGCAGGTTGTGGTGCGCGGCCTGCAAGTCGGCCACCGCCCGGCGCACCCGGCGGCGCAACCACACCACCGCCACCCCCAGGCCCGCCCCCAGCGCTGCCGCACCGGCCAGCGCCTTGGGCACCCAGTCGGGCAGCACGGCCTCGGCGGGTGGCCCGATCCAGCGCCGCAACGCCTGGAAATACGGCGATCGGTCGTCGGCCTGCCAAGCGCGCAGCCGCCGGTCGATGGCCTCCAACACCGCCGTGTGGCGCCCTTTGGGCGCGGCGATGAAGAGCTTGGACGGGTTCCACATGATCGGCGTGATGACCAGCCCATACCGCCCCGACTGGTAGCCGCCAAAAAAGTGATTGACCGCGGCCAGATCCGCGCGCCCATCCGCCACCGCTTGAAAGGCTTGGGCAAACGACGCGACGGGCACCAGCTCGGCCTGGATGCCGAAGCCGCTCAACATCGCGCGCAAGGTCGATTCCTGCACACTGTCGCGCAGCACCGCGATGCGCAGACCCTGCACGTCCAGCACCGTATTGACGGCCAAGCCCGGACGCCGGTAGAGCTGTGACCAGCTCTGCAACGCCGGCGTTTGGTGGAAGGCAAACCGCCGCAGCCGCTCATCGGTTTGCGCCATGTCGGGCATCAAATCCAGATCGCCGCGCTCCAACTGCGCCAGGCAGTCGCTCCATTCGCAGCGGACGAACTGCAGGGTCCACCCCTCCTGGGCCGCCATGGCCCGCAGCAGGTCCGGGAAAATTCCGCTGGCCTCGCCGTGCGGCGAGGTGAAGAGCTTGGGCTCATTCTCGTACAGGCCCACGCGCAGGGTCTGCGCGTGCGCGGGCCATGCCAACATCAGCGCGCCCAGCATCAGCAGGAAGCGCAGCCAGGGGGTCGGCGAGCGCAGCGGGTCCATGGTGCAATGCCGCAACGATAGCACGCGCTCGTCCGCTGCGGCCCCGTGCGTGGCATGGCCCCGTGGTACGCTTGCCAGCGGTTCGTATGGGCGCTTTGCGCCGTGGGTACGCTCCGCCCAACCCTCATGGTCACTTTTTCCATTGCGCGCGCACCGGGCTTCAGGGCCTTCGTGCTGTGGCTCATCGCCCTGTTGCTGGGTGTAGGTCTGGCGCAACTCTTGCCCCCGCCCCCGCAGGCCGAGGGTTTGGCAGGCTACGTTCCGCTGCACACCCTCCTCGAAATGGTGGCGGTGGCAATTGCGGTGATGATCTTCGGCATCACCTGGGAGACCCACCCCTACCGATCGGACGGCCGGACGCTGGTGCTGGGCGTGGGGTTTTTGGGTGTGGCGCTGCTGGACATCGGGCACACCCTGTCCTACCACGGCATGCCCGACTTTTTGACCCCCAACACGGTCGAAAAGGCGATCAACTTCTGGCTGGCGGCGCGCACGCTGGCCGCCGGGGTGCTGTTGTTCGTGGTGTTCTGGCCCGCGCGATGGGACGCGCGGCTTCTGCGCCTGCCCCGGCACGCGCTGCTGGTGGCGTGCGTGGCACTGGCCATCGGGCTGAGCTATGTGTTCCTCTTTCACGGCGACCGCCTGCCCGCGACCTATGTGGCGGGCAGCGGGCTGACGCCTTTCAAGGTGGGGTACGAATACGCGTTGATCGCGCTCTACGTCCTTGCTGGCCTGGGCTGGCTCGCCCGCTCGTCGACGGGCCCCACCCCCACGGTGTGGAATCTGGCGCTGGCCGCCTTGGCCATGGCGATGAGCGAGTATTTCTTCACGCTCTACGCCCTGGCCACGGACGTCTACAACCTGCTGGGGCATGTCTACAAGATCGTCGCCTACGGCTTTTTGTACCGCGGGCTGTTCGCCTCCACCATCGCGCAGCCGTATCTGGCGCTGCAACGATCACAATCCGAGTTGCAAGCCACGATCAGCACCTTGCCCGATCTGCTGTTCGAGATGGACGCCCGGGGCGTCTATCTGGCCATCCATGCGCGGGAACGCCATGCACTCACGGCCCCGCCGAGCGAGTTGCTGGGCCGCAATCTGCAGGCGGTCATGCCACCAGACGCCGCACAGCAGTGCTTTGCCGCGATGGACGAGGCGCGCCGCACCGGGATTTCGCGCGGGCGGCGGATCCGCCTGCCGCTGCCGCAGGGGCCGCGGTTTTTCGAGCTGTCGGTGGTCCTGAAGCCACCCAGCGGCCCGCCGGACCGGCGGGAGCCCACCTTTTTGGTACTGTCGCGGGACGTCACCGAAACCGTGCACAACGAGCAGCGCATCGAGCGCGAAGCCCGGCTGAACGCCGCCATCCTGGACCTGCGCGACCATGTCGATCGGGAGCAGGAAAGCGAGTTTTTTCGCCGCGGCGTGGAGCACGCGGAGCGGCTGACGGGCAGCGTGATCGGGTTCGTCCACCTGGTCCACGAGGACCAGGACACCATCGAACTGGTGTCCTGGTCGTCGAGCACACTGCAAAACTACTGCACCGCCACCTACGACCGGCACTACCCCGTCAGCCGCGCCGGCATCTGGGCGGAGGCCTTGCGGCAGCGCCGCGCCGTCGTTTTCAACGACTATGCGCAGGCACCGGAGCGGCGCGGCCTGCCCCCGGGCCATGCGCCGCTGCAGCGGCTGGTGAGCCTGCCCGTGGTGCGGGGCGACCGTGTGGAACTGCTGATGGGCGTGGGCAACAAGCCCGAGGACTACACCGACGCCGACGTCGAGCTGCTGCAGCGGCTGGCCGACACCCTGTGGTCGCTGGTGACCCAACGGCGCCAGCAGGCGCTCATTCTGCGCCTGTCGCAGGCACTGGAGCAAAGCCCCTACCCCGTGCTGATCACCGACACCCATGGGGCGATCCAGTACGTCAACCGCGCATTCACCCAGGTCAGCGGCTACGAGGCGGCCGAGGTGATCGGCGCCAATCCCCGGCTGTTTCAGTCGGGCCAGACCCCGCCCGAGACCTACGCCGGGCTGTGGCAGACACTGGAGCGTGGCCAGCCGTGGGAAGGCGAATTCATCAACCGGCGCAAAGACGGCGGCATCTATTTCGAAAAGGCTGCCATCTACCCGATTCGCGACGAGTCCGGGCAGCTCACCCACTACGTCGCGCACATGGAGGACGTGAGCCTGCGGCGCGAGGTCGAGCAACGCATCCGCAACCTGTCCGACTTCGACCCGTTGACGGGTTTGATGAACAAGAAGGCCTTCGAGGAGCGGCTGCACAGCGAGGTGCACCTGGCACGCAGCCGTGGCGAGCCGCTGTCGCTGCTGTGGTTCAACCTGGACAACTTCAAAGTGGTCAACGAATCCCTGGGCCACCCGGTGGGTGACGAGCTGCTGGTGGAGACCGCGCACCGCCTGCGCGAGGCACTCGGCCCCGACACGGCCCTGGCGCGCTACGCGGGTGACTCCTTCGTCGCGTTGATGCCGCGCGCACCGCAAAGTGCGGTGGCCCTGTCGGCGCGCGCCGCCCTGCAGGCCGTGCAGGCGCCGCTGACCGTGCGCGACAACCTGCTCTCGGTCGGGGCCTCGGTCGGCATCGCGGTCTTTCCGGCCGATGCGGACAGCGCCACGGCCCTGGTATCCGCCGCGGAAAGCGCCATGTTCCGCATGAAGCAGGAGGGCCGCAACGGCCTGCGCTTCTTCTCGCCGGATCTGCAGGCCAACACCCAGCGCTCGCTCGAACTGGCAGCGGCCCTCAAGGGCGCGATTGCGGCCAACGAGCTGTTTTTGGTGTTTCAGCCCCAGATGGCGCTGCGCGACGGCCGCCTCACCGGGGCCGAGGCCCTGTTGCGCTGGCAGCACCCCAAATGGGGGGCGGTGTCGCCGGCGGAATTCATTCCATTGGCGGAACAGACGGGCAGCATCGTGCCCATCGGCCGGTGGGTGCAGCGGCAGGCGCTGCGGACGGTGCGCGCCTGGGACGAAGCCGGCTTGCCCCCCATCACCCTGGCCATCAACGTATCGGCGGTGCAGTTTGCGCAGACCGAGCTGGTCGATGAGCTGTGCACCATGGCGCGCGACGCGGGCGTGCCGCCCGAGCGCATCGAGATCGAACTGACCGAGGCGGTCGCCTTGCGCGACCCAGTGGCCGCGGGCAAGACGCTGCAGCGCCTGCACGACGCGGGCTTTCGCCTGTCGATCGACGACTTCGGCACGGGGTACTCGTCGCTGAGCTATCTGCGCGATTTCTCGGTCAACAAGCTGAAGATCGACCGCTCGTTCGTCCGCGACATCGCCCACGACGAGATGGCGCGCCGGCTGGTCCGGACGATGGTGGACATGGCGCACGCCCTGGGCATGACGGCCATCGCCGAAGGGGTGGAAACGGACGAGCAGCGCGCGCATCTGCAAGCCTGCGGATGCGACGAAATCCAGGGCTTTCTGTACAGCCGGCCGCTGGAGGCGGACGCCTTTGTGGCATTCGCCCGCGCCAACGCCCGCCCCTGACCGGGCACAAACAACACCCGGCACAAAAAACAAAGGCCCGGAGGTGACTCCGGGCCTTTGTGCTGTTGGTGTTTGGTAGGCGCGATTGGACTCGAACCAACGACCCCCACCATGTCAAGGTGGTGCTCTAACCAGCTGAGCTACGCGCCTGTCGCGTCTAGCACATCGGTGCGTCGACAGAACCGAGACTATAGCAGAAAAACGGGCCGATCGCCGTCAGCGGCGCCAGACTTTTTGCACCCCCGGCACGTCGGTGAGCACCGCCATCACGCGGCTGACGCGGGTCGCATCGCTGACCTCCACGGTAAATGTCATCCACGCCACGCCTTTGACGGATTGGGTTTGCACGCCGATGACGTTGATCTTCTCGCGCGCAAAGGCTTCGGAAATGTCGCGCAGCAGGCCCTGGCGGTCCTGGGCCTGCACGCCCACGTCCACCGCATAGACGGGGGCATGGGGCCCTGCGGGGGCGCTGCCGGACCACTCCACCTCGATCACCCGGCCGGGCTGGCGGCGGGCCAGGGCCAAAAAGTCGGGGCAGTCGGCGCGGTGCACGCTCACCCCCTTGCCTCGGGTGACGAAGCCGCGAATGTCGTCGGGCGGCGCAGGCTTGCAGCAGCGCGCCAGCGTGGTCATGAGGGACCCCACCCCCACCACCAGCACACCGCCGGGGCGCCCGCCGGGCTGGCTGCGCGCCTTTTTCAGCACCAGTTCGTCGGGCGGCGGGGCCGGCTCGGCGCGGTGGAGCAGCTGCTCGATGGCGCGCAGCGTCAGCGCCTCCTTGCCCACGGCTTCGAACAGGTCGTCCGGGGTCTCGAACCCCAGCTCCAGGGCCAGGTCTTCGAGCTTGACGGCGGTTTTGCCTTCGCGCTGCAGCAGCCGCTCGACCTGCTCGCGGCCCCGCGCGATGTTGTCGGCCGCAGCCTGCGCGTTGAACCAGGCGCGCACCTTGGCCTTGGCGCGGTGACTGACCAGATAGCCCGCTTCGGGGTTGAGCCAGTCGCGCGACGGCCCGCCCTCCTTGGCCGCGACGATCTCCACCGTCTGGCCATTGGCCAGCGGGGTGTTCAGCGGCACCATCTGCCCGTCGACGCGCGCGCCGCGGCAGCGGTGGCCCAGATCGGTGTGCACCGCGTAGGCAAAATCGACCGGCGTGGCCCCTTTGGGCAGCTCGACGATGGCCGCGTGCGGCGTGAGCACGTAGATGCTGTCGTCGAACAGACCGTGCGACAGGCCGCTCAAGTCGCGCTGCCACGCCAGCAGCTGGCGCAGCACCGCGATCTTGGCGTCGTAGGACGACCCGGCGGTCACGCCCGCGTAGCCCTTGGTGCCGGCCTCCTTGTAGGCCCAGTGGGCCGCCACGCCGTGCTCGGCGTGCTCGTGCATGGCCCGCGTGCGGATCTGGATCTCGAAGGCGCGCCCCTGCTCGTCGCGCACCACGGTGTGCAGCGACTGGTAGCCATTGGGCTTGGGCTTGGCGATGTAGTCGTCAAACTCGTCGGGCACCGGCGAAAAATGCGCGTGCACCCACGCCAGCACCCGGTAGCAGTCGTCCACCGTCTCGACGATCACCCGCAGCGCCCGCAGGTCGTAAACCTGGTCGAAATCGAGCGACTTGCCGCGCATCTTCTTGACGATGCTGTAGATGTGCTTGGGCCGGCCCTGTACCTGCGCGGACAGGCCGAGGGCCGCCAGCTCGCGCTCCAGGCGCTGGCGGACGTGCTCGACATGTGTCTCGCGTTCGACCCGCTTTTCGTCGAGGAGCCGGGCGATGTGCTTGTAGGTGTCCGGCTCCAGAAAGCGGAAGGCCAAATCCTCCAGCTCCCACTTGAGCTGCCAGATGCCCAGGCGGTTGGCCAGCGGCGCGAACACCTGCAGCGACTCGGCGGCGAGCGAGCGCTCCGGCAGGCGCTTGACGGCGGCGTGGTAGCGCAGCGTCTGCAGGCGCGAGGCCAGCCGCAGCAGCACCACGCGCAGGTCGCGCGAGAAGGCCAGCAGCATCTTGCGCACGTTTTCGGTCTGCGCGGCATCCAGCGCCGACGCGGCGGCGTCGGCCGGTGCGCTGCGCTGGCGCGCCTGGCGCTGCAACTGGATGAGCTTGTTGGTCTCGATGGCGACGTCGGCGAACGCCTCGCCGAAGGCCTTGGCGATCATCTCGCGCGGGCGCGCAAGAAAGGGACTGGCGTAGACGAGGTACACACAGGCTTGCAAGTCCGGCGTGCCCCCGATGCGGCCCAGGATCTGGACCACGGCGTCGGCGTGGTCGAGCACGGGCTCGCCCGTGTCCAGCGCTTCGCCGCTGAGCAGGGGCTCGGCAAACGCCCGGGCGCGCTGCAGGGCGCGGCCGTCGCCGTCGGTGGGGGTGGCGAGCGCGGCCGTGATCGCCGTGGCCGTGCCGGGGGCTTCGTCCTCGTGGGTGGGGCGGCTGATCATGGCGCAAGCAGAAAGTCCCGCACGACCCGCACCTGGTCCTCCTGCACCAGCGTCGGGGCGTGGCCCACCCCGGCAAACTCCACCAGCCGCGCGCGCGGGCCGCGCTGTGTCATGGCAACGGCCGTGGCGCGGGACAGCAGGTCCGACTCGGCCCCGCGCAACAGCAGCGTGGGGCAGGTGATGGCGTCGTACATCGCCCACAGGCCCGCCTCGCCCGCCTGCTGCGCGGCGGAGCGGGCCTGGGCTGCGGCAACGGGGTCGGCCGCCTGGGCCGCGCGCTGGGCCTCCAGAAGGGCACGAAACGGCACCGCGATGGCGGGGTCGTAATGCAGCGTCCATCCCCCCGCCACCGGCCGCAGCATCGGGCGCGTCAGCGCCAGCCACTGCTCGGGCGTGTGCGGGCCGAAGGTGCTGGACACCTGCCAGAGCGCGTCCGCCGCGGCCTGCTCGCTCGGATAGACGGGCTGCTGGCCCAGATAGCGGGCGATGCGCTCCAGCGAGGCCGGCTCGATCACCGGCCCGACATCGTTGAGGACCAGCCGGTGCAAGCCCATGGCGGGCTGCGACGCCAGCGCCATGCCGATCAACCCGCCCATGCTGGTGCCCACCCAGTCGATGCGCAGCGCATAGGGCTCGGCGGTGCCGGTCGCCTGGGCATGGCGCTGGCGCAGGTGGGCCAGCAGAACCGCCAGGTCGTTGACGTAGGTCGGGATCTGGTAGGCCAGCGGATCGTCGAGCCAGTCGCTCTGGCCGCGGCCGGCCACATCCACGCACACGACGGCCGCGTGGGGCGCCAGCGCCCGCGCCAGCACATCGAAGTCGCGCGCCTGGCGCGACAGGCCGTGCACGCACACGACGACATGGGCGGGGTGGGCGGCTCCGGTGGCGTTCCACTCCCACCAGGCGATGCGACGGGGCTCGCCATGCGCAGCGCGGGGGCCAGGAACGGCCAGGTGATGCAGCGTCGGTTCCATGGGCATGTGTGGCTGATAATGCGTGCGATTTCGTCGACGTCGATCGCCAGATCGTAAAGGAATTGGAGCGCGCACCATGCTGAAGCACAAGACGGCCCTCGTCACCGGATCCACCAGCGGCATCGGGCTGGGCATTGCCAAGGCCCTGGCTCGCCAAGGGGCCAACATCGTCCTCAACGGCTTTGGCGATGTGGACGGGGCGCAGGCGGAGATCGCCGCGCTGGGCGTGGACGTGCTCTACCACGGCGCCGACATGAGCCGGCCGGCGGAGATCGAGGACATGATGCGGGCCGCCGCCGAGCGCTTCGGCCGCGTGGACATTCTGGTCAACAACGCCGGCATCCAGCACGTGGCGGCGATCGAGGACTTTCCGCCGGAGCGCTGGGACGCCATCATCGCGATCAACCTGAGCAGCGCCTTCCACACCACGCGGCTGGCGCTGCCGGCCATGAAGGCGGCCAACTGGGGGCGCATCATCAACGTCGCCTCGGTGCACGGCCTGGTGGCCTCGGCGCAGAAGTCCGCTTACGTGGCGGCCAAGCACGGCATCGTGGGGCTGACCAAGGTCGTGGCGCTGGAGACGGCCACCACCGGCGTCACCTGCAATGCCATCTGCCCGGGCTGGGTGCTGACGCCGCTGGTGCAAAAGCAGGTGGACGCCAAGGCCGCGGCCCTGGGCATCAGCAACGAAGAGGCGACGCGCCTGCTGCTGGGCGAGAAGGAACCGTCGATGCAGTTCACCACGCCCGAGGAACTGGGCGAACTCGCGGTGTTTTTCTGCTCGCCGGCGGCCAACAATGTGCGCGGCGCGGCCTGGAACATGGACGGCGGCTGGGCCGCGCAGTGAGGGGCCGCGTCACTTCAACCGCACGGCCCCCGAGACGGTGACCTGCAGCAGCGCCTGCCCCGGCTCCACCGGCAGCGCGGGGGCGGCCTCTGCGACATTGGCCGCCATGGCCCGCAGCAACGGACGCGGCTCCGGCCCCGGGGTCTGCGTCCCGACGTGGACCTCGCGCAGCTCGTAGCCCTGGAAACCGAAGGCCCGCGCCACCTCTGCGGCCTGTTGGCGAAAGGCCTCGATCGCCTGCCCGCGCACCGCCGCCTCGGCCTGCCGGGCGGCCTCGCGGCTGAGCGACATCTGCAGCCCCGTGACGGCCATGCCCGGCAGCTCGGCCGCCAGGGCGGCGATGCCCGCCAGATCCCGCCCCTGCAGCAGCAGCTCGGCGCTGCCCTGCCAGCCGGTGATCTGCCCGTCGCGCCCGTAGCGCGGCTGGACCTGGAAGCCGCCGCTGGCCACCTCCAGCCGTCCGGCCCGCTCGCGCGGGCGGATGTGCGCCAGCGCCTGATCGAGCGTTCGCCGCAGGTGCGCTTGCACGGTGGCAGCATCGGGGGCTTGGTGGCGCACCGCCACGGTGACGGTGATCCAGTCCTGCGGCAGGCGCTGCTCGGCCTGGGCGCTGAGGTGCACGACATTCGCTTCCGACACCCCCTGGGCCAGCAGCGGCAGCGGCGCGCCCAGGCACAGGGCCCACACGACGGCGCTCGACGACAACGCGCCGCGCAGCCCGCAACGCGCAAGGACAGCGGGGTGGGTGGTGACGGGCGAGGTCGTTCGGGCAAACGGCATGGGGTGCTCCTGGGGCGACGGCAAGCCTGCAGTGTGCCACCGTCGAGCGATGCCGCGCCCGCGCCGGCGCTGCCAGCGCGGGATTTTCACGCCACAATGCCCGCATGAACACGCGCCGCCCGGACCGCCTCGTGATCGTCGACGACGACACCCGCATCCGCGAACTGCTGCACCGCTACCTGAGTCAGGAAGGCTTCGAGGTGCTGCTGGCCGAAAACGGCCAGCGCCTGGACCGCCTGCTGCTGCGCGACCCCGTGGACCTGATCGTGCTGGATCTGATGCTGCCCGGCGAAGACGGGCTGTCCATCTGCCGGCGCCTGCGCGCCAGCGGCGACCACACGCCCATCATCATGCTCACCGCCAAGGGCGAGGACGTGGACCGCATCGTCGGCCTCGAACTCGGCGCCGACGACTACCTGCCCAAGCCCTTCAATCCGCGCGAGCTGCTCGCGCGCATCCATGCCGTGCTGCGCCGCCGTCCCCGCCCCGAGGCCCCGGGGGCCGCCGCCGCGGACAAGGCCGTGGTGCACTTTGGGCCGTTTGCCTTCGATCTGGGTCAGCGCATCCTCACCCGCGACGGCGTCGAGGTGCCGCTGACGACGGGCGAGTTCGCCATGCTCAAGGCCCTGGTGCGCCACCCACGCCAGCCGATGTCGCGCGACAAGCTGGCGCAACTGGCCCGCGGGCGGGAGTTCGAACCCTTCGACCGCAGCCTGGACGTGCAGGTCTCGCGCCTGCGCAAGCTGATCGAGCCCGACCCCGCCAACCCGCGCTACATCCAGACGGTCTGGGGTGTGGGCTACATGTTCGTGCCGGACGACTGATGAGCCTGTTCTGGCGCAACTTTCTGCTGCTGTCGGGGTTGCTGCTGCTCAGCGTGCTGGCGTGGTTTCAGACCTTTCGCACGCTGGAGCAGGAACCCCGCGCCCTGCAGAGCGCGCAAGCCCTGGCCTCGCTGGTCAACCTGACGCGCGCGGCCCTCATCTACACCGACCCCATCGCCCGCGTGGCGCTGGTCAAAACCCTGGTGGACGAAGAGAACGTACGCATCGCCGTGCGCGACGAGCACGACACCTACACCCCGTTCGAGGCCGACTCCCCGGGCCACCGGGTCGCAGTGGCCCTGATCGATCGCCTGGGCCCCGGCACCATCGTGGCGCGGGAGGTCAACGGCTTCGATGGGCTGTGGATCGGCTTTGCCATCGAGGGGGAGAAGTACTGGCTGCTGGCCGACCCCTCCCGGCTGGATGCCGTGCGCGGGCGCACCTGGCTGGCCTGGCTGGCGACGGCGCTGGCGCTGTCCATGGTCGGCGCGGCGGCGATCACGCGCTTGATCAACCAGCCGCTGCAGCGGCTTGCGCAGGCCGCGGCGCGCGTGCGCGACGGGGATTTCGACGGCGCGCGCCTGGACGACACCCTACCCACGCGCGAGATTGCCGGCGTCAACCGGGCCTTCAACCGCATGGCCGAGCAGCTCGCCCGCGCCGAAGCGGACCGCCGCCTGATGCTGGCGGGCATCTCGCACGACCTGCGCACCCCGCTGGCGCGGCTGCGGCTGGAAATCGAAATGGGCGTGCCGGACGCCTCGACGCGGGCCCGCATGGCCGACGACGTGGCCGATGTGGACACCATCATCGGCCAGTTTTTGGATTACGCGCGCGAGCGCCCGGCCCACCTGGACGCCACGCCGATCGCTGGCGCGCTGGAGCGGGCCGCCGCCCCCTACCGCCAGCGCGACGACGTCGAGCTGCGCGTGCGTGCTCCAGAGGGGCTGCACGCGATGGCCGACACCACGGCCTTGCAGCGCGTGCTGACCAACCTGTTCGAGAACGCCACGCGGCACGGCCGCAGCGCCGACGGCCGCGTGCGCATCGACATCCAGGTCGCGCGGCGGGGCGAATGGATCGAGCTGGAGGTGCGCGACCACGGCCCGGGCACGGCGCCGGACGCGCTGCCGCGGCTGACCGACCCCTTCTACCGTGCGGAAAGCGCGCGCACCACGCCGGGCAGCGGCCTGGGGCTGGCGATCGTGCGGCGCGCGCTGGAGCGCATGGGGGGCGAGTGCCACATCCGCAACGCCCCGGGGGGCGGCCTGTCGGTGACGCTGCGGCTGCGGCCGGCGTAAGCCGGTTGCGCCCGCGGGGGCCGCCGCGTCAGGCGCACGACGCGCGCCGCAACAGCACCACCGCGCGCGCCTCGATGCACAGCCCCTGGCCCGCGGGCCCCAGCCGTTCGGCCGTCTTAGCCTTGACGTTGACGGCCTGCGGCGGCAGGTCCAGACAGGCGGCGATCCGGGCCTGCATGGCTGCGCGGTAGGGGCCCAGACGCGGCGCCTGCGCGACGACGGTGGCATCGACGTTGACCGGCAACCATCCCCGTTCACGGACGGCGGCACGCGCCTCGGCCAACAGCCGGACGGAATCCGCACCGCGCCAGCGCTCGTCCGTATCGGGGAACCAGGTGCCAATGTCGCCCAAACCCGCCGCGCCCAGCAACGCGTCGGTGATGGCGTGCAGCAGCGCATCGGCGTCGGAGTGGCCCAACAGCCCGCGGTCGAACGGAACCTCCACCCCGCCCAGCACCAGCCGCCGGCCCGGCACCAGCGCATGGACATCCCAGCCTTCGCCAATGCGCCAGGCGGGCGCGTCGGAATCGGTCAGCAAAGCCTGGGCCACGGCAAAGTCCTCCGGGTAGGTGAGCTTGACGTTGTGGGTGCTGCCGCGCACCAGCCGCGGGCGGGCGCCGCAGCGCTCGAGGGCGCTGGCCTCGTCCGTGATGCCGGCAAACCCCGTATCGCGGTGGGCCTGCAGGGCGTCGCGCAAGGCCCCCAGGCGAAACATCTGCGGCGTTTGTGCCAGCCACTTGCCGTCTCGCGGCAGGGTCCGGTCGATGCCGCCGTCGGCGCCCGCCTCCTTGAGCGTGTCCGCCAACGGCACCGCCAGCAGCCCGCCCACGGGCTCGTCGCGGCAGGTATCGATCAGGGCCTGGATGTCCGCCGGCCGCACCAGACAACGCGCCGCGTCGTGCACCAGCACCCAGTCGTGGTCGCGCGCACCGGCCTCGGCCAGGGCTGTCAACCCGTTGAGCACGCTCTCGGCGCGGGTCGCGCCCCCGACGTGCCAGACCCGCACCCGCGCATCCTGGCCGACGGGGGTGTCGTCCTGCGGCGCCAGCACCACCCCCACCCCGACCAGCGCGGGCACCGCCGTCAACGCCGCCAGCGTGTGGTCGATCACCCGGCGCCCCGCGATCACGTGGTACTGCTTGGGCGTGCTCAGGCCCGACCGGCTGCCGCTGCCCGCCGCCGGCACGAGCGCATAGCAACGCACCGCGCCCCCCGCGTCCGAGGGCCACGGCACGCCAGCGCCATTCGCCGCTCGGGAAACCGGCAGGGCATGCGCAACATTCGCATCCGTCATGGCCGTGGATTCTAGAATGCAGCCCCTCATGGAACTTCCCCGCCTCACCCCTGGCAAGCGCTTCCAGTCGGCGCGCCCCGCCCCATCGGCCGATGCGATGGTGCTCGCCGCCCTGGCCACGCGCGAGAAGGCCGCCGGCCGCCCGACGGCCATCGTCACCGCCGACGCGGCAGACGCCCAGCGGCTGCTCGCCGAGCTGCCGTTCTTTGAGCCCGGGCTGCGCTGCGCGCTGTTTCCGGACTGGGAAACCCTGCCCTACGACACCTTTTCGCCGCACCAGGACCTGATCTCTGAGCGGCTGGCCACGCTGTGGCGCATCCAGCAGCGCGCGGCGGACGACGGCGCCGACGTCATCCTGGTGCCGGCCACCACGGCGCTGTACCGGCTGGCGCCGCCGTCGTTTTTGGCGGCCTACACCTTTGCCTTCAAAACCGGGCAAAAGCTGGACGAAGCGCGCCTGCGCGCCCAGCTCACCCTGGCGGGTTACCAGCACGTCACCCAGGTCGTCAGCCCGGGCGAATACGCGGTGCGCGGCGGGCTGATCGATCTCTTCCCCATGGGGTCGCCCATGCCGTACCGCGTCGATCTGTTCGACGACGAGATCGACTCCATCCGCACCTTCGATCCGGACACGCAGCGCAGCCTGTACCCCGTGCCCGAGGTGCGCCTGCTGCCCGGGCGCGAGTTTCCGATGGACGATGCGGCGCGCGCGCGCTTTCGCGCCCGCTGGCGCGAGCTGCTGGAAGGCGACCCGACCAAGAGCCGCCTGTACAAGGACATCGGCAACGGCGTGGCCACCGCGGGCATCGAGTACTACCTGCCGCTGTTCTTCGACGAGACGGCCACCGTCTTCGACTACCTGGGGGCGGACGCGACGCTGGTGTGGCACGGCGACCTGGACGACGCCTTCCAGCGTTTTTGGCAGGACACCCGCGAGCGCTACCGCCTGGTGCAGGGCGACCCGGAGCGCCCCGCCCTGCCGCCGGAGACCTTGTTTTTGGACGCCGAGGGCTTTTATGCCCGCGCCAAACCGCACGCCCAATGGGCGCTGCGCCCCGCCGCTGCCGCGCAAGCGCTGGCGGCATGGCCCGGCGTCATCGACGCGCTGCCCGACTTGACCGCGCAGCGCGGCGCCGACGACCCGCTGGAGCGGCTGCACGCCCACCTGCGGCGCACCACGGCCCGGGTGCTGATTCTGGCCGAAAGCGACGGCCGGCGCGAGAGTTTGCTGGACTTTCTGCGCTCCAGCCGGCTGGATCCCCCGGTTTTCGACGACCTGGCGGCCTTCCGCGCCAGCACCGAGCCGGTGGGCATCGCCACCGGGCCGCTGGCGGCGGGGTTTGCCTGGCCCGAGGCCGGTATCGAACTCGTTACCGAGACCGAGCTGTTTGCCGCCGGTCCGACCGTGCGCCGACGGCGCAAGCAGGAGCAGACCAGCGATGTCGAAGCGCTGATCAAGGACCTGAGCGAGCTGCAATTGGGCGACCCCGTCGTGCACGCGCAGCACGGCATCGGGCGCTACCGCGGGCTGGTCAACCTGGACCTGGGCGAGAAGAACCCCGACGGCACGCCCGCCCTGCAGGAGTTTTTGCACCTGGAGTACGCCCAGGGGGCGACGCTTTACGTGCCCGTGTCGCAGCTGCACCTGATCAGCCGCTACACCGGCGTCAGCGCCGAGGAGGCGCCGCTGCACCGCCTGGGCAGCGGCCAGTGGGACAAGGCCCGGCGCAAGGCCGCCGAGCAGGTGCGCGACACCGCCGCCGAGCTGCTCGACGTCTATGCGCGCCGTGCCGCGCGCGAGGGCCACGCCTTCCGCTTCGACGCCAAGGACTACGAGGCGTTCGCCAACGACTTCGGCTTCGAGGAAACGCCGGACCAACGCGCCGCCATCCACGCCGTCATCCAGGACATGATCAGCCCGCGGCCGATGGATCGGCTCGTCTGCGGCGACGTGGGCTTTGGCAAGACCGAGGTGGCGCTGCGCGCGGCCTTCGTCGCCGTGACCGGGGGCAAGCAGGTCGCCTTCCTGGCCCCGACGACGCTGCTGGCCGAGCAGCACTACCAAACGCTGGTGGACCGTTTTGCGCGCTGGCCGGTGCGCATCGCGGAGATGAGCCGCTTCCGCACGGCCAAAGAGATCAGCGCCGCACTCAAGGGCATCGCGGACGGCACCATCGACATCGTGGTCGGCACGCACAAGCTGCTGTCGGAAAAGACCCAGTTCAAAAACCTGGGGCTGCTGATCATCGACGAGGAGCACCGCTTCGGCGTGCGCCACAAGGAGGCCATCAAGGCGCTGCGCGCCGAAGTGGACGTGCTGACGCTGACCGCGACGCCCATCCCGCGCACGCTCGGCATGGCGCTGGAGGGGCTGCGCGACCTGTCGGTGATCGCCACCGCGCCGCAGCGGCGGCTGGCGATCAAGACCTTCGTGCGCGAGGAAAACGCCGGCGTCATCCGCGAGGCGGTGTTGCGCGAGCTCAAGCGCGGCGGGCAGGTCTACTTCCTGCACAACGAGGTGGAAACCATCGAGAACCGTCGGGCCAAGCTGGAGCAGCTGCTGCCCGAGGCGCGCATCGGCATCGCCCACGGCCAGATGCCGGAGCGGGAGCTGGAGCGCGTGATGCGCGACTTCGTCGCCCAGCGGTTCAACCTGCTGCTGTGCTCCACCATCATCGAGACCGGCATCGACGTGCCGACCGCCAACACCATCGTCATCAGCCGCGCCGACAAGTTTGGCCTGGCGCAGCTGCACCAGTTGCGCGGGCGCGTCGGGCGCAGCCACCACCAGGCCTACGCCTACCTGCTGGTGCCCGACATCGAGGGGCTGACCAAGCAGGCCGCGCAGCGGCTGGAGGCGATCCAGCAGATGGAGGAGCTGGGCAGCGGCTTTTACCTCGCGATGCACGACCTGGAAATCCGCGGCGCCGGTGAGGTGCTGGGCGAGAGCCAGAGCGGCAACATGATGGAGGTCGGCTTTCAACTCTACAACGAGATGTTGGCCGAGGCCGTGCGCAGCCTGCGCGAGGGAAAGGAGCCCGATCTGCTCAAACCCCTGGCCGCGACCACCGAGATCAACCTGCACGCCCCGGCCCTGCTGCCGCAGGACTACTGCGGCGACGTGCACCTGCGCCTGAGCTTTTACAAGAAGCTCGCCACCGCCAAGACCAACGAGCAGATCGACGCGCTGGTCGAAGAAATCGTCGACCGCTTTGGCAAATTGCCCCCGCCCGCGCAAAACCTGATCGACGTGCACCGGCTGCGTGTGCTGGCCAGCCGCTACGGCGTGGTCAAGATCGACGCCGCCCCGTCGCATGTGCTGATCAGCTTTCGCCCCAATCCGCCCGTGGACCCGATGCGCATCATCGAGCTGGTGCAGAAGAACCGCCAGGTCAAACTGGCGGGCAATGACCGCCTGAAGATCGAGCGCGCCCTGCCCGAGCCATCGGGGCGCGCCCAGCTGGTGCGTGACGTGCTGCGATCGCTGGGTCAGCCTTTGGCCGCCGAAACCGCATGACCCCCGCCGACACGCCCTTTCCCACCCCGCGCCACACCTGGCTGGACGATACACAGGCCCTGCTGACCGGCACGCTGATCGTGACGCTGGGGCTGGTGCTGTTCCGCCAGGCGGGGTTGGTGACCGGCGGCACCGTGGGTCTTGCTTTCGTCACTCACTACGCCACCGGCTGGCCGTTCGGCGCGCTGGTGTTCGCCATCAACCTGCCGTTCTACGCGCTGGCCTGGGTGCGCATGGGGGGCGCGTTCACGCTCAAGACGGTGCTGGCCGTCGGGCTGCTGGCCGCCTTTACCGAGGCCGTGCCGCGCTGGCTGGCAATCGAGTCGCTGCATCCGCTGTTCGCCGCCGTGGCCGGCGGGCTGCTGATCGGCGTCGGCTTCATCATCCTGTTCCGCCACCGGGCCAGCCTCGGCGGCTTCAACACCCTGGTGCTGTGGCTGCAGGAGCGCTACGGCTGGCGCGCCGGCGTGGTGCAGCTGGCCATCGACGCCGTCATCCTGCTGGCCGCCATTCCGTGGGTCGGCCCGCTGCAGCTGCTGCTGTCGGTGCTCGGCGCGGCGCTAATGAACCTGACGCTGGCGATCAACCACCGGCCCGGGCGCTACGTGGCGTACTGATGCCTTATGCCCAGTAGAATTTCCATATCCAATACCTTGGGCGTGATGACCATGACCACCCTTGCCGATCGACTGCTGGAGCGGTTCCAGACGCTGCCCGCCGACGCGCAGGCGGAGGTCGTCGATTTCGTCGAATTTCTTCTCACACGGCATCAGTCGATGGTCGCAGACTGGAGCGAGGCCGACCAAAACATCCTGGCCCAGCTGGCGGCGATCGACGATGACCCCGTCGCATACGACGAGCGCGACCTTCGGGAACGCTGGGCATGAAGCGACCTGGTCAGGTCGCCCTGCTGCGCCTTGCCCAGACCGACCTCACCCCCGGCAAGCTACGGCCCGTTGTGCTGCTGCGCCGCGCCTCCAGCCGCTTCGACGACTGGCTGGTCTGCATGGTCACCTCCCGCCTGCACCAGGCCGAGCCGGATCTGGATGAACCGATCCTGCCCACCGACCCGGACTTTGCCGACACCGGCCTGAAGGCCCCGAGCGTGGCACGGCTGTCGCGGCTGGCGGTGGTCGAGGGGGCCACGCTGGCGGGCGCCCTGGGTGCCGTCGCGCCCGCGCGGCTGGATCGCATGCGCCAGCGGCTGGCCCACTGGATCGTCCACGAACCAACCCCACCATGACCCCACTGACCGACATCGCCCCCGGCCTCGCGGTGCGGGGCATCGCGCCGCCGCTGCGTCTGCGCGACTTCAAGCTGATCGCCTTCGACATGGACTCCACGCTGATCAACATCGAGTGCGTGGACGAGATTGCGGATGCCGCCGGGCGCAAGGCCGAGGTCGCCGCCATCACCGAAGCCGCCATGCGCGGCGAGATCGCCGACTACAAGGAAAGCCTGCGCCGCCGCGTGGCGCTGCTGGCCGGCGTGCCGGTGCAGCACCTGGAGGACGTCTACCGCCAGCGCCTCCAGCTCAACCCCGGCGCGGCCGAGCTGGTGCTGGCGTGCAAGGGGGCGGGGCTCAAGGTGCTGCTGGTCAGCGGGGGCTTCACCTTCTTCACCGACCGGCTGCGCGAGCGGCTGGCGCTGGACTTCGCGCGCAGCAACAAACTGGAAATCGTCGACGGCCGCCTGACCGGGCGGCTGCTGGACCAGCACTGGGGCGACATCTGCGACGGCGCCGAGAAGCGCCGCACGCTGCTGCAGGCGTGCGACCTGATCGGCTGCACGCCCGAGCAGGCCATCGCGATGGGCGACGGCGCCAACGACCTGGAGATGATGGCCGCCGCCGGCCTGGCGGTGGCCTACCGCGCCAAGCCGAAGGTGCGCCAGCAGGCCCACGTCGCCATCGACATGGGCGGGCTGGACCGGCTGCTGGAGGTCGTGCGGCCCTGAGCAACCAAACCATTTCCATCGGATGCCAACCCACGCCTTTCTCAAACCGGCTCCGGCACGCTCGGCAGGCCCGACAACGCCATCGCCAGCTCGCGCTCGTCGTAGGTCTCGTCCTTGAGCTCGCCGGCGAAGTATTTCTGGTACGCGGCCATGTCGAAGTGGCCGTGGCCGCACAGGTTGAACAGGATCGTCTCGCTCCGGCCCTCGCGCTTGCAGCGCAGCGCCTCCTCGATCGCGCCCTTGACGGCGTGGTTGGCCTCTGGCGCCGGCACGATGCCCTCACTGCGCGCGAACAGCACACCGGCCTCGAAGCACTGCGTCTGCGTGTAGGCCACCGCCTCGATCAGGCCCAGCTCCTTCAGGTGCGACACCAGCGGCGCCATGCCGTGGTAGCGCAGCCCGCCGGCGTGGAACGGCGGCGGCGTGAAGGTCGAGCCGAGCGTATGCATCTTGGTCAGCGGCGTCAGGTGCGCCGTGTCGCCGAAGTCGTAGGCATATTTGCCGCGCGTCAGCGACGGGCAGGCGGCCGGCTCCACCGCCACGATGCGCGGCCGCGCCCCGCCGCGCAGCCCGTGGCCGATGAACGGGAAGGCGATGCCGGCGAAGTTGCTGCCGCCGCCGGTGGCGCCGACGATCACGTCCGGCCAGGCGTCGGCCATCTGCAGCTGCTCCATCGCTTCCAGCCCGATCACGGTCTGGTGCAGCAGCACATGGTTGAGCACCGAGCCGAGCGCGTACTTGGTGTCGTCTCGCTGCGCGGCCAGCTCCACCGCCTCGGAGATCGCAATGCCGAGGCTGCCGGGGTGGTCCGGCCGCTGCGCCAGGACGCGGCGGCCGTACTCCGTCTCGGTGGACGGCGACGGCAGGCAGCGCGCGCCGTAGGTCTCCATCACCGCGCGGCGGTAGGGCTTCTGGTCGTAGCTGACGCGCACCTGGAACACCAGCACCTCCAGCCCGAACAGCTGCCCCGCGAACGACAGCGACGTGCCCCACTGCCCGGCGCCGGTTTCGGTCGTCAGGCGCTTCGTGCCGGCCTGCGCGTTGTAGAACGCCTGCGGCACCGCGGTGTTGGGCTTGTGGCTGCCGGCGGGGCTGACGCCCTCGTACTTGTAGAAGATCTTGGCCGGCGTGCCCAGCGCCTTCTCCAGCCGGTGGGCCCGGAACAGCGGGCTCGGCCGCCAGAGGCGGTAGATCTCGCGCACCGGCTCGGGGATCTCGATCTCGCGCTCGGTGCTGACCTCCTGCAGGATCAGCTCCATCGGGAACAGCGGCGCCAGATCGTCCGGGCCGACCGGCTGCAGCGTGCCCGGGTGCAGCACCGGCGGCGGGGCCTTCGGCAGGTCCGCGGCGATGTTGTACCAGTACTTGGGCATCTGGCTTTCCTGCAGCAGGAACTTGGTCGGCGTCGTCACGGGGGGATCTCCTCGAGGGTCGGATACGGTGGGGGGTGCCCGGGCACAATGGCGCCATGGGCCGCATCCGCCATTTTGTACGCGAAGCTTCGATCACCCTGACGCTGGCGCTCGGGGTTTTCCTGGGGGTGCAGGCGTGGCTGACGCGCGCCACCCCAGAACGCTGGGCGCCCGAAGGGACGCTGGCGTGGCTGCTGCCGGACGGCAGCGAGGGCCGCGGCACTTGGGCCGACCTGCGCGCGCAGCTGGGCGCCGGCGTGGGGTCGCCCGTGGCGCTGCACGTCTGGGCCACCTGGTGCGGCATCTGCCGCGCCGAGGAAGGCACCGTCAGCGCGCTGGCCGCCCACCGGCCGGTGGTGACGCTGGCCACGCGCAGCGGCGATGCGGCCACCGTGCGCGCCTACCTGCGGCAGCGCGGCCTGCCGTGGGTCACGGTGCTCGACGCGGACGGGCGCCTGGCCGCCGCGCACGGCTGGCGCTCGGTGCCGGTGTTCGCGGTGCTGGACGCCGGCGACCGCCTGCGCCACGTCACCGTCGGCTACACCACCGGCGTCGGCATGCGGCTCAGGTTGTGGGCGGCCACGCTGGCGCGGTGACCCGCAGAAAGATGATGACGGCGGCTGCGAAGATCAACAGGGCGATGAGTTTGGACAGCGCATCCCGAGAGGCGGAAGTGCGAGCCCACCGACCACCCAGCCATCGCCCCAGCACGATGGACGCCGCCCATAACGCCATGACCCCGATCACCAGGGCCACGGTCTTGAAGAAGATGGCCTGAACCACCCTCGAGCGCCTTTCAGCCCAAGGCGACCGCCAGCCGCCGCACCCCCTCGCGGATGCGCTCCTCATCCACCGTCGCGAAGCTCAGCCGCAGCGTCGCCGGATCCGGGTCGCGGGCGAAGAACGGCGCCCCCGGCACGAAGGCCACGCCCTGTTCGATCGCCCGGCGCGCGAGCTCGCCGCCGTCCGCCGGCTTGCCGCCCGCGCCGGTCAGCCGCGCCCAGACGAACAGCCCGCCGCGCGGCGGCACGAAGTCGATCGCCTCGCCCAACTCCTGCCGCAGCGCCTCCACCATCGCCGCGGCGCGGCGGGCGTAGATGCTGCGCACGCGCTCGAGCGTCGCCGGCATGCGGCCGCTGGCCAGATACTGCGCCGCGGTGGCCTGCGCGAAGGTGCTGGTGTGCGCATCGCTGAACTGCTTGCACATCGTCGCCTTGGCCAGCAGCTCGGGCGGGGCCACCATCCAGCCAATCCGCAGCCCTGGGGAGAGCACCTTGCTCAGGCTTCCGCAGTGCACGAGGCAGTCCCGGCTGCCCGGCACCTCGTGGCTCAGCGCCAGCAGGCTTGGCGGCGGCGGGGCGTCGAAATAGAGATCGCCGTAGGGATCGTCCTCCACCACCAGCGTGCGCGTGCGCACCGCCAGCTCCAGCACGCGGCGGCGGCGCTCCAGGCTCATCTGCGCGCCGCTCGGGTTGCCGAACGTCGGGATGAGGTAAACGAACTTTGGCCGGTGCCGCTCGATCAGGCGCTCGAGCTCCCCGACATCCGCGCCCTGCCCGTCCACCGGCACCGTCAGCAGCTGCGCGCCGTAGAGGCGGAAGCACTGGATGGTGGCCAGGAACGTCGGTGCCTCGACGATCACCGTGTCACCCGGCGAGACGAGCGTCTTGCCGATCAGGTCCAGCGCCTGCTGGCTGCCGGTGGTCACGATCAGGTCGGTGGGCGCCACGCCGCGCGCGCCCTTGGCGGCCATGAAGGCCGCCAGCTGCTCGCGCAGCGGATCAAACCCCTCGGTGGCGCCGTACTGCAGCGCCGCGCCGGGGTTGGCGGCAAGCGCCGCCAGCGTCGCCTCGCGGATGCCGTCGACGTCGAACAGCGCCGCATCCGGAAAGCCGCCGGCGAAGCTGATGATGCCGGGCTTGCCCAGCAGCTTGAACAGTTCCCGGATCGCCGAGGTCTCGACGTAGGCCAGCCGCTCGGCCAGCCGCACCGGGGAGGCGGGCGCGTCATCCGTCATCGCGTATCCTTCAGGAGAAAATGCGCATCCGCAGCACCCCGCCACCTGGGGGCCTCAAGCGCCACGGACCCGTGATGAAACCGCGCGACATCGAAGCCTTTTTCTCGGCCCTGCAGGCCGAGCGGCCCGAGCCGCAAACCGAGCTCGAGTATACGAGCGTGTTCGAGCTGCTCGTGGCCGTGATGCTGAGCGCCCAGGCCACCGACCGCAGCGTCAACCAGGCCACGCGGCGGCTGTTCCCCATCGCCAACACGCCGCAGGCCATCCTCGCGCTGGGGCAGGAGGGGCTGGAAAGCCACATCCGCACCATCGGGCTGTACCGCAGCAAGGCGCGCCACGTCCTCGAGACCTGCCGCCTGCTGCTGGAACGCCATGGCGGCGAGGTGCCGCGCCGCCGCGAGGAGCTGGAAGCGCTGCCCGGCGTCGGCCGCAAGACCGCCAACGTGGTGCTCAACGTCGCCTTCGGCGAGCCGACGATGGCGGTGGACACGCACATCTTCCGCGTGGCCAACCGCACGGGGCTGGCCCCCGGCAAGACGCCGCTGCAGGTCGAGCGGGGACTGCTGCAGCGGGTGCCGGCGCGCTTTTTGCGCGACGCGCACCACTGGCTGATCCTGCACGGCCGCTACACCTGCACCGCGCGCGCGCCGAAGTGCGGCGCGTGCCCGGTGGCAGCGTGGTGCGACCACGCCAAGGCCCAGACAACAGCATCGACCCAGCCCCGTCACCCGCGTCGGGCCCGAACCGCCCCCTGATGAGCACCCCCCGCCCGCTGCCTTGGCTGGATCCTGGCGACCCTTTTCCGCCCGCGGAGCGCGCCTGGGGGCGACGGGACCCCATCCCGGGACTGCTCGCGGCCGGCGGCGCGCTGGACACCCCGACCCTGCTGCAAGCGTACCGCCACGGGGTGTTCCCATGGTACGGCGAGGGGCAGCCCATCCTGTGGTGGAGCCCCGACCCGCGCATGGTGCTGCGGCCCTCGCGCTTTCACCTCAGCCATTCGCTGCGCAAGGCCCTGCGCGCCGCGCTGCGCCAGGGGCGGCTGCAGATCCGCATGGACAGCGCATTCGACGCCGTGATCGACGCCTGCGCCCACACCCCGCGCCCCGGACAGGACGGCACCTGGATCGTCCCGGAGATGCAGGCTGCCTACCGGGGGCTGCACCGCGCCGGCCACGCGCACAGCGTCGAGACGTGGTGGGATGGCCAGTTGGTCGGCGGTCTGTACCTGGTCAACATCGGGCGCGCGGTGTTTGGCGAATCGATGTTCAGCCACCGCCCCGACGCCTCCAAAATGGCCCTGGCGGCGCTGGTGGCGGCCTGCCGCGCCTGGGGCGTGCCCTTGATCGATTGCCAGCAAAACACGCGCCATTTGGCATCGCTCGGGGCGGCCGAGGAATCGCGCGACCGTTTTTTGCACGAGGTTCGTCAGGCCATCGATGCGCCCACCCCCGCATGGCGCTGGGATTGCCTATACTGGAACTGCCTTTGGCCTGACGCGCCGCTGGACCCGCTGCCCCCCACCATCCCTTCGACACCCCCGTGACCCGCCTGCACGAACTGCCCCTGACCGCCGTGCAGTTCTATGCCACGGCGCCGTACCCGTGCAGCTATCTGCCGCAGCGGCTGGCGCGCTCGCAGGTGGCCACCCCCAGTCACCTGATCCAGGGCGAGACCTACTCCCGCCTCGTGGCCAGCGGGTTTCGGCGCAGCGGCCTGTTCACCTACCGGCCCTATTGTGACGGCTGCCAGGCGTGCATCCCCTTGCGCGTGCGCGCCGCAGAGTTCGCCCCCAACCGCAGTCAGCGCCGCGCCTGGCGAGAACACGCCACGTTGCACGCGCGGGTCATGCGCCTGGGCTATTCGCCCGCGCACTACGCGCTGTACCTGCGTTACCAGCGCAGCCGCCACGCGGGGGGCGGCATGGACCACGACAACGTCGAGCAGTACAGCCAGTTCCTGCTGCAAAGCCACGTCAACTCGCGGCTGGTGGAGTTTTGGGCGCGCGGTGACGCCGACACCCCAGACCGGCTGGTGATGGTGTCCTTGATCGACCTGCTCGACGATGGCCTGTCCGCGGTCTACACGTTCTACGACCCCGACTGGCCCGGCTCGCTGGGCACCTACGGTGTGCTGTGGCAAATCGAGCAGGCCCGCCGCCTGCACCTGCCCTATGTGTACCTGGGGTATTGGATCGCCGACAGCCCCAAGATGGCTTACAAGGTCCGCTTTCGCCCGCATGAGCTGTACCAGGACGGCCGCTGGCAACTGGCGCTGTGAGGATGAGCCCTGATTTCATCTGGTAAAATCGGCCGTCGATATTTCCGACGACGGTCTCATGCGCAAAACGGACGACAGCCCCCCTCCACGGCCCAGCGTGCAGGTGCTCGAGCGCATGTTCGCCGTGCTCGACGTTCTGTCGCGGCACGAGGATCCCGTGTCGCTCAAAACGCTGGGCGAAGAAACCGGTTTGCACCCCTCCACCGCCCACCGCATCCTCAACGACCTGGCGATCGGCCGCTTCGTGGAGCGCCCCGAACCCGGCATGTATCGGCTGGGTCTGCGCCTGCTGGAGCTGGGCAACCTCGTCAAGGCGCGTCTGGATGTGCGCGAAGTCGCCGTCGGCCCGATGCGCGAGCTGCACCGCCAAATCCAGCAGCCGGTCAACCTGAGCGTGCGCCAGGGCGACGAGATCGTCTACATCGAGCGCGCCTACAGCGAGCGCTCGGGCATGCAGGTGGTGCGCGCCATCGGGGGGCGCGCGCCGCTGCATCTGACCTCCGTGGGCAAGCTGTTCCTCGCGCAAGAGGACCCGCAGCGCCTGCGCGCCTACGCCACCCGCACCGGGCTGGCTGGCAACACCCCCAACAGCATCACCCAGCTGGCCGTGCTGGAAAAAGAGCTGGCCCTGTGCCGCCGACTCGGGGTGGCGCGCGACAACGAGGAACTGGAGCCCGGCGTGCGCTGCATGGCCGCCGGCATCTACGACGATCAGGGGCGGCTGGTGGCTGGTCTGTCCATCTCCGCCCCCGCCAACCGCATCGACGAGAGCTGGCTGCCCAAGCTCCAGGCCACCGCGGCCGAAATCAGCGCCGCGCTCGGCTATCGCGGCGAGCGCGCCTGATCAACCCCCACCCGATCATCCCGACCTGCCCGTCGGCGCGGCGCCACAGGCCTCACCCCGGCAGGCGTTCGGTCCAACGATCCGCCACGGGGTCCGCCATGGCGCCCCACGGCTGCGACACGCGCTCCGGCATCAACGCCTCGCGCTTGCCCGCCCCGGGACGCAGCAACGACTGCTCCAGCCAGCGCAGCAAGCGCTCGGCATCCGTCCAGCGCGCCGACGAATCCGCGGCATCCATCAACACCATGATCAGGTCGCGCCCCGCCAGCCGCACCTGCATGGCGACACAGCGGCCGGCCTCGCGGATGTAGCCGGTCTTCTGCAGCAGGATGTCCCACTCGCTTTCGCGCACCAGCTTGTTGCTGTTGCGGTAATGCACCACGCGCCGGCCGCTGGCCAGTTCGTACTCGGGCGATGTGGTCAGCTCGCGCAGCACCGGGCGCTCGGCTGCGGCGGACACGAGTCGCGCCAGATCGCGCGGGCTGGACTGATTGTCGCTGGACAGGCCGGTGGGCTCGACGAAGCGGGTGGCGCTCATGCCCAACTCCGCCGCCTTGCGATTCATGGCCGCGACGAACGCCGGAATGCCCCCCGGATAGGTCCGCCCCAGCGCATGGGCCGCACGGTTCTCGCTGGACATGAGGGCCAGATGCAGGGCCTCGGCCCGCGACAGGCGCGTGCCCACCGCCAGGCGCGATCCGCTGCCCTTGAGGCGATCGACGTCGTCCGCCGTGATGGTGAGGATTTCATCCATCGGCAGGCCCGCGTCGGCGATCACCAGCCCGGTCATCAGTTTGGTCAGCGACGCGATGGGCAGCACCGCCGCGTCGTTTTTGCCGACCAGCACCGCGTTGGTGTCGCGGTCCACGACCAGCACGGCGTTGGAGTTGAGGCGCACCGGATCGAGCGACAGCGCGTGCATGTCGTCCGCCCCACCTCCCGCCGCTGCGGAGGCGTATGCCGCGCCCGACAACGCAGCCGCCCCGGCGGAAGCGGATACCAGCGTGGCGCGTGTCCGGGGCATGGGCGCGGCCGCCGCGCGCGGTGCCGCGGCGGCGGGAAGCGCCGCCTGCGCCTTGGGGGCCGCAGGCTGGGCCGATGCGGCGCGGCGCTCGCCCGTGCGTTGCACCCGATGTTTGGCGCGGGGCGCGGCCTTGGCGGCCTTGGCGGCCTTGGCCCGCGGCTTGGCCGGGGGTTTTGCGCGGTCCGCCTTGGCGCTCACCGCCACAGCCGCCGCATGCGCCGCCTGCGGCGGCAGACTCAAACCCCATCCGACCAGCGCGAGCACCAGCGCCCGCGTGCCCCACAACAGCGTCTTGTTCATGGTGTCGGCCCCATAGCCATCGACAAGGTTGGCAGTATAGGGGAGCGATCGCTCAAAACACCCTTTTCGACACCGTGTTAGGCAAAATTTTTGAGCCGTTTCCACAACACCGGGGCCGCGCCCACCGCCCGGCCCCGGCGCAACGCCCGCTCAGCCCTGCGCGGCGACGCGATCGACCTTGCTGTGCAGCTTGTTGAGGGCCGACAAATAGGCCTTGGCCGACGCGACGACGATGTCCGGATCGGCCCCGACGCCGTTGACCACGCGACCGCCGTGCTGCAGGCGGATCGTCACTTCGCCCTGCGACTCGGTGGAGCCGCTGGTGATGGCGTTGACCGAGTACAGCAGCAGCTCCGCGCCGCTCTTGACGTGCGACTCGATGGCCTTGATCGACGCATCCACCGGCCCGTTGCCGTCGGCCTCGCCCACATACTCCTTACCGTCGATGGTGAAGACGACTCGCGCGTGCGGGCGCTCGCCGGTCTCGGAATGCTGCGACAGCGACACCAGCCCGTACTGTTCCTTCTCCGGCGTGACGCTCTCGTCGCTGACCAGCGCCAGAATGTCCTCGTCAAAGATTTCGGCCTTGCGGTCGGCCAGCTCCTTGAACTTGGCAAAGGCCGTGTTGAGGTCCGTCTCGGACTCCATCTCGATGCCCAGGTCCTGCAAGCGCTGCTTGAAGGCGTTGCGCCCCGACAGCTTGCCCAGCACGATCTTGTTTGCGCTCCAGCCCACGTCCTCGGCGCGCATGATTTCGTAGGTGTCGCGCGCCTTGAGCACGCCGTCCTGGTGGATGCCGCTGGCGTGCGCAAACGCATTCGCCCCCACCACCGCCTTGTTCGGCTGCACGACGAAGCCCGTGGTCTGGCTGACCATGCGGCTGGCGGGCACGATCTGCGTGGTGTCGATGCCGACCTCCAGCCCAAAGTAATCGCGGCGGGTCTTGACCGCCATGACGATCTCCTCCAGCGAGCAGTTGCCCGCCCGCTCCCCCAGGCCGTTGATCGTGCATTCGACCTGACGCGCCCCGCCGATCTTGACACCGGCCAGCGAGTTGGCCACCGCCATACCCAGGTCGTTGTGGCAGTGCACGCTCCAGATCGCCTTGTCGGAGTTGGGAATGCGCTCGCGCAGGGTCTTGATGAAATGGCCGTACAACTCCGGCACCGCGTAGCCGACGGTGTCCGGGATGTTGATGGTCGTCGCCCCTTCGGCGATCACCGTCTCCAGCACGCGGCAGAGGAAGTCCACCTCGCTGCGGTAGCCGTCCTCGGGGCTGAACTCGATGTCGGCGCACAGGTTTCGCGCAAAGCGCACCGCCTGCCGCGCCTGCTCCAGCACCTGGTCGGGCGTCATGCGCAGCTTCTTTTCCATGTGCAGCGGCGACGTCGCGATGAAGGTGTGGATGCGCGCGCGGTTGGCGCCGCGCAGCGCCTCGGCCGCCCGCGCGATGTCGCGGTCGTTGGCCCGGGCCAGCGAGCAAACGGTGGAGTCCTTGATCGTGTCGGCAATCGCCTTGACCGCCTCGAAGTCGCCGTTGGAGCTGGCCGCAAAGCCCGCCTCGATCACATCGACGCGCAGCCGCTCGAGCTGGCGCGCGATGCGCAGCTTTTCGTCCTTGGTCATCGAGGCGCCCGGGGACTGCTCGCCGTCGCGCAGGGTGGTGTCGAAAATGATCAGCTTGTCGGTCATGGCGGAACTCCTGCTAGGGGTGGCTGTGGTCGCTGCCCATGCGCTGCCGGCAAAACAAACGGCCCGCAGCGGGGGCATGCGGGCCGTGGGGGTTTGGAAACGCGCGCTAAACCGCCTGCCCGCAACGGGGTAGCAGCAGTAGGCGGATCGACGCGAATTCCATGGACTTCAATGTAACACAAGCGGCACGGGGCGCGCGATGGATGGGCGATAGACCATGACGATCACCGCGATGGCCTGCGCCGCGCCGCTCAGTCGTGCAGCCCGCGCTCGTCCGGCTCGTCGGTGGAGGTGGACAGCACACTCGCCGGCTTGCCCTTGGCCTTGCGCATGCCGTAGACCACGTAGCCCGACAGACCGTACAGCACGAACAGCGCGAACAGCACCGTCGGCGGGTGGATGTTGATGACGGCGATGCCCAGCGCGATGGCCACCAGCGTCGCAAAGGGCACGCTGCGCTTGAGGCTCAGGTCCTTGAAGCTGTAGAACGGCACATTGGTCACCATCGTCAGCCCGGCGTACAGCGTCAGCCCGAACAGTGCCCACTGCAGCCCGTCGCCGTCGTGGCCGGCGTCGGTGGCCAGCCAGATGAAGCCAGCCACCAGCGCCGCCGCCGCCGGCGACGGCAGACCCTGAAAGTAGCGCTTGTCGACCACGTGCGTGTTGACGTTGAAGCGCGCCAGCCGCAGCGCCGCACAGGCGCAGTACACGAACGCCGCGATCCAGCCCCAGCGCCCCAGGTCGCGCAGCGCCCACTCGTAGGCCACCAAGGCGGGCGCCGCGCCGAACGAGACCATGTCCGACAGCGAGTCCATCTGCTCGCCAAACGCGCTTTGCGTGTGCGTCAGGCGCGCGATGCGGCCGTCCAGGCTGTCCAGCACCATCGCCACGAAGATGCCGCTGGTGGCCAGGTCGTAGCGGCCGTTCATGGCCATCACGATGGCGTAAAAGCCACCGAACAACGCCGCCAGCGTCACCAGGTTGGGCAGGACATAAATGCCCTTGGCGCGCCGCGGCGCCTCCGAGGTGGGGGGAATGTCAGATCCGTCGAGCATGAACCAAAGCCACTGCGAGGGGACTGTCCCGGCGCGGCGAGCGCGCGGGCCGAGCGCAAGTGTACGCCCACGCGGGACGGCCCACGCGCCCCCGCATGCGACAACGCCCGCGCACGGGCACGGCGTGCCGCACGCGGGCGTTGGGGAGGGAGCGGCCGGCCACCGGCCGGCGATCCATCAGTTGCGGCTCTGATCGACCAGCTTGTTCTTGGCGATCCAGGGCATCATGGCCCGCAATTGGGCGCCGACCACTTCGATCGGGTGCGCGGCCAGGTTGCGGCGGCGCGCCGTCATGCTGGGGTAGTTCAGGCGGCCTTCCTGGATGAACATCTTGGCGTAATCGCCGTTCTGGATGCGCTCCAGCGCCTTGCGCATGGCCTTGCGAGACTCCTCGTTGATCACCTCGGGGCCGGTGACGTACTCGCCAAACTCCGCGTTGTTGGAGATGGAGTAGTTCATGTTGGCGATGCCGCCCTCGTACATCAGGTCGACGATGAGCTTGAGTTCGTGCAGGCACTCGAAGTAGGCCATCTCGGGCGCGTAGCCGGCCTCGACCAGCGTCTCGAAGCCCATCTTGACCAGCTCCACCGCGCCGCCGCACAGCACGGCCTGCTCGCCGAACAGGTCGGTCTCGGTCTCTTCCTTGAAGGTGGTCTCGATGATGCCGGCCTTGCCGCCGCCGTTGGCCATGGCGTAGGACAGCGCCAGATCACGCGCCTTGCCGCTGCGGTCCTGGTGCACCGCCACCAGATGCGGCACACCGCCGCCCTGCAGGTAGGTGCTGCGCACGGTGTGGCCCGGGGCCTTGGGCGCGACCATCCACACGTCCAGATCGGCGCGCGGCACCACCTGGTTGTAGTGCACGTTGAAGCCATGCGCGAACGCCAGCGACGCGCCCTGCTTGATGTGCGGGGCGACGTTCTGGTTGTAGACCTCGGCGATCTGCTCGTCGGGCAGCAGAATCATCACGACATCCGCCGCCTTGACCGCGTCGTTGACCTCCATCACGGTCAGGCCGGCCTTCTCGGCCTTGCTCCACGAGGCACCACCCTTGCGCAGACCGACGATGACCTTGACGCCGCTGTCGTTGAGGTTTTGCGCATGCGCGTGGCCTTGGCTGCCATAGCCGATGATGGCCACGGTCTTGCCTTTGATCAGGCTCAGGTCACAGTCCTTGTCGTAGAAGACTTTCATTGTTCGCTCCAGGTAAAAAGGGGGTGGGGTTCAGACGCGCAGAATGCGCTCGCCGCGGCCGATGCCGCAGGCACCGGTGCGCACCGTTTCCAGAATGGCGCTGCGGTCGATGGCTTGCAGAAAGGCATCGTTCTTGGCCTGGTCGCCGGTGAGCTCAATGGTGTAGCTCTTCTCGGTCACGTCGATGATGCGGCCGCGGAAAATGTCGGCCATGCGCTTCATCTCCTCGCGCTCCTTGCCGACCGCGCGCACCTTGACCAGCATCAGCTCGCGCTCGGTGTAGGCGCCCTCGGTCAGGTCGACGACCTTGACGACCTCGATCAGGCGGTTGAGGTGCTTGGTGATCTGCTCGATGACGTCGTCCGAGCCCGTCGTCTGGATCGTCATGCGCGACAGCGACGGGTCCTCGGTCGGGGCGACGGTGAGCGACTCGATGTTGTAGCCCCGCGCCGAGAACAGCCCGACGACGCGCGACAGGGCCCCGGCCTCGTTTTCCAGCAAAACGGCGATGATGTGTTTCATGGGTGAGATTCCTCTTTTCGGCCGCCCTCCCCCGCCCCCGGTAAGGGGCGGGCTTGGCGGTCAATAGATTCCTCGGATTCGTCGCCAGCGGGCCATCCCCACACCGGGGGCCGCCCGCCGCGATGGCGTCACAGGTCCTCGCTGCCGAGCAGCATCTCGGTGATGCCCTTGCCCGCCTGCACCATGGGCCAGACGTTTTCGGTCGGGTCGGTGCGGAAGTCGATGAACACCGTGCGATCCTTGAGCTTGCGCGCCTCGCGCAGCGCGGGCTCGACGTCCTGCGGCCGCTCCACCAGCAGGCCGACATGCCCGTAGGCCTCGGCCAGCTTGACGAAGTTGGGCAGCGCGTCCATGTAGGAGTGGCTGTAGCGGCCGGAGTACTCGATCTCCTGCCACTGGCGCACCATGCCCAGGTAGCGGTTGTTCAGCGACAGGATCTTGATCGGCGTGTTGTACTGCAGGCAGGTGGACAGCTCCTGGATGCACATCTGCACCGAGCCTTCCCCCGTCACGCAGAACACCTCGGCCTCGGGCTTGGCCAGCTTGATGCCCATGGCATAAGGGATGCCCACACCCATGGTGCCCAGGCCGCCCGAGTTGATCCAGCGCCGCGGCTGGTCGAACTTGTAGAACTGCGCCGCCCACATCTGGTGCTGACCGACGTCCGAGGTGATGTAGGCCTCGACATCCTTGGTCATTTTCCAGAGGGTTTCGATGACCATCTGCGGCTTGATCACGTCGGTGTTGTCGCGGTCGTAGCGCAGGCAGTCGCGAGAGCGCCAGCCCTCGATCGCCTCCCACCAGGCGGCCAGCGCCCGCTCGTCCGGACGGACCGGGCTTTCCCGCACCATCGCGATCAGCTCGGTCAACACGTCCTTGACATCCCCGACGATGGGCACATCCACCTTGACGCGCTTGGAGATGCTGGACGGGTCGATGTCGATATGGATGATCTTGCGCTCGATCTGGGCGAAGTGCTTGGGGTTGCCGATGACGCGATCGTCGAAACGCGCCCCCACCGCCAGCAGCACGTCGCAGTTCTGCATGGCGTTGTTGGCCTCGAACGTGCCGTGCATGCCCAGCATGCCCAGGAAGCGCCGGTCGGTCGCCGGAAACGCCCCCAAGCCCATGAGGGTGTTGGTCACGGGGTAGTTGAGCAGGTCCACGAGCTGCCGCAACTCGGGCACCGCATTGCCCAGAATGACGCCGCCGCCCGTGTAGATGTAAGGCCGCTTGGCGCTCAGCAGCAGTTGCAGCGCCTTGCGGATCTGGCCGCCGTGCCCCTTGCGCACCGGGTTGTAGGAGCGCATCGTGACGCTTTCCGGATAGCCGGTGAACGCGGTCTTCTTGAAGGACACGTCCTTGGGAATGTCCACCACCACCGGCCCGGGACGGCCGGTGCGCGCGATGTGGAAGGCTTTCTTGATCGTGCTGGCCAGATCGCGCACATCCTTGACCAGGAAGTTGTGCTTGACGATGGGCCGGGTGATGCCGACGGTGTCGCACTCCTGGAAAGCGTCCAGGCCGATGGCGGCCGTGGGTACCTGCCCGGTGATGATGACCATCGGGATGGAGTCCATGTACGCCGTGGCGATGCCGGTGATGGCATTGGTCACGCCCGGACCGCTGGTGACCAGCGCCACGCCGACTTCGCCGGTGGCGCGGGCGTACCCGTCCGCGGCATGCACGGCCGCCTGTTCGTGGCGCACCAGCACATGCTGGATGCTGTCTTGCTTGTAGAGCGCGTCGTAGATGTAGAGGACCGCGCCGCCCGGGTAGCCCCAGACGTATTTCACGCCTTCGGCCTGCAGGCACTTGACGAGCACCTCCGCACCCATGAGCTCGGCGGCGGGGGGCTGGCTGGCAGCAGCCGCGGCGGATGCGATTTCGGCCTTGTTGATTTCCATGGCAAACAACCTTTCAGTATTTCTCTGACGAAAAACCTCCGGTGCCCCTCGATCGCGCCCTTGTGAGGCGGCTTTGGGACTTGAGGCCAAGGCCATGGCGGTTGATCCGCGACCTTGACCCGTTTCGGGCTGGCAATGATGAATACCGACCCCCATTATGGCACTGCAGCATGCAAACTCCGCGCCCCGGCCGGATTTTTTCCGCACCGGGGGCACGAACGGGACATGCGACAATGACCGACCGGTTTTCTCTGGCCCCGACCGCTTCCCCGCCGCGCGCATGCCCCCATCCCCCGCCGCCCCCAACTCGACCGCCACGATCGAACGGCTGCCGACCCCGTCGCTGCCGCGCCGCATGGCCTGCTGGCTCTACGAGGGCATGCTGCTGTTCGGCGTGGTGTTCATCGCGGGTTACCTGTTTTCGGCCCTGACCCAGACGCGCCACGCGCTGGACAACCGGCACCTGCAACAGGCCTTTTTGTTCGTCGTGCTGGGGGTGTATTTCACCTGGTTCTGGCACAAGGGCCAGACGCTGGCCATGAAAACCTGGCACATCCGCGTGGTGGACCGCCAGGGACGGCCGCTGACGCAGGCGCGCGCCCTGCTGCGTTATCTGCTGTCGTGGTCGTGGTTCTTGCCGCCGCTGGCGCTGCGCGAGGCCATGGGCTGGCCCGCGCTGGAAGCCGTGGTGCTGCTGGGCGGCTGGATCGCCATCTGGGCGGTGCTGGCGCGCTTTCACCCGGACCGGCAGTTCTGGCACGACGCCTGGGCCGGCACTCGGCTGGTCGACAGCCGCCCCGCGCGCTCCATCGCCAAAGCCGCCTAAATCGCGCCCGCCCTGTACGCCCGCCGACACGCATGAACACCCCCCGCCCGGACGATCCGCCTTTTTCGTTGTGTGTTTATTGCGGCTCGCGCCCCGGCGCCGACGGCCGCTTTCTGCCGCTGGCCGAGGCCGTGGGCACCTGGATCGGCCGCCACGGCGGGCGGCTGGTCTATGGGGGCGGCAACCAGGGGCTGATGGGCCGAGTGGCGGACGCGACGCTGGCGGCTGGCGGCACGGTGGTCGGCATCATTCCCGAAAGTCTGGTGGAGCGCGAGTTTGCCAAACGCGACTGCACCGAGCTGCACGTGGTGCAGACGATGCACCAGCGCAAGCAGATGATGGCCGAGCGGGCCGACGCCTTCCTGGCGCTGCCCGGCGGCATCGGCACCTTCGAGGAACTGTTCGAGGTGTGGACATGGCGCCAGCTGGGCTACCACGACAAGCCAGTCGGCATCCTGAATGCGGACGGCTACTACGATGCGTTGCTGCGCTTTCTGGCGCAGACGGTGGCAGACGGCTTCGTCAGCGGCTGGCAGATGGACCTGGTGACGGTGGGCGCCGACCCGAACATCTTGCTGCCGCGCCTCGTCGAGGCCGCGGGCTGCTCGGTGCAGGCCCAGTTTCAACAGATTTGAGCCCACCCGCCGCGGGTGGGCCGGGGCGCGGAATCAGACTGCGGCGTCGTCTTCTTCGCCGGTGCGGATGCGGATCACCTTCTCCACCGGGGTGACGAAAATCTTGCCGTCGCCGATCTTGCCGGTGCGCGCCGCGCGCACGATGGCATCGATGCAGCGATCGACATCGTCATCGCGCACCACCACGTCGATGCGCACCTTGGGCAAAAAGTCCACCACGTATTCGGCACCGCGGTACAGCTCGGTGTGCCCCTTCTGGCGGCCAAAGCCCTTGACCTCGGTCACCGTCAAGCCCGTCACGCCCTGCTCGGCCAGCGCCTCGCGCACTTCCTCCAGCTTGAACGGCTTGATGACGGCGGTGATCTGCTTCATGCGGGACGACTCCGAAACGACAAAGGGTACTCGACGGGGAACGCTAGGCGGGCGCTGGTCGGCCCGGCCGGGCCGCCATGCGAATGGAATCTACCATACCGGGGCGGGGTTTCGGGTCGCCCCACCCGCTCACCCCCGCCAGCGGTTGGTGTTGGGGTAGCGCCAGTCCTTGCCGAAGCTGCGGTGCGTGACGCGAATACCCACCGGCGCCTGGCGACGCTTGTATTCGTTGACGCGGATCAGCCGCACCACCTGCTCCACCGCCGCGGCGGGGTAGCCCTCGGCGACGATTTCCGCCGGGCTGTGGTCGTTTTCCATGTAGCGCTCGACAATGGCGTCCAACACATCGTAGGGCGGCAGGGTGTCCTGGTCCTTTTGGTCCGGGCGCAGCTCCGCGCTGGGCGGGCGGGTGATGATGCGCTCGGGAATCGGATCCCGCCCGCGGCCGAAGGGGTCGTTCGCATTGCGCCAGCGCGCCAGCCGCCAGACCCAGGTCTTGGTGACGTCCTTGATGACGGCAAAGCCGCCCGCCATGTCGCCATACAAGGTGCAGTAACCGGTGGCCATCTCGCTCTTGTTGCCGGTGGTCAGCACGATGTGGCCAAACTTGTTGGACAGCCCCATGAGCAGCGTGCCGCGGATGCGCGCCTGCAGGTTTTCTTCGGTGGTGTCGGCCGGCCGACCTTCGAACAGCGGATCGAGCGCGGCCAAAAACCGCTCGAAGATGGGCCCGATCGCGATCTCGTCGTAGCGCACGCCCAGCCGGGCCGCCATCTCGCGCGCATCGAGCCACGAGATGTCCGCCGTGTACGGCGACGGCATCATCACGGCCCGCACTGCGTCGGGCCCGAGCGCGTCGACGGCAATGGCCAGCACCAGCGCCGAGTCGATGCCCCCCGACAGGCCGATGATGGCACCGGGAAAGCCGTTTTTGCGCACATAGTCGCGCGTGCCCAGCACCAGCGCGTGCCACAGGTCCGACTCGGTCGACGGCTCCGGCGCAATGGACCCGCGCACCGTCCGGCCGCCGGGGCCGTCGTCCAGCTCCACGACCAGCAAATCCTCGGCAAAACTGGGCGCGCGGGCCGCCACCGCGCCGCGCGCATCCAGCGCGAAGCTGCGGCCCTCGAAGACGATTTCGTCCTGCCCACCGACCAGATGGGCATACACCAGGGGCCGCCCCGTTTGCAGGACGCGCTCGCGCATGGCGCGCTCGCGTTCATCGCCCTTGCCGATGTGAAACGGCGAGGCGTTGATGACACAGAGGACGTCGGCGCCCGCATCCGCCGTTTCGGCCGCCGGACGGGTGTGCCAGGCGTCCTCGCAGATCAGCAATCCCATACGGTGGGTGCGCCCGGCATGGGCCACCTCGAAGACGCAGGGCCGGTCGCCGGGCACGAAATAGCGCCGCTCGTCGAACACCTGGTAGTTGGGCAGCTCGCGCTTGGCGTAGCGATGGGTGATGCGGCCTTCGCACAGCACGCTCGCGGCATTGAGGCAGGGTGTGCGGCCGACGCTGCGCCCAACGGACGGCGCGGCTGTACCGGGCGCCGGCAGCGGCTGTCCCACCACGATGTGCAGGCCCTTCAAGCCCGCCGTCTGCGCGGCGACCGATTGCACGGCATCATCGCAGGCATCGACGAACGCGGGCCGCAAAAACAGGTCTTCGGCGGCGTAGCCGCAAATGGCCAGTTCCGGCGTCAGCAGCACCTGCACGCCCTGGGCATGGGCCGCGTGCGCGGCGTCGACGATGCGGCGGGCGTTGCCGGCCAGGTCACCCACCACGAAATTGCACTGCGCCACCCCGATCTTGATCGCCATGGATGCCCCGACGTCCTCTGAAAGCGCGGATTATGTCACCCGAGTCGTGCACGATCCGCATGCGGTGCCGGCCCACGCCTGGAACGCGCTGCTGCACGCCCAGCCGGATGGCCAGGCCTGCGGGCCGTTCATGCGCCACGAGTATTTGGCGGCGCTGCACGACAGCGGCTGCGCAACGGCCGCCACCGGATGGGCGCCGCACTGGGTGACGCTGTGGTCGCGTGCGGATGGCGCGCTGGTCGCCGCCGCACCGCTGTACGTCAAGACGCACTCCTACGGCGAGTATGTGTTCGACTGGGCGTGGGCCGAGGCCCACCACCGGCATGGGGTGCGCTATTACCCCAAGGGCGTGGTGGCGGTGCCCTTCACCCCCGTGGCGGGCCCGCGCCTGCTCGCCCGGGACGCCGCCGCGCGCGCCGCGCTGGTGCGGGCGCTGCTGGCCCATGCCCGCGCCCAGGGCCTGTCCTCGCTGCATGTGCTGCTGGGCACGGCCGCCGACTGGGCCGCAGCGGATGCATCCGACCTGCTGGCCCGCGAGACGGTGCAATTCCACTGGCACAACCGCCATCCGGCACGCGGCGGGGCGTTTGCCGATTGGGAAGACTTTCTGGCCAGCCTGAGCCACGACAAGCGCAAAAAAATCCGCCAGGAGCGGCGCAAGGTGGCCGACGCCGGGGTAACCTTCGAGGCGCGCCGGGGAGCCGACATCACGACCGAGGACTGGGCGTTCTTTACCCGCTGCTATCGGCAGACCTACCGGGAGCACGGCAATCCGCCGTACCTCAACGAAGCGTTTTTCCGCGCCGTCGGCGCGGCCCTGCCGGATGCGTGGCTGATGTTTACCGCCCGCGATGCCGCGGGCACCCCCATCGCGGCCAGCCTGGTCGCCCTCAGCGACGACAGCGCGTCACCCGCCGCAGCCTATGGCCGGTATTGGGGCGCGATGGCACGCGTGGATTGCCTGCACTTCGAGGCGTGCTACTACCAACCACTGGCCTGGTGTCTGGCGCATGGTGTCGGGCGCTTCGAGGGCGGCGCCCAGGGCGAGCACAAAATCGCCCGCGCCCTGTTGCCCGCGGTGGTGCACAGCCGCCACTGGCTGGCGCACCCCGCTTTTGCGGACGCGGTGGGGGACTACCTGGTCCGCGAGCGCGCCGCGACGGAGCACTACCGTGCGGCGCTGCAGGCGCACTCGCCGTTTCGTCAGGCGCCCTGCGCGCCCGCCTGAGCCTGATAGGCCTGCACGCCAGAGAGCACCTCCTGGCGCGCTTCCTCGACGGAACCCCAGCCGATCACCTTGACCCACTTGCCGGGGTCCAGGTCCTTGTAGTGCTCGAAGAAGTGCTCGATCGTCTTCAGGCGCACGGGGTTGAGGTCTTCGTACGACTTCCAGCGCGAGTACAGCGGCAGAAGCTTTTCGGTCGGCACGGCCAGCACCTTCCAGTCCACGCCGCCTTCGTCTTCCATTTTCAGCACGCCAAGCGGGCGGCACTTCACCACCACGCCCGGGGGCAGCGGCACGGGGGTGATGACCAGCACGTCCACCGGATCGCCGTCGCCCGACAGCGTCTTGGGCACGTACCCGTAGTTGGTCGGGTAGTGCATGGCGGTGTTCATGAAGCGGTCGACGAAGATGGCGCCGGAGGCCTTGTCCACCTCGTATTTGATCGGCTCGCCGTGCATCGAGATTTCGATGATGACGTTGAAGGAGTCGGGGATCTTGTCACCCGCGGTGACTTGGTCGAGGGACATGGGTACGCAGCTCCGAAAAAAGTGATGGAGATGAGAGAGTTTGGGGGATTTTACTGGCGCGAGCCTGACGGGCCGGCGCAACACGGGGGTGCATCGCGGCGCGCCTTGCGCTACAGTGAACGCGTTGGCCAATCGCCGCCGGAGGACGCGCCCGGATGCGCCCCGGCGGTGAGGAAGCAACGCAGCGGAAGCCGGCGGCTCGCTTGCGTTGGCTTCCTCCAAGTCGAACCCTTTGAGGAGACACTGGCATGGTTGGTCAATCCGCGTTGATATTTGCGGTGGTCTGCGCGCTGGTCGCCGTGGCGTACGGCATCTGGGCACGGACCTGGATCCTGGCGCAAGACCCGGGCAACCCCCGCATGCAGGAAATCGCCGCGGCGGTGCAAACGGGTGCCGCCGCCTACCTGGCACGGCAATACAAGACCATCGCGGCGGTGGGCGTCGTGCTCGCGGTGCTGATCGCGGTGGCCATCGACGGGGTGACGGCGGTGGCCTTCGTCGTGGGGGCGGTGCTGTCGGGCACCTGCGGCTTCATCGGCATGAACGTCTCGGTGCGCGCCAATGTGCGCACCGCTCAAGCCGCGGCACGCGGCATCGGGCCGGCGCTGGAGGTGGCGTTTCGCGGCGGGGCCATCACGGGCATGCTGGTGGTGGGCCTGGGCCTGCTGGGCGTGACCGCGTTCTACGGCTTTCTGGTCGGCAACGGGCAACTGACGCCCGACCGCAAGCTGACCACGCTGTTGCAGCCGCTCATCGGCCTGGCGTTCGGCGCTTCGCTGATTTCGATCTTTGCCCGGCTGGGCGGCGGCATCTTCACCAAGGGCGCCGACGTCGGGGCCGATTTGGTGGGCAAGGTGGAGGCAGGCATCCCCGAGGACGACCCGCGCAACCCCGCAGTCATCGCCGACAACGTTGGCGACAACGTGGGCGACTGCGCCGGCATGGCGGCCGATCTGTTCGAGACCTATGCGGTCACACTCATCGCCACCATCGTCCTGGGTGCTTTGCTGGTGAGCGCGGCCCCGCTGCAAGCCAGCCTGTACCCGCTGGCGCTGGGCGGGGTGTCGATTCTGGCGTCCATCGTGGGCTGCTTCTTCGTCAAAGCGACGCCGGGCATGAAGAATGTGATGCCGGCGCTGTACAAGGGGTTGATCGTCGCGGGCGCCCTGTCGGCCGTGGCGTTTTATGGGGTGACGGTGTGGCTGATGCCCGATGACGCCATCGCCGCCAGCGGCACGCAGTGGCGGCTGTGGGCGGCGGCGCTGGTCGGGCTGGCGCTGACGGCGGCCATGGTCTGGATCACCGAGTACTACACCGGCACCGACTACGCCCCGGTGCGGCACGTCGCGCAGGCCTCCACCACCGGGCACGCCACCAACATCATCGCCGGCATCGGCGTGAGCATGAAGTCCACCGCTTGGCCGGTGCTGGCGGTCTGCGCGGCCATCGTCGCCTCGTACGCGCTGGCAGGCCTGTACGGGGTGGCCGTGGCGGCCACGGCGATGCTGAGCATGGCGGGCATCGTGGTCGCGCTGGACGCTTACGGCCCCATCACCGACAACGCCGGCGGGATTGCCGAAATGGCGGAGCTGCCCTCGAGCGTGCGCGACGTCACCGATCCGCTGGACGCGGTGGGCAACACCACCAAGGCGGTCACCAAGGGCTATGCCATCGGCTCCGCCGGGCTCGCGGCCCTGGTGCTGTTTGCCGACTACACGCACAAGCTGGAGCATGCCGGGCGGGCGCTGCGCTTCGATCTGTCCGACCCCATGGTCATCGTCGGCCTGTTCATCGGTGGCCTGATCCCCTACCTGTTCGGGGCGCTGGCCATGGAGGCCGTGGGCCGCGCCGCCGGCAGCGTGGTCGAGGAGGTGCGCCGCCAGTTCCGCGAGATCGCGGGCATCATGGACGGCACCGCCAAACCGGAGTACGGCCGCGCGGTGGACATGCTGACCACGGCGGCCATCAAGGAGATGATGCTGCCCAGCCTGCTGCCGGTGGTCGTGCCGATCGTGGTCGGCCTGGCGCTGGGGCCGGTCGCCCTGGGGGGGCTGCTCATGGGCACCATCGTGACCGGGCTGTTCGTCGCCATCAGCATGTGCACCGGCGGTGGCGCCTGGGACAACGCCAAAAAGTACATCGAGGACGGCCACCACGGCGGCAAGGGGTCCGACGCGCACAAGGCCGCCGTCACGGGCGACACCGTGGGCGATCCCTATAAGGACACCGCGGGCCCGGCCGTCAACCCGCTGATCAAGATCATCAACATCGTGGCGCTGCTGATCGTGCCGCTGCTGGCCTGAGCAGGGGCGGGGGCGGCCGGCTCACAGCCACTGGGCGATGGCGTCGATGTCCTCGGCAAAGAGCTGGCCGCGCTCGGCCATCAGGAGGCGGCCGTCGCGCCCGCGCACCAGCGTGATCGGCAGGCCCTTGGGCTTGGGCATGGCGCGCTGGATGTCGGGCGTGACCCACGCGCACGGGAAGGCGTAGCCGCGCTGCTGCAGGTAGCGCACCGCCGCCTCGCGCGTGCGGTCGATCGACAGCGTCAGCAACTGCCAGCCGGGTCGCTGGCGGTGGCGCTGCCAAAAAGCGTTGAGGTGCGGCGTCGTCACGGCGCAGAACGGACAGGTACTGGCCCACCAGTACAGCACCAGCACTTGGCCATCGGCACGCACCGGCTCGAAGCGGCCGCCGTCCAGCAGTTCCATCGGCGGCAGCGCCCACGGCGTGCCGAGCGCCGGCAGAGGGGGCGCTTTGGCTTCGGCCGCGGCGGCATCGGTGGGTTGGGCCCAGCCGCGCGCAGCGACCGTGGCCAGCGCCAGCGCGCCGGCACCGGCCATCCAGTCGCGTCGGTTCCGGGTCATCGTGTCTCCTCGTATCGCCAGCCCTGTCGCCCGCGGAAAACCCCACCCGCGTCGCAGGCGGCGGATGGCGATAATCTAGCGCACCATGGCCGAGCGTGTCATTCCCCTGTACGACCAGCGCGCCGCCGCGTTGCCTGCCCCTCGTCCGTCCGCCCCGGTGGCGCCCGACGGTCGGCTGCTCGACCGCCTGCAGCGGCCGCTGCGCGACCTGCGCATCAGCGTCACCGACCGCTGCAACTTCCGATGCAGCTACTGCATGCCCAAGGAGGTGTTCGGCAAGGACTACCCCTATCTGCCGCACGCGGATTTGCTGACGTTCGAGGAGATCACCCGGCTGGCGCGCATTTTTCTCGCGCACGGCGTGCGCAAGATCCGCCTGACCGGCGGCGAGCCGCTGCTGCGCAAGCACATCGAGCGCCTGATCGAGATGCTGGCCGCGCTGCGCACGGTGGACGGCACGCCGCCGGAGCTGACACTGACCACCAACGGCAGCCTGCTGGCGCGCAAAGCGCGCGCGCTGCGCGACGCCGGCCTGCAGCGCGTGACCGTCAGCCTGGACGGCTTGGACGACGCGGTGTTCCAGCGCATGAACGACGTCGGCTTTCCGGTGGCGGAGGTGCTGGACGGCATCGCCGCCGCGCAGGCCGCGGGCCTGGCGCCGATCAAGGTCAACATGGTGGTCAAGCGCGGCACCAACGACGACCAGATCGTGCCGATGGCGCGCCACTTCCGCGGCAGCGGCATCGTGCTGCGCTTCATCGAGTACATGGACGTCGGCAGCTCCAACGGCTGGTGCATGGACGAGGTGCTGCCCAGCGCCGAGGTGCTGGCGCGGCTGCAACAGGCCTTCGCACTGGTGCCGCTGGAACCCGGCAGCCCCGGCGAGACCGCCGAACGCTGGGGCTACGCGGGCGCCGACGGCCGCCACGACCCGGCGCTGGGCGAGGTCGGCTTCATCAGCAGCGTCACGCAGGCGTTCTGCCGCGACTGCAACCGCGCGCGCCTGTCCACCGAGGGGTGCCTGTACCTCTGCCTGTTCGCCGAGCGTGGCTACGACCTGCGCGCGCTGCTGCGCGGCGGCGCCAGCGACGCCGAGATCGCCGCGTCGCTCGCCGCCATCTGGGGCCAGCGCGCCGACCGCTATTCCGAAATCCGCGCCACGCTGCCGCCGGAGACGCGCCGCGCCGCGCGGCGCATCGAGATGAGCTACATCGGAGGCTGACCGCATGACGAGCGCCGCGCCGACATCGCTGCCCCCTCCGCCTGGACCGCGAACGGTCACGGGCGTGGTCCTGGCCGGCGGGCAAGGCAGCCGCATGGGCGGGGTGGACAAAGGGCTGCAATCCTTTCAAGGGGCGCCGCTGGCGCTGCACGCGCTGTGGCGGCTGCGCATGCAGCACGGCGACTGGATGGCCGATTGCATGATCAACGCCAACCGCAACCTGGCGGCGTACGAGGGCTTTGGCGTGCCGGTCTGGCCCGACGAGCTGGGCGGCTACGCCGGCCCCCTGGCGGGCATGCTGACGGCGCTGATGCACTGCGAGACGCCGTACCTGCTGACCGTCCCGTGCGACACCCCCCGGCTGCCGCTGGATCTGGCACAACGGCTGTGCCAGGCCCTGACCGAGCAGCAGGCCGACCTGGCGATGGCCGCCGCCCCCGAGGCCGACGGCCGCGTTCGCACCCAGCCCGTGTTCTGCCTGCTGGGGGCGCACCTGCTCGAGAGCCTGAGCGCGTTTTTGCAGGAGGGCGGTCGCAAAATCGACGCCTGGACCGCGCGCCACCGCTGTGCGGTCGTGTCCTTCGACCGCCCCGACGACGACCCCCTCGCCTTCACCAACATCAACACACGCGGGGAGCTGCACGCCTTGCAACAGGCCACCGCCTCCCCCTGACCGCTGCGGCCGCCCAGTGCCCGCTGGTCGGCCAGCCACCGCACCGCGCCCCAAAACCATGAAGACGCTCGATCAGATCGCCGCCGAACTCCAGGGCTACGACCCCACGGCCCTGCCCGCCACGACCGTGGGTGATTTTCTGGCCCAACTGGTGGAGCCGCTGTCCGACACGGAGACGGTCGGGATTTTCAAGGCGCTGGACCGGGTGCTGGCGCAAGACATCGTCTCCCCCATCGACGTGCCGCCGCTCGACAACGCCGCCATGGATGGTTTCGCCCTGCGAGGGGCCTGCCTGTCGGGGGACGGGGAGACGGTCTTGCGCGTGGTGGGGACCTGCTACGCGGGCGATGCCCGCTGGTCCCACCCCATCCCGGCGGACGCCTGTGTGCGCATCATGACCGGGGCGGTGATGCCCGACGGGCTGGACACCGTGGTGCCGGTGGAGTTCGTGCGCACCGACCGGGACGGTACGCAGGAGCGCGTGCACATCCCCGCCGGGGTGGTCCAGCCCGGCGATCACCGGCGCCGGCGCGGCGAAGACCTGACGGCCGGACGGGCCGCCGTGCGCGCGGGCCAACGCCTGGGACCGGCGGCGCTGGGCCTGATTGCCAGCCTGGGCATCGCGCAGGTCCCCGTGGTGCGGCGGCTGCGCGTGGCGTATTTTTCCACCGGCGATGAAATCGTCTCGCTGGGCGAGCCGCTGCGCGAAGGCGCCATTTACGACAGCAACCGCTACACCGTTTATGGCCTGCTGCGACGGCTGGGCGTGGAGGTCATCGACCTGGGCGTGGTGCGCGACGACCCGGCTGCGCTGGAGGCGGCCTTCCGGCAGGCGGCCGCGCAAGCCGACGCCGTCATCACCAGCGGGGGCGTGAGCATGGGCGAGGCCGACCACACCAAGGCCATGATGCGCCGCCTGGGGGATGTGGCGTTTTGGCGGATCGCCATGCGTCCGGGCCGCCCGATGGCGGTCGGCCGCCTGCTGGACCCCGCGGGCGGCGCGCCGACGGTGCTGTTCGGCCTGCCCGGCAACCCTGTCGCGGTGATGGTGACGTTTCTGGCCTTCGTGCGCCCGGCCCTGCTGCGCATGATGGGTGTGCGCGAGACGGCGCCCGTGCTGCTGCGCGCCCGCAGCGCCGAGCCGATGCGCAAAAAACCGGGGCGCACGGAGTACCAGCGCGGCATCGTGACGCGGGAGGCCGACGGCACCCTGCGGGTGCGCACCACGGGCAACCAGGGCTCGGGCGTGCTGCGCTCGATGGTCGAGGCCAACGGGCTGATCGTGCTGGGTCACCAGCAGGGGCCGGTGGCCGTGGGCGACGAGGTGGATGTGATGATGTTCGACGGCGTGATCTGAACCGGCTGCGGCCGTGGCCCCGCCCAGCCGCACATGGGCATCAGCCCAGCAGCATCAGGCCCACCTGCAGCAACACCAGCAGCACCAGCACCGACAGATCCACGCCGCCCACGGTGGGGACGATGCGCCGCACCGGCGCCAGCACCGGATCCAGCAGCCGCCCCAAGGTCCCGATCAAGGGCGAAAACGGCTGCACCCAGGTCAACACCGCGTAGACCAGCAACAACAGCATCAACCCCTGCAACACGGTGCGCAGCAGCATCTGCAGCGCCATCAGGGGCACGGTCAAGGCAAAACCCAGGGCCTCCACGCCCGGCAGCGCGCCGCCCCACAGCAGGTGCACCAGCCCCGCGTAGGCCAGCGCCAGCAGCGCCGCGGCCAAAAAACTGCCCCAGTCCACATTGGCCTGGGCCCACGCGCGGGGGAGCGAGCGGCGCAGCGGCTGGACGATCCAGTCCGTCACCGCGATGACGAACGGCCCCGGCTGGGCGGCCATGCGCAGACGCCGCGTGTTCATCCAGCCTCGCAGCAAGGCCGCCCCGATCAAAAAGAACGACAGCGTGTCGAGCAAAAACAGGACGATGCGCATGGGCCGATGGGCAAAGTTGGCGATGAGCGGCCGCGTCAACCGCGACCGGGGCGCGCACGGCGGCCGCGCCCGGACACCGGGGATTGTGCCGCAGACCCCGACCCGGCCGCACGCGGGGCGGACCGCCGGCCCTTGCCCGTGCCCGACGACGCCGTCCCCCGGCCACGGGAAGACGCCGGTGCAGGCGCGGACGGCGCCCTGCCGCCCTTGCCCGCGCGACGGCTGGGGGGCGTGTCCGCCACCTCGTCGGCCTCCGCGTTGGGCTCCCGCGGGGTGCGGCCGGCGGGGCGGCCGCTGCCCCGCTCCGGTCGGCCTTCGGCGGCCGCATCCTCGCGCACCAATCGGAAATCGATGCGCCGCCCATCCAGATCGACACGGCTGACCTGGACCGCCACCTTGGAGCCCAAGGTGTAGCGCACCCCGGTGCGCTCGCCGCGCAGCTCCTGCCGGCGCTCGTCGTAGCGGAAGTACTCGCCCCCCAGTTCGGTGATGTGCACCAGGCCCTCGACATACAGGCTGTCCAGCGTGACGAACAGGCCGAAGCTGGTGACGGCGGTGACGGTGCCGGCAAACTCCTCGCCCAGGCGCTCGCGCATGTACTTGCACTTCAGCCAAGCCTCGACGTCGCGGCTGGCCTCGTCGGCGCGGCGTTCGTTGGCGCTGCAGTGCAGACCGGCCGCCTCCCAGCCCAGCACCTCACTGGACGGGCGCCCGCGCGAGCGCTTCATGGCCTCCGACGCGCCGCGCTCCTCCAGCCGCTTGGCCAGCTTGGCCTGCGCCTCGCCGGGAATGGGCAAGACCGGCAGGTGATAGCGCTCGCCCTTGAGGATGGCCTTGATCACCCGGTGCACCAGCAGGTCCGGATAGCGACGGATGGGGCTGGTGAAGTGCGTGTAGGCATCGAACGCCAGCCCGAAATGCCCCACGTTGTGCGGCGAGTACATGGCCTGCTGCATCGAGCGCAGCAGCATTTGGTGGATCTGTGGTGCATCGGGCCGGTCGGCCGTCGCCTTGGACAGGGCCTGAAAGTCGCGCGGCCCCGGCATGTCGCCGATGGTCGCCGGCACCCCCAGCGCCTTGAGGTATTCGCGCAGGATCTCGACCTTGTCGGCCGACGGCCGCTCGTGCACGCGGTACAGCCCCGGGTGATGGTGGGTGGCGATGAACTCGGCCGCGCAGACATTGGCCGCGAGCATCGCCTCCTCGATCAGGCGGTGCGCGTCGTTGCGCGTGCGCGGCTCGATGCGCTCGATGCGGCCGGCCTCGTCGCAGACGATGCGCGTCTCCACCGTCTCCAAGTCCACCGCGCCACGGGCCTCGCGCGCGGCGAGCAAGGCGCGGTAGACATCGTGCAGATTCAGCAGGTGCGGCACCATGGCCGCGTAGCGCTGGGCCTCGGCCCCGCGCGTGTTCTGCAGGATCGCCGCCACCTCGGTGTAGGTGAAGCGCTGGTGGCTGTGCATCACCGCCGGGTAGAATTGATAGGCTTGGACCAGCCCTTTGGCGTCGATCAGCATGTCGCACACCATGCACAGGCGGTCCACCCCGGGGTTGAGCGAGCACAGCCCGTTGGAGAGCTTTTCCGGCAGCATCGGGATGACGCGGCGCGGGAAGTAGACGCTGGTGGCGCGGTCGTAGGCGTCGATGTCCAGCGGCGAGCCGTTGCGCACATAGTGGCTGACGTCGGCGATGGCCACCAGCAGCCGCCAGCCCTTGCCGCGGCCGACGCGCGCCGGCTCGCAGTAGACGGCGTCGTCGAAGTCGCGCGCATCCTCGCCGTCGATGGTCACCAGCGGCACGTCCGTCAGGTCCACCCGGCCGCGGCGGTCCACGGCCCGCACCTTGTCCGGCAGCGCCCGCGCCTCGGCCAGCGCCCCTTCGGAGAACTGGTGCGGCACGCCGTACTTGCGCACCGCAATTTCGATTTCCATACCGGGGTCGTCGATGTCGCCCAGCACTTCTTTGACGCGCCCGACCGGCTGGCCATAGAGCGCCGGCGGCTCGGTCAGCTCCACCACCACCACCTGCCCGGGCTGGGCGGTGCCGGTGGCGCCCTTGGGGATGAGCACGTCCTGGCCGTAGCGCTTGTCCTCCGGCGCGACGAGCCACACGCCGTTTTCGTGCAGCAGACGGCCGATGATCGGCGAGCCGGATCGCGCCAGGATCTCGGTCACGCGGCCCTCGGGGCGCCCGCGCCGGTCGTAGCGCACGATGCACGCCTTGACCCGGTCTTTGTGCAGCACGGCGCGCATCTCGTTGGGCGGCAGGTACAGATCGGGCTGGCCGTCGTCGCGCACGACGAAGCCGTGGCCATCGCGGTGGCCCATGACCACCCCTTCGATTTCAGGGAGGGAGACAGTGGATTTTTCTTTCACGGACAAGGGATTTCCTGCGGGGGGATAGACCCGCTTCATGTGTATAATTTTGGTTTCCTGAAGCGCCCAGGTGGCGGAATTGGTAGACGCACTAGTTTCAGGTACTAGCGCCGAGAGGCGTGGAGGTTCGAGTCCTCTCCTGGGCACCAGATGTGGGGTAGCCAGCTTGGCGGTCGCGCTCTCAATCGACGACGCAGTGACCCGATCATACCGCGCCCCGTCCCGACCTGCAGAAAAACCCGCCCGGAAGCCGTCCCGGCGGGTTTTTTGTTGCGCAAACCCCATCGATGACGGCCACGCCCGCCTCGGAAAAACCCCTTCCGAATGCTGCTATAATCTCGTTCATTCCTGAAGCGCCCAGGTGGCGGAATTGGTAGACGCACTAGTTTCAGGTACTAGCGCCGAGAGGCGTGGAGGTTCGAGTCCTCTCCTGGGCACCACAAATCACCGATCTGCCTTCAGATCAACGCTCAAGCCGGCCACCGCCGGCTTTTGTTTTGGGTTCGCCCGCCGACCGCAGCGCTTCACCGAGGTCGGGGGTCGGCGCTCAGACCGGCAGGCCGATCAGATCGTGGCCTTCGGCCGCCACGATGCGGGCCTTGATGAAGTCCCCCGTGCGGTAGGTCTTGCTCGCCTTCTCGGGCGGCAGCAGGCGCACGGTGCCGTCGATCTCCGGTGCGTCCGCGTACGTGCGCCCCACCCCGCCCTTCTTGCCCAGACCCTGTGACTGGTCCACCAGCACCTGCATGGTGGCGCCGACGCGGCGCTGCAGGCGCTCCACGGCCACGGCCTCGGCCACCGCCATGAAGCGCGCGCGGCGCTCCTGGCGCACCGCGTCCGGCAGCGCGCCGGGCAGCGCATTGGCTGCCGCGCCCTCCACCGGCGAATAGGCAAAGCAGCCCGCGCGGTCGATTTGCGCCTCGCGCACGAAGTCGAGCAGGTGCGCGAATTCCTCTTCCGTCTCGCCGGGAAAGCCGGCGATGAAGGTGCTGCGCACGACCAGTTCGGGGCAGATCTCGCGCCAGCGGCGTATGCGCTCCAGGTTGCGCTCGCCGCTGGCGGGGCGCTTCATGCGCCGCAGCACATCCGGATGGCTGTGCTGGAACGGCACGTCCAGATACGGCAACACCAAGCCTTCGGCCATCAGCGGCACGATGTCGTCCACATGGGGGTATGGGTAGACATAGTGCAGCCGCACCCAGGCACCGTGCGCGCGCGCCAGCGTACCCAGCTCGCGCACCAGGTCGAGCATCCGCGTGCGCACCGGGCGCCCGTCCCAAAACCCGGTGCGGTACTGCACATCGACGCCGTAGGCGCTGGTGTCCTGGCTGATGACGAGCAGCTCTTTGACCCCGCCCTCGAACAGCCGCCGCGCCTCGGTGAGCACGTCGCCGATCGGGCGGCTGACCAGGTCGCCGCGCATCGACGGGATGATGCAGAAGGTGCAGCGGTGGTTGCAGCCCTCGCTGATCTTCAGATACGCATAGTGGCGCGGGGTGAGCTTGACGCCGACGCCCTCGATGGCGTTGCTGGGCGGGGGCACCAGGTCCACGAAGGGGTCGTGCGGCTTTGGGGCGTGGGCGTGGACGGCATCGAGCACCTCGTCCGTGGCGTGCGGGCCCGTCACGGCCAACACGGCCGGGTGCAGCGCCTTGACCAGATTGTCCCCGTGCGCATCGGAGCGCGCGCCCAGACAGCCGGTGACGATGACTTTGCCATTGGCCGCCAATGCCTCGCCGATGGCGTCCAGGCTTTCCTTGACCGCATCGTCGATGAAGCCGCAGGTGTTGACGATGACCAGATCCGCCCCCTCGTACTGGCGGCTGGTGCGGTAGCCCTCGGCGCTCAGGCGGGTGAGGATGAGCTCGGAATCGGTCAGGGCCTTGGGGCAGCCCAGGCTGACAAAGCCAACGGTCGGCGTCTGGGCGCCGGGGCGATCGGGGGTCGGGGTGGACATCCCCGTATTGTCTCAGGTCGCGCCGCCGCGCGCCTGGCTGGGCCCGGGCAGGGGCCGGCCGTCAGTGCGGGCGCTTGACCCCAAAGGCACCGAGCATCTGCTCCTGCATCTGCGCCAACGCCTTTTGCGATTGGGCAAAGAAGTTTCCCATCATCAGCGGCGTCTGCGCGGCCATGAACTGCTGCCACACCTCGGGGGTCAGTTCCTTGGCTTGCTCGGCCATCTTCTGCTGCAGCTCCATGAAGATCTGCAGGTTGCGCTCCAGGTACGAGCCCATGAAGTCCTGCATGGCGTGGCCATAGAATCGAATGATGTTGGCCAGCATCTTTTCCGAGAAGAGCGGCACGCCCGCGGTCTCCTCCTCCAGAATGATCTGCAGCAGGATGGAGCGGGTCAGATCCTCGCCCGTCTTGGCATCGCGCACGACGAACGGCTCGGCACGCATGACCAGCGCCTTGACGTCGCTGAGCGTGATGTAGGACGACGAATCGGTGTCGTACAGGCGGCGGTTGGGGTATTTTTTGATGACACGGACCGCGGGGCCGGCCGATTCGGGCTGCTGCGTGGCTTCGGTTGCGTCGGCCTTGGCCTTCGTTGACTGCACGAAACGGACTCCTGAAACGATGGATGCAAAGATGGCCGCGCGAGCGCACGACACCCCTCGGGGCATTGTAGAGCGGTCGGGACGCCTTGCCGGGCGGGGATTTCCCGGCGTCGAACGTCACGTTGGATCGGCGCCATGAGCGCCCCGCCCGCCCCCGCCGCACCGGCTGCGCCGCGCTCCCCGGCGGCGCTTTTTTGGGCCTGCACCTGGCTGGCGCTGCAGGGCTTTGGGGGCGTGCTGGCCGTGGTGCAGCAGGAGCTGGTGGAGCGGCGCCGCTGGCTGACGCGCGAGCAGTTTCTGGAGGACTGGGCGGCCGCCCAATTGCTGCCCGGCCCCAACGTGGTCAATCTGTCGCTGATGATCGGCGGGCGCCACTTCGGCTGGCGGGGGGCCGTGGCCGCGCTGGCGGGGATGCTGCTGGCGCCGCTGGCGCTGCTGCTGGTGATCGCGATCGCCTTCACCCACGTGGCAGCCCACCCCATGGCACAGGGCGCGCTGCGGGGCATGGGGGCGGTGGCGGCGGGCTTGATCCTGGGGACGGCGCTGCGGCTGCTGGCCCCGCTGCGGGGGAATGTGCTGGGGCCGAAGGCCTGCGCCGCGCTGGCGGCATCGACCTTCGTCGCCGTGGCCTGGGTGCGGCTGCCGCTGGCCGTGGTGCTGGCGGTGACCGGCGGCCTGGGCTGGGGCCTGGCCGCGCGGCGGCTGCGTCGCCCGGGCGGGGGGCGGCCGTGAGCGCGACGATGGACGTAGCCGCGAGCGGGCTGGCCGCGGCGGACTGGCTGGCGATCTTTACGCACTTTCTGTCGCTGTCGTTGCTGGCGATCGGGGGCGCCATCACCACGGCGCCGGACATGCACCGCTACCTGGTCACGCAGCACGGCTGGTTGAGCGAGTCGCAGTTTTCGGCGTCCATCGCGCTGGCGCAGGCCGCCCCGGGGCCCAACATCCTGTTCGTGGCGCTGATGGGGTGGACCGTCGGCCTCAACAGCGCCGGGGGACCGGCGGCCGGCCCAAGCGCGTGGGGGCCAGGCCTGCTGGGGGTCGTCGTGTGCCTGGGGGCAATGCTGCTGCCCTCGTCGCTGCTCACCTACGGCGTCGCGCGCTGGCTGCACCGGCGCCGTGACTGGTGGCCGGTGCAGGCGTTCAAGCAAGGGCTGGCCCCGGCGGTCGTGGCGCTGCTGTTCGCCTCGGGCTGGTTGATGGCGCGCGGATCCGGCGATTGGCGGCAGGATGGGGCGCAGTGGCTGCTGGCTGCCGCCAGCGCGCTGATCGTCTGGCGCACGCGGCTGCACCTGTTGTGGTTGTTGGCCGCCGGCGCACTCCTGGGCGCTCTGGGCTGGGTTTGACGACGCCCACGCCGTGGGCGCGCGACCACCCAGACCGGCGTCACGCGGGCGCGGTGGACGGCACGGCAAGCCGCTGCCGGACCGCTTCGTACAGGCAGACCGCGCTGGCGACCGACACGTTCAAACTCTCGACCGCCCCGCGCATGGGGATGGACACCAGCTCGTCGCACGTGCGGCGCACCAGGGGGCGCATGCCCTTGCCCTCCGACCCCAGAACCACGGCCACGGGACCGCGCCAGTCGTGCTGATACAGGCTGCGCGGGGCGTCGTCGCTGGTGCCGATGATCCACAGCCCGCGCTGTTTGAGCGCCTCCAGCGTGCGCGCCAGGTTGGTGACCATGAAGTACGGGACCGTCTCGGCCGCTCCGCTGGCCACCTTGGCTACCGTGGCGTTGAGCCCGCAGGACTGGTCCTTGGGAGCGATGACGGCATGCGCCCCGGCCCCGTCGGCCACGCGCAGGCAGGCCCCTAGGTTGTGTGGGTCGGTGACGCCGTCGAGCACCAGCAGCAGCGGCGGATCGGCGCGGCGCTCGGGCTCGCTGCGCGCATCCAATTGGTCCAGCAAATCGTCCAAGGTGCGGGCCTGCGCCACGGGCTGCACCCGGGCCACCACGCCCTGGTGGTTGGCGCCCCCCGCCAGCTTGGCCAGCCGGGGGCCGTCGGCCTCGATGACGCGCACCCCCGCTTCCTGCGCGCGTTGCAAAAACTGGCGCATGCGGGCGTCGCGGCGGGTGGGGTCGGCGTAGACCTCCAGAATGGTGGACGGCGCGGTCTTCAGGCGCACGCCGACGGCGTGAAACCCGAACAGGATTTTGGTTTCGGACGACATGGGGCGCGATTATGCGTCGCGGGGCCGCTCAGGGCGATGCGGCCGGCGCCGGTTGTACAGGCCACTCGCGGGCGCGGCCGGCCTCGATGGCGATGCGGCGCTCGCAGCGCGCGGCAATCGCCGGATCGTGCGTGACCAGCACCAGGGTGGTGCCGTGCTCGCGGTTCAAATCGAACATCAACTGCATGACGCGCTCGCCGGTGGCGTGGTCGAGGCTGCCGGTCGGCTCATCGGCCAGAAGCACCGCCGGCTCGACCACGAAGGCGCGCGCCAGGGCGACGCGCTGCTGCTCGCCACCGGACAGCACGCGGGGGTAGTGCCCCAGCCGCTCCCCCAGGCCCACGCGCTCCAGCATGCGCCGGGCGGCCGCGCGGGCGTCGCGCCGGCCGGCCAGCTCCAGCGGCAGCATGACGTTTTCCAGCGCGGTGAGGTTGCCCAGCAACTGAAAGCTCTGGAACACGAAGCCCACTTTGCGCGCCCGCAGCGCGGCGCGCGCGTCTTCGTCCAGCGCGAAAATGTCGACACCGTCCAGGTGAACCGTGCCGGCGGTCGGGGTATCCAACCCGGCGATCAGGGACAGCAGGGTGCTCTTGCCCGAGCCGGATGCGCCGACAATGGCCAGGGTCTCGCCCGGGGCGACGGCAAATTCGACGTCGTGCAGGATGCCGAGCGTGCCCGTCGCATCGGTGACCGATTTGGACAGGCGGTGCACGGCAATGATGGATGTGGACATGAAAGGCCTTTGACTTGAACCGCAGAGACTGTAACGCCACCGTGCTGGCCGCCGCCGCACTCGCGTACCTGCCCTTCAGAGCGGGGGCCGCCGAGCCGGGTTCCGCGCCGGTGATTCTGGTGGTGGGTGATTCGTTGAGCGCCGAATACGGACTGGCGCGCGGTACCGGGTGGGTGGCGCTGTTGGAGCGGCGGCTGCAGGAAGGCCGGCGCACGGCGCGGGTGGTCAACGCCAGCGTCAGTGGCGACACCACCGCCGGCGGCCGCAGCCGCCTGCCGGCGCTGCTGCAGCAGCACCGTCCGGCGGTGGTGGTGATCGAGCTGGGCGGCAACGACGCGCTGCGGGGACTGCCGCTTTCCGGCACACGCGACAACCTGCGCGCCATGATCCGCGCCAGCCGCGAGGCCGGCGCGCGCGTGCTGCTGCTCGGCATGGACATGCCGCCGAACTACGGCGAGCGCTTCCGCGCCCAGTTCCGCGCCGTTTATACGGACCTGGCCCGGGAAGAAAAAGTGGCCCTGGTGCCGTTTTTCCTGGCCGGCGTCGCCGACGGTCCGCAAGCCGCCGCCCTGTTCCAGGACGACCGCATCCACCCCAACGAGCGGGCACAGCCGATCCTGCTGGACAACGTGTGGCCGGTCATGCTGCCCCTGCTGCCCCCAAGCCGCTGATTCCGTCACCCACGCTAGAAACTGCCGGTAAATTGGTAGCGCGATGCCGGATGCCACATCGCCGCCACCGAGGCCACTTGACCTTTGGACAACGTCTGGCGACGCAACACCAGGCACGGCTCATGCGTTTCCATGCGCAGTAGATCGCCAATCTCCTTCGGCGGCAAGCAGGCCTCGATGGCAAAGCGCACGCCCTGCAGCGGCGCCACGCGCATCAGGTAGGCATTGGGCGTCTGGCTGCGAAAGTCCTGGGCCAAATAATCGGGCGCCACCTGGGGATTGACGTAGCGATCTTCGACTTGGATAGGCCGCTCGTTCTCGTAGTGCACCACCACCGAATGGAAGAGCATCGCCCGCGGTGACAACCCGAACTGACGTGCCAACGCCTCGCTGGCCTTACAGCGCTCAAGCAGTTGCAGCTCACTGCGGTGCACATGGCCGCGCGCGGCGACTTCGTCGGCGATATTGCGGATCTCCACCAACGTGGACTGGTACTTCTGCTGGGCCACGAAGGTTCCCGAGCCCTGCACCCGAACAACGAGCTGCTCGTCGCTCAGCTCGCGGATCGCGCGGTTGACCGTCATGCGCGACACGCCGAACTCGCGCGCCAATGCCTCCTCGCTGGGAATCGCGTCGCCCTCCTTCCACTGCCCACTCTGGATACGCGCCAGCACATGCTCTTTGATGACTTGGTAGGCCGGCTGGCGGGCCCCATCGGTGGGAGGGGGAGTTGTGCTCATCCTAGGGTAATCACTAAGACTTAATGACGTGGATTGTATTGACGTCCCTTGATCTCGACAATCAAAATGTATATACAACTTGGCGACAGGTTGAGCCATTTGTATAGGTTAACCCCTACAGGAGACACCGCATGACCCGCCCCGACACCGCCCTGGCCTCACCCCCTGGCGGCCTGGTCCTTCCCCTGTTCAAGCTGCTGGCTTTTAGCGCCGCGGGCATCTTCCTGTTCTTCGTCGACATCGAGATCGGTGGGCGTCACACCATCCCGGTCGACCACCTCAGCAGCTACTTGGTTCGAGAGCAGCGCAGCATCGCGGTGATCTTCGTGCTCGCGTTGATGGCCTGGGGGGCATTCATTCCCTTCGTCACCGGCACTTTCCGCCAAAGCGTCACGGCGCGGGTGTTCAGCGTGATCAAGCTTGTCGGCTTGGCCCTGGCGGGCCTGTACTTGGCCGGACTGGCGCCCGACTGGGCGAACCAGAAGGACATGTTGCCCTTCCTCTTCGAGAAGCTGGCGCTGCCGGTGGGCGTGCTCATCCCTATTGGCGCACTGGCACTGACTTTCCTAGTGGGCTTCGGTCTGCTGGAGCTGGTGGGCGTGCTGATGGAGCGCGTGATGCGCCCGCTCTTCCGCACCCCCGGCTACTCGGCCATCGACGCCGTTACTTCCTTCGTCGGCAGCTATTCCATCGGCCTGCTCGTCACCAACGCCATGTACCTGCAAGGCAAGTACACGGTGCGCGAGGCCATGGTCATCTCGACCGGCTTTTCCACCGTCTCGGCCACCTTCATGATCGTCGTGGCCAAGACCCTGAACCTGATGGAGCACTGGACGTTCTTCTTCTGGGCCAGCTTCGTGGTGACCTTCGCCGTCACCGCGATCACGGCCTACCTGCCGCCCATCGCCGGCATGGACGACCGCCGTCCCACGCCCGCCGGGGACGAGCACGGCACGGCCGCCGGCAACCGCTGGCAGCGCGCACTCCAGGCCGGCGTGGCGCGCTACCAGTCGCGCGAGCCGCTGCCGCAGATGCTGTGGTCCAACCTGAAGGACGGGCTGCAGATGTCCGCCGTGGTCGCCCCCAGCATCCTCGCGGTGGGCTTTGCCGGCCTGTGCCTGGCCAAGTTCACGCCGGTGTTCGAGTGGATCGGTGTGCTGCTCAAGCCCGCGCTGTGGGTCGCCGGCACCCTGCTCGGCCTGGAGAACGCAGCGGCCGCCAGCGGCGCCTTCGCCTCGGGCCTGGCCGAAATGTTCCTGCCGGCCATCCTGCTCAAGGACGCCGAGTTCCTGCTGCGCTTCCTGGTGGCCCTGGTCTCGATCAGCACGGTGCTCTTCCTGTCCGGCTGCGTGCCCTGCATCCTTGCCACCCGCATTCCCGTCAAGTTCCGCGACCTGCTCGTGATATGGCTGCTTCGCAGCCTGCTGAGTATCGTTCTCGGTGCCGTCGCGCTGCGCGCCGGTCTGGCCTTCGGCTGGATCGAAATGCCGGCTTGACCCTTACCGCCCACAACTGCCTGCTCTGGAGCCCACCATGACTACCAACCTTGATCCCCGCTACGACTCCACCCGCGTGATTCGCGCACCGCGCGGCACAACGCTGCACTGCAAGAACTGGCTGACCGAAGCCGCCTACCGGATGATCCAGAACAACCTGGACCCCGATGTGGCGGAAAACCCGCAAGCCCTGGTGGTCTATGGCGGCATCGGGCGCGCGGCCCGCGACTGGGCCTGCTTCGACCAGATCCTGGCCACGCTGCGCGAACTCAACGACGATGAATCGCTGCTGATCCAGTCGGGTAAGCCCGTGGGTGTGTTCAAGACCCACCCCAACGCCCCGCGCGTGCTGATCGCCAACTCCAACTTGGTGCCCAAGTGGGCCACCTGGGAACACTTCAACGAACTCGACCGCAAAGGCCTGTTCATGTACGGCCAAATGACCGCCGGCAGCTGGATCTACATCGGCAGCCAAGGCATCGTGCAGGGCACGTTCGAGACCTTTGTCGAGGCCGGTCGCCAGCACTATGGCGGCGACCTCTCGGGCAAATGGATCCTCACCGCTGGCCTGGGCGGCATGGGTGGCGCCCAGCCCCTGGCCGCCACGCTCGCTGGCGCCTGTTCACTCAACATCGAGTGCCAGCAAAGCAGCATCGACTTTCGTCTGCGCACGCGCTACGTGGACAAACAAGCCCGCGACATCGACCACGCGCTGGAACTGATTCGGGAACACACGGCCAAGAAAGAAGCCGTCTCGATCGCCCTGCTGGGCAATGCCGCCGAAATCCTGCCCGAACTCGTCAAGCGCGCCCAGGCCGGTGGCCCGCGTCCCGACATCGTCACCGACCAGACCTCGGCCCACGACCTCATCCACGGTTACCTGCCCATGGGCTGGACCGTGGCGCAGTGGAAGGCGGCGCAGCAAGACCCATCGCAACACGCCGCCCTGAAGGAGGCCGCCGCCAAGAGCTGCGCCGTGCACGTGCAGGCGATGCTGGATTTCCATGCGATGGGCGTGCCCACCGTGGACTACGGCAACAACATCCGCCAGGTGGCCTTCGACCAAGGCGTGAAAAACGCCTTCGACTTCCCCGGTTTTGTGCCCGCCTACATCCGCCCGCTGTTTTGCGAGGGCAAGGGCCCTTTCCGCTGGGTGGCGCTGTCGGGCGACCCGGAGGACATCTACAAAACCGACGCCAAGATCAAGGAACTCTTCCCCGACAACCACCACACCCACCGCTGGCTGGACATGGCGCGCGAGCGCATCGCCTTCCAGGGCTTGCCCGCACGCATCTGCTGGCTGGGCCTGGGTGAGCGCCACCGCGCGGGCCTCGCGTTCAACGAGATGGTGCGCAAGGGGGAGCTGAAGGCGCCCATCGTCATCGGGCGCGACCACCTCGACACCGGCTCGGTGGCCAGCCCCAACCGCGAGACCGAGGGCATGCGCGACGGCACCGACGCCGTCAGCGACTGGCCGCTGCTCAATGCCCTGCTCAACACCGCCGGCGGCGCCACCTGGGTCAGCCTGCACCACGGCGGCGGCGTGGGCATGGGTTATTCGCAGCATTCGGGCATGGTCATCGTGGCCGACGGCACCGATGCCGCCGCCGAGCGCCTGGCGCGCGTGCTGGTCAACGACTGCGGCTCGGGCGTGATGCGCCATGCCGACGCGGGTTACGAACTGGCCATCGAAACCGCCAAGAAACAGGGCTTGCACTTGCCCATGCTGCGTGCATGATGACGACCATGATCCACTCCTTGCTGATTCAACCCGGCCAGATGACCCTGGCCGACCTGCGCACCGTCTGGCTCAGCCCGGTGCAAGCGTCTCTGCCTGCCGAGGCTTACGAGGCCATGCGCGCATCGAGCGCGGCCATCCAGTCCATCGTGGACCAGGGCGATGCGGCCTACGGCATCAACACCGGCTTCGGCAAACTGGCCAAGACGCGCATTCCCGACGATCAATTGGAGGCGCTGCAGCGCAACCTGATCCTGTCTCACTCGGTGGGCAGCGGCGAGCCGATGAGCGCGGCCACCGTGCGGCTGGTGATGGTGATGAAGGCCGCCAGCCTGGCGCGCGGCTACTCGGGCGTGCGCCCGGTGGTGGTGGACACGCTGCTGGCTGTGCTCAACGCCGGCATCGTGCCGCGCATTCCGGTCAAGGGCTCGGTGGGCGCTTCCGGCGATTTGGCCCCCCTGTCGCACATGACGCTGGCGCTGATGGGCGAAGGCGAAGTCTGGTACCAGGGCCAATGGCAACCGGCAGCGCAAGCCTTGAACGCCGCAGGCATCGCCCCGCTGACGCTGGCGGCCAAGGAAGGGCTGGCCCTCATCAACGGCACCCAAGTGTCCACCGCCCTGGCCTTGCACGGCCTGTTCATGGCCGAACGCTTGCTGGAAGCCGGCACGGTGATTGGCGCGCTGTCCGTCGATGCCGCCAAAGGCAGCGACGCCCCCTTCGACCCGCGCATCCACGCGGTGCGGGGCCAACCGGGGCAGATCGCCAGCGCCGCCGTCACGCGGGCGCTGTTGCAGGGCAGTCAGATCCGCCTGTCCCATCTGGACAACGACGAGCGCGTGCAAGACCCCTACAGCCTGCGCTGCCAGCCCCAGGTGATGGGCGCCTGCCGCGACCTCATCGCCCAGGCCGCCCGCACGCTGCTGATCGAGGCCAACGCCGTCACCGACAACCCGCTCGTCTTCACCGACACCGGCGAGGTACTCTCGGGTGGCAACTTCCACGCCGAGCCGGTGGCGTTTGCGGCCGACACGCTGGCCCTGGCCATCAGCGAAATCGGAGCCATTTCCGAGCGACGCATCGCGCTGCTGATCGACAGCACCCTCTCGGGGTTGCCACCCTTCCTGGTGAACAACCCGGGGCTGAACAGCGGCTTCATGATCGCCCACGTCACCGCCGCCGCGCTGGCCTCGGAGAACAAATCCCACGCCCACCCGGCCAGCGTGGACAGCCTGCCCACCAGCGCCAATCAAGAAGACCATGTGAGCATGGCCACCTACGCCGGCCGGCGCTTGGCCGAGATGGCCGACAACACCGCCACCATTCTGGGCATCGAGTGGCTGGCCGCGGCGCAAGGGGTGGATTTTCACCGCCCCCTGCTGACTTCGCAGCGGCTGCAAAAAGCCCATGCGGTGCTGCGGGCGCAGGTGCCGTTTTACGCACACGACCGGCTGTTCGCCCCCGACATCGAAGCGGCCAAAACCCTGGTGATGCAGGGCCGCGCCGCTGAGGGCAATGCCGATGTGCTGAGCCTGCTTTGGGGCGACGGGGCATGAATACCGACCATACCCCGCGCCGCCTATGGCGCAACGCCCGGCTGGCGACCATGACCGGCCCCGGCTGGGGCCTGATCGAAGACGGGACCCTGCTGGCCGAAGGCGAGCGCATCGCCTGGCTGGGCCGGCAGGCCGACCTGCCCGCTGCACTGCAGGTGGACGAGGAATATAACCTGCAAGGCGCTTTGCTGACCCCGGGTTTGATCGACGGGCACACCCATTTGGTCTATGGCGGCCACCGCGCCGATGAAGCCGAGCAGCGCCTCAATGGCGCGAGCTACGAAGCCATCGCCCGCGCCGGCGGCGGCATCCGCGCCACGGTGGCGGCCACCCGAGCCGCAAGCGAAGAAAGCCTGCTGGCCCAGGCGCTGCGCCGCGCCCGCGCCCTTATGCGCTCGGGCGTGACCACGGTGGAAATCAAGTCCGGCTACGGCCTGTCGCTGGCCGACGAAGCCCGCTGCCTGCGCGTGGCCCGCCGCCTGGGACAGACCCTGGGCATCGGGGTGCAGGTCACCTGCCTGGCGGCGCACGCCGTGCCTGCCGAATTCGAAGGCCGGGCCGACGACTACATCGACGCAGTGTGCGCCTGGCTGCCCGAGTGGCACGCGCAAGGCTTGCTCGATGCGGTGGACGCGTTCTGCGAGCACATCGGCTTTACTCCTGCACAAACCCGGCGCGTGTTCGAAACCGCCCAGCGCCTGGGGCTGCCGGTAAAGCTGCACGCCGAGCAACTCTCCGACCAAGGCGGCGCGGCTCTGGCGGCCAGCTTTGGCGCCCTCTCTTGCGACCATCTGGAACACCTCAGCCCCGCGGGCGTGGCGGCCATGCAGGCCGCCGGCACGGTGGCCATGCTGCTGCCCGGGGCGTTTTACATGCTGTGCGAAACGCAGCTGCCGCCAATCGCTGCCCTGCGCGAAGCCGGCGTGCCCATGGCGATTGCCACCGACCACAACCCCGGCACATCGCCGGCCCTGTCGCTGCCGCTGATGGCGCACATGGCCTGCAGATTCTTCCGCCTTACGCCGTTGGAGGCTGTGCGCGGCATCACCGTCCACGCGGCACGGGCCCTCGGCCTGCGCGACCGCGGTACCCTGGCCGTGGGCCAGCGCGCGGATCTGGCGCTATGGGATTTGCAGCACCCCAACGAGCTGACCTATTGGTTCGGCCACGACGCCTGCCTAGGCGTGGTCGTCGGCGGACGGCGCATGACTTCGGAAGCCCCCGCATGAACGCGCCCGCCCCCGGCCAGCCCTTGGTGTGGCAAGGCCGCATCGATACCGAAGAAATCGGCGTCACCACCCGCTGGCACCAACACGTGCGCCCCTGGCATGCGCAAGCCCGCGGCGGCGTGGCGCTGCTGGGCTTTGCCTGCGATGAAGGGGTGCGGCGCAACGGCGGCCGCCCCGGCGCGGCCCAGGGGCCGGCTGCCCTGCGGCAGGCGCTGGCCAACCTGCCTGTGCTGGGCGAGCCCACGCTGTGGGACGGCGGCGACGTGACGTGCGAAGGCCAAGCGCTGGAGGCGGCCCAAACCGCCCTGGCCGCCCGAGTGGCCGAGGTACTGGCGCAAGGCGCCTTCCCCCTGGTGCTCGGCGGCGGGCATGAGGTGGCGTGGGGCACGTTCCAGGGTATCGTGCAGGCCGAGCCCAAGCGGCAGCGACTGCTCATCGTCAATTTCGACGCCCACTTCGACCTGCGTCACGCAGCCCAGGCCAACTCAGGCACGCCGTTTCGGCAAATCGCGCAATGGTGCCAAGCCCAGGGCCGCCCCTTTGACTACCACGTGCTGGGCATCAGCCGCTACGCCAACACCCAGGCGCTGTTCGACCGGGCGCACGCGCTGGGGGTGCGCTACCGGTTGGACGAAGCCTTGCAAACCGAAGCCGATGTGGCCGCCGCCCGCGCAGCGCTGCAAGCGGACCTGGCCGCCTGCGATGCGGTCTATCTCACCATCTGCCTGGACGTGCTGCCGGCGCACCAAGCCCCGGGCGTCAGCGCCCCGGCGACGCTGGGCGTGCCCCTGCCCTGGCTGATCCCACTGATGGACACGGTGCTCATGAGCGGCAAAGTGGTGGCGGCCGACATCGCTGAGCTCAATCCGGCGCTGGACCGGGACGGCCAAACCGCCCGCACCGGTGCCCGGCTAGCCGCGCAAATCGCCCGTCACACTCAACTTCGATGACACCGAGCCAACCCCATCAGATGGTGGCCAAGCTCCTCGAAGCCCGTCAGCCCAGCTTTGTCAACGCCCGCCTCAAATCGGCGCGCAGATCCTCCACATCCTCCAGCCCCACGGCCAACCGCACCAGCCGGGGGGCGTAGGGCCAGGGACGCGCGCGCATCGTCGGGATGTCGTAGGGCACGCACAGGCTGACCGGTCCGGCCCAGCTGTACCCCAGGCGAAACACCCGCAAGGCATCGCAGAAGGCATCCACCCGCTGCGCGGGGATCGCCGGATCGAACACGACGCTGAACAGGCAGCCCGCGGCGCGGGCGTCGCGGCGCCATGCGGCATGGCCGGGGGAGTCCGGCAGTGCCGGATGAAACACCCGGGCCACGTGCGGCTGGGTCTGCATCCACGCGGCCAACTCGCGCGTGGCGGCGTCTTGCGCGTGATAGCGCAAGGGCAGACTGGGCAGGCCGCGCAACACGGCCTCGACGTCGTTGGCCCCGACGCCCAGGCCCAGGCGCATGTGGGTGGACAGCAGTGCACGGTGCAGGGCCTCGTCCCGCGTGACGACGGAGCCCATCAACACGTCGGCGCCCCCGCTGGGGTATTTGGTGAGGGCCTGCATGGCCACGTCCACCCCCAGATCGAACGGGTTGAAGGCCACCCCGGCGCCCCATGTGTCGTCCAGCGCCGTGACGATGGGCCGCGCGCGTCCCTCATTCGCAGCGCGAACGACGCCGACCAGCGCGGGCACGTCCGGAAACTCCAGCGTGACCGAGCCGGCCGCCTCCAGCCACACCAGGCGCGTCTGGGGTGTGATGGCCGCAGCCAGATCCGCAGGATCCATGGGATCGTAGATGCGGTGCCGGATGCCCCAGGCGGCCAGCTCGTGGCTGGCCAGCGCCTTGTTGGGGCCGTAGGCGTTGTCGGGGATCAGCACTTCATCGCCGGCACGCAAAAACGCCAGATCGACCAGCGCGATGGCGGCCAAACCGCTGGGGGCCAGAATGCAGTGGCGCCCCCCTTCCAGGGTGGCCAGGCGCTCCTCCAGCGTGAAGGTGGTGGGCGTGCCGTGCAGACCGTAGGTGTAGCCGGACTTGTCCTGCCACTGGCGCTCGCGCATCGCCGCGACGTTGGGGAAGAAGACGGTCGAGGCCTTGTGTACCGGCACCATCACGGCGTCGAAGCCGTCCGGTGCGCGGTAGGGGTGATGAATCAGGCGCGTGGCCTCGCCCGCAGGTGCCGCCCCCATGGCGGTCAGATCTTCCACTTGGCCAGCAGCTGCTCGGGCCGCAGGTTGTCGTAGCACTCGAACGGCTGGTGGATCCAGGGGTTGGTGGGCAAAAACTCCACCGAATAGTCCGGCGTGAAAATGGACACGCCCTTGGTCCAGATGACGGCGCTGCGCAACTCGGTGATCGGCGCGTAGTTGGTGCGCAGCATGTCGATCACGGCCTTGAGCGTATGGCCCGAGTCGGCCAGGTCATCGACCAGCAGGACGCGGCCGGCGATCTCGCCCTTGGGCGTGGTGATGTAGCGCGCGATGTCCAGCTGGCCGCGCACCGTGCCGCCCTCCGCGCGGTAGGAGCTGGTGGACATGATGGCCAGCGGCTTGTCGAAGATGCGGCTGAGGATGTCGCCGGGGCGCATGCCGCCGCGCGCCAGGCACAGGATGGTGTCGAAGTCCCAGCCCGACTGGTGGATTTTGATCGCGAGCTTTTCGATCAGGTTGTGGTACTCGTCGTACGAGACGTACAGGTGCTTGCCGTCTTCGGTGAGCATATCGGGGTCTTTCGCGTGGCGCTGCGGGGGCCTCAAGCGGCGAAGGGATGCCGCACCAGGATGGTATGGTCGCGGTCCGGGCTTGTCGAGATGACGTGGATCGGCACGCCGGTGGTGGCCTCGATGCGCTCCAGGTAGCGGCGCGCGTTGGCCGGCAGGTCCTCGTAGCGCGTGATGCCGGCGGTCGGCTCGCTCCAGCCCGGCAGGGTCTCGTAGATCGGCTCGCAGCGCGCGATCTCGTCCGCCCCAAGCGGCAGCAGGTCGATCTCGCGCCCGTCCAGGCGGTAGCCGACGCACAGCTTGAGCTCCGGCAGGCCGTCGAGCACGTCCAGTTTGGTGATGCACAGCCCCGACAGGCCGTTGACCTGCGCCGAGCGCTTCAACAGCGCGGCGTCGAACCAGCCGCAGCGGCGCGCGCGGCCGGTGGTGGTGCCCTTCTCGGCGCCGACGGTGGCCATGTGCCAGCCGGGCGTGCCTTCGGTCTGCCAGTCGAGTTCGGTCGGGAACGGCCCGCCGCCGACGCGCGTGCAGTACGCCTTGGTGATGCCGAGCACGTAGTGCAGCAGCCCCGGGCCGACACCGGAGCCGGCGGCGGCGTTGCCGGCCACGCAGTTGCTGGACGTCACGAACGGGTAGGTGCCGTGGTCGATGTCCAAGAGCGTGCCCTGCGCGCCCTCGAACAGCAGGTTGGCGCCGGCGCGGTGCGCGTCGTTGAGCTCGCGCGAGACGTCGGCCACCATCGGCAGCAGCTGCTCGGCCTGGCGCATCGCCTCCTCGTACACCGGCTCGAAGCGCACGCGCCCGCGCTCGATGTAGGGCGCCAGCGCCGGGCTCCACTCCAGCGTCTCGGCGCCGAGCAGCGTCACCAGCACGTGGTTGTGCAGCTCCAGCAGCTCGCGCAGCCGCTCGGCGAAGCGCTCGGGGTGGCGCAGGTCCTGCACGCGCAGCGCGCGGCGCGCCACCTTGTCCTCGTAGGCCGGGCCGATGCCCCGCCCGGTGGTGCCGATCTTGGCGGCGCCGACCTTTTCCTTGGCGGCCTCGCGCGCCACGTCCAGCGCGGCGTGGAACGGCAGGATCAGCGGGCAGGCCTCGCTGATGCGCAGGCGGCTGCGCACCTCCACGCCGGCGCGCTCCAGCCCTTCGATCTCCTCCAGCAGCTTGGCCGGCGGCAGCACCACGCCGTTGCCGATGTAGCACCGGACGCCGGCGCGCATGATGCCGCTCGGAATCAGGTGCAGCGCGGTCTTGACGCCGCCGATGACCAGCGTGTGGCCGGCGTTGTGCCCGCCCTGGAAGCGCACCACGCCGTGCGCGGTCTCGGTCAGCCAGTCGACCAGCTTGCCCTTGCCCTCGTCACCCCACTGGGTGCCGACCACCACCACGTTGCGCCCCGGCTGGGGCTGGAAAACCTTGTCGTTCATGGAAAAAATCGCTCGATCGGTATCGCTTGGAGAGCGGTTGGGGAAAGGGCCGCGATGGTGCGGTGGGCATCAGCTCGCCTGCGCCGCGAGCGGTTGCACCACCCACGCGCCGTCGCGTTCGACCAGCGTGCGGTCGCAGGCAAATTCGTCCACCTCGTGCTCGTGCCCGGGCAGCACGCAGACCACGGTTTCGCCGGCCGCGCGCAGTTGGGCGATGGCCGCACGCAGGGCGCCATCGTCGCGCCACGGTGCCCGGATCGCCGGCCGCAGCGCGGGGGCCGGGGCCAGCCGGACCAGTTGCTTGAGATCCAGGCTGAAGCCGGCCGCGGGACGGCGGCGCCCAAAGACCGCGCCCACCTCGTCGTAACGGCCACCACGCGCGATTTCCTGCCGCTCGGCTCCACCGGCGCCAAACAGCGAAAACCGCACGCCCGTGTAGTAGGCGTAGCCACGCAGATCCGCCAGATCGAAGGTGACGGAAACCAGCGGGTCGCGCTCGTGCAGGCGATCGGCCAGCCAGGACAGATCGTCCAGGGCCCGCTGCAGCCGCTCGCCGCCCGGCAGGCGCCGCCGGGCCTCGGCCAGGACGGCCGCATCGCCATACAGCTCGGGCAAGGCCAGCAGGCCGTCGCGTACCGCGGGGGGCAATTCCGCGGCCAGCGCCGCCAGCGCGGCCGCATCCTTGGCCGCCAGCGCCGCATGCAGCCGCGCGATGCGCGCCGGCGGCAGCGGACAGCCATCCAGCACCGCATCGACGACGCGCACGTCGCCCAGGTCCACCCCCAGGCGCGTCAGTCCCGCCGCGCGCAGGGCGTCGAGCGCGAGCTCGAGCACCTCCAGATCGGCCTCCAGGCCGGCATGGCCGTAGATTTCGGCGCCGAACTGCAGCGGCTCGCGCGTGCCGTGGGTGGCAGCGCGGGTGTGCACCACCGGCCCGCAGTAGCACAGCCGCGCAATGCCCTGGCGGTTGAGCAGGTGCGCATCGATGCGCGCGACCTGTGGCGTGGTGTCGGCACGCAGTCCCAGCATCCGGCCCGAGAGCTGGTCCACCAGCTTGAAGGTCTGCAGGTCCAGCGCCTCGCCGGTGCCCGTCAGCAGCGACTCCAGGTGTTCGAGCAGTGGCGGGATGACCAGCTCGTAGCCGTAGCGGCGCGCCGCTTCGAGCAGCGAGCGGCGCAAGTCCTCGATGTGGCGCGCCTCGGAGGGCAGCACATCGGCGATGTGATCCGGCAGCAGCCAGGCAGACATGGGTGGTTCGGCAGCAGGCAAAGGCAGGATTTTACCCCGGCCCCGATCCGGGGCCGGTCACGCATCACCGCCTCAGCGCGCCCCGGCCGCCGGCGCGCTGCCCTTGAACGCCTTGAAGAACTCGGACGAGGGGTCGACCACCAGCACATCGCCCTTGCCGGCAAAGCTGGCCTTGTAGGCCTCGAGGCTGCGGTAGAACTGGGCGAACGCCGGGTCCTTGCCGAACGCCTGGCTGTAGACGCGGGCCGCTTCGGCGTCGCCTTCACCCTTGATCTTCTGCGCCTGGCGGAAGGCGTCCGCCAGAATGACCTCGCGCTGGCGGTCGGCCTCGGCACGGATCTTCTCGCCTTCGGCGAAGCCGGTGGAGCGCAGCTCGTTGGCCACGCGCTTGCGCTCGGCCTCCATGCGGTCGTAGACCGAGCGGGTGATCGACTCGGCGTAGTCGATGCGCGAGATGCGCACGTCGACCACGTCCATGCCCCAGGGCTTCTCGGCGCCGCGCACCGCAGCCAGCACCTCGCGCTGCACCGCGGCCATCAGCTCCTCGCGCTTGGCGGAGAGCAGCTCGCGCAGAGTGCGCTTGTTGACCTCCTGCTGGAAGGCGTTACGCACCACGCGGTTGAGCTGGGCGGCGCCGGCGCGCTCGTCCAGCCCGACGTTGCGGATATAGGCCGACGGGTCGGAGATGCGCCAGCGCACGTACCAGTCGATGACGACGCGCTGCTTCTCGGCGGTCAGCGTCGGCTCGGTGTCGGTGCTCTCCAGCGTCAGCAGCCGCTTGTCGATGTAGGACACGTTCTGGAACGGCGGCGGCAGCTTGAAGTTCAGGCCCGGCTCGGTGACCACGTTGCGGATCTGGCCGAACTGAAACACCACACCGAACTGGCGCTGATCGACGACGAACAGGGTGGAGCTGACGATGGCCAGCAGGACCAACAGGGAAGAGGCAATGAATCCGATTCGGTTCATCATGGCGTCGGCTCCGTTCAGCGCCCTTCGCGGTCGCGGCTGCGCAGGTCGTCACGCCCGCGCGCATCGGCGGCGGCCGGCGCGCTCGACGCGGCCGCCGACGGGGCGGGCGACGGCACCGCCCCCACTGGCCCCTGTCCGGCGCTGACCTGTTGCATGATCTTGTCCAGCGGCAAATAGAGCAGGCTGGACTGCTGGCGGGTATCCACCATGATCTTCGTGACGTTGGTGTAGATCTGCTGCATGGCCTCCAGATACAGGCGCTCGCGCGTGACCTGCGGGGCCTTCGCATACTCGGCCTGCACGAGCGAGAAGCGCTGCGCATCACCCTGCGCCTGCGCCACGATGCGCGCCTTGTAGCCCTCGGCCTCTTCGATCAGGCGCGACGCCGCGCCGCGCGCCCGCGGCACGACGTCGTTGGCGTAGGCCTCGGCCTCGTTCTTGGCGCGCTCGCGCTCCTGCCCGGCCTTGAGCACGTCGTCGAACGCGGCCTGTACCTGCTCGGGCGGGCGCACGCCGCCGGCCTGCAGGTTGATGCCGACGATCTCGATGCCGACGTTGTAGCGGTCCAGGATGTTTTGCATCAAGGTCCGCACACGGGGGGCGATCTGCTCGCGCTCCTCGGCCAGCGCGGCGTCCATCCTCATCTTGCCGACCACCTCGCGCACGGCGGTCTCGGCGGCCTTGACCACTGCCGCATCGGGGTCGCGGCTGCTGAACAGGTAGGCGCGCGCGTCGCTCAGGCGGTACTGCACGGCAAACTTGATCTCGACGATGTTCTCGTCCTCGGTCAGCATCGCCGACTCGCGCAGGCCCGTGGCGCGCACGATCGCATCCCGGCCGATGTCCACCGAGCGGATCTGGGTGACGAACACCGATTCGTGGCGCTGGATGGGATACGGCAGCCGCCAGTTGAAGCCGGCGCCGACCGTGCTGTGGTAGCGGCCGAACTGGGTGATGACGGCCTGCTGGCCTTCCTGCACGATGAAAAAGCCCGTGCCCAGCCAGATCAGCACACCCACGCCGACGATCAGGCCGGCGCCGATGCCCGCCCCTTTGGGGTCGGGGCGCATCGGCGCGCCGCCCTCCCCCCGGCCCCAGCCGGGGCCACCCGGCGGGCGGCCACCGCCGCGACCGCCAAACAGGCCGCCGAGCTTGCGGTTGAAGTCGCGCCACAGTTCGTCCAGGTCGGGCGGCGTCTGCCCGCCCGACGGCCGGCGCTGTCCGCCACCGTCGCGGGCATCGTCGTCCTCCCCACGCCCCCAGCGCGGGTCGTTGAGGTTGAACACCGCGCGCAGGCGGCGCGCCCAGCCTGCCCGGGACCACAGGCCCAGGCGGTCAGGCCCGCGTCCAGAAGGTCGTGCGCCCAAGGGGAAGTCGCTCATGGATGAAAACGTGGATCGTTGGATGGCATGCGAATTGTGCCGAATTGCGGCACGCCCCCGTCGCCGTCGGGCATTGCGAGGTGCTCGCGCACGGCGTCGGCCAGCACCGCCCGCAACGCGTCGAGCCCCTCGCCGGTCTGCGCGCTCACGAAAACCCGAGTCACGCTGCGCCCTTCGAGTTCCGTGACATCGCGGTGCTGGCGCGGGCGCCGCTCGGGCGGCAGGGCGTCGATCTTGTTGAACACCAGAACCTGCGGCACGTCGGCCGCGTCGATCTCGTGCAGCACGCGCTGCACGTTGTCGATCTGTTCCGGGTGTTGCGGATTGGCCGCATCGACCACGTGCAGCAGCAAGTCGGCGTCGCGCGCCTCCTGCAAGGTGGCGGCAAAGGCCTCGACCAGCGTGTGAGGCAGGTCGCGGATGAAGCCGACCGTGTCCGACAAAGACACATTGCAGCCGACCTCGCCCAGATACATCTGGCGCGTGGTGGTGTCGAGCGTCGCAAACAACTGGTCGGCCGCGTAGGCGCGCGCCTTGACCAGCGCGTTGAACAGCGTGGACTTGCCGGCGTTGGTGTAGCCGACCAGCGAAATGGTGAAGGTGCCGCGGCGCTCGCGCTGCCGGCGCTGGGTGCGCCGCTGGCGCTTGACCCGCTCGAGCCGCTCGCGGGTGCGCTGGATCGCCTCGGCGATCATGCGCCGGTCCAACTCGATCTGGGTCTCGCCGGGGCCGCCGCGCAGGCCGATGCCGCCCGTTTGGCGCTCCAGGTGCGACCAGCGCCGCACCAGCCGCGTCGACAGGTAGCGCAGCCGCGCCAGCTCCACCTGCAGCTTGCCCTCGTGGCTGCGGGCCCGCTGGGCAAAGATGTCCAGAATCAGCAACACCCGGTCGTTGACCGGCATCTTGAGGTGCCGCTCGAGGTTGCGCTGCTGCGCCGGGCTCAGGGACTGGTCGAACAGCACCTCGCTGGCGCCATGCGCCGCGGCAAGGGCTGCGATTTCGTCCGCTTTGCCGCTGCCCACGTACAGCGCCGCATCGGGCGCGCGGCGGCGGCAGACGACCTTGTCGCACACCCGGTACCCCGCCGACTGGGCCAGTTGGGCCAGCTCGTCCAGGGTGGCGTCGAAGTGCGGCTGGCCGATGTCGACGCCGACGAGAATGACACCCGGCGCCGGCTCACCGGCCGTGGATGCCGGGGCGGATCCGGTCACGGTGCCGACGCAGCCTCGGCCGTCTGGCCTGCCGTGAACTGCACCGGACGGCCCGGCACGATGGTGGAGATGGCGTGCTTGTACACCATCTGGGTGACGGTGTTGCGCAGCAGGACCACGTACTGATCGAACGATTCGATCTGCCCCTGCAGCTTGATGCCGTTGACGAGGTAGATCGACACCGGCACGTGCTCGCGGCGGAGTTGGTTCAGAAACGGGTCCTGGAGGAGTTGGCCTTTGTTGTTGCTCACGATATCGTCCGTGTTCGATATAAAAATGGGACGCCGACTATACCACAAACGGCGGCGGCGTGCGTGGGCGCAAAGCCCCGCGGAAGGGGCGCGTCAGTCGTAGGGGTTTTCCTGCGTCTTGAACTCGATGCGCAGCGGCGTGCCGACGAGGTCGAACGCCTTGCGAAACCGCGCCTCCAAGTAGCGCCGGTAGGCGTCGCCCACGTGCTCGAGCGAGTTGCCGTGGATGACGATGACGGGCGGATTCTGCCCGCCCTGATGCGCATAGCGCAACTTGGGGCGGAACATGCCGCTCTTGCGCGGCGCCTGGAAGGCAACGGCCTCCTGCAACAGGCGGGTGAGCACCGGCGTGGGCATCTTGACCATCGCCGACGCATAGGCCCGGGCGATGGACTTCCACAGCGCCTGGATGCCCTGGCGCTTGCGCGCGGAAATGAAGTGCAGCGGCGCAAACTTCAGAAAGGCCAGCCGCACTTCGATGGAGCGCTGCAGTTGCTCGCGCTGGTAGTCGTCCACCGCGTCCCACTTGTTGACCGCCACGACCACCGAGCGGCCGCTGTCCAGGATGTAGCCGGCGATGTGCGCGTCCTGGTCGGTGACGCCCTGCGTGGCGTCCAGCAGCAGGAGCACGACGTGCGCGCTCTCGATGGCCTGCAGCGTCTTGACGACGGAAAACTTTTCCACCGCCTCGAATACCCGGCCCTTGCGGCGCAGGCCGGCGGTGTCGATCAGCTCGAAGCGGCGCCCCTCGCGCTCGAAGGGCACGCGGATGGCGTCGCGCGTGGTGCCGGGCAGGTCGAAGGCAACCAGCCGTTCCTCGCCCAGCCAGGCGTTGATCAGCGTGGACTTGCCGACGTTGGGGCGGCCGGCGACGGCAAGCCGGATCGCCTCTTCGGCGGCCTCGTCGGCCTCGGAGGTGTCGTCGGGCCAGATCAGTTGATCGAGCGCGGCCTCGACCATCGAGCGCACGCCCTGTCCGTGCGCGGCCGACACCGGGATCACCTCCCCCAGGCCCAGTTCATAAAACTCCGCCAGTTGCGCGCCCTCGCGCATGCCCTCGGCCTTGTTGGCTACCAGCAGGCAGGGTTTGGCCAAGCGGCGCAGGTAGTCGGCGATTTCGTGGTCCTGCGCGCTCAGCCCGGCCCGCGCGTCCACGACGAAGATCACCACATCCGCCTCGGCCACGGCCTGGCGGGTCTGCTTGGCCATCTCGCGGTAGATGCCGCTGGACGCGTCGGGCTCGAAGCCGCCGGTGTCGATGACGATGAACTCGCGCCGCCCCAGCCGGGCGTTGCCGTAGTGGCGGTCGCGGGTCAGGCCGGGCATGTCCGCGACGATGGCGTCCCGGCTCTTGGTGAGCCGGTTGAACAGCGTGGACTTGCCGACGTTGGGGCGGCCGATCAGCGCGACGACGGGTTTGAACGCGGTCATTCGGGGCGCCAAGCGAACACGCCGCCGTTGCGGGTCACGGCCAGCAGGGTGTTGCCGACCAGCAGCGGCCCGTCGACGATGGGCGAGCCATCCGTCGGCAGCCGGTTCAAGAAAGACCCGTCGGCGCGCGACAGCAGGTGCACATGGCCCTGCGCATCCCCCACGGCCAGGGAACGGCCCACCGCCAGCGGTGCCGAGAGGCCCCGGTACAGCAGCCGCTCGTTGGCCCACGCGCGCACGCCATCCTCGCGCCGCAAGGCGATGACCCGGCCGTTCGACTCCACGCCATACACCCGCTCGGCATCGGCCTGCACGCCGGTCGTGCCGTCGGCCGGTTGCGTCCAGAGCACCCGGCCGCGCTGGGCATCCACACAGCCGATCGCGGACTGGAAAGCACGCGCGCACAGCACGTCGCGGTCGCGCCCGACACGGCCCACCAGATCGACGAGGCGCTCGATTTCGTTGGCGCCGCGCGAGCGGCCGATGGTGGCGTCCCACTGGATGCGCCCGGTGTCGGGATCCAAGCCGACCAGACGGCCGCCGATCCCGACGACCAGCGTGTTGCCCACCGCGCCCAGCACCCCGGCCTGGCGCAGCACCAGCGGCTCGGTGCCGCGGCTGGTTTGCGACCACAGGCGCGCGCCCGTCGCGGCGTCGAAGGCCACCACGCTGCGGTCGCCCCCCAGCACGAACACGCGCTCACCGGCCACGAACGGCGGCGTGAAGGTGCGCGCGGGCAGCCGCTGGCGCCAGCGCTCGCCACCCTCGGTCAGCACCACCAGATCGTTGTCGCGCGTGACGACGGCCGCGCGCCGCCCATCGAACCCGACCCCGGCGGCCATGGGGGCGCCGGACTCGGCCCGCCAGCGCACGCGACCGCTCTCGCCATCCAGCACCGTCACCGTGCCCGCGGCGTTGACCAGCGCCACCGACGCGCCGTGGACAGCCGGCACCATCAGCGCATCGACCGGGCCGAGCGCCTGCGTCCACACCTGCCGTGCGGGCACGAGCGCGGCCACCGGCTCCAGCGGCATGGGCTCGGGTTTGCGGCCGCTGGACGAGCAACCGGCCAGCGCCAGCGCGAGGGCGGCACCGGCCAGCCACGTGCCCGCACGCCGGACGAGCGAGGAGGGGTGAACGGGGGGGTGGATGAGGTTCACGGCTTGGCCTCCGGACGGGCGGTGGGATCGACACCCAGTGCGTTGAGCTTGGCCTCGACGATGGCACGGTAGCCGGCCGCAGGCTCCAGCCCCTTCCAGGCGTCCAGGTAGGCCGCGCGGGCGGCTTCGTCCTGGCCCTGGCGGTGCAGCACGTCACCGCGCCGGTCGGCGCGCCACGGGCGCAGGGCCTCGGGCACATCGGCATCGAGCAGGCGCAGAGCCGCGTCGAGGTTGCCGGCGTCCAGCTCCAGCCCCGCGAGGCGCACGCGGGCCACGGCCACCAGGGCCTCGTCACGCCCACGGTCGATCACGAACTGCAGGGCCGCGCGCGCGTCGGCGGTCTGGTCGGCTTCGGCCAACACCCGGGCGGCCAGCAGCGCGCCGTGCTGCGCCTGCGCCGTGCGGGCCGCCTGGGCCTGCATATCGCCCCAGGTGCGCCGCACCCGCTCGACGTCGGCCGCGCGGGCCGCCTGATCCAACTCATCGTACAGGGCGGCCGCCTGCGCGGCCTGGCGCCGCTCCCAATACTGCCAGCCGTTGTAGGCGGCATAAGCCCCCAGCACCCCGATCAACAGCCAGGTGATGAGGTTGCCGTACTTTGCCCAAAATGCCTTGAGCTGGGCGATTTGTTCCTGCTCTTCGAGGTCGTAATGCGAGGCCATGCGCTGCCCGGTGGGTGTCGATGTGGCGGGATTGTAGAGGGGGGCGCGCCCCGGTCGCGATCGGCCGCGTCAGGTCGCGCCAGCGGGGCGCAACCGGGTGGCCCACTCGGCGGCCTCGGCCACGGGCAGCAGGGTCTGAGCCGTGACGGGGCCGCTCAGCCCTTCGCGCAGGGGCTTGACCGCCACCTGCCCGGCGGCCAGCTCGGCCTCGCCAAAAATCAGCGCGTAGCGCGCCCCGCTCGCATCGGCCTTTTTGAACTGCGACTTCATGCTGCCCAGCCCGTCCGGCCCGGCGGCGTGCATCAGCACCTGCAGACCGGCAGCGCGCAAGGCCCGCAGCACGGGCATCACCTGCGGCCAGGCCTGGGGGTCGGGCACGATGGCATACGCGTCCGGCACCGGGGCGGCCGGCAGGCGCTGCTGGGCCTTGAGCAGTTCCAGAATGCGCTCCACTCCCATGGCCCAGCCGACGCCAGGGGCGGGTTTGCCGCCCACCTCGGCCATCAAGCCGTCGTAGCGCCCCCCGGCGCAGACCGTGCCCTGCGCCCCAAGCGAGGTGGTGACGAATTCGAACACCGTGTGGTGGTAGTAGTCCAGCCCACGGACCAAACGCGGATTGACGCGGTAGGCGATGCCCTGGGCGTCGAGCAGGCGACGCACCGCCTCGAAGTGCGCCAGCGACGCCGGGCCCAGGTGGTCGAGCAGCTTGGGCGCCGCTTCCACCAGGGCCTGCATCGCCGGATTCTTGGTATCCAGAATGCGCAGCGGGTTGGTGTAGAGGCGGCGGCGTGCGTCCTCGTCGAGCTGGTCGCGGTGCTGCTCGAAATACGCGATGAGCGCCTGGCGGTGCGCCTGCCGTTCGGCGGGCTGCCCCAGGCTGTTGAGTTCCAGCGCGATGTCCTGCAGGCCCAGTTCGCGCCACAGGTCTGCGGCCATCGCGATCAGTTCGGCATCGGCCTCGGGGCCGGCCAGGCCCAGCGCCTCCACCCCCACTTGGTGAAACTGCCGGTAGCGGCCGCGCTGCGGCCGCTCGTGGCGGAACATCGGGCCCATGTAGTAGTAGCGCTTGGGGCCGTCGTAGAGCAGCGAATGCTCCACCACCGCGCGCACCACGCCGGCCGTGCCCTCCGGACGCAGCGCGAGCTGCTCGCCGTTGAGCCGGTCCTCGAAGGCGTACATCTCCTTCTCGACGATGTCGGTGACCTCGCCCAGCCCGCGCACGAACAGGGCCAGCGGCTCGACGATGGGGGTGCGGATGTTGCGGTAGCCGTAACGCGCGAACAGATCGCGCACGCGCGCCTCCAGCCACTCCCAGTGGGCGGAATCGGGCGCGACGATGTCGTTCATGCCTTTGACGGCGGTGATCTTGTCTGTCATCTCGGTCTCGGGTGGGGGCGCCGCGGCAATGGTGCGGCGGTGCCCGTGTGCCAGCAGAAAGGGGGATGGGGCGGGCGCGGCGGGCGGCGCGTCAGGACGCCCCGGCACCAAAGCGCCGAGCGACGTAGTCCTCGACGATCTGGCGAAAGTCCTCGGCGATGCGCTCACCGCGCAGGGTGGTGACCTTCTCGCCATCCAGATAGACGGGGGCGGCCGGGGCCTCGCCGGTGCCGGGCAGGCTGATGCCGATGTCGGCGTGCTTGCTCTCGCCCGGCCCATTGACGATGCAGCCCATGACGGCGACCTTGAGGTTCTCCACCCCGGGATAGCGGCTGCGCCAGACCGGCATGGCCGCGCGCAGATGGTCGTCGATCTGTTTGGCCAGCTCCTGGAACACGGTGCTGGTGGTGCGCCCACAGCCCGGGCAAGCGGTGACGCTGGGCACGAATGCGCGCAGCCCCAGCGCCTGCAAAATCTCCAGCGCGACCACCACTTCCTGGGTGCGGGGCTCGCCGGGCTGCGGGGTCAGGCTCACGCGGATGGTGTCGCCGATGCCCTGCTGCAACAGCACGGCCAGGGCCGCCGCCGACGCCACGGTGCCCTTGGTGCCCATGCCCGCCTCGGTCAGCCCCAGGTGCAGCGGATAGTCGCAGCGGCGCGCCAGCTCCTGATACACGGCGATCAGGTCCTGCGCGTTGCTGACCTTGCACGACAGCACCACATCCTCGGGCGCCATGCCGAGTTCCACCGCGCGTTCGGCCGACGCGAGCGCCGAAGTGATCAGCGCCTCGTACATGACCTGCCGCGCGTCCCAGGGCTGGGGACGGCGGCCGTTTTCGTCCATCATCTGCCCGAGCAGATCGGCATCCAGACTGCCCCAGTTGACGCCGATGCGAATGGGCTTGCCCCAGCGCAGCGCCGCCTCGATCATCTGGGCGAACTGGCGGTCTTTCTTCTCGCCGCGACCCACGTTGCCCGGGTTGATGCGGTACTTGGACAGCGCCTGCGCCATCGCCGGATGGTCGGCCAGCAGCCGGTGGCCGTTGAAATGAAAGTCGCCGATCAACGGCACCGACACCCCCATGCGGTCGAGCTGTTCGCGGATGTGCGGCACGGCCCGGGCGGCCTCGTCGTTGTTGACCGTGATGCGCACCAGCTCGGAGCCGGCCTGGGCCAGTTCCTTGACCTGGATGGCGGTCGCGATGGCGTCGGCCGTGTCGGTGTTGGTCATCGACTGCACGCGGATCGGCGCATCGCCGCCGACGGTGACGCGGTGCTCACCCCAGGCGACGACACCCTGGCGGGAGCGGCGCGGGGCCGCGGCGCCCAGCGGAATCGGTCGGTCGGCGTTCGGCGCTGCGCCCCATGCGGCGGCCGAAGGGTCGATGGCGCTCATGACAATCAGCGGATTTCGAAACGGGCAACGTTGTTGCGGGTCATCGGCCCCAGATCGAAGGGCTGGCCGCGCACCACGACCTCGGTGGCATCGGCGCGCCCGACGGTGACCGCCAGCGGCAGATCCTCGTCGAAGCGGACGTCCTCGCCCGGCTGCAGGCTGCGCTGCAGCCAGACGCGCCCGGATGCGCCGATGACCTGGATCCAACTCGGGGCCTGCACGCGCAATTGCAGCGCCGCCGGGGCGGCAGGTGCCGCGGGTTGGGCACCGCCCGCGGCGGGCGCCGACGCAGACGCTTGCGGTGCCGGAGCCGGAGCCGGTACCACCGGCGCTGCCGGTGCCGTCGGGGGCGTCGGCGCGGCGGCCGTGGCCGGCGGCGGCGACATCGACGCCGGCCCGGTCGCGCCCGGGCTGGCATCGGCCGGGGATGGCACGGTCGCAGCTGACGGGCTCGCGCCGCCCTCCGCCCCACCCGCCACGGGGGCCCCGGGCGAATGCCCTGCGGTCGGCAGCACGAACCACAGTACCCCGGCCAGCACGACCAGCGCCAGCGCAATCCACAGCGGCGTGCGACGGCCGCCCCCTTCGCTGCCACCGAAATCGGGCGAGGCGCTCTCGCGCGGCATCGGGGCATCGATCGAGCCATGGGTCGGCCCGAGCTGCGGGGCCTGCCCGGCCGGCAGGGCCGCAAGGATGGGGGCGGGATCGATCTTGAGCACGCGACAGACGCTCAGCGCCAGCGCGCGCACGAAGGTGGCATCGGGCAGCGCCTCGTAGCGCCCGGCCTCCAGCGCCTCCAGACGCTGGACCGGCACCTTCAGCGTCGCGGCGACGGCGGCGATGTGCAGCCCCGCGCGCTCACGTGCCTGCCGCAGCGCCTCGCCGGCCGACTGGGGCTCCGCCGCCGGTGGGGTGACGCCCGTCTCACTCATGAAAAGCCCCCCGCTCGTACGAGCCGGCCTCGCGCGAGGCCGGGAACCGGCGTTTGAGCTGCTCGCCCAGTTGGAGCGCCGCTTCGCGGTTCTGCAGCCGGTTTTCGATCTTGATGCCCAGCCAAAGGGACTCGGCGTTGGCCAGCTCGGAATTGTTGAGGCGGCGGATGTAGAACCGCGCCCGCTCGCTGTCGCCACGCTGGTGCAGCAGCAGCGCCAGGTTGTACAGCACCACCGGGTTGCCCGGATCGAGCTCGAAGGCGCGCTGCAGGCTGCGCTCACCGGGCTCGGGCTGCCCCGCGCGGACTTGGCACACGCCCAGCGCCATCCAGGTCCGCGCCGCAGAGCGGTACCCCGGCGCCTCCAGCGCGCGCCGGAAGGCATCGAACGCGGGGGGATAGCGCCCGTCCTGGCAATACATCCACCCCAGGTTGTGCCAGGTGTCCCCGTCGCGTGCGTCCAGCCGCAGGGCCTGCTGGAAACTCTCCTCCGCCAGCCGCAGATCCCGCAGTTGGGTGTAGATCAGCCCGCGCAGGTTGAACGCGGCCGCGTAGGTCGGATCGATCTGGATGGCCTGTTTGACCTCGTCCAGGGCGACCGTCGTCTGCCCCTGCTCGAAGTAACCGACGGCCAGCTCCAGCCGGGTGCGGGCCCGCTTGCGGGCCTGGGGCTCGTCCGATTCGGTGATCCAGTCGCGGCCGGTGCCAGCACCCGCCGCCGCCCCTGCGCCCGCGCAGCCGCCCAGGGCCGCGAGCCACACCGGCACGCCCAGCGCCACCGCCGCACGCGCGACCACCGCCAATGCCCGCCGTCGACTCATGCCGATCCCTCCGCGGCGCGGACTGGCCGGTGCACGCGCACCACGGCCAGATCGTCGCCGCGCCGTGCCAAACGCTCGCCCACGCGGGTGCGGTCGAGCACATCGCCCGCGAGCTGGCCGCAGGCTGCATCGATGTCGTCCCCCCGCGTCTTGCGGATGGTGGTGACGAGTCCCGCCGCATTGAGCCGATCGGCAAACGCCTTGACCGCCGCACGCGGCGAGCGCTGCAGGCCCGACTCGGGAAAGGGGTTGAACGGAATCAGGTTGACCTTGCACGGCACCCCCCGCCCCGCGTGGCCACGCAGGAGGGCGATCAGCTCCTGCCCATGCTGCGGGGTGTCGTTGATGCCGTCGAGCATGCAGTACTCGAAGGTGATGAAGTCGCGCGGCGCGGCCGGCAGGTAACGCAGACAGGCGTCCAGCAGCTCGTGCAGCGGGTACTTGCGGTTGAGCGGCACCAGCCGGTCGCGCAGCGCATCGTTGGGGGCGTGCAGCGAGACGGCCAAGGCCACGGGACAATCCTGCGCCAGCCGGTCCATCATCGGCACCACGCCCGAGGTGGACACCGTCACGCGCCGGCGCGACAGGCCGTAGCCGTGGTCGTCCAGCATCACCCGCAAGGCGGGAACGAGCGCGCCATAGTTCTGCAGCGGCTCGCCCATGCCCATCATCACCACGTTGGAAATGACGCGCTCGCTCGTTCCCAGGCGGCGGCGCAGCTCATGCTCGGCATACCAGAGCTGGGCGATGATCTCGCCCGTGGTCAGGTTGCGGCTGAAGCCCTGGTGGCCCGTGGAGCAAAAGCGGCAGCCGACCGCGCAGCCGGCCTGGCTGGACACGCACAGCGTGCCGCGGTCGTCCTCGGGGATGTAGACGGCCTCCACCGCATTGCCGTCGCCGACGTCGAACAGCCATTTGATGGTGCCATCGGCCGACGCCTGCTCGGTGAGCACCGACAGGCCTTGGATGCGCGCGACCGCCGGCAGCCGCTCGCGCAGGTCGCGCGCGAGGTCGGTCATGTCCTCGAAGCGCGCGACGCCTTTCTGGTGGATCCAGCGAAAGAGCTGGACGGCCCGGAAACGCTTGTGTCCGAGCCGCTCGCAGAAGGCGGCCAACCCCTCGAGGTCGAAGTCGAGCAAATTGGCCGTCATGACATGATCAGCGCGAGTAGATGTTCATGCCCGGGAAGAAGAACGCCACCTCGACGGCAGCGGTTTCCGGGGCGTCGGAGCCGTGCACCGCGTTGGCGTCGATGCTGTCGGCGAAGTCGGCGCGGATGGTGCCGGGGGCGGCCTTCTTCGGGTCGGTGGCGCCCATCAGCTCGCGGTTCTTGGCGATGGCGTTTTCGCCCTCCAGCACCTGCACCATGACCGGGCCGGACACCATGAAGTCCACCAGATCCTTGAAGAACGGGCGCTCCTTGTGGACGGCGTAGAACTGCTCCGCCTCACCGCGCGAGAGGTGCACCATCTTGGCCGCGATGATCTTGAGGCCGGCGGCCTCGAAGCGGCTGTAGATCTGGCCGATGACGTTCTTGGCGACGGCGTCGGGCTTGATGATGGAGAGGGTGCGTTCGATGGCCATGATGATCGAAATGGTTGGGGATGATAGACAAAACCTGCGATTTTAACCGGCGCGGCGACGGGGTGCACGCGCGCCCTGCCCCACGCCACGCCCGTTGCGTTCCGGGGCGGGCGGGCGGCTCGGCCGCGGACCGGCCCCACGGGGCGGGCCGGCCCGGCGCCGGGGTGCCACCGGCCGAGCGGGCAACGGCGCGCCCGCCGCTTCCATGAGCTGGGCGACGACGCGCGGGTCCAGCTCCATGTAGGCACCACGGCGCAGGCCGCGCGGCAGTTCGACGGCCCCGTAGCGCACCCGGATCAGGCGGCTGACCGCATGGCCGACCGCCTCGAACAGACGGCGCACCTCGCGGTTGCGGCCCTCGGCAATGGTCACCCGGTACCAGCGATTGGCGCCATCGCCGCCGCCGTCCTCCACCGAGCGAAACTGGGCCGGGCCATCGTCCAGCTCGATGCCCTCCAGCAGCCGCTGCCGCTCGTCCTGCGACAGCGCGCCCAGCACGCGCACGGCGTATTCGCGCTCCAGCCCGAAGCGCGGATGCATCAGGCGGTTGGCCAGCTCGCCGGAGTCGGTGAACAGCAGCAGCCCCTCCGTGTTGATGTCCAGCCGCCCCACCGCCATCCACTTGCCCGAGCGCAGACGCGGCAGGCTGCGAAACACGGTGGGCCGGTTGTCGGGGTCGTCCAGCGTCACGACCTCGCCCGTCGGCTTGTGGTAGGCCAGCACACGCGGCAGGCGGGTCGGCGTGGCGCGCCAGCGCACCAGGCGGCCGTCCAGCTTGACCACGTCGCCGCTGGCGATGCGCTGCCCCACATGCGCCGCCTCGCCATTGACCGTGACCCGGCCCGCGGCGATGGCCTGCTCCATGTCCGCCCGCGAGCCCAGCCCCACCTGCGCCAGCACCTTGTGCAGCTTGAGGGTGTCCCCCGCCTGCGGCGCGGCGGGCCGGGCGGCCGGGGTGGGACGGGGCGCAGCCGCCACGGAGCGGACACGGGGGGCGCTGGATCGGGCGCTGGATCGGGTGCCGGGGGGCGTTTTCTTCATGACTGTCTTTCGTTCGTCGCGGCCACCGGGGCCTCGTCGTGGGCGGGGCCGTCCGCGGGTCGTTCGGCTCCGGCGTGTTCGGCCCCGTCGAGCAGGGCGAGTTCCAGCCCCGCGTCGTCGCGGGCGGGCGCGTCCGTATCCTCCAGCAGCGGCAGCTGGTCCAGCGACGTCAGGCCCAGATCATCCAGAAACTGCCGCGTCGTCGCATACAGCGCGGGGCGTCCGACCGTTTCGCGGTGGCCGATCACCTCGATCCAGCCGCGGTCCTCGAGCTGTTTGAGGATCTGGCTGCCGATGGTCACGCCGCGAATGGCCTCCATGTCGCCACGGGTGACGGGCTGTCGGTAGGCGATGATCGCCAGGGTCTCCAGCACCGCGCGGCTGTAGCGCGGCGGCTTTTCCGGGTGCAGGCGGTCCAGAAACGGCCGCAACTGCGGCCGGCTCTGAAACCGCCAGCCACTCGCCACGCACACCAGCTCCAGCCCCCGATCCGCCCAGGCGAGCTGCAAATCCGCCAGCAGGCGGCGCAGCGTGTCGGGGGCCAGGGCGCCGTCGAACAGCGCCGCCAGCTCCCGCAGGGACAGGGGTTGGGCCGCGCACAGCAGCGCGGTTTCCAGAATGCGGCGGGCGTCGGTCGTGTTCATGCGCTGCCGGTGATACGGTCGTGCCCAGGGCCGTCGTGCTCGCCATCGGGCCGGACGGCCCACAGGAGGGCGGGATTGTAGTGCAGGCCAGCCGCCGTGACGGCGTCAGCCAGATCGGGGGGCAGCGGGCTCTCGAAGGCCAGCCAATCTCCGCCGACCGGATGCCGCAGCCCCAGCCGAACGGCATGCAATGCCTGGCGCGCCATGCCCAGGGCCGGCCGCCCGCCGTAGAGCGTGTCCCCGACCAGCGGATGCCCCAGCCATGCCAGATGGACGCGAATCTGGTGGGTGCGCCCGGTGTGCAGCTTGCAGCCGACCAACACCCACTCGGCGCGCCCCGGCGTGCCGCCGTCGAGCCGCCGGATATCCGTGCGCGCCGGTTTGGCCGCGCCGCTCTCGGGCGGATGCACCGCCATGCGCAGGCGCTGGCGCGGATCGCGCCCGATCGGCTGATCGACCCCCACGCGGTCCGGATGCCGCCACGGCCCGCCCGCCAGCGCCACATAGATGCGCTGCACCTCCCGCGCAGCGATCATCGCCACCAGGGCGTCGAACGCCCTCTGTGTCTTGGCCACGACCATCAGGCCGCTCGTGTCCTTGTCGAGCCGGTGCACGATGCCCGCCCGCGGCAGGCGCGCAGCGCCCGCGTGGTGCGCGAGCAGGCCATTGAGCAAGGTGCCCGACCAATGGCCGGCAGCGGGGTGCACCACCCAGCCCGCCGGCTTGTCGATGACGAGCAGATGGTCGTCCTCGAACACGATGGGCAAGGCCATCGGCTGCGGCACGAAGGCCTGCGCCTGCGCGGTCGGGCGCAGCTCGATGGCCAGGGATTCGCCCACGCGCAAGCGCCGCGCTGGCTTGGACTGCACCGCCCCGTCCAGGCACACCGCCCCTTCCGCGATCAGCTGCTGCAGGTAACTGCGCGACACTTCGGGCACGCGCGCCGCCAGCCAGCGGTCCAGGCGCGCGCCATGCCCGTCGGCATCCACCACGAAGCGGCGCCACTCCGACTCGGCGCCGGGGTCTGCCGCACCACCGTCCGCCGCGTCGGCCAGCGCCGCGACGTCGGCCTCGACCTCTATAATTTTTGACACCATGTTTGCTGCTGCGGCAGCGCGCCTGAGGGGCGCCCAATGAAGACCCACCGATTATCCGCCGATCGCCTGCGCGCGCCCACCCTGTCCGCCATCGCTCTGGGCATCGCCTTGCTGGCCGGCTGCGCCAGCGGCCCCGAAAAGGACGTCACCGCCGGCTGGAGCCCCAACAAGCTCTACGCCGAGGCCATGGACGAGCGCGCCGCCGGCAACTACGACAAGGCCATCCAGTACTTCGAAAAACTCGAAGGCCGGGCCGCGGGCACACCGCTGGCGCAACAAGCCCAACTCGAGAAGGCCTACGCCCATTACAAGAACGGTGAGCAGGCCCAGGCCATTGCCACGCTGGACCGATTCATCAAGCTGCACCCGGCCAGCCCCGCCCTGGACTATGCCCTCTACCTCAAGGGGCTGGTCAATTTCAACGACAACCTGGGGCTGTTCGGCTTCATCTCGCAGCAGGACCTCTCCGAGCGGGACCAGAAGGCGGCCAAAGACTCGTTCGAGGCCTTCAAGGAACTGACCGAGCGCTTCCCCGACTCGCGCTACGCCCCTGATGCGCGCCAGCGGATGACGTACATCGTCAACTCCCTGGCACAGTCCGAGGTGCACGTCGCGCGGTACTACTACCGGCGGGGGGCCTACGTGGCCGCGATCAACCGCGCCCAGGCCGCTCTCAAGGACTACCAGAATGTCCCGGCGATCGAAGAGGCGCTCTACATCCTGATGAAGTCGTACGAGGCGCTGGACATGCCCGACCAGGCGCGCGATGCCCGCCGTGTGCTGGAAGCCAACTTCCCCGCCAGCCCATTCCTCACCCAGGGCTTTCGCCGCGACAGCGGCCCGTGGTGGAAACTCTGGTGAGCACAAAAAAGGCCGCCTTGCAGGCGGCCTTTTGATGTGCGGGCAGAACGGCCTGACGGATCAGACGGTTTCGCCCAGCACCTGGACGTTGACGTCCACCACCACGTCGGTGTGCAGCACCACCGACACCGTGTAGTCGCCCACCATCTTGAGCACGCCGTTGGGCATGCGGACCTGGGCCTTGGCGACCGGGTAGCCGGCCTTGGTCAGCTCCGCAGCGATGTCGTGGTTGGTGACCGAGCCGAACAGCCGGCCGTCCACACCCGCCTTTTGCGACAGCTTGATGGTCATGCCATTGAGCTTTTCGCCCAAGGCCTGGGCCTCGGCCAGCTTGGCGGCAGCTACTTTCTCGAGCTCGGCGCGGCGCGCGTTGAACTCGTCGATGGCCGACTGCGTCGCCCGGCGGGCGCGGCCGGTCGGGATCAGGAAGTTGCGGGCATAGCCGTCTTTGACCTTGACGATGTCGCCCAGGTTGCCCAGGTTGACGACCTTGTCGAGCAGGATGACTTGCATGTTCTCGGGCTCCTTCAGACGCGGTGCTGGTCGCTGTACGGCAGCAGCGCCAGGAAGCGCGCACGCTTGATGGCGGTGGCGACCTGGCGCTGGTAGATGGCGCGGGTGCCGGTCAGGCGGGCGGGGATGATCTTGCCGTTTTCGGCAATGAAATCCTTCAGCGTGTCGACGTCCTTGTAGTCGACTTCCTCGACGCCGGCGACGGTGAATCGGCAGAACTTCTTGCGCTTGAACAGCAGGTTGTTGCTGGCGCGCTTGGGGCGGTTGCCCTGATTGCGTTGCGGTGCAGCCATGATGGTTTCCTAAATCGGCTTGAAATCCTGGATGTGGAACACGATCCCGTGACCGCGGCGCGCAGAGGTTAAAAACCCTGCACACCACAGCGTGGCGCCCAGCGGCTGGGTGGCGAGTCGTTCGGCATCGGCGCCGAACGCCACCGCTTTCAGACGCAGGGCCACTCGCCTGGGCTGGCCGGCTTCTACTTGCTCGGATGCATGCTCCAACAGCACGTCCAGCGCGGGGATGCCGGCCGGGGTGTAGCGCATGGCCGCGCACTGCGCGAGCGTGGCCACGAGCACCAGGCGATTGACGGGTGACGCGGTCGCCCCTGCTGGGGTCAAGCAGCGGCTTCCTGTTGCGCCTTGCGGGCTTCCTCGCGCTCGACGGCCTTCATCATCGCCGACGGGCCGGTCTCGGCCTTCTTCTTCTGGACCACCAGGTGACGCAGCACGGCGTCGTTGAAGCGGAAGGCGTGCTCGAGCTCGTTCATGACCTCTTGCCCGGCCTCGATGTTGAGGCACAGGTAGTGGGCCTTGGACAGCTTGTTGATCTGGTACGCCAGCTGGCGACGACCCCAGTCCTCGACGCGGTGGATGACTCCGCCGCCGGCCGTGATCATGCCCTTGTAGCGCTCCAGCATGGCGGGCACCTGCTCGCTCTGATCCGGGTGGATCAGCATGACGATTTCGTAGTGACGCATGAACTCTCCTTGTGGAACGACTGCCACCCCCGCGTCAACTGGGGTGTGGCAAGGAAGCCGGCGATTATAGCTTGCCCGCGAATGGCGAGCGCAAGCGCCGCACCCAGGCGCGCCGCTGCGGCGACGGCGCCGGGGTGATGAGGCTCACGACGACCGTGACCGCCAGGCCCACCGGAACGCCAAACACCCCCGCGGCGATCGGTTGAATGTCCCACCACAGGCGCGGCTCGCCGCTCAGGCCCAACACCGAGCGCAGCCACGGCTGCGTCGTGGCCATGTAGTAGACGGTGACGGCCAGCCCCGCCACCATGCCCGCCACGGCCCCCGGCCCGTTGGCCCGCGACCAGAAGATGCCCAACACCAACGCCGGAAAGAAGGCCGCCGCCGCCAGGGAAAACGCCGCCGAGACGAGGAACAGTATGTCCGCCGGCTTCTGTGCCGCGATATAGGCCGCAAGCAAGGCCACCACCAGCAGCAGCACCTTGGACAGGGTGACGCGGCGCGCCGTCTCGGCGGTCGGATCGAGGGTTTTGTAGTACAGGTCGTGGCTGAGCGCGCTGGTGATGGCCAGCAACAGCCCATCGGCCGTCGACAGCGCGGCGGCCAGCCCTCCGGCCGCCACGAGGCCGGCCACGACATAGGGCAAGCCGGCGATTTCGGCGCTGGCCAGCACGATGATGTCGGGCCCGATGGTGATTTCGCCCAGCTGGAGCACCCCGTCGCGGTTGACGTCGCGCACCGACAACAGGCCGGGATCGACGCGGCTCCAGGCGCTCACCCAGTGGGGCAAGGCATCGAACGAGGTGCCGACCAGGCCGTTGAGCACCTCGAACTTGACCATCACGGCCAGCGCCGGGGCCGTCAGGTACAGCAGCGCAATGAAGCCCGCCCCCCACGCCACCGACTGCCGGGCCTGGCGCACATTCGGGACGGTGTAGAAGCGCACCAGCAAATGGGGCAAGGCCGCGGTCCCCACCACGAGACAGAACACCAGCGCCAGGAAATTGCGGCGCGACGGCTCCACCCCCGCCTGCGGCCCTGCCTCGGCGGTGTCCTGCGCGTAGGGTCGCGCCTGCGGCGGCATGCCGCCGAGCGCGGTGGTCTTGGTCTGCGCCTGCTCGAGCTGACGCGTCCACAGCGCGCGGGCGGCGGCCTCGTCGCGCGGCAGGCGCGACAGCAGCCGCTCCGCCTCGGCAATGTCCGCCGGATCGCCGTCGTAACGCCGCAGCGCCTCGATGTGGCGCTCGACCTGGGTGCGCTCGCGCTCCAGGGCGGCGGCCGGATCGCGCAGGCGCTCGCGCAGCACATGGGCCTGATGGGCCCAGATGCCCTGCACATGGACCTCTTGCGGACTCTCGGCCAGGGCCTGCTCGCGCTCGGTCACCTTCTGCAGCTGGATGCCGTAGGTGAGCTGGGGCACGGGCCAGCCAGTCTGCTTGACGGACAGCCAGACCACCGGGGTGACATAAGCCAGAATCAAGACGATGTACTGGGCAACCTGCGTCCACGTCACAGCCCGCATCCCCCCCAAAAAGGAGCAGACCAGAATCCCCCCCAGACCAAGGAACACCCCCACTTCGAAGGCCAGTCCGGTCAGGCGCGAGGTGATCAGGCCCACCCCATAAATCTGCGCCACCACATAGATGAACGAGCACAACAGCAGCGCAAACACCCCGAGCAGCCGCGGCACCGGGCCGCCGTAGCGCTCCGCCAGAAAATCGGGGATGGTGAACTGCCCGAACCGCCGCAGGTACGGTGCCAAGAACAGGGCCACCAGCACGAAGCCGCCCGTCCAGCCGAGCAGGAAGGCCAGGCCGCCAAAGCCCTGCATGTACAGCGTGCCCGCCAGCCCCAGAAACGAGGCCGCCGACAGCCAGTCCGCCGCCAGCGCCATGCCGTTGTAGAACGCCGGCACGCGCCGCCCGGCCACGTAGTACTCGACCGGGTCGATGGTGCGGGTGAGGATGCCGATCGTCGCATAGACGGCCAAGGTGCCGAGCAGGAAGGTGAGTCCGATGGCGCTCTTGGACCAGCCCACGCGCTCCAACACCCCCAGCAGCAGCACGAAGCCAATGAACCCCCAGGTGAAACGCCAGTACAGACGGTCGAGATAGGGGCGAAGGTGGGAATCGGACGACGCAGGCATGGCGCAAAGACGGCAACGGCTTGACGCAACGCAAAGCCGTGGCGGGCGTTGGTCTTGGCAGCGGACGGTGCGGGTGTAGCATGGCATCGTAGCGGTTTTTGGCTCCGCCTGGGCCACCCTTGCCATGCACATCTCCCCTGACGAGCGACCGGTCGACGACTCCACCCCGCTGGCCACCCTGCCGGTGCGGGCCTTGCTGCGGCGCCCTCCGGTGACGGTGCCCCCCGATCTGCCCATCCAGGCGACCGCGCGGATCATGCGTGAGCACCGGATTTCGTCGGTGCTGGTGGCCCGCGACGGCGCCCTGGTCGGTCTGGTGACGGACCGGGATTTGCGCAACCGCGTGCTGGCCGAGGGGCTGGACCCGGCGCGTCCCGTGATCGAGGTCGCCACCACCGCGTTGCAAACGGTGGACATCGGGGACCATGCCTTCGATGCGCTGCTGCTCATGGCCCGCCTGAACATCCACCATGTGCCGGTGATGGACGGGCGCACGGTGGTCGGCATCATCTCCAGCACCGACCTGCAGCAGCAACAGAGCAACTCCGCCGTCAACCTGGCCGGCGCGATCTACCGGCAAGAGTCGGTGGAAGAACTGGTGGCGACGGCCAGCCGCATCGGCCAGCTCCAGCGGCAGCTGGCCGCCGCCAGCACCAGCGCGCACGCCATGGGGCGCATCGTTTCGGCCATGACGGACGCCCTCACCTCGCGCCTGCTGCAACTGGCCGAGGCCCAATACGGCCCGCCCCCCGTCCCTTATGCCTGGGTCGCCGCCGGATCGCAGGGGCGCAACGAACAGACCGCCAAATCCGACCAGGACAACTGCCTGGTCCTGGACGACCGCTACGACCCCGCAGCGCACGGCGCCTATTTCGAGGCGCTGGCGCGCTTCGTGTGCGACGGGCTCAACGCCTGCGGCTACGTGTATTGCCCCGGCGAGATGATGGCGGTCACCGACACCTGGCGGCAGCCGCTGGCCCGCTGGCGCGACTACTTCCGCACCTGGATCGAGCGCCCGGAGCCGAAGGCCCTGATGCTGACCTGCGTCTTTTTTGACCAGCGCTTCGTGCATGGCGAGCGCGCGCTGCTCGACACCCTGCGCGCGGAGGTGCTGCAGCGCACCCCGGGGCAGCGGATCTTTCTGGCGCACATGGTGGGCAACGCGCTGACCCATCAACCGCCGCTGGGATGGCTGGGGGGGATCAGCACCATCCGCCACGGGGAGCACGAAGGCACGGTGGACCTCAAGCACACCGGCATCGTGCCCATCATCGACCTGGCGCGCATTTACGCGCTGGCCGGCGGCATCCCGGCGGTCAGCACGCGTGAGCGCCTGCAGGCCGCGGCCAGCAGCGGCGAGATCAGCGCCGAGCGCACGCGCGACCTGATCGACGCGCTGGAGTTTTTGAGCAGACTGCGCATCCAGCACCAGGCCCGCCTGATGGCCAACGGCCAGGCGGCGGACAATTACCTGCGGCTGGACGAACTCTCCGAGCTCGAACGGCGCCACCTGAAGGATGCCTTCGGCGTGGTGAAGGACCTGCAGAGCGTGCTGGAAAAACGCTACCTCGCAGGGCGCTTCTGAGGGCCGGGGCAGCGTCCGCCCCGGCATCGGCCCCCGGCATCAATACGTCAGCCGGGCGTAGTAGGTGCGCTCGGCCGCGCGGCGCGCGTCGCCCAGGGTGTGGATGCCCTGCTCGGCCAGCAGTGGGATGAGGCGCAGCAACACCTCGGCCGTCACGAAGGCGTCGCCCAGCGCCGTGTGGCGCCCGATCACCGGGATGCCGAAGCGGGCCGCAATCTCCTCCAGCCGGTGCGACGTTTGGGCGGGATGGACCACGGCCGACAGCAGCAAGGTATCGAGCACCGGATGGTCGAACACCAGCCCGGTCACCCGCTCCTTGAGCTGCAAAAACCGCATGTCGAATGCCGCGTTGTGCGCCACCAGCACCGTGTCGCGGGCGAAGGCGTGGAAGGCGGGCAGCACCTGCGTGATGTCGGGCTGACCGGCGACCATCTCCGGGGTGATGCCGTGGATGGGGATGGACTCGCGCGGGATGGAGCGGCGCGGGTTGACGAGTTGCTCGAAACTCTCGTGCCGCAACAGCTTGCCGTTGACGATGCGGGTGGCGCCGATTTGGATGATCTCGTCGCCCTCGGACGGATTCAGGCCCGTGGTCTCGGTGTCGAAGACGGTGTAGGCCAGCGCCGTGAGCGGCACATCGTCCAACGCCTGCGCCGCGGGGGACTGGCGGAACAGGTCGAAGTCGTAGTACTCGGGCCGGCTCTCAGTGCGCACGAGGGGGGGCGCATCGGCCGGCTCCGCGGGCTCGATGGCCGGCAACAGCAGGCGAAAGAAGGCCTGGCCCGCCTGAGCGTCCGCCTCCACCCACAGGGCGCCGCCGTGGCGCTCCACCACATCGCGCACACTCGCAGCCAAGCCCCCGTCGCCCACGCGCATCGGGTCCAGCTCCCAGCCCATCAGACCGGCGATCGAGGCCTCGCCGGCCGGGGCGGCCCAGGCCAGATCCAGATGCGCCTGGGCGCCGGCCCGCCCTTGCGCGGCCGGGGCCGGCTGCAGCCGCAGGGTGACGGCGGCAACGCCCCCCTCCTCGTGCAGCCGGCGCGCCAGATAGAGCACGGCCTGCATCAGGGCAAAGCTCTCGATGCGCAGCCAGATCTCGCCATCGACGGGCCCCACGCCCACCTGCAGCCCTTCGACATCGGCCAGACGGCGCTCGATCGCCACGATCAGGTCGGCGCCCAGCATGTCCTCCATCGGCCACTGGCTGCCCCATTGCGTGGCGCCATCGGCGACCAGGCGCTGCACCCGGTCGCCCAGGGCCTGGACCTCGTCGCGCACCACGCCGAGCAGCCGCTCGCGCAGCGCGGGGTCGGCGTCGGGCAACTCCAGCACCTCCAGCGCCGCGCGCACATTGGCCAGGGAGCGGCGGCTGCCTTCGGTCAGGTCGAGCCAGAGCCGCTCGCGCGCCGCCGCCTGCTCATGGTCCCGGGTGATGTTGTCGAGCACGAGGACGAAGCCGGCCAGATCCTGCTCGGTGCCCTCGGCGCCCTCCGCCTGCCGCACCGGGGCCACCTGCACGCGCAGCAACTGCCCGCCGCGCGTGGCCGTGACGAACTGCGCGCTGGGGTGCGCCGCCCCCCGGCGCAAGCGCTGGCGAATGCTCTCCAACGCATGCGCAATGACCGCCCGGTCGAACACCGTGTAGATGGATCGCCCCAAGCCGATCAGCTCCGCCCCGCCGGCCAGCGTGGGCGCCTGGGACAGGGCGCGAAATTGCCAGCGCGCCCGGTTGTTGTAGAGCAGAACGCGCCCGTCCAGGTTGCACACGACGACGCTTTGTGTCAGTTCCGACATCAGGGCGGCCAGGCGCGACTTCTCCTGCTCGATGCCGCGCGCCGCCTCGCGCACGCGCTCGTCCACCTGGGCGCGCCAGGCCTCGCGCTGCTGCACGAGCTGGTTGAACAACTGGGCCACCCGGCGCACTTCCGCCGGGCCGCGCTCGCGCAGGGCGGGCGCGCCCTGCGCGGTCAACAGCACCTGGGCCTCCTCGGCCAGCCGCCGCCAGGGGTGCACGCCGACGTCGAACGCCTTCTGCAGCCCCCAGGCGATGGCGGCCATGCCGAGCAGCCACATCAGCAGCACGAAGCCCCAGCGGTCGCCCAGCAAATCGAGCATGCGCGCGCGCGCCTCGACCTCCAGGGTGACCGCGATCAGCCCCACCGTGACCGCCAGCCACGCGAGGGACACGGCCGCGGCACCGGCCAGCAGCCACCACAGGCGCGGGTCGATGCGCCGCCTCACCCCTGCGCTCCCATCAGTTCGCGCACGCGGCGCACCAGCTCCTGCGTGGAAAAGGGTTTGGTCAGATAGGCATCCGCGCCGAGCGCCAGCCCCTTGGCGACATCGGTGTCCCGCCCCTTGGCGGTGAGCATGACGATGCGCATGCCGGCCAGTGCGGCATCGGCCCGGATGGCCTGGCACACGTCGAAGCCGCTCTTGCGCGGCATCATGACGTCGAGCAGCACCACATCCGGCCGCCAACGGCCAGCGAGGGCCAAGCCTTCCTCCCCGTCGCGGGCCACCTGCACCTCGTAGCCCTCGCGCTTCATCAGAAACTCGAGCGAGATCAGGATGTTGGGTTCGTCGTCCACGATCAGCACGCGCTTGCCCATGGGGGCGTCTCCTCGATGGTTCTCAGGGGCCGGCCTGCGGCGCCGGGGGCGGCAGCGGCAGGTCGAAGCCGAAGCAGGCACCCTCGCCGGGCGTCGATCGCAGCCACATGCGCCCGCCCAAATGCTCCACGATCCGGCGGCTGATCGGCAAGCCCAGGCCGGTGCCCGTCGGCCGGTCCAGCGCATCGCCGCCCTGGCGAAATTTCTCGAAAATCACCGCCTGCTCGGCCGCGGGCACCCCCGGTCCATTGTCGTGCACTTCGACGGTGACTTGGCGCGTGCCATCGTCGGCCAGCGTCGGCACGACGCGCACCCGCACTTGCCCCGTCTCGGCCGGGACGAACTTGGCCGCGTTCGACAGCAGGTTCATGAGCACCTGCTGCAGCCGGTCGGCATCGGCGCGCACCGGCAGCGGACCGGGCGGCAGCTCCAGCGCCAGCCGCGCCCCGCGGTCGCGCAGCAAGGGCTCGGCCGCTTGCGCGGCCCGCTGCACCACCGCCACCAGGTCCACATCGGCCACGTCCCAGACGGCATGCCCCGATTCGATTTTGGCCAGATCCAGCACCTGGTTGACCAGCCGGGTCAGGCGCTCGGTCTCGGCCACGACGATGTTCAGGAACTGCTCGCGCTGTGCCACATCCATGCCGGGATCGTCGCGCATGATTTCCGACAAGGCCCTGATCGAGGTCAAGGGCGTGCGCAGTTCATGCGTCACCGACGACATGAAGTCGTCTTTCAGGCGGTCCAGCTCCTGCAGCCGCTCGTTGGCCGCGCGCAACTCCGCCGTGGCGCGCTCCAGCGATCGGGATTTCTCCTCCAGCGCGCGCGACAGGGCCCGCAGCCGCCCGGTCTCGCGCAGGATGTCGAGCACATCCTCGACGCGCAAGGGCTGCTCCTCCACCACCGAGGCCACCAGGCGCCGGGCCGACGCGCTGCCCACGGCCCCTGCCAGCTGCGTCTCCACCCAGTGGACCAAGGCCGCATCGGGCGGCAGGGCTGCCACCGGCACCCCACGCGCGCGGGCCTGTTCTTCCAGCAGCGCACGCGCGCGCTCGGCCCCCAGCACCCGCGCCAGCACCGCCTCCAGCGCCGGCAGGGAGGCTTCGCCGCGCCAGAACACGGGGCGGTCCTCCCCGCCGGTGCGCTCGAACACATCGACGAACAGCAGCGCCTGGCTGGTTTCGGCCGCCCCGGGCCGGCGCGCGAGCGACACGCCGACGTACAGGCCGGTGTTGACCAGCAGGCTCCAGAACAGCGCGTGGGTCAGCGGATCGAACCCCCGCAGCCCCAGCAGGGCTTCCGGCCGCAGCCAATCCACACCGAGCAGCCCCTCGGTGACGAAGGTGGCGGGCAGCCACCCCGATTTGGCGAGGGACGGCAGCATCAAGGTGTAGGCCCAGACCACGAAGCCGCCCAGCAGCCCGGCCATGGCCCCGTCGCGGCTGGCCCCCTTCCAATACATGCCGCCCAGCAGCGCGGGGGCAAACTGGGCCACGGCGGCAAAGCTGATCAGGCCGATGCTCACGAGCGCGTAGGCATCGCCCGCCACGCGGTAGTACCCATAGCCCAACAACAGCAGCCCCAGGATCGCCCCGCGGCGGATGCGCAGGATGGGGCGCGTCAGATCGGCCGGAGCGCGGCCCTGCGCGGCGTGCCGCAGCCACCAAGGCAACACCAAGTCGTTGCACACCATGGTCGCCACCGCGATGGTCTCCACGATCACCATGCCGGTGGCCGCCGACAACCCCCCGATGAACGCCAGCAGCAACAGCGCCTCGGCCCCGGCGGCCTGCGGCAGCCGCAGCACGAAAATCTCCGCCTCGGAGGCGCTGCCAAACCACAACAACCCGGCCAGCGCGATCGGCAACACGAACAGGTTGATCAGCCACAGATAGAGCGGAAACACCCAGGCCGCGCGGCGGATGTGCCGCTCATCCACCGCCTCGACCACCATGACCTGGAATTGGCGCGGCAACAGCAACACGGACAGGCCGGCCAGCACCGTCAAGGCCAGCCAGCTCGACCAGGCGAAGGCGCCGGCGTCGCCGAGTGTGAGCAGCCGCGCCAGCTCCGGCACCTGGCGGGCCCGCGCGACGATATCGCCCCAACCATCGAACAGCCCCCAGGTGACATAGGCCCCCACGGCCAGAAACGCCACCAGCTTGACCAGCGACTCGAGGGCAATGGCGGCGACCATGCCCTCGTGCCGCTCGGTGCTGTCCCAATGGCGCACGCCAAAGGCGATGGTGAACGCCGCCAGCCCCAGCGCCAGGTAGAAGGTGCTCTCGCGCCACCAGGGGGGCGCACCGATGCCGTGCGCCGCCCCGTCGGTCACCACCGCATAGGCGACGGCAATGCCCTTGAGCTGCAGGGCGATGTAGGGCACGATGCCGACCACCGTGATCAGCGTGACCAGCCCGGCCAGGGCGGGGCTTTTGCCGTAGCGGCTGCCGATGAAATCCGCGATGGTGGTGATACGGTAGGTGCGCGCGATGCGCACCATCTTGCGCAGCACGGCCCAGCCCAGCACCATGGCCAGCGTCGGCCCCAGGTAGATCGGCAGGAACCACAGACCGCCGCTGGCGGCACGCCCCACGCTGCCAAAGTACGTCCAGGCGGTGCAATAGACCGCCATCGACAAGGCATAGACCCACGCGCTGCCGATGGCCGAGCGCCCTTGGTGCGCCCGGCGGTCGGCCCAATGGGCCACGCCGAACAGCACCCCCAGATAGGCGAACGCAGCGGCGATGACGAGCGCGGGCGACATCGACCGACTGCGCCACCGGGCGTCAATCCGGCGCGCGCTCCATGAGCCAGGCGAGGACGGCGATCAACGCCGCCCACACGGCGAACAGGGCCAGCACGAACGGAGCGGCGCCCCCCGCGCGCTCACCCCAGAAGGCCCAGACCGCCAGCAGCGGAAAGTTGAACGCCAGCACGCCCAGCGCAAACAGGGCCCACAGCCGCGGCTCCTCGGGGGACGGGTCGGGCGGTGGCATGGCGGGGCGCTGCCGGGAAGGCGGTGGATCAGTCCCCGGCCGCCAGCCGGTGCCAGGTGTCGATCACCGTGTCCGGGTTCAGCGAGATCGAGCTGATGCCGCGCTCCATCAGCCAGCGCGCGAAGTCCGGATGGTCGCTGGGCCCCTGGCCGCAGATGCCGATGTACTTGCCCTGCGCGCGGCAGGCCGCGATCGCGCGCTCGATCAGCGCCAGTACCGCCGGGTCGCGCTCGTCGAAGTCGTGCGCCAGCAGCTCCAGTCCCGAGTCGCGGTCCAGCCCCAGCGTGAGCTGCGTCAGGTCGTTGGAGCCGATCGAGAAGCCGTCGAAGAACTCGAGGAACTGCTCGGCCAGCACCGCGTTGCTCGGGATCTCGCACATCATGATGAGCTTGAGGTCCTGCTCGCCGCGCTTGAGGCCCATCGAAGCCAGCAGCTCGGTGACGCGCCGGGCCTGCGCCAGCGTGCGCACGAACGGCACCATCACCTGCACGTTGGTCAGGCCCATCTCGCCGCGCACGCGCTTGATCGCCTCCACCTCCATCGCGAAGGCCTCGGCGAACTCGTCGCTGATGTAGCGCGCCGCGCCGCGGAAGCCCAGCATCGGGTTTTCCTCGTCCGGCTCGTAGCGGCTGCCGCCGATCAGCTTGCGGTACTCGTTGCTCTTGAAGTCCGACAGGCGAACGATGACGGGCTTCGGCCAGAAGGCCGCGGCGATCGTGGCCACACCCTCGGCCACCTTGTCGACGTAGAAGGCGCGCGGGCTGGCGTGGCCGCGCGCGGCCGACTCCACCGCGCGCTTGAGGTCCGCGTCGACGTTGGGATAGTCGAGGATGGCCTTCGGGTGCACGCCGATGTTGTTGTTGATGATGAACTCCAGCCGCGCCAGGCCAACGCCGCCGTTGGGGATCTGCGCGAAGTCGAACGCCAGCTGCGGGTTGCCGACGTTCATCATGATCTTGACCGGCAGCTCCGGCATTTCGCCGCGCTTGACCTCGGTGACTTCGGTCTCCAGCAGTCCCTCGTAGATGTGGCCGGTGTCGCCCTCGGCGCAGCTGACGGTGACGAGTTGGCCATCCGTGAGCGTCTCGGTGGCGTGGCCGCAGCCGACCACCGCCGGGATGCCGAGCTCGCGCGCGATGATGGCCGCGTGGCAGGTGCGCCCGCCGCGGTTGGTGACGATGGCGCTGGCGCGCTTCATGATCGGCTCCCAGTTGGGGTCGGTCATGTCGGTGACCAGTACGTCGCCAGGCTGCACCTTGTCCATCTCGGCGGTCGAGTGCACGATGCGCACCTTGCCGGTGCCGATCTTCTGGCCGATGGCGCGGCCGCTGGCCAGCACCGGGCCCTTGGCCTTGAGCTTGTAGCGCAGCTCCACCTGCCCCGCGGCCTGGCTCTTGACCGTCTCCGGCCGCGCCTGCAGGATGTAGATCTGGCCGTCGACGCCGTCCTTGCCCCACTCGATGTCCATCGGGCGGCCGTAGTGCTGCTCGATGACCAGCGCGTAGCGCGCCAGCTCCAGCACCTCGGCATCCGTCAGGCTGTAGCGGTTGCGCTGCTCCACCGGCACGTCCACCGTCTTGACCAGCTTGCCGCCGGCGGCCTTTTCCTCTGGCGTGGCAAAGACCATCTGGATCAGCTTGCTGCCGAGGTTGCGGCGGATGATGGCGTGCTTGCCGGCCTTGAGCATCGGCTTGTGGACGTAGAACTCGTCCGGGTTGACGGCACCCTGCACCACCGTCTCGCCCAGGCCGTAGCTGGCGGTGATGAACACCACGTCCGCAAAGCCGCTTTCGGTGTCGATGGTGAACATGACGCCCGAGGCACCCAGGTCCGAGCGCACCATGCGCTGCACGCCGGCGGACAGCGCCACCTCACCGTGCGCGAAGCCCTTGTGCACGCGGTAGCTGATCGCGCGGTCGTTGTAGAGGCTGGCGAAGACCTCCTTGATCTTGTGCAGGATCTGCTCGATGCCGACGACGTTGAGGAAAGTCTCCTGCTGGCCGGCGAAGGACGCATCCGGCAGGTCCTCGGCGGTGGCCGAGGAGCGCACCGCGTAGCTGGCGTTCAAGCCCCCGTCCAGGCGCGCGTAGGCGTCGCGGATCGCGGCCTCCAGCTCGGGCGGGAACGGCTGCGCCTCCACCAGCGCGCGGATCTCGGCACCGGTGGCCGCCAGCGCCTTGACGTCGTCGGCGTCGAGGCTGGACAGCATCGCATCGATGCGTGCGTCCAGCCCGCCGTGCTTCAAGAACAGGCGGAACGCATGCGCCGTGGTGGCAAAGCCCGTCGGCACGCGCACGCCCTGCGGCAGCTGCGAGATCATCTCGCCGAGGCTGGCGTTCTTGCCGCCGACGATCTCGACGTCGGCCATGCGCAGCTGCTCGAACGGCACGACGAGCGCATCGGGGGGAAAACGATTGGACATGGTTGAAGACTCCACGATGTTGAAAAACCGGTCCCGCAGCCGGTGGGCGCTTGCTTGTCGTTGTTCGTGGCCCCCGCGGCCCCCGGTGCGGACGGCCGACACCGACCATCGCACCGAGTCGCGATAATGTGTCGATTGTAAGTTCCCGCTCCCGCGCCGGCACAGCCCGGCCCGCCAATCGACCATGCCCAACCGCACCGCTTTCTTCGTCTCCGACGGCACCGGCATCACGGCCGAAACCTTTGCCCGCGCCATCCTGACGCAGTTCGAAATCGACCCCAAGTGCGTGCGGCTGCCGTTCATCGACGACGCCGACAAGGCCCACCAGGCGGTGCGTCAGATCAACCACGCCGCGGCGGTGGACGGCCGGCGGCCGCTGGTCTTCACCACCGTGGTCAACATGGAGGTGCTCCAGGTGCTGCAACAGCACTGCCAAGGCATGCTGATCGACATGTTCGGCACCTTCATCGCGCCGCTGGAGCACGAGTTGGGCATGAAGTCCAACCACCGCGTCGGGCGCTTTTCGGACGTGACCAAGAGCCGCGAGTACCACGACCGCATCGAGGCGATCAACTTCACCCTGGAGCACGACGACGGTCAGACGAACGACAACCTGGAAAAATCCGACGTGATCCTGGTCGGTGTCAGCCGCAGCGGCAAGACCCCGACATCGCTGTATCTGGCCATGCAGTTCGGGCTCAAGGCGTCCAACTACCCCTTGATTCCCGAGGACTTCGAGCGCCGACAGTTGCCCCCGGCCCTGCTGCCCCACAAGAAAAAGCTGTTTGGCCTGACCATCGATCCCCAGCGCCTGAGCGAAATCCGGCACGAGCGTCGCCCCAACTCGCGCTACGCAAGCCTGGAAAACTGCCGCTACGAGGTGCGCGAGGCCGAATCGCTGATGCGCCGCGCGGGCATCCGCATCCTCTCGACCACGCACAAGTCGATCGAGGAGATCGCCACCATCATCCGGCAGGATTTGGAAGAGCCCGCCGCGCGCTGAACCCGTCGGCCGCGGCAGAGCCGGTCACAGGGGGCCAGGGCGGGGATGGCGCGTGGCCCGGTAAAAGTGCAGGATGCGCTGCACATAGGCCCGCGTCTCGGGGTACGGCGGCACGCCCCCGTAGCGGTCCACCACCCCTTCGCCCGCGTTGTAGGCGGCGCACACCAGGGCCACGTCGCCGTCGAAGCGATCGAGCAGCCAGCGCAGGTAGGACAGGCCCCCGCGCACGTTCTGCTCGGGGTCGAACGGGTTGCGCACGCCAAAGCGCTCGGCCGTGTCGGGGATCAGCTGCATCAGCCCCTGGGCGTTGCGAGGCGAGACGGCGCGCGCCTCGAAATTGGACTCGGCCCGCGCAATGGCCAGCGCCAGCCGCCCGTCGACGGCAAACCGCGGCGCCAGGCGCTGGATGAGCTGGGCATGGCGGCGCTTGTCCGGCGGCAGCGCCGCCACGAAGCGCTCCACCACCTCGTGCGGGACGGCCTCGGCCTGCTCGGGCGCTGGCGGATCGAAGCGCGGCGGCTCGCCCCCGGTCAGACAGGCGGGCAGGTCATCGGGGCGGCCTGCGCCAACGCGGGTGGCCGGGGCGTCCGCTGCGCTCGACGGCCCTTCCCGCGCCAGGGGCTGCCGCTCCAGAAGCCCCTGCGCCTCGCGATGGCCGATCTGCGCGGCCTGGCGCAGCAGCGCCCAACCCTCGGCCTCGCCGGCGGGATCGCGGCGCTCGCGCAGAGACAGCGCCCCCAGCCGGTAGTAGGCTTGGCCGCTGCCGAAGCGGGCGGCGTCGCAGTAACGCGCCGCCGCCGTCGCGGGATCGCTCGCCCGCTCGGCCGCCCAGCCCTCCTCGATCCAGCGCGACAGTTGGGGCGGCTCATCGGTCCACGCTGGCGGGGCGACGTCCGTCCACACCTCTGCCCTCGCCCAGGCCGTCGCGCCCAACCCCAGCGCGGCGACCCACCGCGCCGTCAGGAACGCCGGGCGCGCGACTTGGGCTGGCCGATGCCGTGTGCGTGGCGGGCCAGGGCAAAGGACAGAAAAATCTTCATCCACAACGTCGTTCCGGCGACCGCCACCCAGGCCTGGTACTCCAGCCACCCCATCAGGACCGCCACGATGACGCCAACCAGCACGCCGCCGCCCACCAGGTTGATCGTCATCTCGTAAGGGGCCCACCGCTCGGCGTCGGCCGGGGGCTCGCCCTTCTTCAGGGCCACCTCGGAGAAATCGCGGCGCACCAGAATGCGCCACGCCCGCCGCAGCCAAAAGAATGCCACGGGAAACAGCGCCAGGAAAAACAGAATCTTGATCGGATAGATGCTGACCATTGCGTCCTCATCAAAAAAGCCCCGCCGGCCGGGCCGGCGGGGCTATTGTCGTCGGGCTCGCGGGCAAGCCGCCCAGCGGACCGCGGCGTCGGGCGCGATGCCCGACGCGCATCGCGTTCAGTGCGCCACGGCCGAGCCCGCGCCCTTGGGCACGCGGACCGACTCGACCAGGTCCTGAATGTGCGCCGGCACCGGCTTGGACACCGCGCTGACCGCGAACGCCACCACGAAGTTGACGATCGCACCGACGGTACCGAAGGCTTCCGGCGTGATGCCGAAGAAGCTGTTGGCGCCGCCGATCAGGTCCAGGTACTCGGTGCCCTTGACGAAGAAGATGCCCTTGTGCGCGAACACATAGAACAGCGTCACGAACAGGCCGGCGAGCATGCCCGCCACGGCGCCGGAGCCGGTCACCTTCTTGCTGAAGATGCCCATCATCAGCGCCGGGAAGATCGTCGAGGCGGCGATACCGAAGGCCAACGCCACGGTGCCCGCGGCGAAGCCCGGCGGATTCAGGCCCAGGTAGCCGGACACGATGATCGCGCCCGCCATGGCGATCTTGCCGGCCAGCAGCTCGTTCTTCTCGCTGATGTTGGGGTTGATGGCGCCCTTGATCAGGTCGTGCGAGATGGCCGACGAAATCGCCATCAGCAGACCCGCCGCAGTGGACAGGGCCGCGGCCAGACCACCGGCGGCGACCAGCGCGATGACCCAGTTCGGCAGCAGCGCGATTTCGGGGTTGGCCAGCACGATGATGTCGGCGTTGACGGTCAGCTCGTTGCCCTTGAGGCCGGCCGCTTCGGCCTTGGCCTTGACGGCCGGGTTGGCGGTCTTGTCGTTGTAGAACTGGATACGGCCGTCGCCGTTCTTGTCCTCGAACTTCAGCAGGCCGGTCTTCTCCCAGCGCTTGAACCAGTCCGGACGCTGCTCATAGGGCAGCGCGGATTCGGCCGCGAACAGATCCGCATTGGCCTTGACGCGCTCGGCGTTCACGCGGATGCCACCGGCGGGATCCGGCTCCACGCCGACCGCGGTGTTGACGGTGCCGATCAGGTTGAGGCGCGCCATACCACCGACCGCGGGGGCCGTGGTGTAGAGCAAGGCGATGAAGACCAGCGCCCAGCCCGCGGACGAACGGGCGTCCGAAACCTTGGGCACCGTGAAGAAGCGCACGATGACGTGCGGCAGGCCGGCCGTGCCGATCATCAGCGACACGGTGTAGAAGAACATGTTGAGCTTGTTGCCCGCCACCGCGGTGGTGTATTCGGCAAAGCCCAGGTCCTTGACCACCTGGTCCAGCTTGGCCAGCAGCGCGACGTCCGTGCCCTTGAGGTCGGCCCCCAGGCCCAGTTGCGGCAGGACGTTGCCGGTCAGCGCCAGCGAAATGTAGACAGCCGGCACCAAGTAGGCCAGGATCAGCACGATGTACTGCGCCACCTGGGTGTAGGTGATGCCCTTCATGCCGCCGAACACCGCGTAGGCGAACACGATGGCCTGCCCGATGTAGATGCCGGTTTCGCTGGATACGCCCAGGAAGCGCGAGAACGTCACGCCCACGCCGGTCATCTGGCCGATGATGTAGGTGATGGACGCCACCAGCAGGCAGATCACGCCGACGTTGCGCGCAGTCTGCGAGTAGTAGCGGTCACCGATGAACTCCGGCACGGTGAACTTGCCAAACTTGCGCAGGTACGGCGCGAGCAGGCAGGCCAGCAGCACGTAGCCGCCGGTCCAGCCCATCAGGAACACGGCGCCGCCGTAGCCCATGTTGGCGATCAGGCCGGCCATCGAGATGAACGACGCCGCGCTCATCCAGTCGGCCGCGGTGGCCATGCCGTTGGTCACGGGGTGCACGCCGCCGCCGGCGACGTAAAAGTCGGAGGTGCTGCCGGCGCGCGACCACACCGCGATGCCGATGTACAGCGCGAAGGTCGCGCCAACGACCAGATAAGTCCAGAGTTGCAAACTCATGGTGCGTTCCTTCGGATCAGTCTTCGGCCATGCCGAACTTGCGGTCGATGTCGCCCATCTTCTTCGCGTACCAGAAGATCAGCGCGATGAAGATGTAGATGGACCCCTGTTGCGCGAACCAGAAGCCCAGCGGATAGCCGCCGAGCTTGATGCCGTTGATGGCATCGGCAAACAGGATGCCTGCCCCGTAGGACACCAGGAACCAAATGACCAAGACCTTGGTCAACAGGCCCAGCGTCGCGGACCAATAGGCCCGGGCGTTGCTGTCAAGGGACATGATGGATCTCCTCGGATACACATGTAGGAATTGGCGGTGGACGCCGCCGGCCGGAACATCGCTCGGGTTTGCGCAATGTTGCTGGGCGCAATATCTGGAGGAATGCTTACAGCGGCCTGATAATTCCGAGGAAGATGGCCAAAACTAGGGTAAATCCCAACCTTCGCGGGTATCCGGAAGCGCCACGCAGACCCATTGCCCAGGGGCCGGGGCCTTGCGCGGCCAATGCCCGGCGTCCGGGGGCACGGCGGCGCTTCCCCATTGCAGGGTGTATCGGACGGCGCGGATCACCCCCGCGTGGGTAATCCAGACCTGGTCGTCCACACCGTCCGCCATCGCGGTGCGCAGGGCGTGCCGCACGCGGCGCAACAGCATCCGCACGGACTCGCCACCGCCGGGGCGGTAGTCGGTAAAGTCCGCCGCCCAGGCGTCGAGTTCGGCGCGCGGCACGTCGTCCCAGAGGAGGCGCTCCCACGCGCCGAAATCCAGTTCGCCCAGGTTGGGGTCCACGACGGGTGCCGCGAGACCGGGGCGTCGCGCCTGCAGCGCTTGGGCAAGCTGGCGCGCCCGAATCAGCGACGAGACGCGCCAGCCAAAACGCGCCGGCAGCACGGCGTCCAGCCGCCGGGCCGCCTCCACCGTGGCCACCGGATCGGCGGGAATGTCGCTCGCGCCGTAGCAAACGCCCGTCGGCAACGCGGTGGCGGCATGGCGAACGAGCCACAAGCGCACGGCCTCAGCCCCACCCCCGGGCCTGCAAGCCCAGCCCGACCGCCAGCCCCAGATAAAAGGCCAGCTCCGTCATCTGCTGGGTGGCGCCCAGCGTGTCCCCGGTAAAGCCCTGCAGGCGTCGCCGCAGCCAGCGGCGCATGGCCACCAACATCCCCCCGGCTGCCGCGACCGCCGCGCCCCACGGCGCGGACGGCAACAGCCCCGTCACCAGCGCCATCGCAGCCGCCCACCAGCCCAACCCCACGATCCCGGCGGACACACCGATCGCATCCGCCAGCGGCTTGGATTTGGAACGCGGCGTATCCCCCACATGCGGCAGGGTGCGGATGATCCACAGCGGGGCCAGCCGCGACGTGACATGGGCGGCGAACAGCCCAGCGGCCGCCAGCGCGGTGCCGTGCTGGGCCAGCAGCGCCAGCAACCCCACTTTGGTCAGCAGGGCCAGCACCAGCGCCACCGCCGCGTAGCTGCCGATGCGCGAGTCCTTCATGATGTCCAGCGCCCGCTCGCGCTCGACCACGCCGCCCAGGGCATCGGCGGTGTCGGCCAACCCGTCCTCGTGAAAGGCGCCCGTCAGAGCGACGCTCGCGGCCGTGGCCAGGGCCGCCGCCACCCATGCCGACGCGGGCTGGGCGGGCAGCAGCCACAGGGCCGCGGCACACACCAAGGCGCTAGCCCCGCCGACCAGCCACCCCACCCCCGGAAAATGCGCCGCACTGGCGCGCAGCATCGCCGGCGAATAACCGACCCACGCCGCCAGCCGCCCCGTGATGGGAATGCGCGTAAAAAACTGCAGCGCCAGCAAAAAATGCCGCACGCCGGTGGCCAGAGCGGCCAGGGGGCGTGGAGGCGTCTGCGGTTCCGCCATGCGGCTCCTCCGGGCGTGTCAGGGGGTGGTGGGCGCCGGATCCGGCGCGGCCCGCGCCACGCCGGCGGCGCCGAAACTGGCCATCTCGCGCAGGATGGCGCAGGCCGACACCAGCAGCGGCCACGCGAGCGCGGCACCCGACCCCTCCCCCAGCCGCAGGCCGAGGTCCAGCAGCGGCTCCGCCTTCAGATACGCCAGCAGCAGCGCGTGGCCGCGCTCGCCGGAGCGATGCGCGAACACGCAGCGCTGCAAGACGTGCGGACGCAGCCGCGCCGCCACCAGCACCGCGGCGGTGGTGATGAAGCCGTCCACGACGATGACGCGGCGCTCGGCGGCGGCCCGCAGGATGGCGCCGGTCATCGCGGCGATTTCGAAGCCGCCCAGCGCCGCCAGCGCCGGCAGCGGCTCGGTGGCCTGCGCGTGGCGCGCGAGCACCCGGCGCAGCACGTCGATCTTGCGCTGCACACCGGCGGCGTCCAGCCCGGTTCCGGCGCCGGTGCAGTCCGCAATGTCCAGCCCCGTCAGGCGGCTCATCAGCAGCGCCGCGGCGGAGGTGTTGCCGATGCCCATCTCGCCCAGCAGCAGCACGTTGCCGGGCAGGCGGCGCACGAGGTCGATACCGTGCTGCAGCGCCTGCGCGCATTGCGCGTCGGTCATCGCGGGCTGCTGCAGCGCGTCCGCCGTGCCCCAGGCGACCTTCGCGTCCACCAGGCCCGCCCGCGGCGCGAAGGCATGGCGCACGCCGCAGTCGACCACCGTCAGCGCCAGGCCGTGCTGGCGCGCCAGCACGCTGACCGCCGCGCCGCCGGCGAGAAAGTTTTCCACCATCTGCCAGGTGACGTCGCTCGGGTAGGCCGACACGCCGTGCGCAGCCAGCCCGTGGTCGGCAGCAAAGACCACCAGTTGCGGCGCGCGCAGCGCCGGGGCCTCGGTGCCAAGGATCAGGCCGAGCCGCTGCGCCAGCGCCTCCAGCCGGCCGAGCGACCCGAGCGGCTTGGTCTTGTCGTCCAGCAGCGCCTGCAGGCGCGCGGCCAGCGCCTCGTCGTGCAGATCCGCCACCACGGGCAGGTCGTTTGTGGTCGGTGTCATCGCAGTGGTCTCCTCGTGCAACGGGGAAAGGAAAGGGATATCGGCGATCGCCAAGGAATGGGGTGGGCCGTCATGGGCCGGCCAGCGCGGCCAGCACGCCGGGGGCGAAGTGCGCCTCGACCAGGCCGGCGAGGTCGTCGAACACGTCGGCCAGCGGCCGGGCGCGCGCGCCGAGCAGCGCGCGCAGCGCGGCCTCGTCCTCGAACAGGCCGTGCAGGTACAGGCCCAGCACGTTGCCGGCGGCGTTGCACCACGCCAGCCCCGGCAGCACCTCGTGCGCGATCTCCCCGCGCGCCACCAGCGCCGGATGCGGCACGGTGCGGCCGTGGTGGATTTCGTAGCCGCGCACCGTCACGCCCGCCAGTGCCGCCCAGGCCCCCGCGGGCACGGCCCCGAAGGTCGCCGTGGTGCGGCGCACGGTCTTGGCGCGCTCGAATTCCGTCACCAGCGGCAGCAGCCCAAGGCCCGGCGCGTTGCCATCGACACCATGCGGGTCCACGAGCGCCTCGCCCAGCATCTGCAGCCCCCCGCAGATGCCCAGCACCGCCCCGCCGCGCGCGGCGTGCGCGGCGATCGCGGCATCCAGCCCCTGCGCGCGCAGCCAGGCCAAGTCCGCCGCCGTCGCCTTGGAGCCGGGCAGGATGATCCAGTCCGCCCCGGCGCAATCGGCTGGGGTGCGCGCCCACACCAGCCGCACGCCGGCGGCGTTCTTCAGCGGCTGGAATTCGTCCAGGTTGCTGATGCGCGGGTAGGCCACCACCGCCACCGTGCTACGCACCGGCCCGCCCCCCCGCGTCGCGCGGTCGTCGAACACGCCGTCTTCCTCCGGCAGGCCGTGGCCCCAGCGCAGCGGCAACGTGGCCACGGTGGGCACGCCGGTGAGCGCCTGCAAGCGCTGCGGCGCCGGGGCCAGCAGCGCCGCGTCGCCGCGGAACTTGTTCAGCACGAAGCCGCGCAGCGCGTCGCGCAGGTCCGCCGGCAGCAGCGCCCAGGTGCCGTAGAGGTGCGCGAACGCCCCGCCGCGGTCGATGTCGGCGATCAGCAGCGCGCGCGCCTGCGCGTGGCGCACCGGCGCGAGGTTGACGATGTCGGTGTCCTGCAGGTTGATCTCCGCCGGGGAGCCGGCACCCTCCATCACGATCAGGTCGTGCTCCGCACGCAACTCGTCCAGCGCCTGCCGCACCACCGGCCAGACGCGCGGGGAGCGCTCGCGCCACCGCAGGGCGGTCAGCTCGGCATCGACGCGACCCAGAAGCACCACCTGGCTGCGCGTGTCGGCCTCGGGCTTGAGCAGCAGCGGGTTCATCCGCACGTCGGGCTCGACGCCGGCGGCCAGTGCCTGGAAATACTGCGCGGCGCCGATCTCGCCCTCCCCACCCTCGGGTGTGGCGACGACGCGCGCGTTGTTGCTCATGTTCTGCGCCTTGAACGGCGCCACGCGCAGACCCTGGCGCGCATACCAGCGGCACAGCGCAGTGGCAAGCCAGCTCTTGCCGGCGCCGCTGCTGGTGCCCCAGACCATCAGGCAGCGCGCGGTCATCGCGGCGCCCTCCGCCGGGCTGCTGCGGGGGCGCCCGCCAGCGCAGGCGCGTCCAGCGCTTCCGCGAGCGCCTGCAGCGCCTGCGGCGGCTGTGCCGACAGGCGCCACCAGCCCGGCAGGCCGAACGACGCCGCATCGCGCAGCTTGACGCCGCGCGCGCGCAGCGCCGCCGCGTCGAGCGGCTGCGGCGGGCGGGCGCAGGCGAAGGGCGTGACACTTGCAGCGACTTCCCAGCCGCGCGCCTGCAGCGTCTGCACGAGCGCCGCCTTCCACTGCGCCAGCGTCCCCAGGGTCGCCTGCAACCAGCGCTGCGTCGAAGGCTCGATCCAGGCGGCCAGCAGCGCCACGCCGTCCGCCCCGATCGGCCACGACGGCGCCAGCGCCTGCAGCTCGGCGAGCTCGCCCGGCCCGGCGTCCTCCGGCGCGATCACGTAGGCCGCGCGCACGCCGGTCAGGCCCAGCGCCTTGTTGGGGCTGTAAAGCTGCCAGCAGCGCGCGCGCTGCCGCTCGGTCAGCGCCGGCTCGCCCTGCAGCCGCAGCGGTGCGTAGGCCAGGTCCAGCGTCACCGGCGCCCCGGCGGCCAGCAGGGCCTGGGCCGCGGCGGCATCCTCCGGCTGGCCGAGCGGGCTGCCGGGGTCGCACAGCCAGCCGGCGCACGCCAGCGCCGGGCCAGACGCGTGCGCCAGACCCCAGACCCGGGCGGCGTGCGCGTAGTCGCCGTAGCCGGGCACCGGCCACCAGAGGGGACCGTACCCACGCCGCGCGCACCAGGCGGCGAAGCGCAGGATCCACTCGCTGCCGCTGGCGGCCAGCAGCACTCGGTGCGGCGCCACGCCGTGCCAATCGGCCAGCCGACGGCGCAGCTCCGCGTACGCGGGGTCAGGGTAGTGACGCCGCGCCGCCGCCTGCACGCGCGCCCAGGCCTGCGGGCACGGCCCGCAGGCATTGGCATTGGTGGAAAAGTCCCACGGCGGCACACCGTCGGCGTCGGGGCCGCCGTGCGTGCGCGGCGGCGACCCCGCAGGCGACTGCGTCGTCCCCGGAGCCGGTTCGGTCACGCCGGCTTCGGCGGCCAAGTGTTCCAGCCGCTCTTTCATGACGGCCTCCCGAGCATCGCCACGCCCGCCAGACCCGCCACCAGCAGCGCGCCCCACCCGGCCACCGCGCGGTCGCACCATGCCAAGGCACGCGCGGTGTCCGCAGGCTGCGGCAGCCGCCCGGCTTCGTTGAGTGCATACACCCCGGGCTTGGTGAGCCGCACCCCCAGCCGCAGCGCCAGCGCCCCCATCGGCCAGCCGCCGTTGGGCGACGGCGTGCGCCGCGCCTGCGCGCGCAGCGCGCGCCACGGCACGCTTCGGCCGGAGGCGGCCAGCAGCAGCACAGCGGTCAGCCGTGCCGGCAGCCACGACAGCGCATCGTCGGCCCGCGCGGCCCAGCGCCCGGCAAAGGTCCAGTCGCGCCCGCCGCGCACGCCGCGGTATCCCCACATCGCATCGGCGGTGTTGGCCCAGCGGTACAGCGCCGCGCCGGGCAGGCCCGCGAGCGCGAACCAGAACAGCGGCGCCACCACCGAGTCGTTGACGTTTTCCGCCAGGGTGGACAGCGCCGCCTGCCGCACGCCGGCCTCGTCCAGCGCCTGCACGTCACGGCTGACCAGCCGCGCCACCTGCGTGCGACCGGGCTGGAGCCCCCGCGCCAGCGCCGCTTCGACCGCGGCCACCTCCTCGCGCAGCATGCGCCAGGCCAGCAGCGGCTTGAGCAGCAGCCCAAGCGCCAGCCCCTGCACCCACCACGGCGCATGGCTCAGCAACGCCTGCGGCACCCACGCCAGCGCCACCACCCCAGCAGCCCCGAGCGTCCACGCCAGCATCCCGGCGGCAAACACGCGCGCCGGCGGCACCGGCGCGCCCGGCATCGGCGCCACGCGTCGCCCCAGCCTCTCCAGCACCCAGCCCATGGCAACGACCGGGTGCAGCCGCGCCGGCGGCTCGCCGAAGCGCGCGTCCCACGCCAGGGCGACCGCAACCGCCAACGCCAGCGCGCCCGCCGGCGGCCATGCGAGCGCTGCCTGCTCCATCGCCGGGAGTGCCTCTCAACCTGTCACCGGCACTGCTCGCGTGTGCAGGCCCAGCCGCGCCAGCAGCGCGCGGTCGGCCTCCACGTCGGGATTGCCGGTGACCAGCAGCTTGTCGCCGTAGAAGATCGAGTTGGCCCCGGCCAGGAAGCACAGCACCTGCGTCGATTCGTCCATGTCGCGCCGGCCGGCCGACAGCCGCACCTTGGCCCGCGGCATCGTGATGCGCGCCACGGCCACCGTGCGAACGAACTCCAGCGGGTCGAGGTCGGGCTGGTCCGCCAGCGGCGTGCCGGCCACCTTGACCAGATGGTTGATGGGCACCGACTCCGGGTAGGGGTCGAGGTTGGCCAACTGCGCGATCAAACCGGCACGCTGCAGCCGCGACTCCCCCATGCCGACGATGCCACCGCAGCAGACGCGGATGCCGGCTTCGCGCACGTGCTGCAGCGTGCGCAGGCGATCCTCGTACTCACGCGTGTGGATGATGGCGCCGTAGAACTCCGGCGCCGTGTCGAGGTTGTGGTTGTAGTAGTCCAGGCCCGCCTTCCCCAACGTCTGGGCCTGCTCGGCGGTGAGCATGCCCAGCGTGCAGCACGCCTCCAGGCCTTCTTCCTTAACGACGCGCACCAGCTCGGCGACCTTGTCCAGATCGCGGTCAGTCGGCGCGCGCCACGCCGCCCCCATGCAGAAACGCTGCGACCCGGCCTGCCGGGCCGCACGCACGGCGGCCCGCACGTCCTCGGGCGACATCAGCTTGGTGGCCTTCACGCCGGTCTCATGGTGCACCGATTGCGGGCAGTAGGCGCAGTCTTCCGGGCAGCCGCCGGTTTTGACCGACAGCAGCGTGGCCAGCTCGATTTCAGCCGGATCGTGGTGCTGGCGGTGCACCTGCTGCGCCTGAAACAGCAGCTCCGGCAGCGGCAGCTCCAACAGCGCCAGCACAGCCTGCGGTGTCCAGCGCGCTGGCAGCGGCGCTGCGGCCGCGCGCGCAGGGCTGAAAGTCGATTCACAAGCTTCAGGGGATACAGCCCGTGGTACCTCAATCATGCCTCAAAACTCCTTCATGCCAACGCCAACGACCCTGAGCCCATCCGCTCAACGTGGCGGCGATCCTGAACCGCTGCGCCGTCCCGCCCTCATGCGGCGGGCGCATCGTCGCGCAGCGGTAACGTGCTGGGCTGCGCCCAGCGGTTTTCAAACACCACCTCGCGCAGCGGCAGGCGCTGAGCCCAGCGCTCGCGCTGCAGCATCGACTCATCATAGAACAACTGCACCGGGCCCAGGCACAGCAGCGCCAGCGGACGCGACCCTGGCGGACAACCCAGCAGATCGGCCACCTGCTGCGGGTCGAAGATCGAGACCCAGCCCATGCCCAACCCCTCGGCGCGCGCAGCAAGCCACAAATTCTGGATGGCGCAAGCCACGGAGGCCACGTCCATCTCCGGCAAGGTGCGCCGGCCAAAGACATGTCGCTCACGTTCAGGCATCAGCACCACGGCCCAAAGCTCGGCGGCCTCCAGAATGCCTTCCACCTTCAGGCGCGCAAACGCCTCCCCGCGCTCGCCAAGCGCCTCGGCGGTGCGTGCCCGCTCCTGCTGCACCAGATCGTGCAAGCGTTGACGTTGCTCCGGTTGCGTGATGCGGATCCAGCGCCACGGTTGCATGAAGCCGACGCTGGGCGCCCAGTGCGCCGCGCGCAGCAGCCGCACCAGCACGTCGGGCTCCACGCGACCGCCGGCAAAGTGGCGCATGTCGCGCCGCAGTTCCATGGCGCGATAGATCGCCGCGCGCGAAGCGGGGTCAAAGGCGTGTTCGGCAACCTCGGGTTGCGCATGGGATGAGAGCGCAGACATGGCACGTTTCAGTTCCAATCGTTCAACGCCACGTGGTGGGCTTGCCAACGCTGCGCCCACTGGCGAGCCTGGCCAAGCGCGGGGCGATCGTCGTCGGCGTCCACCACCACACAGACCTCCAAAGCCGGGCGCGGCGGCGCCTGCCGCACCCGCCCGTCGGTAATCAGCCACAGCACCTGCCGCGCGCGCCCGCCTGTGCGCCGCGCCCACGCCAGCGCCAGCGTCTCGGCGCGCTGCAGAGCCGCCGCCAGCGGGGTGCCGCCGCCTCCTCCCACCGCGCGCACGGCCACCCCCAAGGCGCGCCGCGCTGGCGCGGGCGGCTGCAGCATCTGCACGCCCTGCCCGACAGCCAGCAGCAGCGCCACATGCTGGCCGCAGCGCGCGGCGCGCTGCAGCAGCGCCAGCGCCACCGCCTTGGCGCGTGCCAGACGCCCACGGCGCAGCATCGACCCGGAAGCATCCAGCACGATGACGTGCAGGCACGCCGGCTCGGGCGCTACGGCGCGCCAGACCAAGTCGGCGGCCCGCAGCGGACGGGGCCCCTTGCGCGCCAGGGTGGCGAGCCAATCCAACCTCACTCGCGCGGCACCATCGCGCCGGTCAGACGCCTGGGCATGGTCCGTCCACAACAGCCCCGGCGCGACGGGCGGCATGCGCGCGCCGGCGGGGCCTAGGGCTTTGGGACAGGCCAGCCTCCCGGCGCCTGGCCCAGCGGCGGCGCGATGCCGACCGGCTGCGGTGGCAAGACGCCCCAGTCAGCGTCACCCGCCGCGGCATGGCGTGGGGGGCTCTGGCCTTGCGGGTGGCCGACTTGCGGCCCAGATCCATCGGACGGCGCGGCAGATGTGCGCTGCGGCGGCGCCGACGGCCACGGTGGCGTGATCGCGCTGCTTGTATCCTGAGCGCTGGCCGCCGCCAGGCCGCCGCGCCGGTGCGCCAGCGCCCACGGGGCCACCGCCTGCAGATCGGCCAGCTCAATGGCGGTCTTGCCGTGCCAGGCCGCATGCGCGCGCGCTGCCTTCAGCAGCGTCAAGTCGCCGCGCAAGCCATCCGCGCCGCATTGCAGCGCCAGCGCGCAGGCTTGCGCGATGATTTCCTCCGACCAAGCCAGCGCCCCCAGCGCCTGCCGCGCGCGCTGCAAGCGCTGCTGCAGCGCCTGCTGTTGCGCTTGGTAGCGGACGACAAACGCCGCCGGGTCGGCCTCGAAGGCCAGCCGCGCGCGCACGATGGCGGCGCGCGCGGCCGCCGCGCTTGGGTTGCTCAGTTCGACGCAAAGGCCAAAGCGATCCAGCAGCTGCGGGCGCAGCTCCCCCTCCTCCGGGTTCATCGTGCCGATCAGCGCAAAGCGCGCGGCGTGGCGCTGCGAGATGCCGTCGCGCTCCACGGTGTGCACGCCGCTGGCGGCGGCGTCCAGCAGCACATCGGCCAGCGCATCGGGCAAAAGGTTCACCTCATCCACGTAAAGCACCCCGCCGTGCGCGCGCGCCAGCAGCCCGGGCCGCCAGGTGATACGCCCGTCGCGCAGCGCGTCTTGCAGCTCCAAGGTGCCAACAAGCTGCTCCAGCGTGGCCCCCAGCGGCAACTGCACGAACGGGGCGCCAGGCAGCAAGTCGGCCAGCGCGCGCGCCGCGGTCGATTTGGCCGTGCCGCGCGGGCCGCGGATCAGCACGCCGCCGATTGTGGGGTCGATGGCCACCAGCAGCAGCGCCAGCTGCACATCCGGCACGCCCACCAGCGCCGCAAAAGGATAGCGCGGCATCTCCAGAGAAGGGTTGGGTGACGGAACCGTGGTCGAATGGGTTTCCATGGCCGTCACGTTGGCGGTTGTTCCCATCGCTCCTCCAACTCCAGCTGCAGTTGCTGCAGGCGCTCTTGCTGCGCTGCCGAGGGCGTCCAAAGCCCTTGTTCGATGGCCTGCCCCAAGCGCTGCGCCATGCGGCGCAACGCCGGCAGGTTGTACTGACGCAAGAAGCGCTGGTTGGCCTCGTCGAACACCAGCGTTTCGGCAACCAGATCGAGCTGGTGCGGCGCCACCCCTTGGCCCAGCGCCACCCAACCGAGCAGATGCTCCAGCGTGGCGGCCATTTCGGCCGCGCCGGCGTAGCCATGCGCCTGCATGGCCTGCAGCCAGCGCGGGTGCGTGACACGCGCGCGCACGATGCGCGCCAGCTCTTCCCGCAACGGGCGCACCCGCACCGCCGTCGTGCTGCTGTCGGCGTGATAGACCGCGAGCGCCTGTCCACGCAGGGCTTGCGCGGCGGCGGCCATGCCGCCAAGGTATTCGACAAAGCCATCGATATCCAGCGCATCGTGTTCACGGTGATCCTGGATTTGCGCCGCCAGCTCAATCTGCGCCAGCCGCTGCGTCCACGCCGCCGGCGCCGCCACCCCATGCGCTCCGCGACCGTAGGCGTAGCCGCCGCTGCCGAGATAAGCGCGCACCAGCGCGTCCTGGTCGAGCGCGGCATCGGTCTGCGCCAGCTCGCCGATGCCGGCGCCATACGAGCCCGGGCGCGGACCGAACAAGCGCCAACTGGCCTGGCGCTGCGCTTGCGCGGCATCCAGCCCTTGCGCGCGCAGCGCTTGCGCCTCGCGCTGCACGCGCACGCGCACGGGGTTGAGCTCGTCGGGCTCGTCCTCGGGCGGGATCGCAGCCACCGCTTGCACGGCGGTGTCGAGCAAATCGATCAAATGGGCAAAGGCGTCGCGGAACAAGCCAGAGACCCGCAGCGTCACATCCACGCGCGGATAGGGCCGCAACGACGCCGGCAGCACCTCCACTTCGACCACGCGGCCGCTGCCGTCGGCCCAGCGCGGCCGCGCCCCCAGCAAGGCCAGCGCGGTGGCCACATCCTCGCCGCCGGTGCGCAAGGTGGTGGTGCCCCACAGCGACAGGCCGATCGCGCTGGGAAAGACGCCGTGATCCTGGGCGTAACGCTCAATCAAGCGCGCGGCGATGCGCTGGCCGCTGTCCCAGGCCGCCGGGGTCGGCAGGCTGCGCGGATCGGCAGCATAAAAATTGCGCCCGGTGGGCAGCGCATCGACGCGCCCGCGCGACGGCGCTCCGCTGGGCCCCGGCGGCACAAACCGGCCGCGCAGTCCACGCAGCAGCTGCGTGGTCTCGTTGGGCCCGCAAGCATCCAGGCGCGGCGCCAGCTCCTGCCACGCCGCTTTCAAGACCTGCTGGGCGCGCGGGCCAGCTTGGCGCTCGGCCAGCGCCGGATCTTGCAGCCACGCCAAGGCCAACTGCTGCAACCGCTGGCGCGTGTGACCAGCGTGACGCCACGGCCCGTTAGGGTCGATGCCCTGTAGCAGCGGCGGGCGCGGCCCGCGCCAGGGCTCGGCGGGGTCGGCTTGCAGCGGGTCGAAGCCGTCCAGACCAAAGTCCTGCGCCATGGTGCGCAGCAGGCTGTCGTCCTGCGGGCGGCTGCCGCGCGGCTGGCGCAGCAGGGCCAGCAGGGTTTGCGCGCGCGCCACCCCCTGGGGCGACGTGCCCCAAACGTGCAAGCCGGCGCGAAGTTGGCTTTCCTTGATTTCGCAGAGGTAGGCGTCCAGACGTTGCAGCCACTGCGTCAGCACCGCCGCATCCTGCGGATCGCCTTGCAGGCCCAGCTCCTCGTGCACGCCCAGCCGCAAGGTTTCTTCCACGATCGCGTGGCGCAGCCGACGCGCACGGGGGGGATCCAGCGTCAGCGCGTCGTAATACTCCTCCACCAGGCGCTCCAGCGGGCGCAGCGTGCCGCTGTCTTGCGCGTCGGCCAGCGGCGGCATCAGGTGGTCGATGATCACCGCCTGTGTGCGCCGCTTGGCCTGCACGCCTTCGCCCGGATCGTTGACGATGTAAAGGTAGAGGTGCGGCAGCGGCCCCAACAAGCGCTGCGGCCAGCACAGCGGGCCCAAGGCCACGCTTTTGCCCGGCAGCCATTCCAGGTTGCCGTGCGTGCCGACTTGCACGATGGCATCCGCCTGCCAAACCTCGCGCAGCCAGAGGTAGAACGCCACATAGGCGTGCGGCGGCGCCTGCTCGGCGTCGTGGTAGGCGGCGCGACGTTGCCGCGGGTCGCGCGGCGGCTGCAGGCCGATGAACACTTGGCCCAGCCGGATGCCGGGGATCATCAGCCGGCCCGCGCGCGCCATCGGATCGTGCTCGGGCACTCCCCAATGCTGCCGCAGCGCCTGCACCAGCGCCGCCGGCCAGCCCGCCAGCATGCGCTCGTAGTCGGCCAGCGCCAGGCTCTGCCAGGCCGGGCGCACGGCGTTGTCGTCGAAGGCGTGCGTGACGCCGCTGCGCAGCCAGCGCATCAGCTCCTCGCCGTCGCGCGGCAGCGCGGGGCCGTCGCCCAGGTCGTAGCCGTCGTGATGCAACGCCTGCAGCAGACGCACCACCGAGGCCGGCCCATCCAGCCCCAGCGCCATGCCGATGCGGGCGTCGTCGCTCGGGTAGTCGGTCAGCACCACGGCCAAGCGCACTTGAGCGCGCGCCCGGCGGCGCAGCCGGCACCAGCGCCCGGCGAGCTCGGCGACCCAGTCGATCGCCTCGGGGTCGGCAGCGTAGCGAATCAGGTCGATTTGCGTGCGGGGGTCGTGGCGCTGCACCGCTTTGAAGCTGATGGCGCGTGTGGCGATGCGCCCGTCAAGCTCCGGCAGCACCACTTGCATGGCCATGTCGCGCGGCGGCAGACCGTGCGGGTCGTCCTCCCATTGCTGTCGCGTCACGCCCGCGGTGACGAGCTGCAGCACCACAGCATCGCCCGCCAGCGTCTGGCCATCTTCCAACCCGAGGGCAAACGCCGTGGCGTTGAGGACCACGTCCACGCCGCCGGCCTGCGCCAAGTCGTGCAGGCGCTGGCGCACCTGGGGGTTTTTCAGGCTGTCCACGCCCCAAGCGCGCGCGCGCAGCCCCCGCGCATGCAACGCCCGCAGCATGGCATCGAACGGCTCAGTGTTGCCGGCTTGCACGTGGGCGCGGTAAAAGAGCAGCAGCGCCTGCGGCGCGTCGGGCGCCACCGGCGGCACGTCCACAACCCAGTGCTCCACGATCGGCGGCAGCGGCTGCGGCGGCGTGCAGGGCTGATTCAAGCCAAGGGCGCGCTGCCCGATCAGCGCCCAAAAGCGCGCGGCGTTGGCGGCCCCGCCGTAGCGCAGCGCGCGCCACAGCGTGCGCGCGTCGTCCCAGTCGGCGGTGCCCTGCGCCAGCAGTTGCGGGTCGTCTTGCCCGTCGCCGGAAAACACCGCCAGCCATTGCCCGCGTTGACGCGCCAGCGCCGCGCAGCGCTCCACCAGGTAAGCCCAGTCGTGGTAACCCCCCAAGTGGTCGATGACCACGGCGCGCGCGTGCTGCAGGACGTCCTCGATATAGAAATCCACCGTCGCCGGCTGGCGCAGCGCCATCAGGTTGGCCAGCCGCACTTCGGGGTAGTCCGGCGGCAGCGCCGCCGCCAGCAGCGTCAGCGTGGTGTCGGCGGCGCTGAGCACTACCACTGGCGCGGGGGTCTGCGCCAGCCGCACGACCGCGCCGCTGGTGTCGTCGAGAAAACCGCCGGCGCGGGTGGCCAACAGGTGCATGCGTCTGACTCCAGCTTACGCGGCGCACGCCGCCAGCAACCTGGCTTGACGCAGATCGGCGCGCAGCGCCGCCTCGTCCAGCCCTTGCCCGATGCAAACCAAGACGCTGCGGCGCGGCTCGTCCGTGCGCCAAGGGCGGTCGAAGTGGCTGTCCAGCCGCGGACCCACGCCTTGCACCACCAGCCGCAGCGCCGCCTGTGGCAGCGCCACGAAACCCTTGATGCGCAGCAGGCCGTGGCGCGCCACCAGGGTTGAAAGCGTTTGCAGCAGGTGCTGCCGGTCGCGCACGTCCAGCGCCAACGCCACCGATTGAAAGGCGTCGTGGTCGTGATCGTCGTCCTCGTCGTCGTGGTGGGTGCGGCGGCCCTCGATCACCTCCTCCACCGCGCGGCCCAAGCCCAGCAGCACCTCGGGCGGCACCTGGCCGTGCCGCGCCACCACGGTCTGCACCGCCACCGGCGCGCACGCCGCCACCCGCGCTCGCACGCGCTGCAGCGCATCGGCATCGAGCTGATCGGCTTTGTTGAGCACGACCAAGTCGGCGGTGGCCAGCTGATCCTCGAAGAGCTCGGCCAGCGGCGTATCGTGGTCAAGTTCGGGGTCGGCGCGGCGCTGGGCATCGACGGCTTGCGGGTCGTGCGCAAAGCGGCCTTCGGCCACCGCCGGCGCATCCACCACGGTGACGACCGCATCGACGGTGAAAGCATGCCGGATGGTAGGCCACTGAAACGCCTGCACCAGCGGCTTGGGCAGCGCCAGGCCGGAGGTCTCGATGACCAGGTGGTCGATCTGGCCGCGGCGCTGGGCCAGTTGCTCCATCACCGGGGCAAACTCTTCTTGCACCGTGCAGCACAGGCAGCCGTTGGCCAGCTCGATGACCTGACCGTTGTCCGCGCCGGTCTCATCACAGCCAATGCCGCAGCCTTTGAGCAATTCGCCGTCGATGCCGAGCTCGCCAAACTCGTTGACGATGACGGCGATGCGCCGCCCCTGCGCCTGGGTCAAAAGGTGGCGCAGCAGCGTGGTTTTGCCAGCGCCAAGAAAGCCGGTAACGATGGTGGCGGGGATTTTGTTGAGGTTCATGACGTGTCGTCCTCCCAAGCGTTTCAGTCCTCGATGCCGCGCTGCGCCGGCACGCCGGCGTCAAAGTGGTGCTTGTGCTTAACCATTTCGGTGACGGTGTCGGCCAGGTCGATGAGCTCCTGCGGCGCGTGGCGGCCGGTCAGCACCACCGTCGTCGCGGGCGGGCGCTGGCGCAGCACGTCCAGCACCCCCTGCAGCGGGATCCAGCCGTAGCGCAGCGGGTACATGATTTCGTCGAGCACCACCATGAAGTGCTCTCCAGCGCGGATCACCGCCTCGGCGCGCGCCCAGCCTTGGCGCGCCAGCTCGGCGGAGTGCTCCAGGTCACGGCTTTTCCAGCTAAAGCCATCCCCCAGCCCTTCGATCGGAATGCCGAGCTGCTCGAAGACGCGGTGCTCGCCAAAGCGGGCGCTGGGCACTTTCATGAATTGGAAGATCTTGACGGCCTTGCCGCGTCCGTGCGCGCGCAGCGCCAGGCCAAAGGCCGCGGTGCTTTTGCCTTTGCCATGACCGGTGTGCACGATGATGAGGCCGCGGCGCGGGCCTTGCGGCTTGGGGGTGCTGCGCTGCAGCGGGGGGGTGAGCAATTCCATCGGTTCAAGCTCCCAAGGTTGCGGAGGTCAGCAGTCATCGACGCCGCAGCGCTTAAGCAGGTAGATGTCCAGAATCCAGCCGTGTGCCTGCCGCAAGGCCGCGCGGGCGCGCGCGATGCGCGGGCCGGCTTGCGCCAGCGGGCCGCTGTCCAAGGTCTGCTGCGGCAGCCCGAGGTAAGCGCCCCACCAGATGTGCCAGGCGTGCGGGTCGGGCAACGCCTCAAACGCCGTGCCGCCATCAAGCATGACGGCCAGCGCCGGCACGTCCGCAGGGCAGCCGTGCTGGCGCAGCCACCGTCCTGAAGTGATCAACACCGGGCTAGCCAGCTCATTGAGCGGCACGGCATGCGCGGCGGCAAGCGCCTGCAGGGCGCTGATGCCGGGCACCACCTCCCATTCAAGCGGCAGCTCGCGCGCCACACGCTGGGCGATGCGCATCGAGCTGTCGAATAAGGCCGGATCGCCCCAGATCAGCACACCTGCTTGTCCGCCTTGAGGCAGGTGCTCACGCAGCGCTTGCGTCCAGGCTCGGGCCAGTGCGTCGTGCCAGCGCCGCACAGCGTCGAGATAGCGCGGTGTGTCGGCGGCATCGGCGCCTTCACGCGAGGGCACGGCGTAGCGCGCCACGCGCGGACCGCCACCCGCCTCGGCGTCGAAGTCGGGGCGCACCGTCTGCAGCAGGCGCAGCCGCGCCGCGGCCAGCTCGGCCTTATCTTCGCCTTTGTCCGGCAGCAACAACAGATCGACGCGGCGCAGCGCCTGCTCGCCCTGGAGCGTCAGGTGCGCAGGGCTACCCATGCCCATGCCAATGAGGCTCAACCGCCAGCGCGGACTCATGCAGCATCCTCCGCGGACGTGGCCCGGCGATAGCGGCGCTCGTAATCCGGCGCATACAGGCGGCTGCGGCCAAAGCCGTCTTGGGCCAGATTGCGCCCGACCAGGATCAGCGCGGTGCGCTCCAGCCCACCCTGCGCGGCCTGCACCAGCTCGCCCAGCGGCGCGCGCACGATCCGCTCATCCGGCCAACTGGCGCGCCAGACCACTGCTGCCGGGCAGTCGCCGCCGTAGTGCGGCAGCAGTGTCTGCACCACTGGCTCCAGCACGTGGATGCTCAGGTGGATCGCCAGCGTGGCCCCGGTGGCGGCCAAGACCTCCAAACGCTCGCCATCTGGCACCGGGGTGGCGCGCCCGTGGGCGCGGGTCAGCACGACCGTTTGGCTGCCGCCGGGCAAGGTCAACTCGCAGCCCAAGGCCGCCGCCGCGGCAGCAAAGGACGGCACTCCAGGCGTGATCGTGTACGGAATGCCTTCGGCCCGCAGCGCGCGCAACTGCTCTGCCATCGCCGACCACACCGACAAGTCGCCCGAGTGCAACCGAGCCACGTCCTGCCCGCGGGCGTGGGCGGCGCGGATTTCGTCCAGGATCTGCTCCAGCGACAGCGGCGCGGTGTCGATCACGCGCGCCTGCGGCGGGCAGTGCGCCAGCACCTGCGGCGGCACCAACGAGCCGGCATACAGGCACACTGGGCAGCGGGCGATCAAGTCGCGCGCGCGCAGCGTCAGCAGGTCGGGAGCGCCGGGCCCCGCGCCGATGAAATGCACGGTCATGTCGCATTCCCTCCAACTTCGACGGACGGCGCCTGCCACACCCATTGCCACTGCGGCCGCCACGGCACGAAGCCCTGCTGCGGCCCGAGCGGCTGCGCCTCCGCCAGCGCGATCTGCCGCAGCTGGCCGCCGTGGCGCTCGTGCAGCTGCGCCAACAAGGCTTGGGTGGCGGTGGTCACCGCGTTGACGACGACCCGGCAGCCCGCCGGCAGCCGCAGCCGCAGCGCCTGCCACAGCGCCGCATCCATGCCGCCACCGATGAACACCGCCTGCGGCTCGGGCAGTTGCGCCAGCGTCGCCAAGGCGTCGCTCGACCAGACGCGCAGGCGTGGGGTTAGGCCGAAGCGCTCGGCGTTGCGCTGCACGCGCTCGGCACGCACCGCGTCGCGCTCCACCGCCTCGGCCACACCGCCAGCCAGGCACCACTCGATGCTGATTGAGCCGCTGCCGGCACCCAAGTCCCACAACCGCTGCCCAGGGCGCGGCGCCAGCGCCTGCAGCGTCAACGCCCGCATCGGCGCTTTGGTGAGCTGGCCGTCGTGCTCGAACAGCGCATCGGGCAAACCGACGCAGGCGGGCAAGCCTTCCGGGCCATCGTGCAAGTCCAGCGCCAGCGCCAGCGGCGCTTGCAGGCCAGCTGGCGCGCCGTCCCGGATCGAGAAACGCTCGATGCGCTGCCGCGGCCCGCCCAGCCGTTGCAATGCCCAGGCGGTGCTGGCGCCAAAGCCTTCTTCGCGCAGCAGCACCACCGCTGCCTGCAACGCCGCCTCGTCGCGCAGCAGGCACAGCAGGCGCCGCCCCCGCCCCAAGTGCGGCCACAGCGTGCGCAGCGGCTGCGCGTGCAGCCCCAGGCAGCGCACCTCCTCCAACGGCCAGCCCAAAGCGCTGGCGGCCAGGGTGAACGTCGAGGGTGCCGGCACGGCCTGCCACTCGTGGCGCGGCAACGCGCGCGCCAGCACGCTGCCGGCGCCAAACCAAAACGGATCGCCCGAGACCAGCGCCACCACCGGCTGGCCGCGCCAAGCCAGCAGCGGGGCGATGTCAAACGGCACCGGCCACGGCTCGGCGCGCTCCGGCTCGATGCCGGCCAGCGCCAGATGGCGCGGCCCGCCAAAGACGCGCCGCGCTTGCGCCAGCAATCGGCGGCTAGACTCGCTGCAACCCTGCAGACCGTCTTCGCCGATGCCGATGATCGACAACCACGCTTCAGCCATGCACGTCCTCCTGCTTGGCGGCACCACCGAAGCCTCGCGCCTGGCGCAGGCGCTGGCCCGCGCTGGCGTGCCTGCGACGTTTTCCTACGCCGGGCGCACCGCGCAGCCGATCGCGCAGCCGCTGCCAACCCGCGTGGGCGGCTTCGGCGGCCCCGAGGGGCTGGCCGCCTATTTGCGCGAGCAGCGCATCACGCACGTGATCGACGCCACGCACCCCTTTGCCGCGCAGATGAGCCGCCACGCCATTGAAGCCTGTGCGCAGGCCGGCGTGCCGCTGCTGGCGCTGCAGCGCCCGCCGTGGCGCCCCGGCCCCTGCGACCGCTGGCACCGCGTGCCCGACCTCGACGCCGCCTTGCACGCGCTGCCGGCCACGCCAAGCCGGGTCTTTCTGGCCATCGGGCGCCAGCACGTGCAGCCGTTTTTGCGGCGCACGCCGCATTGGTATCTGCTGCGCATCGTCGAGCCGGGGCTTGAGGTGCCGCCGCAGCGCGGCGCGGTGGTGGTGCAGCGCGGCCCCTACACGCTGCAGGGCGACCTGGCGCTGCTGCGCACCCACTGCATCGAGTGGGTCGTGGCCAAAAACTCCGGCGGCGAGGGTGGGCAGGCCAAGCTGCTGGCCGCCCGCGCCCTGGGCCTGCCGGTGCTGCTGATCGAGCGCCCGGCGCTGCCGCCGCGGCCCATCGCCGAAACCATCGCCGAGGCGCTGCGGTGGCTCGGGCTGCCCGCGCACGAGGACTTCGACACCCCAAGGGCCGCCCCACGCGCAGACACTCCACCGGTTTGAGCCGCGCCGATGCAGCCCCCGACATCCCCTGCCCCGCTGCATCAATCGGCCCTCCGCGGGGTGTAGAGGTAGCGCCCCACCGTGCGCGTGGCGCGGCTACCGACGATGACCAGCGTGCGCATGTCGGCCATGTCCGGCTGCACCTGCGCCAGCGGCAGGTGCTGCACCGATTCCTGCGGCGTGAAGACCGCGCGCGCCAACCCCACCCAGCGCTGGGGCTCGCAGTGCTGGCGCAGCACCGCCAGCGCGCGGGCAAAGCCTTCAGGCCGGCTGCGCGAGCGCGGGTTGTAGAGCGCCAGCACCAGGTCGGCCTGCGCCGCCAGCGCGAGCCGGCGCTCGATCACTGCCCACGGCTTGAGGTTATCGCTCAGGTTGATGGCGCAAAAGTCGTGGCCCAGCGGCGCGCCCAGGCGAGCCGCCGCCGCCAGCATCGCCGTCACCCCGGGCAGCACGCGCACGTCCAGCTGCTGCCAAGCCGGCTCGGCCTCCATGGCCTCGAACACCGCGGCGGCCATGGCAAACACCCCCGGGTCGCCGGAGGAGACGATCACCACCCGCCGCCCCGCCTGCGCCAGCCGCAGCCCGTGACGCGCGCGCTCGAGTTCCTCGCGGTTGTCGCTGGCGTGATGGGCTTGATCCGCCCGCCGCGGCACGCGCGCCAAGTAAGGGCCGTAGCCCAGCACGTCGGTGGCCTGCTCCTGCGCCTGCTGCACTTGGGGCGTGACCAGCGCCGCATCCCCCGGCCCCAGACCGGCCACACACAGCCAGCCGCCGCTCATCCTTCAATCTCCGGCCGGCGGCCCTGCCCCGGCACCAGCACCAGGGCGAAATACGGGCAAGGCGCCCGCTCATCCACGCTGGCCAGCGGCTGCACCTGCTGCGCCTCCATGGTGCCTTCCTGCACCAGCCATGCCCGCGCCAGCAAGTCGGCTCGCTGAAGCGCCCGCCGCACCCGCCCGAGGTGGCGGCCCACTTTCATCACCACCAACGCATCGGCCTGCTGCATGCGCCGCGCCAACTCATCCTCGGGCAGCGTGCCCATCAAAACGGTCAACACGTCATCACCCCAGGCCATCGGCTGGCCGCAGGCCGACCAGCAACCGACCATGCCCGGCAACCCCGGCACCACCTCCACCGGCACGCGGCCACGGCGGCGCAATCTTTCATACAAATGCATGAACGAGCCGTAGAAAAACGGATCGCCCTCGCACAGCACCACGACGTCGTCCTGCGCGGCCAACGCTTCCAGTCGCTCGACCCATTGGTCATAAAACCGGGCCAGCAAATCGATGTAGGCCGGGCTGTCAAACGGCAGCTCGGTGGTGACGGGATACTCCATCGCGTGCTCCACCACCTGCGGCGCGAGCCAGGCTTGCGCGATGCGTCGCGCACGGCCGGGGCGGCCACGCTTGCGAAAGTAGGCCACCTGACGCGCCTGGGCGAGCCAACGCTGGGCGCGCACCGTCACCAAATGCGGGTCGCCCGGCCCCAAACCGACGCCGACGATTCGTCCCATCAACGCTCCTCCTCGCTGGCCAGTGCGTTGAGCGCTGCCGCCACGATGGCCGAGCCGCCCAGCCGCCCGTGCACCGTCAGCGCCGGCGCGGGCGGCTGCGCCATCAACGCCGCTTTGGACTCCGCCGCCCCGACGAACCCCACCGGACAGCCCAAAATGGCCGCTGGGCGCGGGCAGGCGGGCTCGCGCAGCATTTCCAGCAGGCGGAACAAGGCCGTCGGCGCATTGCCAATCGCCACCACCGCGCCAGCCAGATGGGGCCGCCACAGCTCCAGCGCCGCTGCGCTGAGCGTGGTGCCCAGCCGCTGCGCCAGGGCACCGACCTGCGGGTCGTGCAGCGTGCACAGCACCAGGTTGTCGGCGGGCAGACGCCGGCGCGTGATGCCGGAGGCCACCATCTGCGCGTCGCACAGAATCGGCGCACCGCAGCGCAGCGCGGCGCGCGCCGCCGGCACCAGATCGGGCGTGAAAGCCACGTCCCTGGCCAGCTCCACCAGGCCGCAGGCGTGGATCATGCGCACCACCACGGGCTCTTGCTGGGCATCGAAGCGCCCCAGGTCGGCCTCGGCACGGATGATGGCAAACGAGCGGCGGTAGATCGCCGCACCGTCGCGCTCGTAATCGTCCAACACCCCTGTCGTCATCGTGCAACCCCCCCCTCTTCCGATCGCTGCCAATCCTGCCGCCCAACATTACGGCGCATCGCGTCGATGAGCGGTTCAACTTCGTTGAAATGCGCATCTGCCGCGACATCAGCCCGACCCCACCCGATCCAATCCCAGCCTTCGGGGCGCACGCGCACGGTGGGCGCCGGATGGGGATGCGCGCAGCCCTTGGCGCAGCCGCTGACATGCAACCAACCGTCCGGCGGCAGGTTGGCTGCCAACAAGCCGGCCAATCGCAGCGTGTCACCGGCGGCCTGCACGCAGCCGGGGGCGCCGACGCACGCCGCCACGCGCAGCCGCGGATCCGTCGCTTCGGTGATCCACGCTTCATCCTGGGGAGCCCGAGCGTGGCGCTCCAGCAACACGGCCCGCCACGGCGTCAGCCGCAGCGGCGCCAGCTGCGCCAGCCTCGTCCACGCCGCGGCGCTGAGTCGCCCCCAAGGCGCGGCCACCCAGGCCACCCCTGGCGGCAGCACGGCCCACCATGCGAACGCATGGGGCCCGGCATCGGGCTGCACCCCAGGCGCAAGTTCGCTTGCGAGCCGGCGCCGTTGCGCCATCCAGGCCGCCATGCGCCGCGCAGCGCCAGGACCCTGAGCGCGCTGGGCAAACCATGTCGCCAGCGCCATGGCTTCCTCGGCCGCACGCTCCAGCGGCACCGCCAAGCCATACGGGCTGCCGTCGGGTCGCACGAGCGCCCAGCCGTCTTGCGACACCTCGATGCGCACGTCGGCGCTGGCCTTGCGCAGATAGGGGCGCTGACCCAGATCGACGGCAAAGCCGAACTTGGCTGGTAGCTGCGGCGCCTCGGGCTGGCGCAGCCGCTGCAGCAGCTGCCGCGCCACCCGGTGCGTGGCATCGCCTGGTTGCCAGCACGGCTGCACCAACACATTGCGCCGCGCCTCCTGCGTGGCGTCCTGGTCCAGCAGGCCCAGCGCCCGCAGGCCGCGCAACAGTGCGGCGTGCTGCTCCGGCTGCACCCCGCGCCACTGCAAATGAGCGCGCTGGGTCAATTCGATGACATCGAGCCGCTGCGCCTGCATCAGGGCCGCCAACCCCTCGGCCTGCCGCCGCGACAACCGCCCCAGCGGCACGCGGATGCGCAGGATCCAGCCGTCGCCCGACGGCATCGGCCGCCAGGCTCCCGGGCACCAGCCACGGCGCAGCGCCTCTGGAGTTCGGCCAGTTGCGAGCGTGCTCGTGCTCATCGCCCCGACGCCTCCACGGTTGCCGCCACGTCCGTCTGCTCCGCCTGATAGTGGGGGCTCAACGCCACCGTCGGGCCGATGATCAACAGCCCGGGCCGCGGCCCATAGGGCGGGGCTTGGCTGGCCAACACCTGCAGCGGACGGGCCAACACGGTTTGGGTCGGGCGCGTGCCATCCAGCACCAGCGCGGCTGGCGTATCCGGCGCCAGTCCATGCGCCATGAGGCGCTCGGCGATGCACGCCAGCCGCGCCACGCCCATGTAAAACACCAAGGTCTGGCCGGGGCGGGCCAACGCCGCCCAATCGTAGGCGCCGTCGCCGCGGTCTGCGTGCCCGGGCAAGAAGATGCACTGGCTGGCCAGTTCCCGTTGCGTCAGCGGGATGCCAGCGGCGGCGCCGCAGCCCTGCGCGGCGCTGACCCCAGGCACGACCTCAAACGGCACCGCCGCGGCGCACAGCGCCTGCATCTCCTCGCCGCCGCGGCCAAAGATGAAGGGATCGCCGCCTTTGAGCCGCACCACGCGCCGTCCGGCGCGGGCGTGCGCCACCATCAGCGCGTGGATGTCGGCCTGCGGCAGCGTATGCCGACCGCGCGCTTTGCCGACGTCGTAGCGCAGCGCCCGCGCCGGGATTTCGGCCAGGATGTCGGCGCCGATCAGGCGGTCGTGGATGACCACTTCGGCGCGACGCAGCCGATCCAGGGCGCGCAGGGTGAGCAAATCCAACGGCCCAGGGCCGGCGCCGACGATCGACACCCACCCCGGCGCCATCGGCACCGCAGCCTCAAGCAGCATGGTAGAGCCGGCGCTGCACCGCCACGCTGCGCTTCAGCGCGTGCAGAGCTTTGGCTGCCGCCAGCACCGCCAGGTCGATCAGCGGCTCCGCCACGATCACCGCCACATACGCCGCGCCAAACGCGCCGATGTTGGCCAGGTTGTCCGCCTCGAGGCCATGACCATACAGCGCCCAGAACGCCACCCAAGCCACGATGCCGCCCTGATAGGCCACGGACAGCTTGAGCGCCTGCGCGTAGCGCAGATCGACGCAGGCCACCTGCTGCGGGATGACCCGCTGCGCCAGCGCCGCGGTGGCATACAGCGGCACCAACAGCGTGGTGACGTTCATCCCGTATTGCGGCAAATCCGCCGGCGCAAAAAACAGCCCTTGAATCAGCAGCCCGCCAGCCAGCCCCAAGGCAGCTGGCGCCACCCCGAACAGCAGCAGCAACGTGGTGCCCAGGATCAGGTGCACCTCCGAGACGCCGACCGGATGGTGCGGCAGCACCTCGAAAAAGCAAAACACCAGGGCGGTGGTCAACAGCGAGCGCAGCAGCAAAGCCTGCGCCCCCTCCTGTCGCAGCATGTCCCAAGCCAGCTTGCCAGCCCAAGCCACCGCAGCGGTGCCGGTGGCGTAACCGAGTAACGCTTTGCTGCCTTCAACAACTCCGGGTTCGATGTGCATGACAGACCTCCTCACAGATGAATGCGCCCGGGCGGGCGCGGGGGGCCGAGGCGACCTCACCGCCTTCGGCAAAAACGGGCTCCTTGGGCAGCACCACCCAACGCGCCGACACGCCATCCGCGCCGGCGGCGCCGGCGTCCAGCGGCCGCACCGCGATGTGCTGCCCGAACACCTGCTCCAGCGCGCGGTGCGTGGCCGGATCGTCCGCCGGCCCTTGATGGCGCACGCGGCCGGCGTCCAGGATCAGCAGCTCGTCGGCGTGCAGCGCCATGTTGAGCTCGTGCAGCACGGTCACCACCGTCTGCCCCTGCCGCGTGAGCCCACGCACCAGCGCCAGCCAGTCGGCCTGGTGCGGCGGATCCAGGTGCGCCAGCGGCTCGTCCATCAGCAGAATCGGCGCCTGCACCGCCAGCAGACGCGCCAGCAGCACGCGCTGGCGCTGCCCGCCCGATAGCTGCGCAAGCGGCCGCGCGCGCCAGTCCCACGCCTGCGTCAGGCGCAGCGCCTCTTCGACCGCGCGGCGGTCGGCGGGGCTGGGCGCGCCGAGCCACGGCTGGTGCGGCAGGCGGCCCAGCATCGCCACGTCCCAGGCGGTCAGGTCGTCGCCGCCCGGCTCGGCCTGCCCGAGCCACGCCACCGTGCGGGCGCGCGCCCGGCGCGGCCAGTCCTGCAGCGCCCGCCCCAGCAGCTCGACGCGCCCGCCCTGCAGCGGCAGCAAGCCCGCCAGCGCCTTCAGCAGCGTCGATTTGCCCGCGCCGTTGGGGCCGACGATGCAGGTCCAGCGCCCGCGCGGCAGCGCCGCCGTCACGCCGTGCAGCACGGGGTGGCGGCCCAGCCGGACGCTGACCGCCTGCGCGGCCAGCGCGACGGGGCCGTTGGCATCCACCGCGGTGTGCATCATGCCCCCTGCCCCCGCAGCCGCCCGCGGTGCATCAGCCACAGCAGGTAGCCGCCGCCCAGCACCGCGGTCAGCACGCCCACCGGCACCTCCTGCGGCGCCAGCCACCCCCGTGCCAGCGTGTCGGCCGCCAGCAGCAGCGCGCCGCCCATCGCGGCGGCCAGCGCCATCAGCCAGCCGTGCGTCGTCGGCACCAGTGCGCGTACCAGGTGCGGCGCCGCGAGTCCCACGAAGGCGATCAGCCCGGTCTGCGCCACGGCGCTGGCGGTGGCCAGCGCCAGCACCGCCACCAGCGCCAGACGCAGCGTCGCCAGCGGCATGCCGAGGCTCGCGGCGGTGGCCTCGCCGAGCGCCAGCGCGTCCAGTGCGCGCGCCAGCAGCGTCGCCGCCGCGGTGCACAGCGCAGCGGCGGCCAGCATCAGCCCCGCCGAGGGCCAGCCGACGAACGCCGTGGAGCCGAGCAGAAACGCCTGCATCGCCTGCAGCGCATCCGGCGCCAGCAGCAGCACGGCCTGCGTGCCGGCCCCCAGCACCACGCCGACCACCACCCCCGCCAGCAGCAGCCGCAGCGTGTGCTGCACGCCGCGCGCCAGCGCCAGCGTCAGCAGCACCGCCGCCAGCGCCCCGACGAACGCCGCCCCGGTCAGGCCCAGCCGCACCCACAGGCTCGACGACAGCACGCTCCAGCCGGGGGCGCCCGCCCCTCCAAGCATGCCGGCCGAACCGCCCAAGGCCACCAAGGCGAGTGCCACTGCCAGCGACGCCCCCGCCGCGCTGCCGAGCAGGAACGGGTCGGCCAGCGGGTTGCGGAACAGCCCCTGCGCCACCGCGCCCGCCACCCCGAGCAACGCCCCGGCGGCCCAGGCGCCCAGCGCGCGCGGCAGCCGAATCTCCCACACGATCTGCGCGGCCAGCGCCGCCTGCCCCTCGTTCGGCGGCGATGCGAGCAACGTCCACACCGGCTCCAGCCCCTGGCTGCCGACGCTGACCGCCAGCGCCAGCAGCCCCGCCGCCGCCGCGAGCAGCGCGAGCAACACCCCGGCGGCGCGGCGCGCGTTCACGGGCGTCCTCCCGCCACGGCGGCCGCGGCATGACCCGCGGCAGCGCCCGTCGCCTCCCCCTGCGCGCCGCGGCCGGCGGCGGCGCGCGCCAGGCAGTCGGCCATCAGCCGCGCCGCCTCGGCCATGCGCGGGCCGGGGCGCACCAGCACGTCCGACTGCGCGGCGTCGAACGCACACACCCGCCCCTGCCGCACCGCGCGCAGCCGCGCCCAGCCGGGCCGCTGCGCCAGCGCCTCGGCGGCGCGGCTGCTGACCAGGATCACGTCCGGGTCGGCGCGCACGACGAACTCCGGGTTCAGCTTCGGAAAGGGGCCCAGCGCTGCCGGCACCACGTTGCGCGCGCCGAGCCGCTGCAGCGTCTGGCCGATAAACGACACCTCCCCCGCCGCGTAGGGCCCGGGGCTCACCTCCACATACACGCGCAGCCCGCGCGCCGCCGGCGGCAGCGACTGCGCCGCCGCCGACACCCCCGCGTCGATGGCGCGCCAGACGCGCGCCGCATCCGGCACCTCCAGCAGCGCGCCCAGCGCCAGCAGCACGCGCTGCACGTCGGGGTGCGTGCGCGGCTCCAGCGCCACCACCTTGAGCCCCAGCGCGCGCAGCCGCTCGATCGCGCGCGAGGAGGTGGCCAGCAGCACCACGTCGGGCCGCAGCGCCACGATCGCCTCGATGTTCGGATCCAGCCCGCCGCCGACGCGCGGTACGCCCGCGAGCGCCGGCGGCCAGTTGGTGTAGCGATCCACCCCCACCAGCCGATCGCAGCGGCCGAGCTCGCACACCGCCTCCGACAGCGACGGCAGCAGGCTGACGATGCGCTGCGGCGGCTGCGCCAGCCGCACCTCCACGCCGTGGTCGTCGGTGATGCGCACCTCGGCGCGCGCGGGCCAGCCGGCCAGCAGCGCGGCGGCCAGCCCCAGCGCCCCCGCCCATCCGAGCCGCGCAAGCCGCCTGAACCCCATCATCCCGACCCCTTCACAGTGAGCGGGCAGCCCGCCACCATCAGCGTGACGCGCTCGCAGCAGGCCGCCACGCGCTGGTTCAGCGCGCCCAGCGCATCGACGAAGGCGCGCGCCTCGCTGCCCAGCGGGATGACGCCCAGGCCGATCTCGTTGCCGACCAGCACCACCGGGCCGCTGACGGCCTGCAGCGCCTGCTCCAGCGCCTGCATCGGCGGCTCCAGCGTCTCCAGCTCCACCGCCGCCGCCCGCCCCGGCGGCCACGCCAGCTGCGTCAGCCACAGCGTCAGGCAATCCACCACCACCAGCGCCTGTGGCGAGCTCTGGCGCTCCAACGCCTGCGGCAGTTCCGCGCCGGTCACCTCCAGCGTCTCCAGCCCCGGCACGCGCGCGGCGCGCTCGCGCCGGTGGCGCTCGATGCGCGCGCGCATCTCGGCGTCGCGCGGCTGGGCGGTGGCCAGCAGCACCGCGCGGTGGCGCGCATCCGCCGCCAGCCACTGCGCCGCGCGGCCTTCGGCCCAGCGCGACTTGCCGCTCTTCTGCCCGCCCAGCACCAGCTCACGCATCGCCACCCTCCCGTGGGAGCTCGCCCGCCGCCGCGCGGCCTGGCCCGTCCATCCACGCCAGGATGATGCGGTGCAGCTGCGCCACGCCATCCGTCAGCGCCGCCGGGCCGGGCTGCAGGATGTCGGCGCTCTTGATCTCGTGCAGCTGGCCGTCGCGCACCGCCGGCACGTCCTGCCAGCCCGGCCGCGCGGCCACGCGCTCGGGCCGGAATTTCTTGCCACACCACGAGCCGATGATGAGATCGGGGGCGCGGCGCACCACCTCCTGCGGATCCGGCAGCACCCGGTCCTTGCCGAGCGACTCGCGCGCGCGCTCCGGGAAGATGTCCTGCCCGCCGGCCAGCTCGATCAGCTCCGACACCCAGCGGATGGCGGTGATCGGCGGGTCGTCCCACTCCTCGAAGTACACCCGCGGGCGGCGCGCGCCCTGCTGCAGGCGTTCGTGCACCGCCTCGCGCATCGCGGCGTGCTGCGCCCGCATCGCCTCCAAGAGCCGCTCACCCTGCTGCGCGCAGCCGACCAGCGCCGCCACCTGCCACAGCATCGCAAAGATCTCCTCGACGCTGCGCTGGTTGAACACCGTCACCGCCACGCCCGCGCGGATCAGCGCCGCGGCGAGGTCGGCCTGCAGGTCCGAAAAGCCGAACACGTGATCCGGCCGCAGCGCCAGGATCTTGTCGATCTTGGCGTTCAGGAAGGCGCTGACGCGCGGCTTTTCCTGCCGCGCCTGCGGCGGGCGCACCGTGTAGCCGCTGATGCCGACGATGCGGTGCTGCTGCCCGAGCAGGTAGAGCCACTCGGTGGTCTCCTCCGTCAGGCAGACGATGCGCTGCGGGCCGAAGTCGGGCCGGGTCATGCGGCGGTCTCCTGCACCATCACCGAGGCTGGCCCCTCCTGCGGCAAGGGCAGAAACAATTGCGCCGCCGCCTGCGGAGCCGAAGCAAACCAGGCGTGAAAGTAACTCGCCCGGACCGGCCCGTGGCGCCAGATGGCCTCAGGCCGGCCATGCGCCCGCGCCGGGGTGGTGTGCGCCGCGGGCGCAAGGGCAGTCTGCGTCTCCGAGTAGTGAAAGGTATGCCCGCGCAGCTCGCCCCAGGGTGTCGCCCACGCATGCGGCCCCAGCGCCACGAGCCGCGCGCGCATGACGGCCTCGCCCGGCAGCAGCCCCCACATCGGCACGCGCCGCCCGTCGGCCAGGGTCAGGCCCTCCAGCAGCGCCAGCATGCCGCCGCACTCCGCCCACACCGGGCGGCCCGCCTGCACGTGGCGCTGCACGCTGGCGCGCGTGCGGCCCGCGGCAGCCAGCGTGTCGGCGTGCAGCTCGGGGTAGCCACCCGGCAGCCACAGCGCATCGGCGTCGGGCAGCGGCTCGTCCGCCAGCGGCGAAAAGAACACCACCTCCGCCCCCAGCGCCTGCAGCGTCTCCACGTTGGCGGGGTAGATGAAGCTGAACGCCGCATCGCGCGCCACCGCGACGCGGCGCCCGGCCAGCCACGGCTCCACCACGGGCAGTTCGGCCGGCACCTCCAGCGCCACCGCCCAGCGCTGCCATTCGGACCCATCGAGCTGGCCCAACGACGTGCCCTCCAGCGCATCGGCCAAGCGATCCAGCCGGACCAGCGCATCGGGCAGCTCACCAGTCTGCGTCAGGCCGAGGTGGCGCTGCGGCAGGGCAAAACCTTCGTCACGCGGCAGCGCTCCCCACCAGGGGCCGTCGCCGTCGCGCAGCGCCGCTTGCAGCATCTGCGCGTGCCCCGTGCCGGCGACGCGGTTGGCCAGCACCCCTGCCCACGGCAGCCCCGGCCGGTAGTGGCGCAGCCCGTGCACCAGAGCGCCGAAGGTGCCCGCCATCGCTCCGGCGTCCACCACCGCCAGCACCGGGATGCCCAGTCGCTGCGCCAGTTCGGCGGCGCTGGGCTCGCCGTCGTAGAGGCCCATCACCCCCTCGATCAGGATCAGGTCGGCCTGCTGCGCCGCGCGCGCCAGCCGCGCGCGCACGTCGGCCTCGCCGTTCATCCAGAGGTCGAGGTTGTCCACCGGGTGGCCGCTGGCTCGCTCGAGCCATTGCGGGTCAAGAAAATCCGGCCCGCACTTGAACACCCGCACGCGCCGCCCCTGGCGCGCGTGCCAGCGCGCCAGCGCCGCGGTGACGCTGGTCTTGCCCTGACCGGAGGCCGGGGCCGCGATCAGCAGCGCGGGGCAGCGCATGGCGGCAGCGTTTACAGCGGCGGTCACCGGGGCCATGACCCGGCCTCAGCGTGGGGCCCAGGTCAGGCCGACGAACACCGTGCGGCCCGCCGTGGCATAGCCCAGCACCGATTCGTAGGCGCGATCGGTCGCGTTGTCGATGCGCGCGAGCAAGCGCCAGTCGCGCCCCAGCGGCCGCTCGGCCGTCAGGTTGAGCAGGGTGTACCCAGGCAGCCGCTGGGTGTTGGCCGCGTTGTTGTAGCGCTCGCCCACGTATTGCACCTCGCCACCCAGGCGCCAGCCGGCCAGCGCGGTGTCGGCCGTCAGGGTCGCCCGCGACCGCGCGCGGCGCGCCAGCCACTTGTCCGTCAACGCATTCTTGGGTCGCATCACGTCCCACGAGCCGCCCAGGTTGACCGCACCGACCCGGGTGCCGCCGCTGAACGTCACCCCCGTGATGCGGGCCCGCCCGACATTGCCGTAGCAACCGGCGTACGTTCCCACGCCGTTGACGCACGGCCCCGGCCCACTCACGTAGTCGATCAGGTCGCGCACGCGGTTGCGGTAGACCACCACGGCCAGGCGGTCCGTGCCGGATTGCCAGTGCACACCGGCCTCGACGTTGTGCGCGGTCTCGGCCTTCAGGTCCGGCGTGCCGTAGATGCTGAAGCGCTGAAACAGCGTCGGCACCCGGAACGCCGTACCCGCCGACGCCGTCAGGCGCAGCGTGCGGCTGACGTCATAGCCATAGGCCAGCAGCCCGGTGGACTGGCCGCCGAATTCGCTGTCGTCGTCGTGGCGCGCATTGACCTGCAGGTTGTGCGGCCCCGACCGCCAGCCGTAACCCACGGCCAGGGCGTTCTGGTGGCGGTCGGTGCGGGCCGGCGTGGTGCTGCGGTTTTGCAGCGCATCCTCGCGCCGCTCCAGATCGACCGTCATCAGGCCCTGGCCCAGCCGCACTTCGTTGCGCAGCAGCGCGGTGGTCACGCGCGTCTCGGTCAGGTACGGCGACGGCGTCGTCTCGTAGCGGTCGGTGCCGCGGGTCAGACTGGCGCGGGTGGACCAGACATCGCTCCACTGCGCCGTCCAGTGCAGCCCGGCCGTGCGCAGGCGGTGCAGGCTCTGGTCGTCCAGCCCGGGCGTGAATCCGTCGTAATCGGCGCGCTGACGGCTGTCCAGCAGCGTCACGTCCAGTTTCTGCCCGGGGGCCACCTGCCAGCCAATGCGGCCGGACAGGTTTTCGTTGCGGTAGCCGTCGCGGTCCGGGTTGCCCAGCGGGCGGACATTGAAGCCGTCGCTGCGCTCGGTCCCCACGCCCACCGCATAGTCCACGCCCTCGGCGCCACCGCGCAGCGACACCCCGAGCGTGCGCGTGTCCTGACTGCCCAGCCCCACCCGCACCGAGGGGAAGAACCCGGCCTCGCCCTGCCGCGTAAAGATCTGCACGACCCCAGCCAGCGCGTCCGAGCCATAGATGGCCGCGGCCGGACCGCGCAGCACCTCGATGCGATCCACCTGCGACAACGGGATCGCATTCCAGGTCGCCCCGCCGGTGGATTGCGAATCGATGCGCACCCCGTCGATGAACACCGCGGTGAAACGGCCCTCGGCGCCGCGCAGGTAGACGTTTGTCGTCGTGGCCGGCCCGCCGTTGCGGCTGATGGTGACACCCGGCACCCGCGCCAGGACATCGGCCAGCGCGGCGGCGCCGCTGCGCTCGATCGTGTCGCGGTCGATCACCGTCACATCGGCGATCACGTCGGTGATGGGCTGCTGCGAGCGGGTGGCACTAACCACCACCGCCCCCAGGGACGGGCCGGCCCCAGCCGGGGTGTCATCGGCCGCATGGGCCAGGGGTACACACAACAAGGCACCCACCGGCAGGGCAGGTGCGAGCGCGGCCGCGGCGGCGCGCACGAGAGGCGTTTTCATGAAAGCACGAACCAAACGAACGTGTCCTCACCGCCTTCCCCGACGGTGCGTGGACGTCACAACCGGCCCGACCGCGTCGAGCCGATCACCGCGTTGGCCGGTATCCGGGCTGGTGGAAGCAACCTTCGCGGGCCTTCCCAGATGCCAGGCATCCAGTGACCGACGGGCGAAAGCGGGGTGCGCGAACCACACGCACCCGTCCACTTACCGTTGCGGGGGCAGCGCTGGTTAGGATCCGGCCGAGCGGCCGGCATCCCCCCAAGCTTCCCGTTTAACTGCGCCGCGAGAACCGCGGCGCGAGCACCAACGCCCCACATTGTATTTCGAACCCTTGCGCGACCCCTACAATTCGCGGGTCATGACGCCTGCGATCATTGAAGAGCTCGCCCAGCGGCTCGAACGGCTGCTTTTGCGGCATCAGGAACTGCTGCGCACCCAGGCCCTGCTGCAGCAGGAGGTCCAGCGCCTGGCGCAGGAGCGCGATCACCTGCTTGCGCAATGCGCGGCCGCCCGGCAGCGCCTGGACGCCGTGATCGCCAGTGTCGCCGCCGAGGAGGACGCCCCATGAGCAAACCGGGCATCAAACAGGTCGAGGTCCAAATCATGAGCCAGACCTACCTGCTGGCCTGCCCCGTGGACGGCGAAGAGGCGCTGCGCGAGGCGGTGGCCAAGGTCGACGCCGCCATGTGCCGCATCCGTGACGCGGGCAAGGTCAAGGCACGCGACCGCATCGCCGTGCTCGCCGCGCTCAACATCGCCTTCGACGCCTCGCACCGGGATCCCTCGCTGGCCTTTCGCAACTCGTCCTTCGGCACGGCCGAAGGGGGCGACACCCCCACGGCCGACGCCGCGCCGGCTCTGTCGGCCGAAGCCGACGAGGCCCTGCGCCGGCTGATCGCGCGTATCGACGGCGCGCTCGCGGCCGACGACCAGTTGCTTTGATGCCCGGAGGCGACGGCCCCCTGGGTGCGCCTGCGCGGTATGCCGTCGCACGATCGGCCTGACACCGGCGTACAATGGGGGCGTCTGTCAACCGCCGGGCTTTATATTCCTTGAACCAATGCTCTTTGAGCCCGGGCTTGGTACATCGTGCAGTGGGCGCGATCGTCTCGCGTCAGACGAACCCGAAGCTGCGCTGCCCTCGCCCACCTGAACCCCCGCGTTCAGGATGCCGGCCCGGCGGCTTGGCAGACACCTCTTCGCCCACCCCCGGCGCCGTCCTGCGCGCTGGCACCGCTGCGCTGTTGGCATGCTCGACCCCCTGCTAATCGCCGAATTGGCCGCTCTGGGCCTCGTGACCGGATTTTTTGCGGGGCTGCTGGGCATCGGCGGCGGCATGCTCCTCGTGCCCTTCATCACCTTCATTCTGAGCCACCGCGGCATCTCGGCCGATCTGGCGGTCAAGATGGCCATCGCCACCTCGATGGCCACCATCGTGTTCACCTCCATCTCCAGCGTGCGCGCGCACCATCGGCGGGGCGTCGTGCGCTGGGATCTGGTGGCGCGGCTGGCACCGGGCATCGTGCTTGGGGCCGCGCTGGCGGGTGCGGGGGTCTTTCGCATCGTGCAGGGGCGCTGGCTGGCCTTGCTGTTTGCCGGGTTCGTCGCCTTTTCGGCCACGCAAATGCTGCGGGGGAGCAAACCCTCGGCGCACCGCAGCCTGCCCGGCCCGGGCGGACAGTTTGCCGCTGGCGGGCTCATCGGATTTCTGTCCGGCCTGGTCGGCGCGGGCGGGGGCTTCATCAGCGTCCCGTTCATGACTTGGTGCAACGTCGCCATGCACCAGGCGGTCGCCACCAGCGCGGCGCTCGGCTTTCCCATCGCGCTGGCCAACGCCGTGGGCTACATCTGGTCGGGCGCCCAGGTGGCGGGCCGACCCGCAGGGTCGCTGGGCTTCATCTTTTTGCCCGCGCTGGCCGTCATTGCCAGCGCCAGCGTGCTCATGGCCCCGGTGGGGGTGCGCGTGGCCCACGCGCTGCCCGTCTCCACCCTCAAACGCGTCTTTGCGCTGATTCTGTACGGCCTGGCGGCCGCGATGACTTACGAGGCGTGGAGCGGTTGAGCCGCGACGACGATGCCGTCCGCATCGGCGTATAGCCAGTCACCCGGGCGCACCCAGACGCCCTGAATCTGGACGGCCACATCGCGCTGGCCCTGCCCCCGCTTGTCGGTGGGCAGAGGCATGGCCGCCAGGGCGCGGATGCCGACAGGGGCCGCCGACAGCTCGGCCACGTCCCGCACGCAGCCATCCACGACCACCCCGGCCCAGCCGTTGCGCGCCGCCGCGGCCGCCAGATTGCCCCCGACCAGCGCGCGCCGCAACGACGCCCCGCCATCCACGACCAGCACTCGACCCAACCCGGGCTCGTCCAGCGCGGCTTTGACCAGGCTGTTGTCCTCGTGGCATTTGACGGTGCTCACCGGGCCGCCGAAATGGCCGCGCCCGCCAAAATCCCGAAACACCGGCGGCAGCACGCGGAATGCGCCGCTCGTGTCGCCCTTGTGGGCATCGCACAGATCGCAGGTGGAAAACGCGGTCGTCATGGGCCTAAGCAATGCGGAAGTCGATTCAGTCCGCATCATAGGTCATGGCCCAGGCCCCACCGGCGTCGGCGCGGCGCAACGACCACCCCCTCCCCGACGCGGGAAAACCCCGCCCAGACGCCAAAATGCCCGCTGCGCTCTAGAATAACCAGGGGTTTGCGTATACGATGCGTTCATCCATGCGAGCGCCAGGCGCTCCGTGGCGAGCTTGCAACCAACCGAAGGAACCCTCCATGGCCACTGCGAAGAAAGCTGCCACCGCCAAGTCTGCCCCCGCGGCCAAGACCGCCCAACCGGCTGCCAAGGCCGCCGCGCCGAAGCGCACGCCCAACGCGGCGTTCATGAAGCCGATGACGCCGAGCGCCGATCTGGCGGCCATCGTCGGTGCCAAGCCGCTGCCGCGCACCGAGGTGACCAAGAAGGTGTGGGAGTACATCAAGAAGAACAAGCTGCAGGACGCCACCAACAAGCGCATGATCAACGCCGACGCCAAGCTCAAGGCCGTGCTCAAGAAGCCCCAGGTGTCGATGTTCGAGATGACCAAGCTCATCAGCGCCCACCTGTCGTGAGCTGAGATCTTTTGCCGCCGGCCGGCCGCGCGACGCGACGGCCCAGCCAACAAAAAACCCCGCCTCGGCGGGGTTTTTTGCGCGGGAGCGAAGCGCGATCAGCGGATGACCGCGATCTCCGAACGCTGGCCACCCTTGTAGGTGTACAGCGTCAGGGCGCCGTTCTTGATGTCACCCTTCTCGTCGAACTCGATCTGGCCCGTCACGCCCTTGTAGCTGATCGACTTGAGCGCCGGCAGGTACTTGGCCGGATCGGCCGAGTTGGCGTTTTGCATGGCCTTGACCATCACGTTGACGGCGTCGTACACGTACGGGGCGTACACCTGGACGTCCATGCCGAACTTGGCCTTGTAGTCGGCGCGGAACTTATCCATCGCGGCCTTTTGTTCGCCCTCGACACCACCGGCCTCGGCGCAGTAGACCTGCTCGTCGGCCATGCCGTCGCCGGCCAGCTTGGGCAGCTCGCTGGTGCAGATGCCGTCGCCACCCATGAACTTGGCGTTGATGCCCAGCTGCTTCATCTGCTTGAGCATCGGGCCAGCCACGGCGTCCATGCCGCCGAAGAACACCACGTCGGGCTTCTTGGCCTTGATCTTGGTCAGGATGGCGTTGAAGTCGGTGGCCTTGTCGTTGGTGAACTCGCGGTCCACGACCTCGCCGCCGGCGGCTTTGACGCCCTTCTCGAACTCGTCGGCCACGCCCTGGCCGTAGGCGGTGCGGTCGTCGATGACGGCCACCTTCTTGGCGCCCAGCTTCTCGATCGCGTACTTGCCCAGCGTGCCGCCCAGGTGCGTGTCATCCGCCACCACGCGGAAGACGTTGTTGAAGCCCTGGCGGGTGTACTTCGGGTTGGTGGCCGACGGCGAGATCTGCGGGATGCCGGCCGCGTTGTACAGCTGCGACGCCGGGATGGTGGTGCCCGAGTTCAGGTGACCGATCACGCCATTGACCTTGGCGTCGACCAGCTTCTGCGCGGCGGCCGTGCCTTGCTTCGGATCCCCCGCATCGTCTTCGGCCAGCAGCTCGAACTTGACCGGCTTGCCTTCGATCTGGATGCCGGCGGCGTTGAGCTCGTCGATGGCCATGCGGGCGCCGTTTTCGTTGTCCTTGCCGAGGTGCGCGATCGGGCCGCTGGTGGGACCGACGTGACCGATCTTGACGACCAGCTGCTCGACAGCCGGGCCTTGCGCCGCAGCGGGCTTGGCTTCTTCCTTCTTGCCGCAGGCAGCCAGAGCGATGGCGGCAGCAGCGACGATGGCCAGTTTATATTGCATTTGCATGGTGACCCTTGTCAGACGAAATGGTTGAACGGTTTGCGCAACACGGAACTTTTCGCGCAGGCCTTTACGATACACGAAAAACGTCAGATCAGATGAGGGCGTCTGAAAGGGTCAATCGCGGGTTGACCCTAATGCATCACCCAACGCTTCGCGGACATGATCCGCGATTTCATCGCGCAATATCGCGGCAATCACCGCGGCACCGGCACTCGACTGCGCCAGCATCCAGGCCTGCAGCGCATCCGCAATGCGCCACTCCAATTCAGGCAAAAAGCGTGCCATCACGCGGTCGGTGATCGTGTCCACCAGCGCCTCGGTCGGCGGGGCGGGTGCCGCGGCCTCGGTCGCCATCCCATCGGTCGCCGCCTCGGGAACCGAACGAGGCACCGGTGCTGAAGACGCGGGGGGCACGAACGGCGGCGCGGACGGCGCTGGGGCCGGAGCCACCGACAGCCCCGCCACCACATCGGTGAGCGTGGGGACGACCGGCGGCGGCTGACGGCCGGGCGGTGTCATGCCCCCACCCCGGCCGGTGCCGGCGCAGACCGTTGGGCCCGATCGTGCGCGACCGGGCTCACACCCATCCCCTGGTAGCGGCGCCAGCGCTGCCGCGCGGCGGCCTTGTCGGCCTCGTCGGACGAGACCACCTCCACCACGCGCGCAAACCGCACCCCGTCGGCCTCCAGCACGCTGGGCCATTCGGGCTGGGCATTCACGAGCACGCCGCGCTCGCCCGCCAGGGGATCGGCGGGCCCGGCGATCACGACGGGCGATCGTTTGCGCAGCAGCTCGGCCGCGTCGGCGCGAACATGGGGGACGAAGTCATCGACCGGCAGCGTCCACAGCGCCTCGTCGAGGCGCGCCACCTCGTCCGGCGCGACCACCACCCACACCCGCGCCCCCGCCGCGTAAGCCTTGGCCAGCAGACGGCAGAGGTAGGTGCTGCGCGCTGGCCAGGGGGCCGGCACGTTCAGGTGAAACGCCACGTCCATGGCGGCATTCGCATTCAGGGGGTCAATGGGCGGCGCGCCGGCTGCGCTTGGACGGGCGGGTCGAGCGGTCCGGTTGGCCCTGGGTCTGCGCCCGCGCCGCCTCGTCGAGCAGATAGCGCACCAGCAGCGGGACGGGCCGCCCCGTGGCGCCCTTGTCCTTGCCGCTCTTCCAGGCGGTGCCGGCGATGTCCAGGTGCGCCCACGGTACGTCCTTGACGAAGCGCTGCAGAAACTTGGCCGCGGTGACCGCACCTGCCGCCCGACCGCCGACGTTGGCCACGTCCGCAAAGGACGACTTCAGCGCCTCGCCGTACTCCTCGTCGAGCGGCATGCGCCAGCAGGGATCGGCCGCCGCATCGCCGGCCTCGAGCAGGGCGCGCGCCAGCTCGTCGTCGTTGGCGAACAGGCCCGAGCGCACCTGGCCCAGCGCGATCACGCAGGCCCCGGTCAGCGTGGCGATATCGATCACGGCACGCGGCTGGAAGCGCTGCGCGTAGGTCAGCGCGTCGCACAGGATCAGACGCCCCTCGGCATCGGTGTTCAGAATCTCGATGGTTTGACCGCTGAGGCTGCGCACGACGTCGCCCGGCTTGACCGCGCGGCCGCCCGGCATGTTTTCGCAAGCCGGGATCAGGCCCACGACGTTGAGGGCCGGGCGCAGATGGGCCAGCGCCTCGAACGTGCCCAGCACGCTGGCCGCGCCGCCCATGTCGAATTTCATTTCGTCCATGTCCGCCGCGGGCTTGAGCGAGATGCCCCCCGTGTCGAACGTGATCCCCTTGCCGACCAGCACCACCGGCGCGACCGACTTGGCCGCCCCGCGGTAGTGCAGGACGATGAAGCGCAGCGGCTGATCCGACCCCTGCGCGACGGCGAGGAAGGCGCCCATGCCCAGCTTGGCCACCTCTTTGGGGCCGAGCACCTCCACGGCGATGCCGCGGCCTTGCAGGGCCTTGGCCGCCTCCGCCAAGTCCGCCGGCGTGGCGTGGTTGGCGGGGCGGTTGGCCCATTCCTTGGCCAGCTCCTGCCCGCGCACGATGGCCACGGCCTCGTCGAAGGTCGATTGCACCCCCTCGCGGTTCGCCACCCCCACGGTGACGGCAGCCAGGGCACGCGGCTGCGGCTCGGACAGCGTGGTCGTGTAGCGGTAGCTCGCCTCGGCCACGGCCAACACGGCGGACCGCACGGCCAGCGGCGGCAGCGCCCCCAGTTGCAGGACCAGACGGCGCACCGGCGAGCCGCCCTTGAGGGCACCGAACGCGGCCGAAACCGCCTGCCGCACCCGGGGCGCACTGCCGTCGCCGCAGCGCACCAGCACGACGCGCCGCGGCCGCACGCCAGGCAGCCGGTGGGCGGCCAGCCACTGTCCGGGCTCGGCCTTCAGATCGCCCTCGGCCAGCGCCTGGCGCGCCCAGAGGGTCAGCGGATCGGCCTGGGCGGCATCCCCGCCGTCGCCGGCATCGGGCCACAGCAGGATCAGCGCATCGGCCTCGGTGGAGGCGGCTTCGTGCGCCGTGAGCGTCTTGAGTTGGAAGTCCATAATGCGGGCTGTCGTTTCGAACCACCGTCGATGTTATTCGAATCCTCGATCCGCCGCGAACTGGCGCGCAGCTTCGGCGCCGCGCTGGTCGTGATGCTGACCGTCGTCATCACCATGATGCTGGTGCGATCGCTCGGCCAGGCCAGCCGCGGCGAGGTGGACCCGCAGACGCTCGTGCTGTTTTTGACCTACGGCATGCTCGGGCAACTGGGCCCCGTGCTGACCGTCGCGCTGTTCGTCGCGGTGGCGGGCACGCTGTCGCGCATGTACCGCGACAGCGAGATGGTGATCTGGCACATGAGCGGGCTGGGGCTCGGGCGCTTCATTCGTCCCGTGGTCCGGTTTGCGTGGCCCATCTGGGTCGCGATCGCCGTCCTGATGGCTTTTGCCGCGCCGTGGGCGCAGCAGCAGCGCGACGAGATGCGCGCGCGCTACGAGCAGCGCGGCGACCTCGAGCGCATCGCGCCCGGACAGTTTCAGGAGTCCAGCGGCGGGCGCCGGGTGTTTTTCATCGACCGCGACACGCAAAATGGCCGCGAGGGCCGCAATGTGTTCGTCGCCAGCGTCGAGCGCGACGGCAGCGAAAGCATCGTGTCGGCCCGCGCGGGCCGCGTGGTGACGGTGGACGGGGTGACCTATCTGGTGCTGGAGGACGGCCAGCGCCTGTGGCGGCCGGCCCAGGACAGCCACGAGGCGTTGCAGGTCAGCGAGTTCGAGCAGCACTGGGTGCGGGTGCACGGCGCCAGCGCCACGGCGGGCGACGTCAGCCGGCGCGGTGCGCTGCCGACCTGGGTGCTGCTGCGGGACGGGTCGCCCGCCAGCCGCGGCGAGCTGGCGTGGCGCGCCGGCATGGTGATCAGCGCCATCAACCTGGCCCTGCTGGCCATCGCCGTCGCGGCCACCAATCCGCGCGCGGGCAACAGCGGCAATCTGCTGTTCATGCTGCTGGCCTTCGTCACCTACTACAACCTGCTGAGCGCGGGCAGCGACTGGATCGCCCGCGAACGCGTCGGCGCCCTGTCCTTCATGCTGGCGCTGCACGGGGGCGTGGCCCTGGGGGCGCTGCTGTGGATGGCGCACCGCGAACACCCCTGGACCCTGCGGCTGCGCCGCCGCGCGGAGTCGCCCGCATGAAAACCGTCCGGCGGCTGATCTACGGCGAGGTGCTGGCGGCGGTGGCGTTCGTGCTGCTGGCCTTCCTGGCGCTGTTCTCGTTCTTCGACCTGATCGACGATCTGTCGTCCCTGGGCCGCCCGTCGCTCGTGCGCCCCGGGGACCAGTACGACATGACCGACGCCCTGCTCTACGTCGGCCTGCTGCTGCCCAGCCGCTTGTACGAGCTGATGCCGATCGCGGTGCTGATCGGCACGGTGTACGCCATGGCCCGGCTGGCCCAGGGGTCGGAATTCACCATTTTGCGCACCAGCGGCCTGGGGCCGGGGCGGGCCCTGCGGCTGGTGGCGGTGCTGGGCGTGGGCTTCGCGGTGCTGACCTTTGCCGTGGGCGACTACCTGGCCCCGGCGGCCGAGCGCCAAGGCCAATTGCTCAAGGCGCAGTTTCGCGGGGGGATCAGCATCGGGCAGACCGGCGCCTGGCTGCGGGAGCGCACGCAGGACACGCACACCTCGGTGAATGTGCGGGCGCTGTCCCCCGATGGAGAGCTGCGCGGCATCCGGCTGTTCGTCTTCGACGCCCACGGCCGCGTGCGGGAGACGGTTCGAGCAGCGGCCGGCACCATCGACGCGCAAACGGGCGTCTGGCACCTGCGGGAGGTGGAGCGCCAGCGGTTCGACGACGCGCAGCACACCCGCCGCGAAGCGCTGGCCACGCTCGACTGGCCCTCCTCCCTGAGCGCGGACATGCTCAACGTGGCCCTGCTCAAGCCCCAGCGCATGCGCACGCTGGACCTGTTCAACTATGTGCGGCACCTGGAGGCCAACGAACAGACCGCCCAGCGCTACGAGATCGAGTTCTGGCGCAAGCTCTTCTACCCGCTGAGCTGCGTGGTGATGGTGGTGCTGGCGCTGCCGTTCGCCTATCTGCACTTCCGCAACCAGGGGCTGTCGGCCTATGTGTTCGCGGGCATCATGATCGGCATCAGCTTCTTCCTGATCAACAGCGTGTTCGGCCACATCGGCAACCTGCACGGCTGGCAGCCCTGGCTGGCCGCGGGGGCGCCGTCGGCCCTGTACTCGCTGCTGTCGCTGGCCGCCTTTGGCTGGCTGGTGCTGCGCCGCTGACGCGTTGGAGGTCGTGCGTGAATCTGCATCAGTTTCGCTTCGTGCAAGAGGCCGTGCGCCGCAACCTCAACCTGACCGAGGCGGCCAAGGCCCTGCACACCTCGCAGCCGGGCGTCTCCAAGGCCATCCTGGAGCTGGAGGACGAACTCGGCATCGACATCTTTGCGCGCCACGGCAAGCGCATCAAGCGGCTGACCGAGCCCGGCCGGCAGGTCGTGCGCAGCATCGAAATCATCCTGCGCGAGGTGCAAAACCTCAAACGCATCGGGGAGCATTACGCGGCCCAGGACAGCGGCACGCTGTCCATCGCCACCACGCACACCCAGGCGCGCTATGTGCTGCCCGCGCCGGTGGTGCGGCTGCGGCAGGCCTACCCCAAGGTCAGCATCAGCCTGCATCAGGGCTCGCCCGATCAGGTGGCGCGCCTGGTGCTCGAAGACGGCGCCGACATCGGGATTGCGACGGAATCGCTGTCGCACTACGACGATCTGGTCACCCTGCCCTGCTACGAATGGCAGCACATGCTGGTGCTCCCCCCGGGCCACCCGCTGCTGGAGCGCGAGCGCATCGGGCTGGAGGACCTGGTCGCGCAGCCGCTCATCACCTACCACCCCACCTTCACCGGGCGCACACGCATCGACCAAGCCTTCGCCCAACGCGGCCTCACGCCCCAGATCGTGCTGGAAGCCATCGATTCCGACGTCATCAAAACCTACGTCAAGCTGGGCATGGGTGTGGGCATCGTGGCTGAAATGGCCGTCCAGGGCGAGGAGCGCACGCCGGATCTGGTGGCCCGGCCGGCGGGCCACTTGTTCGGCCAGAACGTGGCGCGGGTGGCGTTCAAACGCGGTGCGTACCTGCGCCAGTTCGTGCTGCGTTTTGCCGAGTTTCTCAGTGACCGCCTCTCGCGCGACCTCATCCTGCGCGCGATGGAAGGCGGCGGCCACGACTACCAACTGTGATGCCCCCGACGCCAGCGCCCCACCGACCATGAACGCCCCCATTGCCC
>NZ_VJOO01000049.1 GCF_007556755.1 Tepidimonas fonticaldi | reverse complement strand
AGCATGCCCTCGGGGATGTAGTCCGGCCAGTTGTAGATGTTGAGCACCTTCTCGTCGTCGAGCACGGGGCCGTCGCCCAGGCCCCCGCCGGCCCCGTGCTCGACGACGAGAAGGTGCTCAACATCTACAACTGGCCGGACTACATCCCCGAGGGCATGCTGGAGGCCTTCGAGAAGGAAACCGGCATCAAGGTCAACTACGACACCTTCGAGACCAACGAGGCGCTGCACGCCAAGCTGGTGGCGGGCAACACCGGCTACGACATCGTCGTGCCGGGCAGTGTGTTCGCCAAGCCGCAAATCGAGGCCGGCCTGTTCCAGCCGCTGGACAAGGCCAAGATTCCCAACTACGGCAACCTCGACGCCGGTGTCCTGAAGGTGCTGGACAAGGTGGACCCGGGCAACCAGCACCTGGTGCCTTGGGCGTGGAGCTTCACCACCGTCGGCGTCAACAAGACCAAGCTGGCCAAGGCACTGGGCAACATGCCCATGCCCGACAACGCCTGGGACCTGGTGTTCGACCCCAAGTACACCGCCAAGGTCAAGTCCTGCGGCATCGCCTACCTGGATTCGCCGACCGAGATCATCCCGGTGGCGCTGCACTACATCGGCAAGGACGCCTACTCCAACGACCCGGCCGACTACAAGGCGGCGGTGGACATGCTGCTGAAGGTGCGCAAGGACATCCGCATCTTCAGCTCGACCATGATCGACGACATCGCCAGCGGCAAGGCCTGCGTGGCGATCGGCTGGGCCGGCGACATCAACATCGCCGCCGCCCGCGCGGCCGAGACCGGCTCCAAGGACGAGATCGTCGCGCTGCTGCCCTCCACCGGCGCGCTGGCGTTCTTCGACACGATGGCCATCCTGAAGGACGCCAAGCACCCGAACAACGCGCACGCGTTCATCAACTTCTTCCTCAAGCCCGAGAACGCCGCCGCGATGGCCAACGAGATGGGCTACAACGCCGGCAATACCCAGGGCAAGGACCAGATCAAGCCCGAGGTGGTCAACAACCCGTCGATCTTCCCGCCGGCCGACTACATGCCCAAGCTGATCCAGCCGAGCAGCTACACCAACGAGGCGCGCGAGGCCATGGCCTCGGCCTACAACGCGTTCAAGCGCGGCAAGTGATGCCAGGCGGTGTCCTCCCGCACCGCCGATGAGCCCGGGCTGTTCGTGCCACCGTGTATGAACAGCCCGTTTTATTTGTCCGTCGGCCCCGGCCGACCTGCAGGAGTGTGATCCGTCATGGCTGAAGCTCCCCGTGCTCCAGGCGAGCAGGAGAACTATCTGGTCACCGAAAAACTCGTCAAACGTTTTGACGAGGCGGTGGCGGTCGACGAGGTGTCGCTGTCGGTGCGCAAGGGCGAGATCTTTGCGCTGCTGGGCAGCTCGGGGTGTGGCAAGTCCACCCTGTTGCGCATGCTGGCGGGCTTCGAGACGCCGACCTCGGGCCGCATCCTGCTCGGTGGGCAGGACGTGGCGGGCCTGCCACCCTACGAGCGGCCGGTCAACATGATGTTCCAGAGCTATGCGCTCTTTCCGCACCTGGACATCTGGGAGAACATCGCTTTCGGCCTCAAGCGCGAGGGCCTGCCCAAGGCCGAGATCGCCAAGCGCGTGGACGACATGCTGGCGCTGGTGCAGCTCTCGCCCTATGCGCGGCGCAAGCCGCACCAGCTCTCGGGCGGGCAGCAGCAGCGCGTGGCGCTGGCGCGCAGCCTGGCCAAGCGGCCCAAGCTGCTGCTGCTGGACGAGCCGCTGGGTGCGCTGGACAAAAAGCTGCGCGAGCAGACGCAGTTCGAGCTGGTCAACATCATCGAGCAAGTCGGCGTGACCTGCGTGATGGTCACGCACGACCAGGAAGAGGCCATGACCATGGCCAGCCGCATCGCCGTCATGAGCAAGGGCCGCGTGCTGCAGGTCGGCACGCCGCAGGAGATGTACGAGTTCCCGGCCAACCGGTTCGTGGCGGACTTCATCGGCAGCGTCAACCTGTTCGACGGCACCCTCAGCGTCGACGAGCCGGACCACTGCGCCGTCACCACGCCGCTGGGCGACATCCACGTCGGCCACGGCACCACGGGCACCGTCGGCATGCCGCTGTGCGTGGCCGTGCGGCCGGAGAAGATCGATATCGCCAAGGCCCGCCCGGAGGGCGTGCCCTGCAACCTGTTCCAGGGCCGGGTCAAGGAGATCGCCTACTTCGGCTCGTACAACAGCTACATCGTCGTCACCGCCGCGGGCAAGAAGGTGCGCATCACCGAGGCCAATACCTCGCGCCACGACCTGTCGGACATCACCTGGGACGACGAGGTCTGGTTCTGGTGGAGCGACACCGCCGGTGTCGTGCTGCGCGACTGAGGGCGCCCACCCGGAGAACCGCCATGGCCCGAAACCCCGCCTCGTCGCTGCTGTCCGTGCCGGGACGCCGCTTCGTCATCGCCGTGCCGTTCGGCTGGCTGACGGTGTTCTTCTTCCTGCCCTTCCTGATCCTGCTGTACATCAGCTTCGTGGACATGGGCACGGGGATCGATCCCTTCCAGCCCCTGTGGGATGCCACGGCCGGCGTGCTGCGTCTGAAGTACGAGAACTACTGGACCATCTTCAAGGCCGAGTGGGACGGCCCGCTGTTCCAGACGCTCTACATCGAGGCCTACGTCCGCTCGTTGCTCTACGCGGCCATCACCGCCACGCTGTGTCTGGTCATCGGCTACCCGTTCGCCTACTTCATCGCGCGCAGCCCCGCCTCGGTGCGCCCGGCCCTGCTGCTGATGGTGATGCTGCCGTTTTGGACCTCGTTCCTGCTGCGCGTCTATGCGTGGAAAGGCATCCTGGCCGACGCCGGCATCCTCAACCGCCTGTTGATGGCGCTGGGCGTGATCGACGAGCCGCTGCACATGCTCTACACCAACGTCTCGATGCTGGTGGGCATGACCTACGTCTATCTGCCTTTCATGGTGCTGCCGCTGTATGCCAACCTGGTCAAGCTCGACTGGCGGCTGCTGGAGGCGGCCTACGACCTCGGCGCCACGCCCTGGCGCGCCTTCTGGCTGGTGACGGTGCCGCTGTCCAAGGCCGGCATCATCGCCGGCTTCATGCTGGTGTTCATCCCGTCGGTGGGCGAGTTCGTCATCCCGTCGCTGCTGGGCGGCCCGGAAAACCTGATGATCGGCCGCGTGGTGTGGGACGAAATGTTCGCCGCCAACAACTGGCCGCGCGCGGCCGCACTCGCCGTGGTGATGATCGGGCTGATCGTCGTGCCGCTGGCCATCTACTACCGCTACAGCGGCGAGCGCGCCGCCGGGCAGTCCTGAGGACCGGGGGACCGCACCATGGGCAACATCCTCACGCGCCACTTTGGCAAGGCCTGGCTGCTGCTGGTCTATGCGTTTCTGTACGCGCCGCTGCTGTTCATGATCGTGTTCTCGTTCAACAGCACGCGGCAGGACGCGGTGTTCACCGGCTTTTCGCTGCGCTGGTATCAGGCGCTGCTGGACGACAGCAAGATCGTCAACGGCTTTTTCGTCTCGCTGAAGGTCGCGCTGACCACCGGCGTGCTGTCGGCGGTGCTGGGCACGTTCGCCGCCTTCGTGCTGGTGCGCTACCCGCGCTTCTGGGGGCGCACCGTGTTCTCGGGCATGGTCAACGCGCCGCTGGTGATGCCGGAGGTGATCATCGGCCTGTCGCTGCTGCTGCTGATGGTGGGGGCGCAAAACGTCTTCGGCTGGCCGCAGCGCGGCATGCTGACCATCATCCTGGGTCACACGCTGATGGGCATGGCCTACGCGATGGTGGTGGTGCAGTCGCGCCTGCGGGAAATGGACCGCCGCATCGAGGAGGCGGCGATGGACCTGGGCGCGCGGCCGCACCAGGTGTTCTTCCTTGTCACGCTGCCCAACATCGCGCAGGCGGTGCTGGCGGCCTTCCTGCTGTCGTTCACGCTGTCGTTCGACGACGTGGTGATCTCCGAATTCCTCTCCGGCCCCGGCGTCAACACGCTGCCGCAGGTGATCTTCGGCTACGCGCGCCGCGGCATCAACCCCACGATCTACGCCGCCGCGACGATCCTGATCGCCGTCGTCACCACCGTCATCGTCGGCTACGCCGTGTGGGTGGCGCGCGCCACGCGCCGGCGCGAGCGCGAGATCGCCGCCGCCGCGCGGGCCGAGACCAAGACGCTGGGCGTGCGCTGACGGGATTGCTCCACCCTTTGCGAGGATGACCATGACCCCCGAAACCCCGTCCCTGACCCTGGATGGCCGTGCCTTCATCGACGGTCGCCGCGTCGAGGCGGCCGATGGCCGCACCTTCGACTGCCACTCGCCCGTGGATGGCCGGCTGCTGACGGCCGTGGCGCGCGGCGGGCCCGCCGATATCGACGCCGCGGTGGCCGCCGCGCGCGCCGCGTTCGAGGACCGGCGCTGGGCGGGCAAGCCCCCGGCGGCGCGCAAGCGCGTGCTCATCCGCTTCGCGGAGCTGATCCTGGCCCACGGCGACGAGCTGGCGCTGACCGAGACGCTGGACATGGGCAAGCCCCTGCGCTACGCCAAGGGCGTGGACGTCAACAGCGCCGCCAACTGCATCCGCTGGTACGGCGAGGCGGTGGACAAGGTGTACGACGAGATCGCGCCGACGCCCGACACGGCCCTGGCGCTGATCACGCGCGAGCCGGTCGGCGTGGTGGGGGTCATCGTGCCGTGGAACTACCCCATGATCATGGCGGCGTGGAAGATCGCGCCCGCCCTGGCCGCGGGCAATTCGGTCGTGCTCAAGCCCAGCGAAAAGTCGCCGCTGACGGCGCTGCGGCTGGCCGAGCTGGCGCTGGAAGCGGGCATTCCGCCGGGCGTGTTCAATGTCGTGCCGGGCTACGGGCCCGAGGCGGGCAGCGCGCTGGCGCTGCACATGGACGTGGACTGCATCGCGTTTACCGGCAGCACGCGCGTGGGCAAGCAGATCCACGTGATGGCCGGGCAGAGCAACCTCAAGCGCGCCTGGACCGAGCTGGGTGGCAAGTCGCCCAACATCGTGTTTGCCGACTGCCCGGATCTGGACCGCGCGGTCGAGGCGGCCGTGGGCAGCATCTTCTTCAACCAGGGCGAGAGCTGCAACGCCCCCTCGCGCCTGTTCGTCGAGGCGTCGATCAAGGACGCCTTCCTGGAAAAAGCCCTGGCCCTGGTGCCGCGCTACCAGCCCGCCAATCCGCTGGACAAGAACACCGTCATGGGCGCGATCGTGGACCGCATCCAGCTCGACACCGTGCTGCGCTACATCGAGCAGGGCCAGGCCGAGGGCGCCCGGCTGCTCGTCGGCGGGCAGGCCGTGGAGCCGGTGCCCGGCGGCTGCTATGTGCAGCCGACCATCTTCGACGGCGTGACCAACGACATGACCATCGCGCGCGAGGAGATCTTCGGCCCGGTGCTGTCGGTGATCACCTTCACCGATGCGGCGGATGCGGTCCGCCAAGCCAACGCCAATGTTTACGGCCTGCAGGCGGCGGTGTGGACGCGCGACCTGAACAAGGCGCACGGCGTGGCGCGGGCCCTGCGCGCGGGCACGGTGCACGTCAACCAGTACGACGAGGACGACATCACCGTGCCGTTTGGCGGCTTCAAGCAAAGCGGGGTGGGGCGCGACAAGTCGCTGCACGCCTTCGACAAATACACCGAGCTCAAGACGACCTGGATTCGCATCGACAGCCCGGTGTGACCGTGGACCGCGACGCCACCCTGCAGGCCACGGTCGAGCGGCTGTCCGCACAGGGCATCCACTCGATCCTGGCCACGTTCACCGACCTGCTGGGTGCGCCCAAGGGCAAACTCGTGCCGCTGGCGGCTTTGCCCAAATGGGTGCGCGAGGGGGCCGGTTTTGCCGGCCCCAGCATCTGGGGCACGGGCCTGCCCCGCCTGGGGGCGCGCAGCGAGTATTTTGGCCGCGTGCAGCCCGACAGCCTGCGCCCGCTGCCCTTCATGCCCGGGGTGGCGCATGCCGTTTGCGACGGCTATGCGGGGGGCGAGCCGCTGGCGACCTGCTCGCGTCAGGTGCTGCGCCGGCAGTTGGACCGGCTGCGCGCGCGGGGTTGGACGGCGTGGGTGGGCATCGAGCCCGAGTTTTTTCTGCTCCAGCGCCGCCCGGACGGCGGCTGGCGCGCGGGCGACGGCCTCGACCGGCTCGACAAGCCGTCCTACGACCTGCAGGCCATCCACCGCCAGCGGGGGTTTCTGGACGACATGCGCGCGGCCTTGGGCGCGCTGGGTTTCGAGATCGAGCAGATCGACCACGAGGACGCCAACGGCCAGTACGAGATCAATTACCGCCACGACGAGGCGCTGGCGGCGGCCGACCGCTACCAGCTCTTCAAGCTCACCGCGCATGCGGTGGCGGACCGGCACGGCTTTGCCTTCAGCACCATGCCCAAGCCGCTGGCCAACGCCCCCGGCAGCGGGCTGCACTTTCACCTGAGTTTGACGGATGCCGAAGGGCGGGCGCTGATGGCCGATCCCACGGCGCCGCTGGGTCTGAGCGCCCTGGGGGCGCGCTTTGCGGCCGGCTTGCTGCACCACGCCGACGCATTGGCGGCATGGTGCGCGCCCACCGTCAACAGCTACAAGCGGCTGGCGGCCGGGCGCAGCGCCTCGGGCACCACCTGGGCCCCGGTGTGGAAGGCGATCGGCGACAACAACCGCACCTGCCTGCTTCGCGCCGTGGCCGGGCGGCTGGAGTGGCGCTTGCCCGATCCCGCCTGCAACGTGTATCTGGCGCTGGCCGGCACGCTCGCCGCCGGCCTGTCCGGCATCGACCAGGCCCTGCCGGCCCCGACTCCGTGCGCGGACGATTTGTACGACCGCCACCGCGCGGGCGCGCCGCTGCCCGGCCGCCTGCCGCGCGACCTGGCCACTGCGCTGGAGGCGCTGACGCTCGACGCCCCTCTGCGCCACGCCGTGGGCGAGGCGGTGTGCGAGCAGTGGCTGGCCCTGAAGTGGGCCGAGTGGGACGCCTGGGCCGCGGCCGTGACCGACTGGGAATGGGCGCGCTACGCCGAGGCGCCCTGACCTCGACGCCGTCCGCGGCTCAAGCCGCGAACGGGTAGTCCGTGTAGCCCTCGGCGCCGCCGCCGTACAGCGTGGCGTGCTGCAGCGGGTTCAGCGGCAGGCCTTCGCGCAGGCGGCGCGTGAGGTCCGGGTTGGCGATGAACGGCCGGCCAAAGGCCACCAGATCGGCCCCCTGGGCCAGGGCCTGCTCGGCCAGGGCGCGGTCGTAGCCGTTGTTGACCATCCAGGCCCCCGTTCCCCCCGCGTCGCGGTAGGCGCGGCGCAGTGCGGCGTAGTCGAACGGCTGCGGCCCTTGCTGGTAGTCGCGCGCGCCCCCGGTCTGGCCTTCGATCACATGCACATACGCCAGACCCAGCGGGGCGAGCTGGCGCACCACGTACTCGAACAGCGGCTGCGGATCGTCGTCCTGGGCGTCGTTGGCCGGTGTCACCGGCGACAGGCGGATGCCCACCCGCTCGCCACCGATGGCCTGCGTCACGGCGGTCATCACCTCCAACAGCAGCCGCGCCCGGTGCTCGATGGGGCCGCCGTAGGCGTCGGTGCGGTGGTTGCTGCCCCGGCGCAAAAACTGGTCCAGCAGGTAGCCGTTGGCGGCGTGGATTTCGATGCCGTCGAAGCCGGCCTCGATGGCGTTGAGGGCGGCCTGGCGGTAGGCGGCGACGATGCCGGGCAGCTCGTCCAGCCGCAGCGCTCGTGGCTCGGAGACATCGACGAAGCCACCCACGCGCTGGCCGTCCACATCCTGCACCAGATAGGTCTTGGCGGCGGCGCGGATGGCCGAAGGCGCCACCGGCGGCTGGCCGCCCGGTTGCAGCGCCACGTGCGAAATGCGCCCCACGTGCCACAGCTGCACCACGATGTGCCCGCCCTCGGCATGCACGGCGTCGGTGACGGCGCGCCAGGCGCGCACCTGTTCCGGCGTGTGCAGCCCCGGTGTGTCGGCATAGCCGTGCCCTTCCGGGCAGACCGACGTGGCCTCGGCGATGATCAGGCCCGCGCCGGTGTCGGGCCGGGCCCGCTGGGCGTAGTAGGTGGCCATCAGCGCGGTGGGCACTTGGCCTGGGGCGCGGTTGCGGGTCAGCGGCGCCATCACGACGCGGTTGGGCAGCGTCCAGGCGCCGACGCGGATCGGGTCGAACAAAGAGGGGGACAAAGAGGCGGTCGGTTCCATGCCCGCCATGGTACTGGCGAGGGCCGCGTCTGTCGCGCGGCCGCTGTCGCCGCCGTGGCAGGGCGCGGCCGCGCCGGTCGAAGCTGCCGGGGCGGCTATCATGCGCCCGCGCATGAACACCCCGCCCACCCCCTCTGGTATCGAGACGGCCCCCGGCCCCTGGTGGTTGCGCTGGGTGGCGCGGCTGCCCCTGCCGTGGTTGCGCGCGGCGGGCGCGGCGCTGGGCGCCGTGTTGTATTTGGGGGCCGTGCGGCGGCGTGCGGTGGTGCACCGCAATCTGGCGCTGTGCTTTCCCCAGGCCAGCCCGGCGCAGCGCCGCCGTTGGGCGTGGCAGACGTTTTGTCACTTTGGTCAGGCTTTCGTGGACCGGGTGTGGCTGTGGCATGCCCCGCCCGCGGTTATTACCCGGCGCGTGCGGCTGGAGGGCGCTTGGGCCGCGCTGTCCGAGCCCGGCCCCCGGCTGCTGTTCGTGCCGCATTTCGTGGGGCTGGACGCGGCCTGGTCCCGGATGACGCAGGCATTCGATCGCCCGTGGGCCACGCTGTACGCCCCCCAGTCCCACCCCGCACTGGACGCCTGGGCCCGCCGTGGGCGCGGGCGGTTTGGGGCCCCGCGGATCGTGTCGCGGCGCGACGGGGTGCGTGGCGTGGTGCGTGCGCTGCGCGAAGGGGCGGCGGTCTGCCTGCTGCCCGACATGGACCTGGGCGCCGCGCAGTCGGTGTTCGTACCATTTTTTGGGGTGCCGGCGGCCACGGTCACCTCGCTGCCCCGGCTGGCGGCGGCCGCGCATGCGCCGGTCATCCCGGTGGTGGCGCGGCTGGATGCCCAGGGGTATCGGGTCTGGGTGGGCCCCGCCTGGGCGGACTATCCCAGCGGCAACGACGAGGCCGACGCCGCCCGCATGAATGCGGAGCTGCAGCGCTGGATTGCCGAAACCCCGGGCCAGTACCACTGGCTGCATCGGCGCTTCAAGACCCGGCCGCCGGGGCACGCGGGGTTGTATTGACCTGGGTTTGACGCGACCGGGCTCGAGGTGCCATCCAGCGTGATAAATGTCACGCAAAATATCAATTCCCCCCCCCCCCCCCCCCC
>NZ_VJOO01000048.1 GCF_007556755.1 Tepidimonas fonticaldi | reverse complement strand
GGGTGGGGTCAGGGGTGCTCATGGATAATCGACGGCATTCTACGAACGCCACCGCCGACCGCCCCGTCCGACCGTGCCGAAGCGCCCCACCACCCCCGCCCCGACCGCGACCGGCGCACCGCCGCGGCTCCGCCTGCGCCGCAGCGGCTGGGTGGCGGGGCTGTTCGGGCTCGCGACCGCCGCCGGCGCCCAGCCGCTGGTGTTGCAGCCGTCGCTGACCCTGCTGGAGCAGTTGCCCCCCAGCCTGCGCGGGCAGACCCCGACGGTGGTGGAGGGCGAGCGCATCCAGGGCCAGACTGACGTCTACACCGCGGTCGAAGGCGGTGCCGTGCTGCGACGGCACGACCTGACGCTGCGCGCGGACCGGCTGGAACACACCGCCGTGGACGACACGGCGATTGCCAGCGGGCGGGTGCGCATCAACCGCCAGGGCAATGTGTACGAGGGCGAGCGGCTGCAGCTCAAGCTGGACACGTTCGAAGGCCGCTTCGACGCGGTGCGCTTCCAGTTCCTGCGCACCGGGGGGCAGGGCGAAGCCAGCCGGGTGGAGTTTCTGGACGAGAACCGGGCCATCGCCCACGATGTGCGCTACAGCACCTGCGAGCGCCCCCCCGGCGGGCGCTGGGCGCCGGCCTGGGCCGTGACGGCCGACCAGGTGCAATTCGATCAGGCGACGGACACCGGCGTGGCCACCGGCGGGCGGCTGGAGTTCCAGGGCGTGCCGCTGCTGGCGGCGCCGTGGATCAGCTTCCCGCTGTCCGATGCGCGCAAGAGCGGCGTGCTGCCCCCGACGCTCAACCTGGACAACCGCAGCGGCTTCGAGACCACCGTCCCCTACTACCTGAATCTGGCGCCCAACCGCGATGCCACGCTCTACCCCACGCTCATGACCAAGCGCGGGCTGGATCTGGGCGGGGAGTACCGGTACCTGGAGTCCGCCTACGCCGGCCAGGTGCGCGCGGCCTGGATGGCCAGCGACCGCCTGCGCGACCGCGACCGCTGGGCGTATGCGGTGCAGCACCAGCAGGCGCTGCCCGGGCTGGCCGCGCTGCCCGGTGCCGGCCTGCGGCTCAACCTCAACCGCGTCAGCGACGACGATTACTGGCGCGACTTTCCGCGCACCAGCACCATCACCAACCTGGCCCAGCGGCTGCTGGCCAACGAAGCCGTGCTCAGCGGCGGGGCCGGCCCCTGGAGCTACAGCCTGACCGCCCAGCGCTGGCAGACGCTCGGGGCCTCGCGCACGCTGGTGCCGCTCAACTCCGAGCAGATCGTCGCCCCCTACGACCGGCTGCCGTCCGTGGCGCTGCGCTACCGCCCGGGCCGCTTTGCGCTGGGGGGCATCGACGGCTGGCGGCTGAGCGCCGATCTGGACGTGACGCGCTTTGCCACCGACCGGGTGCCGACCGTGTGGGACGGGGTTTCGGCCGGCGACCAGCGCACCGACCTGGACGGCACGCGCGCGCTGGGCATCGTGCGGCTGAGCCGGCGCTGGGAAACCCCCGGCTGGTATGTCGAGCCCAGCCTGCAGTGGCACGCGCGGCAATACCGGTTCGAGCAGGCGCTGGGCGACGGGCGCCGCAGTGTCGGCATCGCGCTGCCGACGGCCGCGCTGGATGCCGGGCTGGTCTTCGAGCGCCAGGCCACGCTGCTGGACCGGGCCGTGGTGCAGACGCTGGAGCCGCGCGTGCTGCTGGCCGCCACCCCCTACCGCGACCAGCGCCTGCTGCCGGTGTACGACAGCGCCGCTTACGACTTCAACCTCGCCACCATCTTCTCGCCCAACCCCTACGGCGGCAACGACCGCATCGCCGACCTGCGCACGCTGACCTACGGGCTGACGACGCGGCTGTACGCCCCGGACAGCGGCGCCGAACTGGCCACGCTGGGGGTGGCGCAACGCCTGCGCCTGCAAGACCAGCGCGTGACCCTGCCCAACGAAGGCGCGGCCGCCGAAGGGCGCAGCGACATCCTGATCGGCGCCACGGTCAACTGGACCCCGCAGTGGTCCTTCGGGGGCACCTGGCAGTACAACGTCGCGCGCCGGACCTCGGTGCGCACCCTGCTGTCTGCGCGCTACCTGCCCGGCCCCTACCGGGTGCTCAGCGCCGCCTACCGCAACAACGAGACCAGCACCGCGCGCAGCCGCCAGCTCGACCTGGGCTGGCAATGGCCCCTGGCCGCGCTGGGCGGCGACGGGACGCCGGCCGCCGTGCCGGGCCGGGCGCTCGGGCCGCAGCAGTGGTACGGGGTCGGCCGCGTCAACTACAGCTTCACCGACCGCCGCGTCATCGATCTGGTGGCGGGCTTCGAATACGATGCGGGATGCTGGATCGGCCGCGTGGTGCTGGAGCGGCTGCAGCAAAGCCGCACCAGCGCCAACCAGCGCATCCTGTTCCAGTTGGAGTTCTCGGGCTTCTCCCGCCTGGGCAGCAACCCGCTGCAGACCTTGCGCACGCAGGTGCCGCGCTACCAGTACCTGCGCGAGGACGTCAACCCGCCGAGCCGCTTCGAACGCTATGAATGAACCGACGCCGATCACCCGCGCCGCGGCCCACCTGCTGTGCGCCGTCCTGTGGATCGCTCCGCTGGCGGCGAGCGCCCAGCCGGCGGCCCCCGCCGCGCTGGCCACGGCCGACTACATCGTCGCGCTGGTCAACGGGGAGCCGATCGCCGCGTCCGAAGTGCGGGCGCGGCTGGCGCGCATCGACGTGCCCGCCAATGCGCCCGCCGCCGAGCGCGCAGCCCTGCCGCGCCAGGTGCTGGAGCAGCTCATCGACGAAAAGGTGTTGCTGCAGTCCGCCGCCGACGCCGGCATCCGGGTCGAAGACACCGCGGTGGACGCGGCCGAGGCCGAAGTCGCGCGCCGCAACGGGCTGAGCGTGGCGCAGTTGCGCGAGCGCCTGCCGCAAGCGGGGCTGACGCTCGCGGCCTTTCGCGCCAATCTGCGCAACGAGCTGACCCTGCAGCGCCTGCGCGAACGCGAGGAAGCCCGCGTGCGCGTGACCGAAGGCGACATCGACGCCTACCTGCGCCAGCACCAGGGCAGCACCGACCCGGCGCGCACCGTGCTGGAGCTGGCCCAGGTGCTGATCCCCGTGCCCGAGCAGGCCGACGCCGAGCAGGTGGCGCGCGCCCGCCAGACGGCCGAGGACGTCGCGCGGCGGGCCCGCAGCGGCGAGGACTTCGCCACCCTGGCGCGGCGCCTGTCCCAGGCACCCGAAGCCGCGAACGGCGGGCGCCTGGGGCTGCGGCGCGCGGACCGCTATCCCACGCTGTTCTGGGAGGCGGTGCGCGGCGCGCGCGCCGGCGACATCGTCGGTCCGCTGCGCAGCGGCGCCGGTTTTCACGTCCTGCGCGTCGTGACCAAGCGCGACGCCAACCTGCCCGAGCCGACCGTGACCCAGACCCGGGTGCGCCACATCCTGCTGCGCGCCACGGACGAGGCCGCGCAGCGCGCCGCCGCGGCGCGGCTGCAAGCCCTGCGCGAGCGCATCGTCAGCGGGCAGACCACCTTCGAGGCCGCCGCGCGCGAGGTCAGCGAGGACGGCTCGGCCCGCGAGGGCGGTGCCTTGGGCTGGGCCGCGCCGGGCCTGTTCGTGCCGGAGTTCGAGCAGGCGATGGACGCGCTCGCCCCCGGCCAGGTGTCCGCGCCGGTGCCCACGCGCTTTGGCGTGCACCTGATCGAGGTGCTGGAGCGGCGCGAGGTGGAGCGCAGCCCGCGCGAGATGCGCGAAGCGGTGCGCGCGCTGCTGCGCCAGCAAAAGGCCGAAGAGGCCTTCGAGGAACAGGTGCGCGAACTGCGCGGACGGGCCTACGTCGAATACCGCGAGCCGCCGCAGTGAACCCTCCGCGCCCCGACCCCAGCGGTGTACACGGGCACCGCGCGCGCAAGCGCTTTGGCCAGCACTTTCTGAGCGATCCGGCCATCATCGACGCCATCGTGCGCGCCATCGACCCCGAGGCGGGCGACTGCATGGTGGAGATCGGCCCCGGGCTGGCCGCCCTGACCCAGCCGCTGGTCGAGCGGCTGGGGCGGCTGACCGTGATCGAGCTGGACCGCGACCTGGCGGCCCGCCTGCGCCGCCACCCCCATCTGGAGGTGGTGGAGGCCGACGTGCTGACCGTGGACTTCGGCGCGCTGGCCGCGCGCTGTGCCGCCGGCCCGGGCGCAGCGGCGCGCCGCCTGCGCGTGGTCGGCAACCTGCCCTACAACATCTCCACCCCCATCCTGTTTCATTTGTTGCGCTGGGCCGACCGGGTGCAGGACCAGCACTTCATGCTGCAAAAAGAGGTGGTGGACCGCATGGTGGCCGCCCCGGCCAGCGCGGCCTATGGCCGGCTGAGCGTGATGCTGCAGTGGCGCTACGCGATGGAGGAGGTGCTGTTCGTGCCGCCCGAGGCGTTCGATCCGCCCCCGCGCGTGGACAGCGCCGTGGTGCGCATGGAACCCCGGCCGCAGCCTGCGGCGCTCGACCCCACGCTGCTGGAGGAGCTGGTGCAGGTCGCGTTTTCGCAGCGGCGCAAGCTGCTGCGCCACACCCTGGGCCGCTGGCTGGAGGAGCGGGGCTTCGGCGGCGCCTTCGACGTGCAGCGCCGCGCCGAAGAGGTGCCCGTGGCCGAGTACGTGGCCCTGGCCCAGGCGCTGGGGGCGCCCCGCTGATTCCGCCCCCGCCGCTAGGCACCAGGGCGGGGAAGTCGGCCGTCAGGCCGCGCTGAGCCAGTAGCCGGCGTTGAACGGGCTGCTCATGCGCAGCGCTTGCGGGCTGACGTCCACCAGCTTGTCGGTCAGCAGCGGCTCGTCGCTCGACTCCAGATCGGCCGGCTTGGGCGCGCGCGCCACCGAGAACGAATAGAAGCAGCGGAACGGCACCTTGCGCTCGGCCCAGAAGTCCGCCACGTCGCGAAAGACGTCGAGCAGTTGCTCGCGCGCCTCTTTGTCGAACTTGGGGCTGGTGGGGATGTGCTCCAGCACGACGATGAAGCCCGTCTGCGGCCCCGACTTGTGCACCACGTCGGTCAGGCAGTCGTAGAGCGCATCCAGGTTCTTGCCGTTGTGCGGCGGCAGTTGGTACTGCGCCGAGATCAGGTCCAGGATGTCCTGCTTGTTGAGCGCAGTGGCCAGATTGGCGTAGAGGAAATGGTGACCCAGCGCCTCGGCCGCGGCCTGCAGGTCCTTGACCGTGAAGGCGCGGATCGACTGGACGATATTGGTTCGTACGTTGCGCAGCGGCTGTTCCATGGTCATCGGAGAAAGCGAAGAATCGGTCGGGGGCCTGCCGCCTCACGGGGCGATGCGGCGAAAACTCGCGTAGTGGTCGGCCGTGTAGTAGCAGGCGTCGGGGACGGTCGGCTCCCAGCCGCCGCAGACGATGCGGCGCGCGCCCCGGTGGCGCAGCCCGGGCGTGGGCACCGTGTACTCACGGTAGTACCCGCGTTTGTGGGCGGGCAGCAATCGCTCGCGGTTGAAGAACACCGTGCCGTCCTTGTCGTACGGGAACGGGCCCCCCTGGCGGATCAGGCGCATGACGGTGTGCGCTTCGGGCGGCAGGTCGGCCAGCGCCACCTGCGCGATGCCCAGGGCATCCTGCAGCGGCGCTTCGGTCCGCGCGGCGGTGCCGGTCGCCCCCAGCAGGGCCAGGCCCAGCAGTCCGGCCGACAGCGCCGCGCGCCACCCCCACCTACTTCGACGCACCCGATCCTCTCTTGGGGTTAACCCTGGAAATCAAGCGCGCAAGTGTGCCTGAAGCGCCCCCGGATTGCAAGATCTTGACAACCCGGCGGCCTTGTGGTCTGAAACCCGTTGCCGGTGGCGTTCAGGCGTCGGTGGGCGCGTCGGTGGGCGCGTCGGTGGGCGCGTCGGTGGGCGCGTGGTGGGGCGTGCTCGGCGTGCCCACCGCGCGAGGACCGACGTTGGCCTCGGCCACCGTCAGCGCCGTCATGTTGACGATGCGCCGCACGGTCGCGCTGGCGGTCAGGATGTGCACCGGCTTGGCCACACCGAGCAGCATGGGCCCGATCGCGATGCCGCCGCCGGCAGCGGTCTTGAGCAGGTTGTAGGCGATGTTGGCCGCGTCGATGTTGGGGCAGACCAGCAAATTGGCCTCGCCGGTCAGCGTGCTGCGCGGCATGATGGTCTGGCGCATCGTGGCGTCCAGCGCCACGTCGCCGTGCATCTCGCCGTCCACCTCCAGCCACGGGGCCTGCTCGCGCAGCAGCGCCAGCACCTGCCGCATCTTGACGGCGCTGGGCTGGTCGGACGATCCAAAGTTGGAATGCGACAACAGCGCCGCCTTGGGCGTGATGCCAAAGCGCATGATCTTGCGCGCGGCCATTTGCGTGATTTCGGCGAGCTGCTCGGCACTCGGGTCGTAATTGACGTGGGTGTCCACCAAAAACACCTGCCGGCCGGGCAGCAGGATGGCATTCATCGCCGCATAGGCATGGGCGCCCGGGCGTTTGCCGATGACCTGGTCGATGTAGTTGAGGTGCATGGGGCTGGTGCCCCAGGTGCCGCAGATGAGGCCGTGCACATCGCCGTGGCGCAGCAGCATCGCGCCGATCAGCGTGAGCCGCCGGCGCATCTCGATCTTGGCGATCTGCTCGGTGACGCCGCGCCGCTCCATCAGGCGGTGGTACTCTTGCCAGAAGGTGCGGTAGCGCGGGTCGTACTCGACGTTGACGACGTCGTAGTCGGCGCCCTCGCGCAGACGCAGACCAAATTTTTCGATGCGCTGGGCGATGATGGCGGGCCGGCCGATGAGCGTCGGCCGCGCCAGCCCCTCGTCCACGACCACCTGCGCCGCGCGCAGCACGCGCTCCTCCTCGCCCTCGGCATAGGCCACCTTTTTGTGCGGGGCGCGCTTGGCGATGGCGTAGACGGGCTTCATCAGCGTGCCCGACGCGAACACGAAGCTCTGCAGCCGCTCGCGGTAGGCGTCCAGGTCCGCGATGGGGCGCTGCGCTACACCGCTGCGCGCCGCCGCCTCGGCCACGGCCGGCGCAATCTTCATCATCAGCCGCGGGTCGAACGGCTTGGGAATCAGGTACTCCGGCCCGAACGCCAGGCTCTCGCCCGCATAGGCCGCGGCCACCACCTCGCTTTGCTCGGCCTGGGCCAGCTCGGCAATGGCGTGCACGGCGGCGATCTCCATCTCGTCGGTGATGGTGGACGCCCCGGCGTCCAGCGCCCCGCGGAAGATGTACGGGAAGCACAGGACGTTGTTGACCTGGTTCGGGTAATCGGTGCGGCCGGTGGCCATGACGGCGTCGTCGCGCACCGCGCGCACCTCCTCAGGCAGGATCTCCGGCGTCGGGTTGGCCAGCGCGAAGATCAGGGGCTTGGGCGCCATCTTCGCCACCATCTCGGGCTTGAGCACGCCGCCGGCCGACAGGCCCAGGAACACGTCCGCGCCCTCGATCACCTCGGCCAGCGTGCGCGCGTCGGTTTTTTGCGCAAACTGCGCCTTGTCGGGGTCCATCAGCTCGGTGCGGCCTTCGTAGACGACGCCGGCCAGGTCCGTCACCCAGATGTTCTGGCGCGGCAGGCCCAGCTTGACCAGCAACTGGATGCAGGCCAGCGCCGCCGCCCCCGCGCCCGAGGTAACGAGCTTGATCTGGTCGATGCGCTTGCCCACCACCTTCAGGCCGTTGAGCAGCGCCGCGCCGACGACGATGGCGGTGCCGTGCTGGTCGTCGTGGAAGACCGGGATCTTCATGCGCTCGCGCAGCTTGCGCTCGACGTAGAAGCAATCCGGCGCCTTGATGTCCTCCAGGTTGACGCCGCCGAAGGTCGGCTCCAGCGCGGCGATGATCTCCACCAGCCGGTCCGGGTCTTTTTCGTTGATCTCGATGTCGAAGACGTCGATGCCGGCGAACTTCTTGAACAGCACCGCCTTGCCTTCCATCACCGGCTTGGCGGCCAGCGGGCCGATGTCGCCCAGCCCCAGCACCGCGGTACCGTTGGTGATGACGGCCACCAGGTTGCCGCGGCCGGTGTAGCGGAAGGCGTTGGCCGGGTCGGCGACGATCTCCTCGCACGGGGCAGCGACGCCCGGCGAATAGGCCAGCGCCAGGTCGCGCTGGTTGGACAGGGGCTTGGTGGCGGCGACCGCCAGTTTGCCGGGGGTGGGGCGCTCGTGGTAGTCGAGCGCGGCGCGCTTGAGCTGCTCGCGTTTGTCCGAAGCGGTTTCGGCCATGGGGATCTCCTGACCGCCGCGCGGCCACCCGGGCGGGGACGAACGCGGCGCTGGCGCCACATTGTAGGAAGCCATGCCCCCCCTGCCGGCGCGGTGGCGGCAGCCGTGACCGGATCAGGGCGAATGCGGGCCCGCCTGGCGGGGATCGTCAGGATCGTCCGGCGGGGCGACGACCGCCCGGTCGCGGCCAGCCTGCTTGGCGGCGTACAGGGCGGCATCGGCCAGGCGCAGCAGGCGCGGGCCGTCGTCGGGTGCGTGGGGCACCATGCTCCCCACCCCGGCGCTGACCGTCACCACCGGCGCCGTGGGGGAATCGGCATGGGGCAGCGCCAGCGCCCGCGCCACCGCCTGCAAACAGGCGTCGCCGGCTTGGTGGCCGTAGCGGTCGTTGTAGCGCTTGAAGTGGTCCACGTCGAACATCACGACCGCCAGCGGCCGCGCCTGCCGCGTGTGGCGCGCGATCTCCTCGCGCAGGCGTTCGTCGAAATAGCCACGGTTGGCGATGCCGAGCAACCCGTCGATGCGCGAGAACGCCTCCAGCCGCCGGTTGGCCGCCTCCAGCTCGGCGGTGCGCTCGCGCACGCGCTGCTCCAGCCGCGCGTTGGCCTCCAGCAGATCCTGGTTCTGCGCCGCCAGCACGTGGTAGAGCTGGCCGACCATGCGCAGCAGGTTGGCCACGCGGCGGTCCAGCGGGTCCTCCTCCTGCGCCCAGGCCTCGGCCGGGTCGGGGCCGGCGCGGATGCGCGCCATCTGCCGCGCCATCGACTGGTCCACCCCCATGATGTGCAGTCCCAGCCACGAGGTCAGAAAGCCCATCAGGCGCTCCTCGTCCTCGAAATGCTGGCGCGCATAGGCGATCAGCTCGTCGAAGATGCGCTGCTGCTGGTCCGGGCTCAGCGCGCGGCCGTGGAACATCGCGCGGTTGAGCGTGTTGAACAGATCCACCAGGTGGTGGTGCTGGGCATCGACTTCGTCCAGACCGGTCAGCAGCGTCGTGTCCCAGACGAACACGTCACCCGTGTCGGAGGCGGCGTCGGGGGTGGGCATGGGGGGCTGCCGGTTTGCGGCAGACCGCTTCAGTATGGCGCAAACCGGGCGGCCCGCTTCAGACGCGCACGACGCCATCCGGCAATTCGTTCGGATTGGGGCGATCCGATGCGGACGGGAAGTGATACCGCAGCCACCGGTCCACCGCGTCGATCGCGGCGGCCAGCCCGGCCTCCGGCCGTTCGGCACACAGCGCGGCCTGCAGGCCATCGACGACCGCCGCCCACTCGGCCGGCGGCACGCGGCGCGCCAGCCCGCGGTCGGCGACGATCTCGATGGCGCGCTCGGCCAGCAGCAGGTAGATCAGCACGCCGGCGTTGTCCTCGGTGTCCCAGACGCGCAGGCGGCCGAACCAGGCCAGCGCCCGCTCGCGCACGCGCGCC
>NZ_VJOO01000047.1 GCF_007556755.1 Tepidimonas fonticaldi | reverse complement strand
CGCGGGGCACCTCGATCCGCAGCGGCCCGCCGTCGGTCAGCACGGTCTTGCCGCTGCGGCCGTTGTGATGGTTCCCGCAGCCGCCCTCGGGGCTGGCCAAGTGCACGCCCAGCTCAGCCCCCAAGGCGCGCTCGATCACGGCCTTCTTCAGCTTCTGGAACACGGCCTCGACGCCGGCGGCGTCCATCGGTCCGGGGATCAGCTTCTCAAGAAGCTCGTCGGGGAGGATGGCGTCCGGCTTCGCGACAGCGGGGTTCTTCTTGCGTGGCATGGGGGCTCCTGGAAGTCGTCATGGTAGGCCCCTCACACAAAAATCCTGACACCCTCCCTGCCCGAGCACATCCTGCTGGCGTACTCGGACCCGGGTGACATCGTCTTCGAGCCCTTCGGTGGCTCCGGCACCACGATCCTGGCCGCGCAGAAGACGAATCGCGTGGCCCGCGCCATCGAACTGGCCCCGTCCTACACCGATGTGGCAGTCAAGCGATTCCAACAGAACCACCCCGACATTCCGGTGACCTTGCTGGCCACCGGACAGACCTTTGCCGAGGTCGAGGCAGAACGCCGGATCAGTAGTGGTAGCGCCCCTGCAGAAACTCGATCCGATCCGCTTTCACCAGATAGACGCAGCGGTGCTCTTGCGTAATGCGACGTGACCACACATCCGCGCCCAAGTACTTCAGTGGTTCGGGATTGCCGATGCCCTTGAAGGGATCACGTAGTGCGGCCTTGACCAGTTCCAGTAACCGTTTGGCCGTGCGGCGTTCCGTTTCTACCCAGTAGCTCAAGTCTTCCAGAAACTCGGGCTGAAACACCGCGACGCGTTTGGCCTCAGGCTTCGAGGCCATAGTGCTTCTCAAGGGCATCGACGGCGGTCGGGGCGACATCCCCAGCACGGGCGCGTGCCAAGGCGGCCAGCAGACGCTCGGCATTCTTCGGCGAGCGCAGCAGGTGTGCCGTCTCCATCAGGCTTTGCAGCTCATCGGCGGCAATCATCGCCACCGCATCCCCGGAACGGCGGCGTACCAGTATCACTTCTCGGTCATCGACTGCGCGGTCCATGAGCGTCTTGAACTGCTCCCGGGCTTGGCTGTAGGTGGTTTCGATGGTCATGGCAACCTCCTTCTAATTGGACAGAATTATTGTACAACTATGGACCAACAAATGCTCGCTGACAAAATCGAACTCTGGCCAACCAGTCGGCTGATCCCCTACGCCAGAAACCCCAGGAAGAACGATCACGCGGTCGAGCAGATGGCCAGTGCCATCAGGGAGTTTGGCTTTCGCTTGCCCATCGTCGCCAAGAGCACCGGCGAAATTTGTGATGGCCATCTTCGCTACAAGGCCGCGCTGCATCTGGGCTTGGAACAGGTGCCGGTCATCCTCGCCGACGACCTGACCGAGACGCAGATCAAGGCCTTCCGTATCCTGGCCAACCGCTCGGCCACCTGGGCGGACTGGGACGAGGACCTGCTGCGCCTCGAACTCGAAGAGCTCAAGCTCGACGACTTCGATCTCGCGCTCACCGGCTTCGATGCCGACGAGCTCCTGGAAATCATGGCGGGTGAGGAGACCACCAGCGAGGGCAACACCGACGAGGATGCTGCTCCCGAGGTGCCAGTCAACCCGGTATCCAAACCCGGCGACGTCTGGATCATGGGCCAGCACCGGCTGCTCTGTGGCGATGCGACCGATCCGGCAAGTTACGACACGCTGCTGGGCACCGAGCGGGTGGCGATGATCTTTCAAGATCCGCCGTACAACGTGGACTATGCCAACAGTCCCAAGGACAAGCTGCGCGGCACCAACCGTCCGATCCTGAACGACAACCTTGGGGACGGATTCCAGGACTTCCTGCTGGCGGCGTTCAAGCCCGCGCTGGCCCGATGCAATGGCGCGGTCTACGTGGCGATGTCCTCATCGGAACTCGACACCCTGCAGTCCGCCTTTCGGGCTGCCGGGGGCCACTGGTCCACCTTCATCATCTGGGCCAAGAACACCTTTACGCTCGGGCGCTCGGATTACCAGCGCCAGTACGAGCCAATCCTGTATGGCTGGCCCGAGGGCGCCACCCGCCACTGGTGTGGCGACCGCGATCAAGGGGATGTGTGGCACTTCAACAAGCCGCGCGTCAACGATCTGCACCCGACGATGAAGCCCGTGGAGCTGGTCGAGCGCGCCATCCGCAACTCCAGTCGGCCCGGTGATGTGGTACTCGACCCCTTCGGCGGCTCCGGTACCACGCTGATCGCCGCTGAGAAGTCCGGTCGTCAGGCGAGGTTGATTGAGCTCGATCCCAAGTACGTGGACACCATTGTTCGCAGGTGGCAGGACTACGCTGGAGCGCAGGCAGTGCGTGAGGCCGATGGCGTTCGATTCGATGACCTCGTTGGCGCTGACCCCGGAGAATCGTCACGCCTCAGTGACGGCAGCGGTGTGGCGGCACTTGGGGAAGTTGGCGCAACCGAGGAAGGGGCGTCCTGCATTGGGGCCTGATTTGGCTGTGCGCTGAATCAGTGACCCACCGCATTTCGGGCAGGTTGTCGTGCTGCTATGGCGCTGCTGCAATGACGCGATGTGCGCGTTCCGGGTGGCCCAGGTCTTGGGCAACATCCCGGTGCGCAGCGCCTCGATCAGCTGGGCGACTTCCTCATCCGAGAACAGCACGGTCTGCTTGCTCTTGATGTAGGTCGCGTAGCCCTTGGTCATCACGTTCGGCGGCATCGGGGTTTTCAGTTCAGCCTCACCCCAGAACATCACGACCGAATGCAGTTTGTCGTGATCGATCCCCAGGAAGTCAGCCAGCGCCTTGGTGTGCCGGTAATTCTGGTGCAGCGGGTTTTGGAAGCGATGCTTTTTGCCGAAGAGGCTCTGGGTCCACTGCTTGCTGTGCTCGTCGCCGAAGATCCAGCCCTTCATGTTCTTGGTCTCGACGACAAAAAGACCAAAGCGCGAGACGATGACGTGATCGATTTGCGTGGTGCCGTTGGCCGTCGGAATCGTCACGTTGTTGATCGAGTGATAGATCTTGTCGTCCAGGAACAGGGTGTGCGCCACCGCTCCCTGCGCTTCCCCCAGCCAGCCTTTGAATACCGACAGCAATGACATCTTCTCTCCCGTTTGCTTCTTATGACGGGTCGATGATGCCACCGATAGGGACTGAATGAACAACTAGGATGCAGGGATGAAGCAGTCTCGCTGGATGTCGCTGGTGGAGGCCGTGACCAATGTGCTCGTCGGCTACGGGGTGGCGGTGGCCACCCAATGGCTGGTGTTTCCGATCTTCGGTCTGTACGCCACGCTGCAGGAGAACTTGCTGATTGGCCTGATCTTCACGGCCGTGTCGCTCGTCAGGAGTTACGTGCTGCGTCGGGCCTTCGAGGCGCTGCGCGTGCGTCAGCTGTCCGGGAACTCCGGATAAAGATCACCGCTGCTGATGTCGGCGCGGTAAGTGACGTTGCGAAATTCGCCGGGCGCGTCAGCCAAGATCACGCCACCGACCGACTGGATGGCGATGCCGTACTTGCGGGTGAGTGCCGTCAGCTCGGCGATGAACTGGTCGTAGTGGGCTTCGAGTTGTGGGCTGGTGGGTGCGACGGCCATGGTGTGCTCCTTATGCGGCCAGGGACTCTTCGACGATCTCGCAGTGGATCACGAAGCCCGTCAGGTAGGGAAGGCCCTTGGGGATGCCGAAACGCTTGCTGGTGCTGCGGCCAATCGTCCAGCCCATCCAACGTTGCGTGGCGGCGTTGATGGCGTCGGCCAGGGTGGCGCCAGTGTAGAGGCCGTTTTGCACGTCGTCGGCAAAGTGGCGACCGTGGCGGCTGTCGAGGAAGGCGCGCACCGATTCGAGCGGCTGGCCGGTAGCGTCCGAGATGGCGGTCATGGCCAGTGGCCAGGCGGCTTCGGCCTGCTCGTTCATCGTGCCGTAAAAGCCCCACGACTCGTTCTGGGTGGCGGGGATCTGGGTGGTGGTGTTCATCTCTGGCTCCTGGCGGTTGATCGTTGCGACACCCAACGTGCCGCGCTTCGGGCGATGGAAGCCAAGTGCCATCTCCATCTTTCTGCGCTTGGCTCGGGGGGCCTCATTCCATCGTGTCGGCACGCACCAGTTCCGCCTGGGCGCTGGCGATCAGGTCCAGGCGCAGGTTCGGGTTGATGTTGCAGGCCAGTTCGTTTAGGGTCCAGTTCATCACATCGGCCTTGTCGCGCAGCGACTCGGCTTCCTCGAAGCGGCTGGTGTAGCGATCCAGTTCGCGCAAGGCGCGCTCCAGGGTGGATCGGGCCTGGGCCAGGGCCTCGCGGGCGCGGCGTTCGGCGTGCTGGGTCTGAAATTCGCGGGGGGTGTTCATGGTGTGCTCTCCTTCTCAGTTGATCGTTGCGACACCTGTATGAACGCGCTTGTCGCCACTGAAGCCAAGCGACTCATCAATCATTTTTTGATCACTGGTCTGCCAGTCTGTCGAGGATGCGCAAGGCGGCGGGATCGCCCGACAGCGCCCGGCGCAGGGTGTGGATCGCCTGCTTCCGCGACACCTCTGGGCGACGGTTGTCGATCAGCCAGCCGATTGCCTTGGCCTGATTGCTGGCCAGTTCTGGTGTTTCCTCGCCGATGCCCACATACCGTCCGTAGGCGCTGCCCGAAGGATCGACAAACACGGTTGCGCGCCCTGGTGCGCTGACGGCCACCACGCGCCGGCACCCATCCCCGTGCCCGCCGACTCCAGCCAGCCAGTCCCGATCCTGCAGCAGCGTGGTGGCGAAGGCGTCGTACTCCGCCTCGGTCAGTTCCTTGTGCAATTCGATCTCGATGGGCTCGAGCGGTGCACTGGGGTCGGCGTTGTGCAGCACTTCGTCCAAGCTGTAGGGCTTGCGGGCAAAGCGGGCACGGATCGGGGTGTGGTTGGTTGTGGTCATGGTGGGGTCCTTTCGTTGGCTGTTGGTGACAACAGCATTCACGCGCTGGTTGCCAGGGAAGCCAAGCTCAATCTGCATCGTGCTGGGCATCAAGGGCTTCAATCGCCAGCACCAGATCAGCGATGCGGTCGGCCTCGAAACCAAAGCCCCGGTGGCGCAGAAGGTGCTCGATGCTCGGATGCTTCATCCGGGCGATCTCCCGGCAGGCCTCCAGCACCGCTGGCAATAGGTCTGCCGGGGTCGGGGCGTTGGGCTGCGTGCTCACGCGGTGGCTTCCTCGGCAATGCGGTAGAGGCGCTGTCCTGCACCTGGCGTGCCGGCGGGGCCTTCGATCTTTTCGGAGACGATGGTCAGGCCCAGCTTCTTCTTGAGCGCGCCGGCGAAGGTCCCCCTGATCGTGTGGTGTTGCCACCCCGTCGCCTCACTGATCTGCGCGATGGTGGCGCCCTCGGGGCGTTTCAACATCTCGATGACCAGGGCCTGCTTGCTGTGCTCGCGACCGCGCTTCGGTACGGCATCAGGCTGGTCCTGTTGCCAGCTGGCCTCGGCGGCGGCGACCGCTGCTTCCAGCTCCGGGTCGTCGGCCAGGGGCGGCGTGGCAATGCTGGTGGCCACCGTCGGCGGCAGGACATCTTCCGGCTGCGCCTCGCCCTTGATGATGGCGATGGCGGCTGGGCTCAGGCGCCACTGGCCGCCTTGCTGCTCGATCAACCCCCGCTGCGCGAGGCTGGCGATCATCTTGAGTTTGGCGCCGCCCTTGAGCTCGAGCAGCGGCTCGATCAGGCCATTGGCGTCGCAATGCGCGCGGGTGATCAGGTCCAGTTGGCGTTCGGTGATCGGGGTGGTTTGTGCGGACATGGTCGTGCTCCTTGTGAGTGATGTGAAGGAAGGTCAGGCGGCTTGTTGTTGGATCGGCCGATCAGTGGCCTTGGCGGCGGCGCTTTGGCCTGCGGTCAGGCCTGCTTGGTAGGCCGCCATCAGGGCGCTTTGGACGGCCCAGACGCTGACGTCGTGGAAGTCCAGGCGGTCCCTGTTGCGGGTTTCCAGGGTCTCGATGAAGAGATGGTCCAGGGCGATCCGGGCGAGCAGCTGGTCCAGTTGCTGGGCGGTCTTGTTGGCAGTTTTTCGCATCATGGTTCTCCTTGGCGTGTGTTGCTGTGGTGTCTGTATGAACGCGCTGTTCAAGCAGAAAGCCAAGCGTTCGGCCTATCTATTTCGCATCGGAGTGGCTTGTGTTCGACAGTGCTGAATCGGCGGTCGAATCCGCCTGGAAACGGGGCCTCGCGCCCGACCCCATCCTCACCGTGGATGACTGGGCCAACCGCCACCGGATGCTGTCGTCGGTGGCCTCCGCCGAACCCGGGCGATGGTCGACCAGCCGCACCCCGTACCTGAAGGCGGTGATGGATGCGCTGTCGGCCACCTCGCGCATCGAGCGTGTTGTGTTCATGGCCGGAGGGCAGGTGGGCAAGACTGAGTGCGGACTCAACTGGGTCGGCTACGTCATCCACCACGCCCCGGGGCCGATGCTCTTGGTACAGCCGACCGTCGAAGGCGCCAAGCGGGTCTCCAAGCAGCGCGTCGATGCGCTGATCGAATCCAGCCCTGAACTGGCCAGCCGGGTCAAAGACCCCCGCAGCCGCGATTCGGGCAACACCCAGCTGATGAAGGAATTCCCCGGTGGCGTGCTGATCATGACCGGCGCCAATTCGGCGGTCGGCCTGCGCTCGATGCCGGTGCGCTACCTGTTTCTCGATGAGGTCGACGGCTATCCAGGGGATGCCGATGGCGAGGGCGACCCGGTGGCGCTCGCCGTGCAGCGCGCCGCCACCTTCGTCAATCGCAAGGTCTATCTGTGCTCGACGCCGACGCTCAAAGGCTTCTCGCGCATCGAGGCGGCCTACCTGGAGTCGGACCAGCGGGTCTTCGAAGTGCCTTGCGATCACTGCGGGGCGCACAGCCAGATCCAGTGGCGCGACATCAAGTGGCCGGCCGGCAAGATGGCGGACGCCGCCTGGCACTGCCCGGCCTGCGACGGCATCCATCCCGAGTACCGCAAACCGGCACTGCTGGCCAACGGTCGCTGGGCGGCCAAGGCCAAGGGCGATGGCAAGACGGTGGGCTTTCACCTCTCCAGCCTGTACAGCCCGTGGCTCACCTGGGGCGAGATCGCCCAGGAGCACCACGCCGCCAAGGACGACCCCGTCAGATTGAAGGTGTGGGTGAACACCAAGCTGGCTGAGACCTGGGAAGACCGGGAGGGTGAGACCTTGGATGCCGAAGGCCTGATGGAACGCCGCGAAGCCTACGGGCCGGCGATCCCGGCCGAGGTGGCGCTGCTCACCTGCGGTATCGACGTGCAGGATGACCGGCTCGAACTCGAAGTGGTCGGCTGGGGCCGGGACGAGGAGTCCTGGTCCATCGACTACAAGGTGCTGTGGGGCGACCCGTCGGCACCGGACACCTGGGCGCAGCTCGATGCCTACCTCGGTAACCGCTTCGAGCACGAGACCCTGGCCAACGGCCTGACCATTGAAGCGGCCTGTCTCGATACCGGTGGTCACCATACGCTCGCCGCCTACGCCTTCTGCAAAGGTCGGGAGCGCAAGCGCATTTGGGCGATCAAGGGCGGTTCAGGCAAACGGCCGATCTGGCCCAAGCGACCGAGCAAGGCGAACAAGGGCAAGGTCAATCTGTTCACGGTGGGCGTCGATGCGGCCAAGGAAGCCATCTACGCCCGGTTGAAGAAGACAGGCTCAGGCCCAGGGGCGATGCACTTTCCGATGGATCGGGATGCGCAGTATTTCGAGCAGCTGACGGCCGAGCGGATTCGCACCCGCTACGTGAAGGGTTTCCCGCAGCGCTTTTGGTGGAAACCGGATGGCCGGCGCAACGAAGCGCTGGACTGCCGGGTGTACGCCTATGCCGCGCTGCACGGCTTGCTGTCCATGGGCTTGAACCTGAACAAGCGGGTCGAGGCGCTGCCTCCCGCGCCCATCAGTCGCAAGCCAGCCAGCAACGCCACGCCCGTGACGACTCCGATGACAGCCAGCCCGCGCCGTCGGCGCATGGCGATTTCGTCGAACTACGTGTGAGGGGGTTACTGGTAGTGGTAACGACAGGCGATCACCACCAAGGACTGGTTGTCGACGCAGTAAACCAGCCGGTGGGTGTCGTCGATGCGGCGCGACCAGAAGCCCGAGAGGCTTTCTCTGAGGGGTTCGGGTTTGCCAATGCCCTCGAAGGGGTGGCGCAGGCAGTCCTTGATCAGGGCATTGATGCGCTTGAGCGTTTTGCGGTCCTGGCCTTGCCAGTATTCGTAATCGTCCCAGGCGGCCAGGGTCCAGGTCAGTTTCAGCAGTTTGTCTTCAATCGGCATCGACCAGATCCTGCTGCTTGACCTGTCCCTGGCGGTACTGCTCGATGGAGCGTGCCAGGTGGGCGGCGTTCGCCGGCGACTTCAGCAGATGAACGGTCTCCATCAGGCCGTTGAAGGTGTCCAGCGACATCACCACCGCATCGGGGGCATCCCGGCGTGCGATGACCGTGTAGTCGGCATCGTCGATGACCTGATCGATCACGTTTTTGAGGCTGTTTCGTGCCTCAGAGAAATTTACCACGCGCATGACGATGGCTCCTTTTGAGTTGTGCTATTTACTGCACAAGTCTAAGGCATCGCATGCGTATCTGCAAGGCAGGTGTCCATGACCCTCGAACAACTCAAGGCCCAGCGGGAAGCCCTGCAGGCCGCCCGCTTCAATGGGGTGCTCACCGTGAAGGCCGGCGACAAGTGGGTCACCTACAAGTCCGACGCCGAACTGCAGTCGGCCCTGGGCGACTTGGATCGCGAGATCGCCAAGGCAGAAGGCCGACCACGCGCCCGGCGCATCCGCACCTATGCCGGGAAGGGATTGTGATGAAGGCATTCCAGAACCTGCGCCAGAAACTTGGCAGAAAGGTCGGCGCGATGATCGGCGGCTTCGAGGGTGGACTGTCCGCCCGCCGCCTCAAGACTTTTCAACCCAGCCGCGCCCACGTCAACACCCTGATCCAGGCGGCCGGCGCCGACATGACCGCGCGTGCCCGCTACCTGATTCGCAACAACGGCTACGCCGCCAACGCGGTCGAGTCCTGGGCCGGCAATGCGGTGGGCACGGGCATCAAGCCCTCCTCGGGCATTGCCGATGCGGTGCTCAAGGATCGGGTGCAACGCCTGTGGCTGCGCTGGACGGATGAGTCGGATGCCGAGGGGCTGACCGATTTCTACGGTCAGCAGCGCCGCGCCGCTCGGGAACTGTTCATCGCCGGGGAGGTGTTCTTCCGCATCCGAGCACGCAGGCCCGAGGATGGGCTGACAGTGCCACTGCAGTTGCAGATGCTGCCGTCCGAGATGCTGCCCTTGAACCACAACCAGGCACTCGACAACGGCCACCGCATTCGCCAGGGCATCGAGTTCGACCGCATCGGTCGACGCGTGGCCTACCACTTCCTGCGCCGCCATCCCGGTGACATCACCGATCCGGGGCTGGCCGGGGAAACCGTGCGGGTGACGGCTGAGTCGGTACTGCACATCGTTGATCCGGTCGACGCCGGGCAGTTGCGCGGCGTCTCGCGCTTCTCGCCAGCATTGGTGAAGCTGTTTCTGCTCGACCAGTACGACGACGCCGAGCTCGACCGCAAGAAGGTCGCGGCGATGTTCGTCGGCTTCGTGCGCCGGCCCGAGCGTGACTTCGACAACGGTGGCGAGACCGATGACCGGGGCGAGCCGCTGCTGCCGCTCGAACCTGGTCAGTTGCAGATCCTGGACGACGGCGAGGACATCACCTTCTCGACCCCGGCCGATGTCGGCGGCAACTACGAGTCGTTTCAGTACCGCACCTTGCTGCAGGTGGCCGCCGCGCTGGGCACAACACGGCACGCCCGTGCCGCCGAAGCTGCGCGCGCTGCTCGCCGACGCAGCCTGGGCTGCCGTTGCGCCCGAAGCATCCTGAACCGAAGGAGACAGACCATGACCCTCGATCTCTTGCAACGCGGCCGCGAGGTGCTGGCTGCGCAGGGCTTCAGCGCCCTGCTTGGCGCGCAGCTCCAGGCTTTTGAGCCCGGTCGGGCGGAATTGTCGCTGCCCGTCGGACCGCAGTTGCTGCAGCAGCATGGCTTCGTGCACGGGGGCGTGCTCTCGTATCTGGCCGACAACGCGCTGACCTACGCCGGGGGCTCGGTGCTGGGCACCGACGTGCTCACGTCGGAGTTCAAGATCAACTACCTGCGGCCGGCGACGGGTGAGGCGTTGCACGCGGTAGCGACCGTGGTGGGCGCGGGCAAGACGCAGGCGGTGTGCCGCTGCGAGGTCTATGCCGAGGCGGATGGAGAGCGCAAGCTGTGCGCCGCGGCGCAGGGCACGATCCGCAAGATGTCGTAAGAAGACGGTCGTCCAGGCGGCGGGTCTCCTTCGGTTGGCAAGGGGCCGCGCACGCCGGCATCACGACCCCGATGTCAGGCGACACCGTAAATTGACCCCCTAGCGACACGAGGAACTGACCCCCTCGTTCGCAAGGAGGCCATCGTTGGAAACGAAGCACATTGAGGTAGATCCTGTGCGCCGTGTGGTTTGCGGAGTG
>NZ_VJOO01000046.1 GCF_007556755.1 Tepidimonas fonticaldi | reverse complement strand
GCCCACGAAGGGGCTTGCTGGAGCCCAAGAACCGTTCAGCATCTGTTTCGATCCCATCCTACGAAACGATATTGACCCTGAACTCGTCGCCACGAACGAGTGGGCGGGGTAGTGCAGAGGTTCCCTAGCGGATAATGTGACCATGGTGTTTGTGGGGCTCCCGATCTTCGTCCGCTGCGCAGCCGAACTGTTCTCGGATGAGGAGATGGCCGAGTTGCAGAACACCTTGCTGGAAAACCCGGCCGCCGGTGACCTGATCCCCGGTGGGCGGGGTTTGCGCAAGCTGCGTGTTGCGCTGCCGGGGCGTGGCAAGCGTGGCGGTGCCCGGGTGATCTACTACCACTGGGTCAGAAAGGAGCAGTGCTATCTGATCTACGCCTACGCGAAGAATGTCCGAGCGAACCTGACGCCGGATCAGCTGCGCCGGTTGGCCGAAGTGATGCAAGCGGAGATACGAGATGAATGACCACCAGTTCGATGAGTTGCTCAGCAGCGTGCGTGACATGGGCCGCCATATGCGTGGTGAGGCCGTGGCCGGTGTGCGTGTGCGGGAGTTCCCCGAGCCCGACGTCAAGGCGATCCGCGAGCGCACGGGGCTGTCGCAGAGTCGGTTTGCTTACCTGATCGGCGTCAAGCCCAAGACGTTGCAGAACTGGGAGCAGCGCCGAGTGCGTCCTGCCGGGCCTGCTCGCGCCTTGCTCAAAATCGTCGAGGCCAACCCTGAGGTGCTTTCGGCGCTTCACGCCTGAAAATTTTGCGGGTAACAGCAAACCCAACGCTGGCGCCCGCGCCGCCCCTTGCCCGAGGAGGAGCCATGTCCACCCCCCATGCCCCCGAGTCGCGTCGCCACCCCGCCGCGCCGACCCTGCGCGAGCGCTGGCCGATGATGACGCTGTACGAGCGCTTCGAGCAGGTCGTCGTGATCGTGCTGTCCGCGGTGATCGCCGTCATCGTCGTCACGTCGCTGGTGCAGCTCATCCGCGAGGTGTTCATGCTGCTGGTGCTGGACGCGTTCAACCCGCTGGACCACAAGATGTTCCAGACCGTCTTCGGCATGATCATGACGGTTCTGATCGCGATGGAGTTCAAGCACTCCATCGTGCGCGTGGTGATGGGGCAGGACAGCATCGTGCAGGTCAAGACGGTGGTGCTGATCGCGCTGATCGCGCTGTCGCGCAAGTTCGTGATCCTGGACCCCGAGACCTCGCCGGCCAAGGTCGCGGCGCTGTCGGGCGCGGCGCTGGCGCTGGGCATCGTGTACTGGCTGATGCGCGAGCGCGACCAGCGCGCGCTGGACGCCGAGCGGGCCGCGGCGGCCGCGCAGGGGGACCGCCATGCGCCCTGATCCATGGACCCCGCCTGCGCCCCGGCGCGGGGATGCCTTCGTGCGCCGGCTGCTGTGGCTGGCGCTGGTGGTGGCGGCGCTGATGGTGCTGTGGCAGTGGCTGCCGGCGCTGCAGGCGCGCTGGCTGGCGCCGCACAGCACCCCGGCGGCCGAGCGCACCGTCACGCCGCGCGGCGACCTGGCCGCCGACGAGCGCGCCACCATCGAGCTGTTCGAGCAGGCGCGTGACTCGGTCGTCTTCATCTCCACCGCGCAGGTGGTGCGCGACGCCTGGACGCGCAACGTCTGGGAGGTGCCGCGCGGCAACGGCTCCGGCTTCATCTGGGACGACGCCGGCCACGTCGTCACCAACTACCACGTCATCGAAGGGGCGTCGTCGGCCACCGTGCGGCTGGCCGACGGGCGCGACTACCGCGCCGCGCTGGTGGGGGCCTCACCCGCGCACGACATCGCGGTGCTGCGCATCGGGGTGGGCTTCAAGCGCCCGCCGCCGGTGCCGGTGGGCACCAGCCACGACCTGAAGGTCGGGCAGAAGGTGTTCGCGATCGGCAACCCGTTCGGGCTGGACTGGACGCTGACCACCGGCATCGTCTCGGCGCTGGACCGCACGCTGGACGGCGGCCCCGGCAAGCCGCCGATCGAGCACCTGATCCAGACCGATGCGGCGATCAACCCGGGCAACTCCGGCGGGCCGCTGCTCGATTCGGCCGGGCGGCTCATCGGCATCAACACCGCGATCTACAGCCCCTCCGGGGCATCGGCCGGCATCGGCTTTGCGGTGCCGGTGGACACGGTGGCGCGCGTGGTGCCGCAGCTCATCCAGCACGGCCGCTACGTGCGCCCGGCGCTGGGCATCGAGGTGGACGAGACGCTCAACCAGCGGCTGGCCGCCGCCACCGGGGTGCAGGGCGTCTACGTGCTGCGCGTACAGCCCGGCGGGGCGGCGGCGCAGGCCGGCCTGCAGGGCGTGCGCATGACGCCGCAGGGGCTGGTGCCGGGCGACGTCATCGTGGCGGTGGAGGGCAAGCCCGTCGAGGGGCCCGGCCGGCTGCTGGCGCGGTTGGACGACTTCCGTGTCGGCGACACGGTGCGCCTGAGCGTGCGCCGCGGCGAGGCCACGCGCGAGGTGACGGTGGCCCTGCAGCCGGGGGTGTGATGGGCATCCGCCGCTGGGTTCGGGTGTGGATCGCGGCGCTGGGCGCCGTGGGCGCGCTCGCATCGGCGGCCGAGACCCTGCCGCCGGCGGTCCAGCAGGCCCTGGCCCGTGCCCGCGTACCCGCCTCGGCGCTGGCCGTCTCCGTGGCGGACGCAGCGCCCGGGGGGCGGGTGCTCCTGGTGCACCGCGCCGATGTGCCGGTGAACCCCGCCTCGGTCATGAAGCTGGTGACCACCACGGCCGCGCTCGATCTGCTGGGGCCCGCCTACACCTGGCGCACGGCCGTCTATGCGGACGGGCCGGTGCGCGACGGCGTGCTGGCCGGCTCGCTCTATCTGCGCGGGGATGGGGACCCGAAGCTCGTCACCGAGCGCCTGTGGCTGCTGCTGCGGCGCGTGCAGGCGCTGGGCATCCGCCACATCGCGGGGGACATCGTGCTGGATCGCAGCGCTTTTGCCCTGCCGCCACACGATCCGGCCGCCTTCGATGGCGAGCCGCTGCGCCCCTACAACGCGGCGCCCGATGGCTTGCTGGTCAACTTTCGCGCCCAGGTGCTGACCTTCGTGCCCGACGAGGGCGCGGGGGTGGCCCGGGTGGGGCTGGAGCCGCCGCTGGCCGAGGTGACCGTGCCTGACACGGTGCCGCTGGGCGACGGTCCGTGCAACGACTGGCGTGCCGCCCTGCAGGCCGATTGGTCGGATCCCCGCCGGCCGCGTTTCGCGGGGCGCTACCCTCTGGCGTGCGGCGAGCGCGTCTGGCCGATCGCCCACCCCGAGCCAGACCGACTGGCCGCGCGCGCGGTGGCCGGGGTGTGGGCGCAGTTGGGCGGCGGGCTGGGCGGCCGGGTGCGTGACGGCACGGTGCCGCCCGGGCTGGCGCCGCGGCTGCTGTTCGACTCCGTCCCGCTGGCGGATGTGGTGCGCGATGTCAACAAGTTCAGCAACAATGTGATGGCCCAGCACCTGCTGCTGACCCTGGCGCGCGCGCCCGGGCTGGCTTCGGCGGGGGCGGCGACGGCCGTGCCACCGGCCCCGGCGACGTTCGAGGCGGCGCGCACCGTGGTGCGGGACTGGTGGATGGCCCGGCTGGGGGCCGACGTGCCGCCGCCCGTGGTGGACAACGGCGCGGGCCTCAGCCGCGAGGCGCGGGTGACCGCCACCGCGCTGGTGCGCTTGCTGCAGTGGGTATATGCCAGCCCCTGGATGCCGGAGCTGATGGCGTCGCTGCCGGTCGCGGGGGTGGATGGCACGCTGCGCCGCAGCACCATGGGGCGCGGCTTGGCGCATCTGAAGACCGGCAGCCTGGCCGATGTGCAGGCGCTGGCGGGCTATGTGCACCTGCCCGATGGTCGGCGGCGGGTGTTGGTGGCAATCGTCAACCACCCGGAGGCGCGCGCCGCCCGCCCGGCGCTCGATGTCCTGGTGCAGTGGGCCGCCGGGCAGCCATAAGCGCGGTGCATGCCGCGGGTGTCGCGGGTGCCGCGGACGGGCACTGGCCCATGGGCGGGGTCAGGGTTCGATTTCGATGCGGCCGGGGCCGTTGGCGCCGGTGACCTCCAGCGCCCGCTGCGCGGCGATCACCATTTCGGCGGCCAGCTCGCGCAGATCTTGCCCGCCGCGCGGGGCGCGGCTGTGCATCCCGATGCTGACCGAGCGCGGCGCGTCGCCCGCACGCGCGGTGGGCCCGTCCGTGGCCGGGGCCGCGGCCAGTTGACGCAGATCGCCCGCCAGCACCAGGGCGCTGGGCACGTCCGCGTCGGGCAGCACGACCAGAAACTGCCCGGGCCCCCAGTGGGCCAAGACCTCGTGGGTGCGCAGGCGCGGCGCGAGCCGCCGCGCGACGTTGCGCTCCGCTTCGTCCAGCGCGGTGCGGGAGGCGGGCACCTCGTCCAGGGCGATGACCAGCACCGTGACGCTCAACCCCCGCCGCTCGGCCAGGGACAGCGCGCGCGGCAAGTGGTCCAGCGCAGCGGCGCGGTTGGGCAGACCCGTGCGCGCCTCGCGCAGCGGCAGATCGGCCGGGATCTGGCGGCGGGCCCAGCGGGCGCCCAGCAAGGCCCCCACCGCCAGCGCGAACATGGCGGTGGCGATCCAGGCGATCACGGGGGGCCACATGCCCCGTATCGTAGCGGGTTGCCCCGGGCCTATCGGTACCGGGGTTGACGCTGGGCGCGGGCGATCCGGCCCGTCACCCCGCCCATCACCCGGCCGATGCAGCCGACTCTGCCGGGCCGATGGTCAGGTGCACCTCGCCCACGCCGGCGACGCGGCCGTGCAGGCGGTCGCCCGGTTGCACGGGGCCCACCCCCTCGGGGGTGCCGGTGTAGATCACGTCGCCCGGTTGCAGGTGGTAGAACAGCGACAGGTCGGCGATCAGCTCGCGCAGGTTCCAGATCAGCAGGCCCAGGTCGGCGCGCTGGCGCACCGCGCCGTTGACTTCCAGCACGATTTCGCCCTGCTCCAGCACCGTCCCGGGCATGGGCAGCACCTCGCCGCAGACGGCCGAGCCCTCCACGTCCTTGCCCAGGCACCACGGGTGCCCCTTGTCGCGCAGGCGCAGTTGCACGTCGCGGCGGGTCATGTCCAGCCCCGCCGCGTAGCCGTAGATCAGTTCGTGCGCGCGCTCGGCCGGCACGCGAAAACCGCCCCGCCCCAGCACGGCCACCCATTCCATCTCGTAATGAAAGTTTTGGGTTTCCGGCGGATAGGGCACCGTGGCGCCGGAATCCACCAGGTGGACGGGGGATTTGGTGAAGTAAAACGGCCGCGCGGTGGCCTTGTCGACGCTGACGCCCATCTCCTGCGCATGGGCGTGGTAGTTGCGGCCGACGAAGAACAGGCGGTTGACGGGCAGGCGGGCATCGGTGCCGCGCACGGCCAGCGACGCGGGGGCGGGCGGGGTCCAGAGGTAAGCGGTCATGGGCAAAGCGTGGGATGGAAGGGGCCAGGGGCTCATTGTGCGCCGCGCGCGACGGCATCCAGTTCGGGCCGTGTCGCGTCGGGGCGCACCTCGTACAGCCCCAGCTTGCGGTGCAGCGGGCTTTCGTCGGCGATGAACAGAAAGGCCGGCTCGGTCGTCGAGCGGTTGGCCAGCGTCACCGGCGTGTAGCCGGGGATGGCGCAGGTGTCGGCCTCGTCCAGCGTGTAGGTCGTGGCCGCATGGGCCGCCCCTGCGGGGGCATGGATGTGCACGGTGCTGCCGCCGTCGATCTGGTGCAGCACCATCGCGGGCGAGCGCGCCGGCAGCGCCAGCGTCTGGCCGGGGCGCAGCATCAGCGCGTGAAAGCCCAGGATCTGCTCGGCGTCCGCGCCGGACTCGGGGTGGACGTAGGTGACTTGCACGGCTTCCAGCGTCGGCTGGCCGGCCGCCAGCGTCTGCAGGGCGGCGCGCGTTTCGGCCCAGGGGTAGCGCAGCAGCGGATAGCGGGCGTGGCGGCCTGAGGGCGCCGCAAACAGCGGGCGCGGGCTGATGCCGGCGCGCACATGCGCTTGCTCGCCGTGCCGGCCATGCACCGCTTGGCGGGTGCCGTTTTCGTGGTAGCTGGCCTCCAGAAAATACACCAGCGGCAGGTCCAGCACGTCCAGCCAGACCACGGGGTCGCTGCCGTCGTGGCCATGTTCGTGCCACAGGCCGGTGGGGGTGAGGATCAGGTCGCCGCGCGCCATGGGGCACTGCTCGCCGTCCACCGTGGTCCAGGCGCCCGTGCCTTCGACCACCATGCGCACGGCGTTGGGCGTGTGGCGGTGGCTGGGGGCCCATTCGCCGGGCAGCAGCAGTTGCATGCCCAGGTAGATGGCGGCGCTGGCCTGCATGGCGTCCAGCCCATGGCCGGGGTTGGCCAGCACCAGCACGCGGCGCTCGGCCTTCTCGATGGGGGTGAGCTCGCCCGCGCGCAACAGCAACGGGCGGATGTCGCGATAAGCCCAGTGCGTGGGGCGGGTGCGCTGCGCCGGCCGGTGCGGCGGCAGCAGCGCGCGCAGGCTGGGCCACAGCGGCACCAGGTTGCGCGCGCTGAGCGCCTGCCGGTAGTCGGGCGGGAGTTCGTCCAGGGTTCCGAGGGCGTGCATGGTGCGGCTCCGATTCGGTGGGGGCGGTTCAGTGGGGGGCGGCCAGACAGGTGTCTACCGTCCAGCCGTAGAGCCATTCCAGCGCATCGTAGAAGCGCTGCGGCGAGCGGCCGCGCCACAGGTCGTTGCGCACCAGCCGCTCCACCCCCTTGGCGTGGTAGATGCGCCCCATCTCGCGGCTGGACAGGACGATGCGCGCGGTGCGCGCGATGCGCGAGCGCTGGTACAGGTCCAGCGCGCGGTCCCAGTCGCCGCCGTGCACGCGCAGGGCCTCGCCCAGCGTCACGGCGTCTTCCATCGCCATGCAGGCGCCCTGCGCCATGTACTGCGTGGTCGGGTGGGCGGCGTCGCCCAGCAGGGTGGCGCGGCCAAAGCTCCAGCGCTCGATCGGCTCGCGGTCGGCGGTGGCCCAGCGCTTCCAGCTCTGGGGCAGGTCGATCAGCTGGCGCGGCAGCGGATGGATGCCCTGGAAGTAGCTCTGCACCTCCTCCTTGCTGCCTTCGGTGACGCCCCATTCCTCCGGCTGGCGGCTGTGGAAGGTGACGACCACGTTGTACTGCTCGCCGCCGCGCAGCGGATAGTGCACCAGGTGGCAGTGCGGCCCGGCCCACAGGCTGGCGGCGTTCCATTGCAGGTCGCGCGGGAAGTCCGCCTTGTCCACCACCGCCCGGTAGACGACGTGGCCCGTGACGCGCGCCGGATCGCCCACGTACTGCGCGCGCACCACCGAGCGCACGCCGTCCGCGCCGATCAGCGCCTGGCCGCGCCAGCGCTGGCCGCGCTGGTCCTCCACCGTCACCCCGTGGCCGTCCTGCTCCACGCGCACGATGCGCGTGTCGGTGTGGAAGCGCACGCGATCGCTGGCCTGCACCCCTTCCAGCAGGGAGGTGTGCACGTCCACCCGGTGGATGACCGCATAGGGGTTGCCAAAGCGCTCGCGAAACGCCGCGCCGGTGGGCACCCGCCCCACCAGCGAGGCGTCCAGCGCGTCGTGCATCACCAGCTCGTCGATGTAGACGGCGCGCCCCCGGGCGCGCTCGCCGACGCCCAGCGCGTCCATCGCCGAAAACGCATTCGGGCCGAGCTGGATGCCGGCGCCGATCTCGCCGATCTGTGCGGCCTGCTCGAACACGAGCACCTCGTAGCCCTGGTTGGCCAGCGCCAGCGCGGCCGCCAGCCCACCGATGCCGCCGCCGGCCACCAGCACCGGCTCCCGGGTCGTCGCATGTGTCATGGGGTCACCTTTGTGGGGAGTGGAGAGTAAATAATAAGTACACTGACGATTAGTGTAGTCGTAAAATCGCTGGTGCCACTTCGGGTTTACCCGCAATCCGCAACCGGGCCACGGCCCCGGTCGAGACCCGCCACCCATGTCCGCGTCCGCCCCGCTCCTCGATGTCAACGCCCAGCCGGGCCACGCCATCCGCCGCCTGCACCAGATCGCCGTCGGCATCTTTTTGCAGGAGACGGCGGCGCACGGCATCACCCCGGTGCAGTACGCCGCGCTGCAGACGGTGCACAACGAGCCGGGTATCGACCAGCGCACCCTGGCCAGCCGCATCGCGCAGGACACCTCCACCACCGCCGGGGTGGTGGAGCGGTTGCAGGCGCGCGGCTGGCTGCAGCGCGAGCCCGATCCGGCCGATCGCCGCGCGCGCCGGCTGACGCTCACGGCCGAGGGGCAGGCGCGGCTGGCCGCCGTCGTGCCGGACATGCGGCGCGCGCAGGCGCGCATCCTGGCCCCCCTGGACCCGCAGGAGCAGGCGCAGTTCATGGCGCTGCTGCAGCGGCTGGTCGATGCCAACAACGAGCTCAGCCGTGCCCCGGGGTCGGTGCGACAATCGGGTGCATGAACGCGATCTCCGTTCCCGAACTGATGCAGCGGCTGGGCCAGCAGGCCCGCACCGCCTCGGCGGCGATGGCCCAGGCCAGTGCCGCGCGCAAAAATGCTGCCCTGCGCGGCTTGGCCGAACTGCTGCGGGCCAACGTCGCGGCCTTGCAGGCCGCCAACGCGCCGGATGTGGAGCGGGCCCGCGCCGCGGGCCTCAGCGAGCCGATGGTGGATCGGCTCAAGCTCACGCCCAAAATCCTCGAAACCTGCGCCCAGGGCTGCGAGCAGCTGGCCGCCATGCCCGACATCATCGGCGAGATCGTCGGCCTGCAGCAGCAGCCCAGCGGCATCCGCGTCGGGCAGATGCGCGTGCCGATCGGCGTCTTCGGCATGATTTATGAGAGCCGCCCCAACGTGACGATCGAGGCCGCCAGCCTTGCGATCAAGAGCGGCAACGCCTGCATCCTGCGCGGCGGCTCCGAGGCGCTGGACAGCAACCGGGCGCTGGCGGCGCTGGTGCAGCAGGCGTTGGAGCAGGCTGGCCTGCCGCGCGAGGCGGTGCAGCTGGTGCCGACCGCCGACCGCGAGGCGGTGGGCCGCCTGATCGCGATGCCCGCATACGTCGACGTCATCATCCCGCGCGGCGGCAAAGGGCTGATCGAGCGCATCAGCCGCGAGGCCCGGGTGCCGGTCATCAAGCACCTGGACGGCAACTGCCACACCTACGTGGACGACCCGTGCGACCTGGACATGGCCGTGCGCGTCACCGACAACGCCAAGACGCAAAAGTACAGCCCCTGCAACGCCACCGAAAGCCTGCTGGTGGCGCGCGGCGTGGCGGCGGCCTTTCTGCCGCGCATCGGCGCGGTGTTCGCCGCCAAGGGGGTGGAGATGCGCTGCTGCCCCGAGTCCAAGGCGATCTTGAGCACGGTGCCCGGCACGGTGCCCGGCGCGGTGGTCAAGGACGCCACCGAGCAGGACTGGTTCGAGGAGTACCTGGCGCCGATCATCAGCATCAAGGTGGTGGCGGGGCTGGATGAGGCCATCGACTGGATCAACCGCTACGGCAGCCACCACACCGACGCGATCCTCACGACCGACCACCGGCACGCGCAGCGCTTTTTGCGCGAGGTGGATTCCAGCAGCGTGATGGTCAACGCCAGCACGCGCTTTGCCGACGGCTTCGAGTACGGGCTGGGGGCGGAGATCGGCATCTCCACCGACAAATTCCACGCCCGCGGCCCGGTGGGCGTCGCGGGGCTGACCTCGCTGAAGTACGTGGTGCTCGGCGAGGGCGAGGTGCGGAGCTGAGGGCCATGGCAAGCAAACACCGTGTCGTCGTGGGACTCTCGGGCGGGGTGGACTCCGCGGTCAGCGCCTGGCTGCTCAAGCAACAGGGGCACGAGGTCGTCGGCCTGTTCATGAAGAACTGGGAGGATGACGACGACGGCGAGCACTGCACCAGCCGGCAGGACTGGCTGGATGCGGCCAGCGTCGCCGACGTGATCGGCATCGACATCGAGCACGTCAACTTCGCCGCCGAGTACAAGGACCGGGTGTTCGCGGAGTTCCTGCGCGAGTACGAGGCCGGCCGCACGCCCAACCCCGACATCCTGTGCAACGCGGAGATCAAGTTCAAGGCCTTCCTGGACCACGCGCTGCGGCTGGGGGCGGAGAAGATCGCCACCGGGCACTACGCGCGCGTGCGCGCGGTGGAGGCCACGAGCGGCCGCGTGCTGGACGACGAAGCGGCCGCGCGCCTGCCGGCCGAGGCGCTGCGGCACGAGCTGCTCAAGGGGGTGGACCCGGGCAAGGACCAGAGCTACTTCCTGCACCGGCTGACGCAGGCGCAGCTGGCGCGCGCGCTGTTTCCGGTCGGGCACCTGCACAAGAGCGAGGTGCGGCGCCTGGCGGCCGAGATCGGCCTGCCGAACGCGCGCAAGAAGGATTCCACCGGCATCTGCTTCATCGGCGAGCGGCCGTTTCGCGAGTTCCTGCAGCGCTACCTGCACGGCACGCCGGGGCCGATCGTCGATGACCAGGGACGCGAGATCGGCCGCCACGTCGGTCTGAGCTTCTACACCCTGGGCCAGCGCCAGGGGCTGGGCATCGGCGGCGTGCGCGGGCGCGACGAGGCCGCGCAGGGCGTGCACGCGCCGTGGTTCGTGGCGCGCAAGGACGTGCCGCGCAACGTGCTGTGGGCCGTGCAGGGGCACGACCACCCGTGGCTGCAGTCGCACTGGCTGCGCGCCGAGGATGCGAGCTGGATCGCCGGCGCGCCGCCCGTACCGGGGCGCTATGCCGCCAAGACCCGCTACCGCCAGGCCGACGCGCCGTGCACGCTGGCGGCCACGGCAGGCGGCGCGGCCGCCTTCGAGCTGCGCTTCGAGGAGGCACAGTGGGCCGTCACGCCCGGACAGAGCGCCGTGCTGTACGACGGCGAGATCTGCCTGGGCGGCGGCGTCATCCACGCGGCCGAGGCCACCGAGCGGCCGCTGCCGGCCACGCCCACGGGGCGCTCCGCCGGTCGGGCTGCGACCGGGCCCCGCATTCGGCGAGGCCGCGTCGCCTCCCCCGACGCCCCGACCCGCTGAGCCTCACAAGCCGTTGACCGCTTCGACCCCGGTCGCGGGGAAATCGGTGAACACCCCGTCAACACCGAGACGCATGTAATATTGCATTTCGGCTTTGGGGTCGCTGAAACCGTAGCCGCTGGCATCGTTGCGGAATGTCCAGGTGTGAACAAACAGCCCTTTGGCGTGGGCGGCTTCAATCACTCCTGTGCTGCCGTCGACGCGGCGATCATTGATCGTGATTTTTCCATCACGATTGCGATCCACGCCATCGGCCACGGTGCGAACCAAGTAGGGTTTCCACGGGCCTACGCCATCCGCATAGGTTTTGACAAAGGCCAAACCCTCGGGTTTGAGTAAATCGGCAAAGGTGCGCGGATCGCCCCGGACGACAAAGTCGTAGGGCTTGTGGTACGGTGCGGCGAGTTTGAGCGTGCCATCGTCGTTGACGTCATCGGCATCGATGAGCTGCACCAGCTTCATCCGCGTCTGGCTGCGCAGGTATTGCAGGTTGCCAACCTCGAAAGACTGAATGAGTCGTCCCTGAAAAATTCATTTTCACGCCGCCCTTAGCCGCAGCTGGGCAGGGTTGGCGCCACTGGACTCGGTTGGCCGCCGCTGGGCGAGCCACCGGCCGATGAGGCGCACGGCCGCAATGAGGC
>NZ_VJOO01000045.1 GCF_007556755.1 Tepidimonas fonticaldi | reverse complement strand
GGCAGGCAAACATCGAAAAACTCCCAGAAAACGGCGCATCAGACCATCAACTCTGGGGGAAATTGTACTCGCAAACAGACAATAACACAAGAAAAATCATGAGGTTATGAATATTTCAGGGACGACTGGATACGGTCGCCGTCCTTGTCTTGACCCACCAGCGTGATGGTGCTGAGGGCAAGCCAGTCCTCTGCAGCCTGCATCGCAGCATCGCGGCCGGCCTTGTCCAGCCCGTACAAATCCGTGTGGGTAGCCGAACCGTGCTGCAACGCGCCCACGACTTCGAGCGTGTATTTGCCCGCATCAGAGCCTGTGGCCTGAATGGTCAAAATGGCGCCGACCGGGTCCGAGCTGCCGGACGGCAACGCCTTGCCATCGACGCCAAACCGCACGGTGATGACCCCACCGGCGGGGTCGTAATCCGTTCCACCCACGGTGGCCTTGGCCACTCCGCCAAAGGTGTCAGCGCCCCAGTGGATGACGCCTTCCTTGATCGTGCCACCGCCCTGAGTGCCCAGCCCGTCGGCTTCGTTGTTGCCGACGACATTGCCCTTCGCGTCCTTGACGGACTCCTCTTCCAGATCGAGCCGCTGCAGGCCGACGGGCTTTTCATCTGCGCCAAGGATCAACTTCGGCACGTCGTCTCCAAACACCAGCCGACCCCCAAGGTCAAAGGTGTTTTCCGCCGTGTCCATATCCCCGTCCGTGGCCTTGGCCACCACACTGATCGCCCCAGCAGCCAGCGCTTGGAGTTCGTCCGCCCCTCCCGCTGCCCCGTCCGGCACCGCGTGCTTGATCGCCCCCACTTGGTCAAACGTCACCACGCCCGTCTTGTCGTCAATGCTCAGCGTGAAGATGACGTTGCCTTCTGCGTCTCGGCCTTGGACCACTCCACCGGCGCCCGGGTACAGCTTGATCTCGCTGTCCGTCAGCGTCGCCTTCAGACCCGTGCCGGCACCTTCCTCAAAGCGCAGCCCATAGCGCATGCCGTCGGCCACCCGCTCGGCCTCCGCCCCTTCGCCCACCAGCACCATCTTCGGACCGTCCGCCCCAAAGATCACCTGGAAGGCCGCCTTGAACTCCCCACTCGTCGGGTCTTCCTCCGGCCCGTTGCCCGCCGCCGTGCCCGCATCCGTTTGCTGCAGCACCGGCAACTCCGCTTCTTCCTCCAGCTTGACCAGCGGCACGTCGTCTCCAAACACCAGTCGACCCCCAAGGTCAAAGGTGTTTTCCGCCGTGTCCATATCCCCGTCCGTGGCCTTGGCCACCACACTGATCGCCCCAGCAGCCAGCGCTTGGAGTTCGTCCGCCCCTCCCGCTGCCCCGTCCGGCACCGCGTGCTTGATCGCCCCCACTTGGTCAAACGTCACCACGCCCGTCTTGTCGTCAATGCTCAGCGTGAAGATGACGTTGCCTTCTGCGTCTCGGCCTTGGACCACTCCACCGGCGCCCGGGTACAGCTTGATCTCGCTGTCCGTCAGCGTCGCCTTCAGACCCGTGCCGGCACCTTCCTCAAAGCGCAGCCCATAGCGCATGCCGTCGGCCACCCGCTCGGCCTCCGCCCCTTCGCCCACCAGCACCATCTTCGGACCGTCCGCCCCAAAGATCACCTGGAAGGCCGCCTTGAACTCCCCACTCGTCGGGTCTTCCTCCGGCCCGTTGCCCGCCGCCGTGCCCGCATCCGTTTGCTGCAGCACCGGCAACTCCGCTTCTTGGACCCGATCGACGGATGGCCCGTCGTCGGTAATGGTGATGCGAATTTCGGACGACACATTCCCGGAACCGGAAATCGCCTGCATGGGAAAACTTTCCGGCAAGGTGTCATCGTCGTAACGACCGTCATCGCCGCCACCTGCTTCGCGTTTATCGTGATTGACTGCGCCACTGAGCTCGTAGCTGAAGGTGTAGTTGCCTCCAGAAACGGTTACCGTCAATCGTCCGTACTGCCCCTCGACAACGCCGCCACTGGTGACATCCACCCACTTCCCGTCTTTGTCCTGGATCTGCAAGCGCTCGTTACCAGAATTTCCAGGCGTGTAGACGATGGTCCCCGTGATGCTGTCGAAACTTTCGCTTGCTTGGGTCCCTTGGTTGTTTTGCCCAGACTGGCCATTCAGTGAGCTTTCGTGGACAGTACCCGCTCCGGGCCCCAGCACAGGCTGAACAGGGGCCGGGGTGACCGGCGGCTCGCTGACAGGGGGCTGGGTCACTGGAGGCTGAGTGGCCGGCGGTTCGGTCGCAGGCGGTTCGGTCGCAGGCGGTTCGGTCGCAGGCGGTTCGGTCGCAGGCGGTTCGGTCGCAGGCGGTTCGGTCGCAGGCGGTTCGGTCGCAGGCGGTTCGGTCGCAGGCGGTTCGGTCGCAGGCGGTTCGGTCGCAGGCGGTTCGGTCGCAGGCGGTTCGGTCGCAGGCGGTTCCGTGGCCGGCGGTTCGGTCGCAGGCGGTACGTCCGCCGTCAACAGCGGCGCATCGATGGGGCCTTCCGGGTTGAATTGGTAGTCGTACGCCAGGGGGTCGACGCCCTCGGTGATACGCAGCAGCCGCACGAAGCTGCTGCCGTCGCCACCGGTGCCGCCAGCGGCGCCCGCAGCCGCGGCTTCGAGTTCTTGCGTCAGGTCGCCGCCCTGCTCGAGGATCTGGGTGATCTGTTCGACCGTCTGCGGCTGCACGGCCGCATCGGCCGAGGTGGGGGTGGCATCGGTCTGGACCAGCGTTTCGTCGACGCGAACCGCCTGCGCCGGCCCCATCGCCAGGATTTGCCCATCGTCCATCAGCAGCTCGACGCGGGCACCGGCGGCGGTGCGCAGGGTTTCGCCCTTTTGCACGACGTCACCGACTTTGGCCGCGCGTGCGGTGCCGTCGGGCCCGACGATGACGGCGTTGCCGTTGAGCGAGAGGATGGTGGCTTTGGCCATGGTGCACTCCTGAGCGTAGAAAGACGTTGGCCACAGCTTACGCCGGGGGGCGGGCTGCGGCCATTGGACTTAAGTCCAGTTTTGATACTGTCGATGACGCGGATCAAATCAGCCCGGAATCCCCGTCGTCCAGCAGTTGCAGCCGCCGGCTGAGGGCGGCGCGGGTCTGGCGGCGTTGCAGCAGCTTGGCCTGGGCCTCGGCCGGGAAGTCTGTGAACTGGATGACGCCGCGGGCAATGAGGATGTCGATCAGGTCTTCGGTGATGCGCGCCAGCTCCTGGTCGGTGCTGGCGAGCAGGTGCCGGGCCCGCTCCGGCGAGGGGGCGCCGGCCGCATCCGGGGTATCGGGGGCGTCGGCAGGGCTCATGGGCGGGCCTCGGTCGGGGCGGGGGTGCCGTCGGGCGCGGTCGCCGCTTCGCCGCCGGACAGACGCAGCGCCAGTTGCAACCGATCGCGCACGCCGAGCTTGTCGAACACGCTGCCCAGGTGGGCCTTGACGGTGCGCTCGCTGATGCAGAGCTGGTCGGCCACCTCGCGGTTGGACTTGCCGGCCGCGACGGCCCGCGCGACCTGGGCTTCGCGCTCGGAGAGGACGGACAAGTCGGCCACGGTGCGCGGTGCCGCCGGCGTTTGGTCGAGGACCTGACGCGTCGCGGACAGCAGCCGCTGAACCAGCTCCGGCCCCACCCACAAGCCGCCGTGGCGGACGACGTGCTCCACCTCGCGCAGAACGGCGGGGACGGCCAGGAGGTGGACATACCCGCGCGCGCCGGCGTCCAGTGCGCGCAGGCCCTCGGCGTCGTTGGGCACGGGGCTGAGCACGACGACGGGGGCCGCCCCCTGGATGTGCTGCAAACGGCGCACGCAATCCAGCCACTCCGGGTGGGTGACGGGCAACCACACGGTATCGGCCGCCCGCACCGTGCCCTGCAGCGTGGACCAGGTAGACCACTGCCCGTCGGGGAAGGCCTGCAGCCAGCGCTCGGGGGGCATCACGGGCGCGGCTCCGGGGGCACCGGCGGTGACGAGAAAATGTCGCTTGCTCACGTCCGTGGTCCTCCGGGTTCAGCGCTCGGACAGGGCATTGGCTTTGGCGCGCAGCACCGGCTTGAGCAGATAGGCCAGCACCGTCTTCTTGCCGGTCAGGATGTCGACCTGCGCCACCATGCCTGGGATGATGGGCAAGCCCTCGCCCAGGCTGGCCTGCCGCGTGCGCAGCCGGACCAGGTAGTAGGCGTTGCCCTTGTCATCGACGACCGAGTCGGCGCCGATGCTCTCGACGTCTGCCCGCAACCCGCCGTAGATGGCGAAGTCGTAGGCGGTGAACTTGACCATGGCCTCCAGCCCCGGCCGCAGAAAGGCGATGTCCTTGGGCGCGATGCGCGCCTCCAGGATCAGCGCGTCGTCCAGGGGGACGATTTCCACCACTTCGCGTCCGGGCTGCACGACGGCGCCGACGGTGTTGACATGCAGCCGCTTGACGGTACCGCGCACCGGCGACTTGAGGTCGGCCTTGAGCACCTTGTCCTCCAGCGCGCGGCCGCCCTCGGCCATGGCGGACAGGCGGCTGAGGGTGTCGGACAACTCCGCGCTCATCTGGCTGCGGGCATTGAGCTGCACCTCTTCGATGCGGCGCTGGGCCTCGGCGATGGCCGCCTGGATGCGGGAAATCTGCGCGGTCGTTTGATCGCGCTCGCCGCGGAGGCGGGCCACGTCGCGCTCCAGGCGCAGGACTTCGACCTCGGAGACGGCGCCGCTGCGCACCATGGGGCGGGTGGCTTCCAGCTCGCGCTGGGTGAGCTCGAGGCTGCGTTCGGCCTGCTCCTTGCGGGCGCGGGCTTCGTTGAGCTCCTGCTGGCGCTGGCCCAGTTGGCTTTGGGTGATGCCGATCTGGGCGGACATCTCGGCCCGTTTGGCGTCGTAGGCGGCGCGTTCCTGCGCCACGAACTGCGGCGCGTTGCGCTGCAATTCGGGCGAGGGCGTGAACGGCCGCCCCTGGATGAGGGCCTGCAGCCGCTCGGCCTTGGCCTGCAGCGCCAGCTGCATGGTGCGGCTCTCGCCCAGGTTGGAGACGAAGCGCGTCGGGTCCACGCGCAACAACAACTGCCCCGCCTGCACGAGCTGCCCCTCGCGCACCAGAATCTCGTCGACCACGCCACCATCGACGCTTTGCACGATCTGCACCTGGCTGGTGGGCACGACCCGGGCTTCGCCGCGGGTGACTTCGTCGATCTCGGCAAAGGCGGCCCAGACGATCATCAGCACGACGACCACGGCGGCGATGCGCACCAGGTAACGCGCGCGCAGCGGCTCCTGCTGGAGCTGCGCCCAGTCCGCGTCCGTGGCCCAGTCCAGCGACTCGCGGTCGATGTCCGGGGGCAAGTCCCCGCCCAGGCGCTCGACCACGCCACCAAACAGGGTGCGCCCCAGCCGGCTGCCGCCCGACGTCAGGCGGCCGAAGCGCTCGAATCCCTTGGCGCCCATCTCGCTCATGGCGCAGCCTTTCCGATGCGGCCCTGGCGCAGCGCCAGAATGACCTGCTCCTTGGGACCGTCCGCGACGATGCGGCCCGCATCCATGACGATGATGCGATCGACCAGGTCGAGCAGCGAGGTGCGGTGGCTGACCAGCACGACCGTCTTGCCCGGGACGAAACGGCGCAACCGGGCCTTGACCGTTTCCTCGCTGGAGTGGTCCATGGAGGCCGTGGGCTCGTCGAGCAGCAGGATGGACGGGTCGTGGATGACCGCGCGAGCGATCGCCACACCCTGGCGCTGCCCGCCGGAGAGGGAGTCGCCCCGCTCGCCGATGACCATCTCGAAGCCCTGCGGGTGGGCGTTGACGAATTCGGTGATGCCGGCGATGGTGGCGGCCTTGAGCAGATCTTCGTCGTCGGCCAGCGGCGCGCCCAGCGTGATGTTCTCGCGCAGCGAACCGTAGAACAGCATCACGTCCTGCTGCACATAGCCGATGTGGCGACGCAGCTCGGCCGGGTCGAGCTGGCGCGTGTCCACGCCATCGATGAGCACGGCCCCGCCGGTGGGCCGGTACAGGCCGAGGATGAGCTTTTGCACCGTGGTCTTGCCCGAGCCGACGCGGCCCAGGATGGCCACCCGCTCGCCCGGCTGGATGCGAAAGCTGACGTTGCGCAGGGCGCCGTTTTGCTGACCCGGGTAGGCGAACGAGACGTCGCGGAACTCGATCTCGCCCTCGAAATGCCCGCGGGTGACGAAGTGCGCATCGTCGGGACGCTCGACCTCGCGCTGCATCATCTGGTCGAGGGAATCGAGCGACGTGCGCGCCGTGTGGTACTGCACCAGCAGGCCCGCGACCTGCCCGATCGGTGCCATGGCGCGCGAGGCCAGCATGGTACAGGCGATCAGGCCGCCCATCGACAGTTGGCGCTCGCCGATCAGGTAGACGCCCAGCATGACCATCGCCACGTTGACCGTCTGCTGGATCATGGACGAGGTGTTGGTGGCGCTGTTGGACAGCAGGCGCAGCTGGGCACCCACGCGCGCCAGCAGGGCGGCGCTCTGTTCCCACTTGCGCTGCAGGGGGGACTCGGCCGCCAGCGCCTTGACCGTCTCGAACCCCACCAGCGCCTCCACCAGCGTGGCGTTGCGCTGGGCGCCGGCGCGGTAGGTGGTTTCGGCCAGCTCGTGCATGCGCTGCTGCACGCCCAGGGCATAGAGCAGCATCAGCACCGCCCCCAGCACCAGGGGGATGAGCATCGGCGGCGCGATCCAGGCGATCACGGCAAAAAAGATCAGCGCATACGGCAGGTCGATGAAAGCGATGACCGTGGCCGAGCCGATGAAGTCGCGCACCGACTCGAACGCCCGCAGGTTGGCCGCGAACGAGCCGGCCGAGGCGGGGCGTTGCTCCATGCGCATGCCCAGCACCCGCTCCATGATGAAGGCGGAGAGCTTGACGTCCGCGCGGCTGCTGGCCAGATCGACGAAGCGCCCGCGCAGGGTGCGCAGCACCAAATCGCCCAGCAGCACGACCACCACCCCCGCCGCGAGCACCCACAGCGTGTCGAACGCCTGGTTGGGCACCACGCGGTCGTAGACGTTCATGGTGAACAGGGGCATGGCCACCGCGAACAGGTTGGTCAGAAAGGCGGCCAGCAGCACGTCGCGGTAGAGGGCGGCGTTTTCGGCAATCACGCCCCAGAACCAGTGGCCCCGGCGCACGCCGCGCACGATGGGCGAGCGCGCGTCGAAATGCTGGCGCGGCCGCACATAGAACGCGCGGCCGCTGTAGCGCGCTTCCAGCTCGGCCAGCGGCATGTCGACCGGGGCATCGCCCAGTTCCGGGAACACGACCCGGCAGCGGCTGCCGTCCTCCGAGCGCTCGAGCAACACGCAGGCGTCGCGCTCCTGCAGCAGCAGGACGGCGGGCAGCAACTCGGTGCGCAACCGGGTGATGGGCTGGCGCACGACCTTGCTGCTCAGGCCCAGGCGGTGGGCGGCGCGGTCGAACAGGCTGGGGGTCAGATGCCCGTTGACGGTGGGCAGGCCCGCCACGGCGCCTTCGGGGTTGGCGGCCAGCCCATGCGACCGGGCCACGATGAGCAGGCAGGCCAGCAGGGGATCGTCCCCCGCCACCGGCGCTGCGGAGGGCGCAGCCGGCTCACTGGGTGCCGCGCTCATGCACACGCTCCAATCGACATCGAACGCCCCTTCGATCTGGTGATGGATCCCCTGCGCCCCAGCCGCCCACAGGCCGTCTGACAGGGAAAGCCGATCACCCCCCCAGGCCGCGCATTGCTAAAAATGAGTATAGCGCCGTTCAGTCCGCCAGCAGCAGGGCCGGCTCGTCGCTGGCGATGACATTTTGCGCCCAGGCGCGCAGCTTGCGCGTGTCGCTGCGCAGCACCTGTTGCTTGACGGCCAGGATTTGCGTCGGATGCATGGAAAAGCTGCGCAAGCCCAGCCCCAGCAACAGACGGGTCATGGTGACGTCGCCGGCCATTTCCCCGCAGACGCTGACGGGCTTGCCCGCCTCGCGGCAGGCGGCAATGGTGTCGGCGACCATGCGCAGCACCGCCGGGTGCAGGGGGTCGTACAGATGGGCCACCGTTTCGTCCACCCGGTCGATGGCCAGGGCGTACTGGATCAGGTCGTTGGTGCCGATGGACAGGTAATCGAAGTGGCGCACGAACAGCCGCACCGCCAGCGCGGCGGCCGGCACCTCGATCATGGCCCCCAGGCGCACGGGGCCATAGACCGCCCCGCGCCGGTCGAGCTGCTCGCGCGCCTTGGCCAGCATGGCCTGCACCTGGCGAATCTCGCCCAAGTGGGCCAGCATCGGGATCAGGACGTTGACCTTGCCGTGCGCCGCCGCCCGCAGGATGGCGCGCAACTGGGTCAGGAACATGGCCGGCTCGGCCAGACTCCAGCGGATCGCCCGCAGCCCCAGCGCGGGGTTGAGGTGTTCGTCGCGCCGATGGTGGTCCAGCGGCTTGTCGGCGCCCACGTCGACCGTGCGGATGGTGACCGGCAAGCCGTGCATGCCCTCGACGGCGCGGCGGTAGGCGTCGTACTGCTCCTCCTCGTCCGGCAACTTGCCGCCGCGCCCCATGAACAGGAACTCGGTGCGGAACAGCCCGACGCCGACCGCCCCCACGGACAGGGCCGGCAAGGTGTCCTCCGGCTGCTCGATGTTGGCCAGCAGCTCGATGCGCTCGCCATCGAGCGTGACGGCCGGGGTGTTCTTGATGCGCGCCAGCCGCTCGCGCTCGATGACCCCCTGGCGCTGCTTGTAGCCGTACTCGGCCAGCACCATGGACGTGGGATTGACGATGAGCACGCCCGCATCGCCATCGACGATGACCCAGTCGTCCTGCCGCACGAGCTGGCTGGCGTTGCGCGCCCCCACCACCGCCGGAATGTCCAGACTGCGCGCGACGATGGCGGTGTGGCTGGTCTTGCCGCCCACGTCGGTGACGAAGCCGGCAAAGACGCTTTGCTTGAACTGCAGCATGTCCGCCGGGGCGAGGTCGTGCGCCACCAGCACGAGCGGCTGCGTCTCCACCCCGGGGGCGGGCGCGGCCGTGACGGGCGAGGCCACCCCGCGCATGACGCGCAGCATGCGCTCGACCACCTGCTCCAGATCCGCCTTGCGCTCGCGTAGGTAGGGGTCCTCCATCTCGTCGAACTGCTTGGCCACCAGCTCCAGCTGCGCCGTCAGCGCCCATTCGGCGTTGTAGTGGCGCTCGATCACCCAGTGCTTGACGCCGTCCTGCAGGTGCTCGTCCTGCAGCAGCATCAGGTGCACCTCCAGCAGGGCGGCCAGCTCGGTATGGGCCTCCACCCCGTCGTGCACCAGGCCCTGGCGCAGGCGGGCGATTTCCTCCGCGACGGCGTCGCGGGCCTGCCGCAGGCGGGCCAGCTCCGCCTCGGCCTGATCGGGCGCGATGAAGTAATGCGCCACGTCCAGGCGGCTGGAGGCGACCAGCACCGCCCGGCCGATCGCCACGCCGCGCGAGACGGCCTGCCCGTGCAGCGTGAAGGTCATTCGCCCTCCCCGAACTTGTCGTCGATCAGCGCGACGATGGCGTCCATGGCCGCCTGTTCGTCGGGGCCGTCGGTCTCGATGTCCACCGTGGCGCCCAACCCGGCGGCCAGCATCATCACCCCCATGATGCTCTTGGCGTTGACACGCCGGCCGTTGCGGCTGAGCCACACCTCGGACGCAAATCCCCCCGCCAGCTTGGTGAGCTTGGCCGATGCGCGGGCGTGCAGCCCGAGCTTATTGCTGATGGTCACGGTGCGTTGGATCATGGGTGGGCCTGCGGAATTGGTTCTGCGGCGCGGTGGGGGCCAGCGGCATCACACCCTGGGTGCCCCCCAGCGTGGCGCGCGACACCAGGGTGTCGATGGGCTCGTGGCGATAGGTGACGGCGCGCAGCAGCATGGGCAGGTTGACCCCCGTAACCAGGCGCGTGTGGGCGCCATCGAGCAATTGCGTGGCGATGTTGCAGGGCGTCGCGCCAAAGATGTCGGTCAGCACCAGGGTGTCGTCCGCGCCGTGCAGTGCCATCATGCGGCGGGCCTGCGCCAGCGTCTCCTCCGGGGCCTGGTGCGGCGGCACATCCAGCGCATCGACGGCCTGGTGCGCATCCGGAAAGACGTGCAGCACGCACTGCCGCAACGCGGAGGCCAGGGGTGCGTGGGCGATGACGAGGATGGCGTTCACAGCAAAAATTATCCGCCCGATCCGCGCAGGGCGAGCCCCCCGAAGTAGGTTTCGTGGGCGTCGGGCGACAGGCCGGGGCCGTAGAGCGCCACCTGGGCCAGCCAGCGGCCGTCGCTGGCCCAGTGCAACTCCGCCTGCACCGGCGCACCCGCGGGGGTGCGCCCCGGGCCGCGCCAGCAGCGCTGCACGGTGGCCCCGCGCGTGACACAGGGCACGGCCGCCCAGCCAGGCGGCACGCCATCCGGCCCCGGCTGCAGTTGCAGGGTGGCCCAACTGGCGCGCTGCCAGTCGTCGATCCAGCCGGCAGGCCCCTCGCCCGCGGGCCAGGCGTCGGGCAGGCGCACCGCCGCCACGGCAAAGGTGTGGCCCGCCGCTTCGCAACTCAGCATGTGCAGCGTCACCAGCGGCTGTTGCGGGCCGCGCAAGGGCACGTCGCGCGTGGCGCGCTCGGGCTTGCAGGGCAGCACCGCCGTCAGCGGCGTGGCCTCTTGCCGCACGGTGCGCCAGTCGAGCGCCGGGCTGCACGCCGACGCCAGCAGGGCCGTGAGCAACGCCACCGCGGCCCACGGCAGGCGGGCGATGGCGGGGCGCGGGAAAGCGGGGCACAATGCCATACCGACCATCGTACCGCAGCCCCCGACGCCTCCATGAGCACGCCCGCCGCCGCCCCAGCCCGCCCCCCCGCCGCGCTGCCGGTGCCAGCGTCGCTGCAGACGGCGGCCCAGGCGGCCGTCGCGCAGAAAGAGCCGCTCGTGGTGATGGTGACGCTGGCGGGCTGTGCCTTTTGCGAGGTGGTGCGCAACCACTATTTGGGGCCCATGCTGCAGCGCGGCGAAATCCACGCCGTGCAGATCGACATGCTGGATCGCCGCACGCCGTTGCTGGACCTGCAGGGGCGATCCACCACGGGCTATGACCAGGCGCGGGCCTGGCGCGTGCGCGTGGCCCCGACCGTGCTGTTTCTGGACGAGCGCGGGCGCGAGCTGGCCGAGCGGCTGGAAGGCATCGGCGTCGCCGACTTTTACGGCCCCTACCTGGACGAGCGGCTGCGAACGGCCCGCGCGCAATTGGGCCAGCGGCGCTGAGGGACACGGCGGCTGCGGCACAATGGCAGGCACCACTGCCCGACGCCTCGCGTGACGCCCCGCGACCGCGCCATGTCCGCCCCCAACGCCCCTTCATCCCCCCCATGGCTGCTGCGGCCGGGTGTCGCGCTGATGCGGCGCCTGGACATGCGCCTCAAGCTCATCGGCCTGACCCTGGTGCTGATGGTGCCGTCGGTGGTCATCGGCTCGATGCTGCTGCACGGCATCGCAACGGACTGGCGCTACACGGCGGGCGAGCGGGCGGGCCTGCAGGGCATCCGCGCCCTCAGCACCGTGGCCGACCACCTGCAGGATCTGCGCGACGCCACCCACCGCCACACGGCCGATGGAAATGCTGCGGCCGGCCAGGCGCGCGATGCCGCGGCCATGGCCCTGAGGGGTGCGCTGGCGGCCGTGGCACCGCTGGCCGAGGCCAACCCCGGCTGGGGTTGGGAGCGGGCGCTGCCCGCCGTCGAGCGCGCGCTGACCGCCGATCCCCCGGCGGCGCATGCCACCACCTTCGAGCGCAACGGCAAGGCGGTGCAGGGCGTGCTGGACGCGATGGACCGCATCGGCGAGGTGTCGGGCCTGCTGCTCGACCCGCAGGCGCGCACCTACTTTTTGATGGACCTGACCTTGACATCCTCCCCCGCCTAAAGTCGGGGGATTCCTACGGCGCTCACCCCGGCATCGAGCCGGAATGAGTCGCTTCGGTGGGTTCCTGCTGCTGGCGGCATGACTGCACCGCTCACTTCACAGGCGCAACGGGCGTGTCCCGCCCTGAGTATGTTGATCGCGCC
>NZ_VJOO01000044.1 GCF_007556755.1 Tepidimonas fonticaldi | reverse complement strand
CGCGGGGCACCTCGATCCGCAGCGGCCCGCCGTCGGTCAGCACGGTCTTGCCGCTGCGGCCGTTGCGATGGTTCCCGCAGCCGCCCTCGGGGCTGGCCAAGTGCACGCCCAGCTCAGCCCCCAAGGCACGCTCGATCACGGCCTTCTTCAGCCTCTGGAACACGGCCTCGACGCCGGCGGCGTCCATCGGTCCGGGGATCAGCTTCTCAAGCAGCTCGTCGGGAAGAATGGCGTCCGGCTTCGCGGCGGGGGTGGTCTTCTTGCGTGGCATGGGGGCTCCTGAACATCGTCATGGTAGGCCCCTCACACAAAAATCCTGACACCCTCTGCCCCGCGACTTCAGAGCACGGCCTCCAGCCCTTTGCGTTCGATGAGGTCGAGCAGCTTCTGCGAGGGACCGCTGGGCTTCTTGTCGCCCACTTCCCACTTGCGCACGGTCGAGACGCTGGTGTTGAGGACCGAGGCCAGCACGGCCTGACTCAAGTGCAGGCGTTCGCGCAAGGCGCGCACTTTCTCAGCGTCGTATTCATGCACCGGCTCCAGGCACAGCGCGTCGTACTTGCGCATCTTGCGCTTGTCGATGAAGCCCAGGCGATGCAGGTCGCGCGCCGTTTCGTGAACGGCTTCGAGCAGGCGGCTCTTGGACTTAGGCTCGTTTGTCATGGCAAATCTCCTGCAATGTTCCGTCGGCAACGGATTCATCCAACTGGCGCGCGGGACGGGCCAGCAGATCGGCGGCCAGATCCTGCAGCGCTTCTAGTTCCTCGTCATCGATGTTGGCCCGCTCGTTTTTCTCGAAGCCGTAGACGAAGAACCAGCGATCGCCCTTGTTGGTGGCGATCAAGGTGCGCGCGCCACCACGCTTGCCGCGGCCAGCCAAGCCCACGCGCTTTTTCACCACGCCACCGCCCAGGTCGGCATCGATGAGGCCCGCGGCCATCTCCTCGACCGCTTGACACAACCCGGCGTCTGTCAGTTCGGTCTTGCGCATCCAACGAGCGAAGTGGCGCGTCTTGAAGACTCTTCTCATTAGCGAAGTATGCCACTTAGTGGCACCATGTGTCGAGAAGTTCCTTGCTCTCCGTTCAGACGGTCGGCCACGATCGAGAGCGCCCGCTGCCACCGCCGCCAGGCGGTGGTCCGGTCGCAGCCGAAGCGGGCGCAGATCTCGCGCCAGCGGTGGCGCTCGGCGCGCATCCATACCAGGTGGCGTTCCTCTTCCTCCAGCCACAAGACCCAGCGCATGGTCTCGAGCATCCGCTCGACCGTCTCGGGTGCGGGCGGGAAGCGCCGGATCGAGGGTTCGGCCCCCAGCGTCTCCCAGGGCATGCGCCGGATCGCGGGCCAGGTGTTGAAGTAGCCCTGCACGCGCACGGGCGGCAGGCGGTGGGCGGTGATGGCCGCCTCCCGGAAGCGTTCGGCCACACGCTCGACGGTCCACTCAGCCATGGCGCGCCTCCCGTGCACCGTAGAGCCGCTCGCCGATTCGGCGGATCAGCTCGCGTTCCATCCAGTCGAGCCGGTCGTCCTCGAGGGAGACGACGAGCAGGCGTTGCTCGCGCCAGCCGCGGCGCTCGATGGCCTCCACGTCCATCGGCTCGGGCTGCAGGCGCCCCAGCGGGCAGCGGTAGCGAGGGGTCGGGAGGTCCATCTCATGCCTCCTGCGCCGCGTCGTGCTGCTGGATGGCCCAGTGCAACAGCGCCAGGGCGTCGGCTTCGTTGTCGTCGGCGGGCTGATAGCCGCGCGCACGCATGGCCACCATCATCTCGTCCTTGCTCGCATTGCCCTTGCCGGTGGCGTGCTTCTTGATCGTGCCCACCGGCACGCCCTGGTAGGGAATGCCGTGGTGCTCGCACCAGGCCGTGAGCGTGGCGAGGAACCCGCCGTAGGCGTGGGCCGCATCGGTCGAGACGTGGCGGCGCACTTCCTCGAAGTACAAAAACTGAAGTTCAGAAACCGATGTCTGAATTTCAGAAATCCAACGGCCAAAGCGCAGGTAGCGCATGCCGCCGCCTTCGAATCGCTGTGGCTTGAAGGATTGGCTGCCGCTGGTGATGCGGCCGGTGCGGTCGCGCAGCGCCCAACCGCTGGTGGTGCCCAGGTCGAGGGCCAGGATCGTTGCTGTCATCGTTGCAGTCCTTCGTTCGTGTTCTCATGCCGGTGACCGAAGGTGACCGCCGTGGGGAATATCCCTTCCGCCCGCGCGCGCGTACGCGCGTAAAGAGACTCAATCCTTGGACGGGTCACCTTCGGTCACCGTGGGTGGTCAGTCGTCGCGGTACGGCAGTCGGGTGCCGTAGTCCTTGGGCTTGAGGGCCAGGCCCGCCAGGGCCTTGACGCCGCCGTGGATGCGCGTGCGCTCGAAGCCGCGGTTGGCCAGTTGCTGCGCGAGCCAGCGGCTCGTGCCCACGTACTCGCCGCGCCGGCCGGCCCAGTCCTGCCAGCGCTGGAACACGTCGGCCACGGCCACGCGGGCCTGCGGGTGGCGCTGCGCCTCTTCGTCCAGGAAGTCGCCGACGGCGTCCTCCTCGTCGAAGTACTCGGCGGTGGCCGACACCACGCTGGCCGGGGGCCGGAGCCCCTCGCGCTGCCAGGCCAGACAGCCCTGCACCGCCCAGGCGAGAATGCCGTCGCGTTCGGCCAGGAGCTTGTCGGTGAGCCCGGCGTCGCGCCGCTCGGGCGGGATGGTCACGGTGAAGGGGATGAGGTGCAGCCGGCGCTTCATCGCCTCGTCCACGTTGCGGATCGCGGGCTTGTGGTTGCCGGCGATGACCAGCTTGAACTGGGGCGTGTACTCGAAGAAGTCCTGGCGCATGAAGCGCGCCGAGACCTTGTCGCCGCCGGTGATGGCCTTGACCTTGGACTCGTTCCAGCGCCGGCCCTGCTCGGTCTCGATGGAGGAGACGAAGCGCGCCCCGCGCAGGCCCGCGAGATCGGTCGGATGGCGGTCGCCACGCGCCTCCATGAAGGTGTCCATCGGCGCGCTGGTGGCGTAGTCGCCCAGGATCGTGGCCAAGGTGTTCACGAACACCGACTTGCCGTTGGCGCCGGTGCCGTAGAGGAAGAACAGCGCGTGCGCCGCCGTCGAGCCGGTGAGGCAGTAGCCCACCATGCGCTGCAGGTAGGCCTGCAGGTCGGCATCCCCCCCGGTGACGTCGGCCAGGAACGCCCGCCAGCTTGGGGCATCGCCGCGGGGCGTGGCGGTGGCGAGCCTGGTCATCCGGTCGGCGCGGTCGTGGGGACGCAGCCGCCCGCTGCGCAGGTCGACCACGCCGCCCGGCGTGTTGAGCGCGAACAGATCCGCGTCCCACTCCTGCGAGGTGGAGGCGTGCCGCCGGTCGGTGCGCGCCAGCCGCTCCACGCCGCCGACCGTGCTGCTCGCGGCGAGCTTGGCCGCGAGCCGATGCGAGTCGGCCTTGAGCGCGGCCTCGCGGCAGATCGCGCGGATGAGGTGGTGCACCAGCAGCGTCTCGTCCGCCTGCCAGCGCCGGCCGTCCCACACCAGCCACTTGCCCCAGGCGGCGCAGTAGCGCCAGTCTTCGCTGTAGCGGCTGGTGAAGCTCAGCGCCAGCGCGTCGTCGGTGGCCCAGACGGAAGGCTCCTGCGTGGGCTGCCCAAGTGCTGGCTTGATGCTCATCCGCGGGCCCGAGGCGATGAAGGCGGCGACGTCGAAGCCTTGGGCGACGGCGTCGGCCGCGTCCCACCCCTCGGGCTTGTCGTCGGGCGGCAGCAGCACGTCGCAGGAGGCGGCGCCGGCGGCGAGTGCGGCCTGCGCCGCGGCCATCGCATAGTCCCAGCCGGGTTTGTCGCGATCGGGCCAGAGGAGGACGGCCTTGCCCGCCAGCGGCGACCAATCGGTCTTGTCCACCGGGGCGTTAGCCCCGTGCATCGCGGTGGTGGCCACGATCCCAGTCTCGATCAAGGCCTGGGCGCACTTCTCGCCCTCGACCAGCACGACCTGGGCGGCGTTCCGGATCCCCGGCTGGTTGTAGAGCGGCCGCGGCTCGGGCGGAGCCATCTTGCGGCGGCGCGCGTCCCAGGGCCGGAACTCCTTCTTGCGCCCGGGCGGGTCGTAGCGGTAGACCACGGCGATGAGGCGCCCTTGTGCGTCGAGGTAGTCCCACTTGGCGGTGGCCGGGCCGAGGTCGTCGATCGAGGCCTTCTTGGCCGCCTTGCGCGGCGGGGCCGTGGGGACCCGCCCGACGAGGTCCTCGGCCAGGTCGAGGATGCGGGCGAAGTCGCCGTGCACGTCCACGCCGAAGTGAGCGCCGATCAGGTGGAACACATCGCCGCCGGAGCCTTCGGCACGGTCGGTCCAGAGTCCCGCCTTGTCGCCGTCGAGCACGACTTCCAGGCTGTCGCCCGGGCTGCCGAGCACGTCGCCGATGACGAACTTGCCGCGGCGCGTCCGACCGGCGGGGAACAGGGTGAACAGCACCGCTTCCAGCCGCGAGAGCAGGGCGGCGCGCACGGCCTCGCGGCGTTCGGACGCCGGGATCTCGGGCGCGGGTGCGGTGTCATTGAAGTCCAGCATCCGACTCCTCCTCGTGCCCTGCGTCGGCCGTGAGCAGGGCTTGACGTTCCTCCATCCACGCCATCAGTTCGGAGAGCTTGAAACGCAGCAGCTTGCCCACCCGGTAGTGCGGCAGGCCGAGACGTCGGCGCTCCTTCGCGTGCGTGAGCCAGTAGTGCGGCAGATTGAGCGCCAGTGCCGCCTCGCGTGCGTCGATCAGGCGCTCTCCGAGCACCGGGTGCAGCGGTGTCTCGTTCATGCCGCGGCCCTCCAGCACCGGTCCTGCCACGGGCACATCCGGCACTCGACATGGGTGGGATCGGAGAACGAGCGCGGCAGCAGTTCGCCCGCCTCGGTGGCCGTGATGACCTTCACGGCCCGGTCGGACATGCGCTGCGCCAACGCCGCATCGAACGGCACCAGCTCGGCGTGGATCTCCATGGTGTCGGCGTTCACCGCCGTGAACAGGGCCGGGTGCGCGTGCAGTTCGAGATAGGCTTGGTAGAGCGCGACCTGGGCGGCGTAGACGGGCTTGGCGACCGCGAGGCGATGTCTCTCCAACTCGCGCCACGATTTGGCGCCCAGGCACTTGTTCTCCCACAGCGCCGGGTAGCCGCAACCGAACCCCAGGTCGGGCCCGGCGACGAGCACGCCATCGACGTGGCCCTGCAGGCGCCCGTCCAGCGCCGAGAAGCCGAATTGCTCCCCCGCGTCGTTACGCGTGCGCAGATCGAAGCCCGCCGCGCGCAGCCATCCGACCATGCAGTCCTCAGAGACGCGCCCGCGCTCGAAGACGCGCAGCAAGCGGCCGTCGGTCTCGCGACCCGGATCGACCGGGGCGTCGGCAAACTCGTACTGCAGCGCGCGCTCGCAGGCGACCCCGAGGCGCGAGGCGCCGAGGTACGCGCGGCGAGGCTGCGCCGCGCGAGACTGCTGCAGCCCGGCATCGATCAGCGCCGTGATCTGACCCGACAGGCTCTTGGAGGCGTTGAAGTCCATCATCGCCGCGCCTCCTTGGGTGCTGCCGTGCGTGCCGTCTGCGCTTGAGCCTTCGGCTCCTCCCACGGCAGATCGTCCTCGAGGTCGGCGAAGGGGTCGGACACCGGGTCTTTCAAGCCCCGCACCGGCGGATACTTGGTCGCCTCGTGGTGCTCGACCATCGCCTCCGTGTAGCAGGTGACGATGGCGTCGATCACCTGCAGCGCCTCGGCCTCGGAATACTCGCCCAGCGGCTTGGCGAAGCCGATCTCGCCCGCGGCCTCGCCGAAGGCCTTGAGGCACTTCCGCATCGCGGCCAGCTCGACATCAGACGGATCGATCATGGCGACCTCCTTGATGTCGGTGCGCCCCTCGCGCACCCGCAGCCAGTGGCCGTAGAGCGCGTGAAACGCCTCCTGGCAGCGCCGCGAGCAGAACACCCAGTCGATCGGATAGCGCCGGGCGTCGCCCACCGGATGCCGAAGGTCCGTGTGGCCAAAGCCGCGCGCCTGTCGTTTGCAGACCCAGCATTTCACGTGTCCCCCTCATTGAGCCCAGGCCGGCTTACCCGGCACGGCGGGGCGTTGGGAAACGGCAGGCGTGGGCATCGCACGGGGCGGGGCGATCGCCGCCGGGGCGCCACCGTTGCCGGTGCCGGGGTTCTTCGGCGGCAGCCCCATCAGGCGGGCGTAGTCCGGGTGGTCGGGCTCGACGGCGTTTCGGATGACGTTCTTCAACTCACCCCGGCCGTCCTTCTCGATGTCGATGCGGGCCGCAAACTCGATGCCGTCGAGCTCGTGGAAGCCCTGGATGCGCCGCGCGGCGGCGGCCTGCGGGCTCATGTCCTGGGGATGGACGTTGCGGGCGGAATTGAGCACGGCGCGCACGAAGCTGCGCCCCATCTGGCCCCAGGCCGGGCCCTTCGCGCTGTGCAAGCCGATGTTCGACCACAGCTTGCGCCGGGCGTACTCGCCCTCCAGCACCACGAACTCGGCGGCGAGATAGACGGAACCCGTCTCGAAGCTCTGGGTGGCCCAGCCGCCCGTCCAGCCCTGCGCCGGGTCGTCGTAGCCCCCGGGCTTGATCGTCATGCGCACGCGGGCGAGCGTGCCCTTGGGGATCAGGTCGAAACTGGGCTGCTGCTGCGCGTCGTTGAAATCGCACCAATCGGTCATGGCTTACTCCTTGGATGTCGGGATTCGAGTGGCAGCGGCGCACTTGTCGATCAGCGCGCGCAGGTTCGGCGGCTCCAGCAACTCGAGCTGGCCGGAGCGGTCCTTGGCCGGGACGCCGTAGGGGTTCAGCGTGTGGCAGACGAAGGCGCGGTAGGACGATCCGTCCTCGGCCTTGATCTCGGCCAAGGTGACGACTTCATCGACGATGCCGGGCAGTTCCGCGGCGGTCTTGGCGCCCTCGATCTGCGGCACGAAGACCTTGCGGTTGAAGTCGTCCAGGCGCTCGTCGAGGATGGCGACGAACACGACGTGCTTGCCGCGCGCGTGCTGCAGATGGGTCAGCGCCCCGATGAGCTCGGCGCCGAGCAGGCCGTAGGCACCCCGGGTGTCGGGCTTGCCGGTGCGCTCGCTGTAGGCCTGCGGTTGGGTCTTGGCCCAGACGAGTGCCAGGCGCGCGAGCACGGTGATGCTGTCGACGAAGTAGGTGTCGTACTTGGCGAGTTGACCGGGATCGCCGTAGCGCTCGCACACATGCCGGTAGTGCGCCTCGGAGTACGGCGCATCCGCCGGCAACGCCGGGTTCGGGCCGGCGAGGAACACCACGAGATCGCGGAACTCCGGCCAGGTGCTCGGGCGCACGCAGTCGCCGCGCCAGTCCTTGACGGCCAAGTCGCCAGCCTCGAGGTCGACGAACAGGGTCGAGGCTTCGGGCAGGGTCTTCAACTGGCTGGTCTTGCCGATGCCGCTCTTGCCCAGCAGCACGAGCTTGACGCCCTGCTTCTCGCGCAGCCGCTGGTCGGCGGTGATGATGGGGAGGGCCATCACGCCACCTCCTTCAGCCGCTCGGCCACCAGAGGGTTCCAGAGGATCTGGTAGCCGCTGTGCCCGTTGCGCGAGTACGGCATGGCTTCGGCCCAAGCCTCGCCGGCTTCGGTCAGTTCCCACTCGTCGCGTTCGTTGCGCAACTGCAGGCCGTGCGCGGCCAGACGCTGGTTGGTGGCCTTGGCCGACAGGCCCAGCAGCCTGCCGAGCTGGGTGGCGTTGAGCGAGCAGATCGCCTCGTTCGCCGCAGTGTCCCTGGCAGGAAGGGCGCGGCGCAGCGTCTCGACCGCCAAGCCCGTGTTCTCCTGGATGCAGGTGAGCGTGGCCGCCATCGCGATGCCGGGTTTGACCCCCGGCACCTTGGCCACGGCCTCGCCGATCAGCAGCAGAGCGGCGACGCGGTCCTGGGTGGGTGCCGGCAGGGTCGGGCGTGCACTTGGCGCCGTGTAGCTGCCCGTCTTGCGGATCGCCGGCAGCACCTCGTGTGTCACCCAGCGCTTGAAGTGCTTGGCCTCGCGCTTGCGGCTACCCAGCACCAGGCTGTAGAGGCCGGGCTCGTTGACGACGTTGACCTGGTCATTGCCGCGCGAGATGCCCTGAATCGAGATCAGGGCTTGCTCGTCAGGGTCCAGTCGCGCCAGGGCGCGGGTGGTGTTCGGCAGTTCAAGAACCGCGCACACATCCGCCGCGACGAACCACGGTTCGCCTTGGGCATCCGTGACGACCCGGACCGGACGGCCTTCGAAATCAAACGGGATCAGTTCGGTGCTCATGGATCACTCCTCCGAGACGAGGGCCAGCCGGAACGTGGGCTTGCCGGGCTTGACGGTGCGGGCGGCCTCGAACCCGGCGCGCAGTGCCGGCGGCCAGTTGGAGAAGCGCGATTCCGAGACGGAGTACTCGACGTCCAGGTAGTCCTCGACCTTCTCGCCGGCGGCGGCGATGCGCCGGGCAATCGCCGCCAGTTGCACCTGGTCCCAGGACACGCGCTTCGGGACATCGACCGTCACGCGCAGCGGTCCGTCGTTCAGGTGCACGACGCCGAAGTCCTTGCCGGCCTCGAGGCGTGCAGCGCGGGCCTGCTCGCCGTAGGCGGCCTCCAGCGCGGCGTCGAACTTCGCGCGGGCCTGCTTGAGCCAGGCGAGCGCTTCGTCGAGGTTGCGGCTGATCTCCGCCTTCTGGGCGGGCGGCAGCGCGGCCAGCTGGCCGACGGACATCGCGGCGATGTCGGCGGGGTAGAGGGTCAAATCGCTCATCGCATCCCCCTTCAGCGCGCCGCGCGCTCGGAGGTCGAGTCGTGCAGGGCACCACGCTCGAACTCGATGACCGACTCCAGGGGGTAGCTGACGCGCTTGGACAGCTTCAGGTAGCGCGGGCCACGCCCTTCGCTGCGCCAGCGCTGCAGGGTCTTGGGGCTCAGGCCCCAGCGCTGCGCGAGCTCGTTCTCGTTGAGGACCCGACGATCGCCGGGAGACAGACCGTTGATCGCATCGACCGGCGACCGGGTGATGGTGCTTGCCGTTGTCGGCATGGAAGCCTCCTATGACGCTGTTGAGGAACAGGTGTCATTGCAGGCTTCGGGTGGCGAACATACGAGGGACGCAATGGCGAACCACGCGCAAACTTCGGGTTCGCCAATCCGCACGCGTCCATGCCAAAACGGCGAGCACGCGGCTCGCCGTTCTTGGGGACAGGGGGATGGTCAGCGGCCCACATCGGCGCAACTGACGGAACTGGCCGGCACCATCGCGCATCGCGTGTGCCGGCACCTGACGCGCAAAGGCTGGCTGGAAGGCGAGGACGAATCCGTGTTTCTGTCCGACAGCGCGGGTAGCGACGACGGCATGGACGCGCTGCGGATGAGTTCGATCACCTACCGCATCGCCACCGGTCGCGACGCTGGCCGCAAGGTCGTCACCCTGAAAACGCTACCCGGTGATGCGGGTTCTCTGGACGGCGACGCCGGCAAGGTCGGCGGCTTCTCGCTGCATGCCGGCGTGGCCGCGGAAGCACACGAGAGCCACAAGCTCGAAAAGCTGTGCCGCTACATCACGCGCCCGGCGATCAGCGAGCAGCGGCTATCGATCTCGCCACAGGGCAGGGTGCGTTACCAGCTCAAGACGCCGTGGCGCAATGGCACCACGCATGTCGAATGGGATGCGGTGGACTTCATCGCCAAGCTGGCGGCACTGGTCCCGCCGCCACGCGCGCATCTCACCCGCTTCCACGGCGTATTCGCCCCGAACGCGAATCTGCGCGCGCAGCTGACGCCCTCGGGGCGCGGCAAGCGGCCTGCGAGCGATGCAGTGCCGGTGGACGTCAGCGCCCACGACGAGCCGCGCAGCCCCGAGCAGAAGCGCCGTGCGATGAGCTGGGCGCAACGGCTCAAGCGGGTCTTTTCCATCGACATCACCACCTGCGCCCACTGCGGCGGCGCGGTGCGGATCGTCGCCAGCATCGAAGACCCCAAGGCCATTCGCGCCATCCTCGCCCACTTCGAGAAACACGGCGCGCTGGAGCAAGCGCACTACCGGCCCGCAGCGCGCGCCCCGCCGCCGGCCGCGTGACGAGGTGCCGGCCACTCAACCGGAAGCGAAAGCAGAATCCGATCCGATGCGGCCACGACCCCGCAGGGCTGCGCTCGACCCTGTGCCGGGATTCGGTGAGAAATGGCTACGCACTGAGCCGCTGCGTGGCCCCGCGATGTCGAAAACCCACGCATGAACCCCCGATCTGTGCCCGATCTGTGCCCAAAGCGGCGCTTGCGCGGCCGCTTCCTACCCGCCAGATTCGCAAAAAAGGGCGGTTGAACTTCCTATACCCAAGGCCACTGCGGGATCGTAGCCCTTGGCTTCGAGCATGCGGGCGATGGTCGCTGCCCAAGTGACGAGGGTGGTCGGTTCTTGACTCACGGGACAAGTGCAGGTTTGGTGTGCTGGGACCAGAACTTGGCGCATTCGGACCAGATTCGCAAGCCCTCGTGCGGCTACAGTCTTTGGCCGGATTCGACGAATCTGGCATACTGGCAAGGCTCCATGAACGGGAGAGAGCACATGAAAAACGGGTTTTGGGGATTCGCAGGGTTGTTTCTCTGCCTGGGCCTTTCCGCCTGCGGACGCGAGTCTGCCCTCCCTGCTGCGCCCGTCGCCACGCCGGCGGCGCTGGAGGCGCATTCGCAGGAATTCCGCCGTGAGGTCATCAAGGTGACCGACGGGGTATACGTGGCCGTCGGCTATGGCATCGCCAATTCGATCATGCTCGAGGGCGACGACGGTGTGATCATCGTGGACGTGATGGAAACGCTCGAGTCCGCGCAGGCGGTTGCCGCCGAATTCCGCAAGATCACGCCCAAGCCGGTCAGGGCCTTCATCTACACGCATTCGCACCCGGACCACATCGGCGGCGCGCCGGCTTTCCTCGTTCCGGGACAGGAGGCGCCGCCCGTGTATGCGCAGGCCGACGTCGCGCGCAACATGGACAAGATCACCACGGAGCTGCAGCCCATCATCACCCGGCGCGCCTTCCGCATGTACGGCAACCTGCTGCCCCGCGAGGAGATGGTCAACGTCGGTATCGGGCCAGAGCTCGGCCTGCACGAGGGCAGCAGCATCCGCATCCTTCGCCCGACCCAGACCTTCGACGACGTGATGGAAGACACCGTTGCGGGCATCCATTTCCAGCTCGTCCATGCGCCGGGCGAAACCGAGGATCAGTTGTTCGTCTGGCTGCCGGAGCGGAAGATTCTCCTGCCCGGCGACAACTTCTACAAAGCCTTCCCGAATCTCTATACGATCCGCGGCACGTCCTACCGTGATCCCAAGGCCTGGGCCGCATCACTCGACAAAATGCGCGCGCTCAAGCCCGAGTATCTGGTGCCCAGCCATACACGGCCGCTCGCCGGCGCGGAATACATCTACAACACGCTTACCGATTACCGCGACGCCATCCGCTTCGTCTATGACCAGAGCATCCGGCTGATCAACCAGGGCTTGATGCCCGACGAGATCGCGCAGCGCATCCAGCTGCCGCCGCATCTGGCGAAATCGCCGTTCCTGCAGGCGTTCTACGGCAAGCCGGCGTGGTCGGCGAAGAGCATCTTCAGCGGCAACCTGGGCTGGTACGACGGCAATCCGTCCACGCTGCAGCCGCTGCCGCCGGATGAGCAGGCGAAGCGCATGGTGGAACTCGCCGGCGGCGAGGAGGCACTGACCCGCCGGATCGTCGAGGCCAGCCAGCAGGGCCAGCACCAGTGGGTGCTGCAGCTGACTGACTATGCGCTGCTCGTGAATCCGGACAACGATCGGGCGAAACAAGCCCGCATCGCCGCACTCAAGACGCTGGGCGAGGCCGAGGCCAACCCCAATGCACGCCATTACTACTTGGTGTCCATGCGCGAGCTACGCGATGGGCTCAAACTGCCGGACCGTGCGCTCACACCCAAGCCTGAAATGCTGCGCGACATGCCGCTATCCATTTTCTTCGATGGGATGGCGGTGAACCTCGATGCAGAGGCTAGCGCCGACACGGTGATCAAGGTCGCGTTCGAATTCACCGATTCGCCCGAGCGCTACACCTACATCGTGCGCCGCGGCGTGAGCGAGGTGGTGCCGCAGCTGCTGCCGGAGGCCGACATCCACGTACGTGTGTCGGCGCAGATTTTCAAGGAGATGCTGGCACGACTGCGCAATTCAGCACTCACCATCGCGAAAGACTTCGAAGTGGTCAAGGGCAACAAACTCGAATTCGTCCGATTCATGCGGCTGTTCGTGCCGGAGGAGAGCTGAGAGGCGTAATCGTCAGCCGCTACGTCGCACAGCGCGACGCCGATGCATTGCCGGACATCATGCGCGGTGCAAAACCCCGGGAAGCGCTGGGCCAGCGGGAGCGATCAGGCGGTCCGGTGGCGGAATTCGCCCGGTGCCAGCCCGGTCCAGCGCTTGAAGGCCCGTGTGAAGCTGCTCTGGTCCGAGAAGCCGAGCCGGAAGGTGACCTCGCACACCGACATGCGTCCCTCGCGCAGGTACTGCCGGGCCAGCTCACGGCGTGTTTCATCGAGGATCTCCTGGTAGCTGGTCTCCTCGCCCTTCAACCGCCGCTGGAGCGTCTTCTCGCTCATGTGCAGCGCGCTTGCCACATCGGCGCGACTCGGCTCGCCGGCGGCCAGGCGCGAGATCAGCTCTGCGCGTACCTTTTCCGATACGCGCGCTCCTTCGAATTTCGCCAGGTACTCCATCACCACCTGGTCGTTCATGCGCGCCAAGCCCGGGTTGGCCATCGGCAGCGGGGCGCGGGCGATTTCATGCGGAATGAGGAAGGCGTTCTCGTCAGCGCCGAATTCGACCGGCACCATGAAATAGGTGCGGAACTCCAGCAGACGCCGTGGCGCAATGGCACCACGCATGTCGAATGGGATGCGGTGGACTTCATCGCCAAGCTGGCGGCACTGGTCCCGCCGCCACGCGCGCATCTCACCCGCTTCCACGGCGTATTCGCCCCGAACGCGAATCTGCGCGCGCAGCTGACGCCCTCGGGGCGCGGCAAGCGGCCTGCGAGCGATGCAGTGCCGGTGGACGTCAGCGCCCACGACGAGCCGCGCAGCCCCGAGCAGAAGCGCCGTGCGATGAGCTGGGCGCAACGGCTCAAGCGGGTCTTTTCCATCGACGTCACCACCTGCGCCCACTGCGGCGGCGCGGTACGGATCGTCGCCAGCATCGAGGAACCCACCGCCATCCGCGCCATCCTCGCCCACTTCGAGAAACACGGCGCGCTGGAGCAAGCGCACTACCGGCCCGCAGCGCGCGCCCCGCCGCCCGCCGCGTGATGAGGCGCCGGCCACACAGCCGGCAGCCAAGCCAGAGTCCGATCCGATGCGGCCACGACCCCGCAGGGCTGCGCTCGGCCCTGTGCCGGGATTCGGTGAGAAATGGCTACGCACTGAGCCGCTGCGTGGCCCCGCGATGTCGAAAACCCACGCATGAACCCCCGATCTGTGCCCGATCTGTGCCCAAAGCGGCGCTTGCGCGGCCGCTTCCTACCCGCCAGACTCGCAAAAAAGGGCGGTTGAACTTCCTATACCCGGTGGAAATTCTCGGCACGCGAGCCCGCCAATCCGTGGAATTCTCGTTTGCATTCTCGTCGAATACAGACCAGAATTATCCCCGGCGGTCCGGG
>NZ_VJOO01000043.1 GCF_007556755.1 Tepidimonas fonticaldi | reverse complement strand
CGTTTTTTTTCGTGCGCCGGTGCCGTCCGGGTGGACCTTGACGATCGTACTGTCCAGGCTGACCGCCTCCAGCCGCACCCGGACCAGCTGTTCGGCCTGCATGCGCTCGAAGACCCGATCCAGGACCCCGGCCTTGGCCCACCGGTTCATCCGCGTGTAGATCGTGTGCCAGTTGCCGAACCGCTTGGGCAGGGCCCGCCACTTGCAGCCATTTTCGGCCACGAACAGGATCGCGTTGAGCACTTGAAGGTTGTCCAGCGACACATTGCCCCGCTGCCGCGGCAGGCAATCCTCGATACGCGCGAATTGCGCAGGCGTAAGTTCCATGCGCAGTATGTTAGCACGTAGTGTTAACAGGCCCTAGCCGCGCCCGGCGCTCGTCATCCAGTCCGACCTGTTCGACACCCACCCGAGCGTCTGCGTGCTGCTCGTCACCGGCACGCTGGTGGAGGCGCCGCTGCTGCGCATCACCGTCGAGCCGTCGCCGGCCAACGGCCTGCGCAAGACCTCGCAGATCATGGTCGACAAGGTGATGACGCTGCCGCGCGACAAGCTCGGGCCGCCGTTCGGCCGGCTGGAGGTCGACACGATGCTGCAGGTGGAGCGCTGCCTGGCGCTGTTCCTCGGGATCGCGCGCTGATCAGGTCCCGCCGACGAACGGGTTGCTGCGGCGTTCCTCGCCGAAGGTGCTTTCCGGCCCGTGGCCGGGGATGAAGACGGTGTCGTCGCCCATCGGCCACAGGCGCTGCGTGATGCTGTCGATCAGCTGCGCGTGGTTGCCGCCGGGGAAGTCGGTGCGGCCGATGCTGCCGGCGAACAGCACGTCGCCGACGAAGGCGCGCCGGATCTGCGGCGCGTGGAACACCACGTGGCCGGGCGTGTGGCCCGGGCAGTGGCGCACGTGCAGCCGCTCCTGCCCCACGGTGACCTCGTCGCCATCCTCCAGCCAGCGCGTCGGCGCAAACGGCCGCGCCGGCGGAAAGCCGAACATGCGGCTCTGCTGCGGCAGGCCGTCGATCCAGAACTGGTCGCCGCGGTGCGGGCCGACGATCGGCAGGCCGAGCCGCTCGGCCAGCTCGCCGGCGCCGCCGGCGTGGTCGATGTGCGCGTGCGTGAGCCAGATCTGGCGCAGGTCCAGTCCCAGCCGCCGCACCTCCTCCAGCACGGCGTCGAGGTCGCCGCCCGGGTCGATCACCGCCGCCTCGCGCGTGGCGTCGCACCAAACGAGCGAGCAGTTCTGGGCGAACGGGGTGACCGGGATCGTGGCGTAGCGCAGCATGGCGGCCATTGTAGGCAGCGGCCGCAGCGCCGGCCGCGCGGGGCGCGTCAGACGTTGGTGGCGGCGATGACCTCCGCCAGGTCGGTCAGGCCGGCCAGCACCAGCGCCTCGCCCACGTGCCGGGCGGTCAGCGCACGCCCCTCCGGCCGGCGCAGCAACTGCCACAGTTCGGCCGGTGTGCGGGGCTGCAGGGGGTGTGCGGCGGTGCCGGGCTGCGGGTCGAGGGCGGTGTCGTCGGCCATGGGGAGCGGGCGGTAACGCGGGCAAAGTCCGTGTCATTGTGCCCGGTTTGCCCCCATGCGGGGCACGTGCGGGCCCCCACGCCTTGCGGGACAATAGGCCGATGGACACACCCACCACCCCCTCGCGCATCGCTCTGGTCACCGGCGCCAGCAGCGGCATCGGCCGGGCCTGCGCCATCGCTTTGCTGCGCGAAGGCTGGACCGTCTGGCTGGTCGGCCGTCGCGCCGAAGCCTTGCAGGAGGCCATCACCCAGACCGCCCTCGGCCACCCGGACGTGGCCGCCCGTGCGCACCCGGTCGTGGCCGACATTGGCGACCCCGCCGCGGTGGAGCGGACGTTTGCCGCGGTGCGCGCCCGCCATGGGCGGCTGGATCTGCTGTTCAACAACGCCGGCGTCTTCACCCCCGCCGCAACGCCGGACGCCACGGCGCTGGAGCACTGGCACCAGTCGGTGCAGACCAACCTCAACGGCGCGTTTTACTGCCTGCGCGCGGCCTTCGCGCTGATGCGTGAGCAGTCTCCGCGCGGCGGGCGCATCATCAACAACGGTTCCATCTCGGCGCACACGCCGCGGCCGGGCTCCATCCCCTACACCGCGACCAAACACGCGATCACGGGCCTGACCAAGGCGGCAGCGCTGGACGGCCGGGCATTCGACATCGCGGTCGGTCAAATCGACATCGGCAACGTCGCCAGCAACATGACCGAGCGCATGGCCGCCGGCGTGCTGCAAGCCGATGGCAGCGTGCGCCCCGAAGCGCGCATGGACATGGACGCGGTGGTGCAGACCTTCATGGCCATGGTGCGCCTGCCGCTGGAAGCCAACGTGCTGTTCACCACCGTCATGGCCACCAAAATGCCCTTTGTCGGGCGGGGGTGAAGCCTCTCGCTCAGCGCTCGCCCAGGGCCGGAAACGGCGGCAGCGCGGGCGCACCGGACGGCTCGGTGTCGGCGAACGCCGCCGGGTCGATGCCGTCCAGCACGACTTGGTTGCGACCGGCGTGCTTGGCGGCGTAGAGGGCGCGGTCGGCGCGCATCAGCAGCGCATCGGCGTCCTCGTCGGGCAGCGCCACCACCGCGCCGACGCTGACGGTGACCTCCAGCGCCGCGCCATCCGGCAGCTCGAACGGCCGCTCGGCCACCCCGGTACGCAGCCGCTCGGCGATCGTACCAATCTGGCAGGGATCGGCACCAGGCAGCATCGCGCCAAACTCCTCCCCACCCAATCGGCCGAGCACATCACTCGGGCGCAGCGCCGCTTGGCAGCGCTGCACGAAGCCGCGCAGCACGGCGTCGCCGGCCGCATGGCCATGGGTGTCGTTGATGGATCGCGTTGCCCACGATGGCCTGCAACTGCCCGTCGTCGTCCAGCACCGGCGCCAGCATGCTGCGGTGGTAGCACACCCGGCCGTCGCGGTGCAGCACGCGGTAGGTCAGCGGCGGCAGCACCCGCCGCTCGCGCAGCGTGCGCGCCAAAAAATCCTCGCACAGCGGCACGTCCTCCGGATGGACGAAGGGGCGAAAATCGCGACCGATCACCTCCTCCACCGGGTGTCCGAGCAGCTCGGTCCAACTGGGTGATACGTAGGTCAGTCGGCCGGCGTTGTCGATGGTGTAGATGATGGACTGCGTGTGCTCGGCCAGCAGCCGGTAACGCCGCTCGGCGGCCTGCAGCGCCAGCAACAGCCGCTGCCGCGCATCGATGTCGACGTCGCAGCCATGGCCGCCATCGGGCTCATCGATATCAAGGGCGTTCTCCCGGTGGCCACCTTCCCTGTGCCGGCGAACCCTCCCCCCGGCCAGCCGGCCAGCTTGGTACTTTGTAGCACAGCGCGGCCTCGCAGGCCACCCCTTGACCATCAACCGTCCAGCGGCAGCGCGCTGGTGCATTTGATCTCGTCCAGACAGACGCTGGAACGCACGCCGTTGACGCCGGGCAGTTGCGCCAGCGTGCCGAGCAAGAAATCCGACAGCGCCTTCAGATCGCGGGCCACCACCTTGAGCACATAGTCGAAATCGCCCGTCACTGCGTAGCACTCCTGCACCTGCGCCATGTCGCGCACCCGCTGGCGGAATCGCTCCACCTCGCGGATGTGGCCGCGCTCCATCGTCACATGCACGAACGCGGTCACCCCCAGCCCCAGCCGCGGCGCATCCAGCCGCGCCTCGTAGCGGCGCACATAGCCCTGCTCCTCCAGCCGGCGGTGGCGGCGGTTGCACTGCGCCGGGGACAGATGCACGGCTTCGGCCAAGGCCTGGTTGGTGATGCGCCCGTCCTCCTGCAAACGGGCCAGGATGCGGCGGTCCACCGCATGGATGGAAGGGCTGGGCGTCATGGGGCTCTCCTGGGTCAGAACAGTGCGGGTTTTACCCGAAACACGCAACGATTTTTCATGATTGCGGGTTTTCCGGTCGTCGAAATGCAAGCCCATTGCGTCGACACGGACATATGCTTCCAGCTTTCAATTTCAGTGCAGGAGTCGTGACCATGGCCGACCTCTTCGACAACCCCATGGGCCTGTGCGGATTCGAGTTCGTCGAATTTGCCGCGCCCACCCCCAACGTGCTGGAGCCGCTGTTTCAGGCACTGGGCTTCACCCGCATCGCGCGCCACCGATCCAAGGACGTGGAGCTGTGGCGCCAGGGACAGATCAACTTCATCATCAACCGTGAGCCGCGCAGCCTGGCCGATTACTTTGCGCAGGAGCACGGGCCCAGCGCCTGCGGGCTGGCGTTCCGCGTGAAGGACGCCCACAAGGCCTACTACCGCGCGCTGGAGCTGGGCGCGCAACCCATCGACATCCCCACCGGCCCGATGGAGCTGCGCTTACCGGCGATCAAGGGCATTGGCGGCGCGCCGCTGTACCTGATCGACCGCTACGAGGACGGCAAGAGCATCTATGACATCGACTTCGAATTTCTGCCCGAGTTCGAAGACCCCGCGCGACGCCACCCGGTCGGGCACGGCTTCAAAATCATCGACCACCTCACGCACAATGTCTATCGTGGGCGCATGGCCTACTGGGCGCAGTGGTACGAGCGCCTGTTCAACTTCCGTGAAATCCGCTACTTCGACATCCAAGGCGAGTACACGGGCCTCAAGAGCCGCGCCATGACTGCGCCGGACGGCCTGATCCGCATCCCGCTCAACGAGGAAGGGGGCTCCGGCGGCAACGGCCAGATCGAGGAGTTCCTGATGCAGTTCAACGGCGAGGGCATCCAGCACATCGCCCTGCTGACGGACGACCTGCTGGCCAGCGTGGACGCCCTGCAGATGGCCGGCGTGCCGCTGATGAGCGCGCCCAACGACATTTATTACGAGATGCTGGAAGAGCGCCTGCCCGGCCACGGCGAGCCGGTGGCTGAGCTGCAGGCACGCGGCATTCTGCTCGACGGCTCGACCGCCGGGGGCGACAAGCGCCTGCTGCTGCAGATCTTCAGCCAGCCGCTGCTCGGGCCGGTGTTCTTCGAGTTCATCCAGCGCAAGAACGACGAGGGCTTTGGCGAGGGCAACTTCAAGGCCCTGTTCGAAAGCCTGGAGCGCGACCAGATCCGCCGCGGCACCCTCAAGGTGGAGACCGCCGCGGCCTGATCCCCACAGAAGGAAAACCACCATGACCAAGCTCGAAGGCCCCGCCCTGCAAGCCGCTCTCGCCCAATTGCCCGCCTGGACGTTCGACGCCGAGCGGCACGCCATCCGCCGGGCGCTGCGCTTTGCGGACTTCAACGCGGCCTTCGGCTTCATGACACGCGCCGCCCTGGAGGCCGAGCGCCGCGACCACCACCCGGAGTGGTTCAACGTCTACAACCGGGTGGACATCCTGTTTTCCACGCACGATGCCGGGGGGCTGACCGAGCGCGACATCGCGTTTGCGCGCTGGGTCGACGCGACCGCCCCGGCCATGGGGGCGATCGATGAGCGCAACCGCTGAACCCGTCCTGCACGGCCTGGCCGCCGGCGAGGCCGGACGCCCGGACAGCCCGGACTGGACCATCCCGCAAAACTGGGCCGCCTACACCCCGCAGGAACACGCCACCTGGGCCACGCTGTACCAGCGCCAGATGGCCCTGCTGCCCGGCCGCGCCTGTGAGGCCTTCGTGGACGGCATGCGCCGCCTGCCCATCGAGCCCGACCGCATCCCGGACTTCGAGCGCCTGTCCGAGGTACTCATGCGCCACACCGGCTGGCAGGTGGTCGCCGTGCCGGGGCTGGTGCCGGACGACGTCTTTTTCGAGCACCTGGCCCACCGGCGCTTTCCCGCCGGGCAGTTCATCCGCCGCGCCGACCAGTTGGACTATCTCCAGGAGCCCGACGTCTTCCACGACGTCTTTGGCCACGTCCCGATGCTGATGCACCCGGTGATGGCCGACTTCATCCAGGCCTATGGACACGGCGGCCTGCGCGCGCAGCGCCTGGGCGTGCTGGACATGCTGGCGCGCGTCTATTGGTACACGGTGGAATTCGGTCTGGTACGCGAAGCCGGCGCGCTGCGCATCTACGGCGCGGGCATTGTCTCATCCGCGTCCGAAAGCGTCTTCTGCCTGGACTCGCCCTCGCCTAACCGCATCGGCTTTGCGCTGGGGCGCGTGATGCGCACGCGCTACCGCATCGACGACTTTCAGCAGACCTACTTTGTGCTCGACCACCTGGACGACCTGCTGCGGCTGGCCGAGATCGACTTCGCCCCGCTGTACGAACAAGTGAGCCGTTTGGACACTCTGAGCGCCGACGCGGTGCTGCCGCAGGATACGGTGATTACGCGGGGCGACGGGCGCTACCACCGACAGCGCGCGCTTGAGCTTCAGGATCGCTGATTCACAACTCTCGGGGCGCTCGCCGAGGCCGAGCCAGCAACAGCCACGCCAAAACCACGGACCGCGGAAAAGCCTTGGTAACCTGTGCGCCGCGCTGGCAACCAAGGGAAAACCCCTGTGGCGACAATCACGAATTTTTTCTAACGATCGTTCGCTTCTAGGGCGCCATTGACTACCATGACGTTGCAGTATGACGACCGGGCCATACCGCCCCATCGTTTTTCGCGCACAACTTCAATCCAAGAGGAGTCTGTCGTATGCAAAAGAAAATTGTGGCTGCCCTGGCGCTGTGCGGCGCGGGCGTGGCAATGGCCCAGTCCGTCGGTACCAGCAAGGTGGAGCTGTGGGGTATCGTGGATGCCGCCGTGCGCCACACCAACAACGAAGGTGCCGGCAAGGATGGCCTGACGAGGATGATCGGTGGCGGCATGTCGCAAAGCCGCTGGGGTATCAATGTGGAGGAGGACCTGGGTAGCGGGTCCAAGGCCCTGGTGGTGCTGGAAAACCGTCTCAATGCCGATGACGGCAGTGTTTCCACCCCCTTCTTCCAACTGTCCTATCTGGGTCTGCAAGGCCCTTATGGCCGCCTGACTGCCGGACGTCAGTGGAACGTCCTGTTCGACGTGGTGACCAGCACCTACGCTTCGTTCCCGTACTCCCCCTACATGGAAGCCTACAAGCCTGAGTTGGGAATGGCCATGGGCGCGCGTACCAGCAACATGCTGAAGTACACCTTCGCAACGCCGGACCGCAGCTTCGTAGGCTCGCTGCAATATTCGTTTGACGAGAACAACGACACCAAGGCATTGGAAGCTGGCCTGCCTGCCTCGCAGGCGCAAGTGCCTGCCTTCGTTGCAGGCACCCTGGGTGGTGGCGCCTGGAAGACGGTTGGCGGCTACCTGCGCTACTCCGCGAGCGGGTTTGCCGTCGGCGGCGGCTACATGCGCACGACGCTGCCAGGCGGCACCGACGTAGACGCCTGGACTCTGGGCGGTTCGTACCGCACGGGTCCGTGGTACTTCAGTACAGGCTATGGCCTGAACAAGGCGAAATACGCTAAGGTGACCAACCCGATCCAGGGTTTCCGTAATACCGTCGACGGAGCGATCCTGGGGCAATTCTGGGCCGGCCAGACCAATGGCGGCTTCCAGCCGGGCGACGCCAACAAGCGCCAGCTGTTCAAGGTGGGCGTGGGCTATCAGCTGACTCCTCAGCTCAACCTGGGCGCGCACTACTTCCGCGGTAAGCAGTCGGGCTCGGCCACGGGTGCTTCCAACGGCAACGCCAACTTCTACGTGGCCGTGGCGGACTATGCCTTCAGCAAGCGCACCGATGCCTACTTCGGCGTGGACCACACCAGCATCAGCGGCGGCAGCGCGGTCGTGCTGGATAAGGAGAGCGGCGCACGCAGCCGTACCGGCATCACCGTGGGTGTCCGCCATCGCTTCTAACGCGTATTGAGTGGACAGGGGAAGGGTCCTTGTGGGCCCGCCACGATTTCAAACAACCTCCTTCGGGAGGTTGTTTTTTATGTGCGCCCGTGCCGGGCGCACATAAAAAAGCCGCGGCGTATTTTCCGCGGCTTCGGTCGTTCTGTGGATGCATGCGGCCCGATCGGGCCGCTGGGGACTCAGAACGTATGCTTCAGACCAACGCCAAAGCGGCTGTCCGGCGCACCGGCGGCACCGGCGCGGCCGTTGACGGCAGCGGCGTTGGCGTCAAAGAAGCCGGCGTACGCCGTGGTCCGCTTGGACAGAGCGTAGGCAGCCGCCACGCTCCAGCCACGCTCGGCCTTGCCGCCGTCTTTCTTGCTCTGCGCGTAGCCAACCGACACGACCAGGTTGGTCGCGACCGGCACGTCGGCGCCGACCGACCACTCATCCACATCCTCGTTCTTGACGCGGCCGTAGGTGCCCAGCAGCTTGGCCACGCCCAGGTCGTAGGACGCGCCGATGCGGGTGTACTTCTCGTTGTTCGGCTGGTCATCCTGATAACCCAGCGCGACGAACAGCGGGCCACCTTCGTACTTGACGTGGAAGGCCGAGACACGGCTGTTGGCCACACCTTCGCGCAGGTTGGTGCTGACGGCACCGCTGAAGCCACCGAACGACGGCGAAGCGTAGTAGAAGCCGTTGTTCGGGTTGGAGGTGCTGTTGAAGTACTCGTACCGGCTTTGGAAGATCAGGGCGACGGGACCCAGGACGTTGGCGTTGAACGCCGCATCGGTGGCACCAGCGATGTCATCGTACGCCGTCCAGATCTTGCCGAACTTGACTTCACCGAAGCCACCGGAGAGGCTCAAGTAAGTCTGGCGATCAAAACCCGGGCCCGCCGCACCGTTGTCCAATTGGATGCCCTGCTCGAACAAGAAGCCCGCCTTCAGGCCGCCTCCCAGATCTTCCACGCCCTTGATGCCCCAATGGCTGGTGGAGACACCACCGCTGGTCAGTTTGGTGGAGGCGTTCTTGTCCTTGTGCAGAACCATGTCCGCAACACCGTACAGCGTCACGGACGACTGGGCCATGGCAGCGCCCGAGGCGGCCAGCACGGCCAGCGCGATCAGAGTCTTCTTCATGAGGTTCACCTTTCGACGGGTTGAGGGTGTTCGCCGCTTTCCGCGAGGACTGCGGCACACGAGCCAATGGTAGTGGCATTTTCTTGACGATCAGGGTTTTCCCCCATTTTGGGCACCCCAATCGTTGCAGATGCGCAACACGCCCGGTCCTCAGACACCCCACCTCACGCCCCGCTCCAACAAAAAAACCGCTGCCGAAGCAGCGGGTTTCTCAGCCGTCAGACGACCGTCGATCAGAAGTTGTGGCGGATGCCCAGACCGAAGCCGTTGACATTCTTGCCGACAGTGGCAGCATTGAACGCACCGTTCTTCTTCTTGCCGTCCTGCAGGTACGCAGCGTAGGCGAAGGTGCGCTTGGACAGCGGGTACTTGGCTTCCAGCACGAAGTCGGTGTCCTCGTACTCGGTGTCGCGGACGAAGTCAGCCGTCAGCGTGACCGTACCGACGGTGGTGCTGCCACCGATCGAGAAGCCCTTGGCGGCGCCGGCCGGATCGATCCACGCACCCGCGACCTTGAAGCCGCCGAAGTCGTAGCTCGCACCCAGGTGCTTGTTGTTGCCCTTCACGTTGGATTGTTTGTTATAGTCGAACGCCACCGACAGCGGGCCTTGCGCATAGCGCAACGACAGATCGTTGATCGCGCCCACACCGGCGTCACCCTTGAGCACATGACCGAACTGCACGGTCAGCCCGCTGAACGACGGCGAGGTGTACATGATCATGTCGCTGTAGCGAAAGCCGCGCAGCGCATCGCCGAACTGGCTGCTGACCGCCGAGTACATGGCCACGCCGGTCAGTTCCCAAGCCTCAGCGGTGTTGAACGCCGGGTTCAGACGACGACCCAGGCTCAGCTCGCCGAAGCCACCTGCCAGGGTCATGTAGGCAGCGCGCGAGAAGTAGTTGCCACCGCTTTGGCCCGTCTTACCGTCGTCGAGCGACAGACCCGCTTCAAAGTTGAAGCCCGCCTTCAGGCCGCCACCCAGATCTTCCGTACCACGGATGCCCCAACGGGAGATGCCGTTGTTCATCGTGTCCGAGCTGTTCAGCTTCAGCTTGGTACCCGGGGCATTGGTGTCTTGCAAACCGATATCCGCCACACCATACAGGGTCACCGACGACTGGGCAAACGCAGCGCCGGTGGCCGCGACGGCAGCCAGGGCGATCAGAGTCTTTTTCATTCGAATCTCTCCAAGAGTGTCCAGGGTTTGGAACAGGGGCCGGGGTCCGCCCGACCGGCCTCCGTGGGGAAGCTGACCCGTATTTCACCAGAAGAGGGCCGGGTTAAGGTTAGGGTTCCCCGTAATAATGCATGCTTGTGTCGCTTTCGCGCAACACTCGCCGCGGCTACGTGCCGCCTCCACCCACTCGCTGTGCCACCGCCTCGCACAAACGCTCTACGGCGACGCTCTACGGCGTGCTGCAGAGCAGGCACGCCTTGATGGGCCGCCATCAACGCAGCGTGCAAGTCGGCATCGGACTGCTGATATTCGTGGATCAGCCGGTTGCGCAGCTGGCGCAAGGCCACCCACTCATCGGTGCGCGACCCAAACACCCGCACCTGGGCACCGTCACCCAGCTCGGCACGCAACGGCGGCCCTGCCCGCTACAGCCGGTACGCATACTCCAGCGTCAACGGCGCATGGTCGCTGAACCGCTGGGCCTTGTAGATGCTGGCTCGCTGCGCGGTCGCCGCCAAGCCCGGGGTCGCCAAGTGGTAGTCGATGCGCCAGCCCACGTTCTTGGCCCAAGCCTGGCCGCGGTTGCTCCACCAGGTGTAGCCGTCGCCCTCCGCGTCGGGGTGCAGGCGCCGGTACACGTCCACCCACGCGCCGCCGCCGAGCAGTTGGGTCATCCAGGCGCGCTCCTCGGGCAAAAAGCCGCTGTTCTTCTGGTTGCTGCGCCAGTTTTTCAGGTCTTTTTCGGTGTGGGCGATGTTGACATCGCCGCAAACCAAACACTCGCGCTCGGCCGCCAGGCGGGCGAGCTGCGGCGCGATTTCGTCCAGAAACCGAAACTTGGCCTGCTGGCGCTCGTCGCCCGAGGATCCGCTGGGAAAGTACACGCTCACCACACTGAAGGCGCGCGCCGGCGTGTCGAAGCGCAGCTCCAGATACCGCCCCTCGTCGTCGAACTCCGGCACACCGATGCCGACGACGACGTCACTGGGCTCGTGCCGGCTGTAGATGCCCACCCCCGAGTAGCCTTTCTTGACGGCGCAGTGAAAATACCCTCGCAGACCCGCCAGGGTGTCGAAACGGCCGGCCATGTCGGGGGGCTGGGCCTTGAGCTCCTGCACGCACAGCAGGTCCGGCGCCGTGGCGGCGACCCAGTCCTCCAGCCCCTTGCTGGCGGCAGAGCGGATTCCGTTGAGGTTGAGGGTGGTGACGGTCAGCATGGGCGCGATGGCGTGCAACGAGGGCCTGTCTGAATTTTTGTGTGCGAGGCGGTTTTCCCCACCGCAGGAGCACGCTGTAGCCCCGCTGCACACGGACTCACTGGATTGCGGCGTCATCGTTGGGCCAATGCCTCGACAGATCCATGCTGTCGTGAAGTAGGCGCAGCACCTCGATGACTCGCCCCGGAGCAACTCGGAACATGACGAAGTGACGGCCCTTTCTGCCCTGCCGCGCCACATGCAGGGTGCGAATGCCGGGCTCGATGTCGTCCCTCGCTTTGGCCCCCAGGATGTCGGGTCCCTCGTGCAAGGCCTCGATGGCTTGTGTCACGGTCTCGATGTAGAACGCGGCCTGCAGGGAACCGAAGTGCTCCGTTGTCCACGCTGCAATGTCGAGCAGATCGGCCTCAGCAATGGCGGCCAGGCGAACGCGCCACGGCTCGCTCATGCTTGGACGAGCGTTTGGGCTGTCAAAGCCTTCAGGTGAGCGCGCAAGGATTCCTTGGTATCGAACGTCTTGTAGCGTCCCGCCTCGACATCGCCAATGCCCGCCTTGGCGGCGGCGCGCAGCGCTTCGAGGCGGCTGGCGTCCTCGGCCTCGCGTTGTTCGACGAGACGCAAGCCCTCGCGCAGCACTTCGCTGGCATTCTGGTAGCGGCCGCAGGCGACCAAATGCTCTACCAGCGCGGCCTGGTGATCGGTGAGGACAACATTGCGCGTCGGCATGGCGATCTTCATACAGGAAAGATTGGCATAGTATGCCAATACCCTGCTTGGAGCGCAATCCGGAGTCTTGTCCAACGAGGTATGAGTAACCGTCTTCCGAGTCAAGCGCCGTGAAGCGCGTTATCCCAAGGTTTGTTGGTTCTGACCATGGCATTGAGCACGATCAGCAGCTTGCGCATGCAAGCGACCAAGGCGACTTTGGGGCATTTGCCGGCGGCGATCAGGCGCTCGTAGAAGGCCTTGATGACGGGGTTGCGGCGACTGGCGGTCAGTGCGGCCATGTACAGCACACGGCGCACGTCGAAGCGTCCGCCCTGGATGCGTCGTCGGCCCCGGCTTGCGCCGGAGTCGTTGGCCATCGGGGCCACGCCCACCAGCGCGGCGATCTCGCGCCGGTTGAGCCGGCCGAGCTCGGGCAACTCGGCGATCAGCGTGGCGCTGGCCACCGGGCCGATGCCGCTGGCCGATTGCAGCAATCGGTCGAGCTCGGCGAAGTGCTCACGCACGTGGCCGACCATCTGGCCTTCGATGTCGTCGAGCTGGGCCTGGATGGCTGCGATGATGGCCTCGATGCTCGGGTGCAGCGCCTTGGGCGTGATCTGCAGCCGCTGCCGCTCGGCCAGCAGCATGGCCAGCAGCTGACGCCGACGTGTGACCAGCGCGGCCAGCCACTGCTGCTGTGGGTCGGCCAACGGGCGCAGGAAGCGGGCCAGATCGTCGCGGCGCAGCAGCACCGCGGCGAACTCGGCCAGCATGCGCGCGTCTGCCGCGTCGGTCTTGGCCAGGCGGCCCATCGACTTGGCAAAATCGCGCGCCTGGCGCGGGTTGACCACCGCCACGGGCAGGCCGGCCGCTTGCAGCGCGCAGGCCAACTCTGTCTCGTAGCCGCCGGTGGCCTCCATCACCACCAGCGCCACCTCCAGCGGCTTGAGGGCCGCTATCAACACCGAGTGGCCCTCGGCCTGGTTGTCGAACCGCTGGGCATCGAACTGGGCGACTTCAGGACACCGGGTGGCCACGGCGTGGCACACGCAGATCGGCCCGCAGCCCCGCGTGGTGTGGCGGAACCCGGAAACGAAAACGCCCAACCGCAGAGGGTTGGGCGAGGAATGGTGGTGGTGCAGACGCGACCGGAATCCAACCCACTCTCTCAACGATTGAGCAATCCCGGGCAATCCTGCGGGTTGTTGTGGACGCAATGGCCCCGGCAATGAACGCCGGTCAGTCAGTGCAGGGCGGACTCTCACCTTGTGCGGCGCCGATTGACCGGTAGCGTCGCAGCCTACCATCGAGTGGTTAGCCCCAGCTATGACCGATGGCCCGCCAGCGCGTGTTGGTCAACGAGTTGGCCCGACATCCGCTGGCGTGCAGTTCACGAATTGAATCGAGTAGTCAAACGCCGGAATGACCCTGACGGAGAAGACCATCGAGTCGAGCGACCTCGTTGCCGTTGGCTGTAATCTTCTGGCCATCGACCGTTTCGAGCGATTGCCCCTCTTTCAGGTTGATAGCCCGTCCGAACTTGTCTTCCAGCGCCGTCTTGCCGTCCTCGAATACATACAGGGTTCCACCGTCCTTGAGGAGGAACATTTTCTTGGCGCTGGCCGCTGCCGCGTCACCAGCGAACGATGGGGTTACGATGGCGCTCAGCACGGTGGCGGCGACAACAGCGGTAATCCTGGCTTTCATCTCTACACTCCTTTCAATCAAACGTGAAGGCATTTCTGTCAATGCCTTGTGCGACTGCACAGTATGTAGTCGTCCCTGAAATATTCATAACCTCATGATTTTTCTTGTGTTATTGTCTGTTTGCGAGTACAATTTCCCCCAGAGTTGATGGTCTGATGCGCCGTTTTCTGGGAGTTTTTCGATGTTTGCCTGCC
>NZ_VJOO01000042.1 GCF_007556755.1 Tepidimonas fonticaldi | reverse complement strand
GGCCGGCACGGCCTGGGGGTCCAACGGGGGCTGGCGCGGGTGGCAACCGGCACAGGGGGGGCGGCACGGCAAACCGGCTGCGCGGCGGCAGCGGCGCGTGCGCGCGGAGGGGATCAGGCGCGCGTCGTTGGCTTGCGCCAGGGCCAGGCCTCCCGGCGGCCGGTCTTGAGGGCGGCAGCCAGGCGGGCGTCGAAGGTGCTGCGGACAGCGAACATGGCGGTGAGTGTATCAAAGGCACCGGGCGGACCCGCGTTCTATGATGCGCGGTTGCCCTCACTCTTGGTACCCTGGTCCGTCTCGCCCATGTCTGCCCCGCCGTCCCCGCCCCCGGCCGACCGCGCGATCCGCATCCGCGGCGCGCGCACGCACAACCTGCGCAACCTGGACTTGGACATCCCCAAGCACGCGCTGGTGGTGATCACCGGGCTGTCCGGCTCGGGCAAATCCAGCCTGGCCTTCGACACCTTGTACGCCGAGGGCCAGCGCCGTTACGTCGAGAGCCTGTCGGCCTATGCGCGGCAGTTTCTGGAGCGCATGGACAAGCCCGATGTGGACCTGATCGAGGGCCTGAGCCCCGCGATCGCGATCGAACAAAAGGCCACCAGCCACAACCCGCGCTCCACCGTGGGCACCGTGACCGAGATCCACGACTATCTGCGCCTGCTGTTCGCCCGCGCGGGCGTGCCCCACTGCCCGCAACACGACCTGCCGCTGCGCGCGCAGACGGTGAGCCAGATGGTGGACGCCTTGCTGGCCCTGCCGGCCGAGACGCGGCTGATGCTGCTGGCGCCGCTGCCTGCCGGGCAGGCGGACGATCCGGCCGCCGCGTTGCGGGGCTGGCAGGCTCAGGGTTATGTGCGCTTCCGCGTCGATGGCACGGTGGCCGAGGGCGACGAGGCCGCGGCCCTGCTGCGCCCGGGCGCGACGCTGGAGGTGGTGATCGACCGCCTGAAGGTGCGGGCCGACGCGCGCCAGCGGCTGGCCGAGAGTCTGGAGGCGGCGCTGCGCGTGGGCGATGGCAAGGCGCGCGCGCTGGACCTGGACACGCAGGCGCTGCACGCCTTCTCGGCACGCTACGCCTGCCCGGTGTGCGACCACACGCAGGCCACGCCCGAGCCGCGGCTGTTCTCCTTCAACGCGCCGCAAGGGGCCTGTCCGCGCTGCGACGGGCTGGGGCATGTGGAGCTGTTCGACCCGGCGCGCGTGGTGGCATTTCCGGAGCTGAGCCTGGCCGGCGGCGCCATCAAGGGCTGGGACCGGCGCAACCCCCACTACTTCGCGCTGATCGAGAGCCTGGCGGCGCACTATGGCTTCGACCCCGACACCCCGTGGCAGGATCTGCCCGAGACCGTGCGCCACGTGCTGCTGCACGGCAGCGGCAACGAGGCCATCGCCTTCCAGTACGGCGCCGACGGCGGACGGCGGGTGACCAAGCGCCACCCCTTCGAGGGCATCCTGCCCAATTTCGAGCGGCGCTGGCGCGACACCGACTCGCCCACCGTGCGCGAGGAGCTGGGCCGCTACCGCAGCACCCACGCCTGCCCGGGCTGCGGCGGCACCCGGCTGCGGCGCGAGGCGCTGCAGGTCTATCTGGGCGAGGGGGCGCAGCGCCGCCACATCCACGCCATCAGCCAGATGACGCTGGCCGAGGCGCTGGCGTACTTCGAGGGCTTGCAATGGCAGGGCGCGCGCGCCGAGATCGCCGACAAGGTGGTGCGCGAAATCCGGTCCCGGCTGCGTTTTTTGAACGACGTGGGGCTGCCCTACCTGACACTGGCGCGCAGCGCCGACACCCTCTCCGGTGGCGAGGCCCAGCGCATCCGCCTGGCCAGCCAGATCGGCTCGGGCCTGAGCGGCGTGATGTACGTGCTGGACGAGCCCAGCATCGGCCTGCACCAGCGGGACAACGACCGCCTGATCGGCACCCTGCAGCGGCTGCGCGATCTGGGCAACACGGTCATCGTGGTGGAGCACGACGAGGACATGATGCGGGCCGCCGACCACCTGATCGACCTGGGGCCGGGTGCCGGCGTACACGGCGGGCAGGTACTGGCCCAGGGCCACTGGGAGGCGGTGGCGGCGGAGCCGGCCTCGCTGACGGGGCAGTATCTGTCGGGGCGGCGGCGCATCCCGGTGCCCGCGCGGCGCACGCCGTGGCAGCCATCGCAACCCAGCGCCGCGGATGGCGCCGCACCGGCACCCCGGCGCGCCGGCGGTTGGCCCGGCCGCGCGGACCGTGCCGGCACCCGGCCGCGCGATCCGGCGGCGCCATCCACGGCGGCCCTGCGCCTGATCGGCGCGCGCGGGCACAACCTGCGCAATGTGACGGTGGCGTTTCCGGTCGGGCTGTTCACCTGCGTCACGGGCGTCAGTGGCTCGGGCAAATCCACCCTGGTCAACGACACGCTGCTGCGGGCGGTGGCGCGCCACCTCTACCGCAGCCACGACGAGCCGCAGCCGTTCGACGCCATCGAGGGGCTGGAGCACTTCGACAAGGTGATCGCCGTGGACCAAAGCCCCATCGGCCGCACGCCCCGCTCCAACCCGGCCACCTACACCGGCCTGTTCACCACCATCCGCGAGTTGATGGCCGAAACGCCCGCCGCGCGCGAGCGTGGCTATGGCCCGGGGCGCTTCAGCTTCAACGTCGCGGGCGGACGCTGCGAAGCCTGCCAGGGCGACGGCGTGGTCAAGGTGGAGATGCACTTTCTGCCCGATGTGTATGTGCCGTGCGACGTCTGCGGCGGCGCGCGCTACAACCGCGAGACGCTGGAGGTGCGCTACAAGGGGCGCAACATCGCCGAGATCCTGGACCTGACCGTGGAGCAGGCCCACGCCTTTTTTGGCGCCGTGCCGGCCCTGCAGCGCAGGCTGCAGACGCTGCTGGACGTGGGGCTGGGCTACCTGCGGCTGGGCCAGAGCGCCACCACCCTCTCCGGCGGCGAGGCGCAGCGCGTCAAGCTCGCGCAGGAGCTGTCCAAACGCGACACCGGACGCACCCTCTACATCCTGGACGAGCCGACCACGGGGCTGCACTTCGGGGACATCGAACTGCTGCTGCGCGTGCTGCACCAGTTGCGCGACGCGGGCAATACCATCGTCGTCATCGAGCACAACCTGGACGTCATCAAGACGGCCGACTGGGTCATCGACATGGGGCCCGAGGGCGGAGCGGGTGGCGGCACGGTGGTGGCCTGCGGCACGCCCGAGGCCGTCGCCGCCCATCCCGACAGCCACACCGGGCGCTATCTGGCCCGGGTGCTGGGGCGCGGGTGACCACGTCAGTGCCGGTAGGCCAGGCCGACCTGGGCGCTCCAGACCTGGCGGGCGCCGACGAGCGGGCTGCGCGCCGCCGCCCCCACCAGCCGCGACACGCCGACGCCCCCGTACACCACCCAGTCGCGGTCCAGCGCGGACACCAGCCGCCAATCGAGCTGCACCGCCTCGGCGCCGGCACTCGGCTCGTAAGGCGGCCGGCCGACACGCGCGGCGGCGGCCGACGACAATCCATAGACGGTACGCAGATAGGTGGCATTGCCGGCGCGGATGCTGCCGCCGAGGTCCCAATGGCTGCGCGCCGACACGGGATACCGATAGCTCAGCCCAGCCGAGACCTGCGCACCACCGGCCCGGCCCAACAGATCCTGGCTGACCCCCAGGGACAGACTCCAGCGCGGCGCCGGCGCATAGCCCAGCGACAGCCGGCCGCGCAGGGTGCCGCGCACGGGTGACGCCCCTCGCAGCAGGGGATCGTCCTCGTCGGTCTCGCGCCCCTCGTCCCAGCGCAGGGACGCACTCAGCGACGCATTCGACCGCCTGACGAGGGTGGTGCTCAGCCCGGCGTCGACCAGCGCCTCGCGTCCAACCCCCCACAGCGTGGCCGCGCCCCCGCTGGACAGGCGAAAACGCCCCACCCACAGCCCCCACACCGGCTGCAGGGTCGAGGTTCGCGCGGACTGCCCGACCGGGTCGCGTCCGTCCACCAGCGCCGCACCGATCACATAGCCCTGCACGGTGCGTGGGGGCGGCTCGGGCGGGGCCGCATCGGGGGCCGCTTGCGCGGCCACCGCCGCCGGCAGCGCAGCGGCGGCCAGCGCGCACAGGCGCCCCCTCATGCCACACAGGGGTCGGGACAGCGTCGGGATCGGGCAAGCTCCTGGGCAGGTGTCTTTGCTGGCATCATAGGGCGGACCCCGTCGGGGCACCAACCCCGCCGGGGCCCTGACGACCAGGATGGCAACGCAACGACAGACGGATGGCGCACATGGGTGGTTTCGACTTCGATCTCTTCGTCATCGGTGGCGGCAGCGGCGGCGTGCGTGCCGCGCGCATGGCGGCGCAGCGCGGCGTGCGCGTCGCGCTGGCCGAGGCCCAGGGCCTGGACGGACTGGGCGGCACCTGCGTCAACGTGGGCTGCATCCCCAAAAAACTCTACAGCTACGCGGCCCACTACGCCGAAGCCTTCGAGGAGGCGCGCGGCTACGGCTGGCAAATCGGCGCGGCGGCGCTGGACTGGGCCGAGCTCAAGCGCCGGCGCGCCGCCGAAATCGCCCGCCTGAACGGGGTGTACGACCGGCTGCTGCGCAGCAGCGGGGTCACCGTGCTGAGCGGCTGGGCCCGGCTGCGCGACGCCCACACCATCGAGCTGGCCACGCTGAACGCCGACGGCACCCCGGGGCACCAGACGTGGCGCGCCGAGCGCATCCTGATCGCGACCGGCGGCACCCCGCATGTGCCGCATTTTCACGGGCGCGAGCATGTCATCACGTCCAACGAGGTGTTCGACCTCGACCCCTTCCCCCAGCGGCTGGTGGTGGTCGGCGGCGGCTACATCGCGTGCGAGTTCGCCTCCATCTTCAACGGCCTGGGGGCGCAGGTGACGCAGTTGTACCGCGGCGAGCAGATCCTGCGTGGCTTCGACGACGAGGTCCGGCATTTTCTGGCCGGCGAGATGCGCAAAAAAGGGGTGGATCTGCGCCTGCAAACCGGCGTGGTGGCCGTGCACCGCGAAGCGGACGGCCTGCACGCGGTGCTGGAAGATGGCAACCGGCTGGTGGCCGATGCCATCCTGTACGCGACCGGGCGGGTGCCCAATGTCCAGGGACTGGGGTTGGAGGCGCTGGGCGTCGCCCAGGGGGCGCAGGGGGCCATCGTGGTGGACGAGCACTACCGCACCAACGTCCCCAGCGTATACGCGCTGGGGGACGTGACCGCGCGGGTGCAGCTCACCCCGGTGGCGCTGGCCGAGGCCATGGCGCTGGTCGATCACCTGTACGGGCCGGCCCCGGGGGCCGCCCCGCGCAGCGCACACTACGATCTGATCCCGACCGCCGTGTTCACCGCGCCCAACGTGGGCACGGTGGGATTGACCGAGGCGCAGGCCCGCGAGCGGTATGGGCGCTTGCGCATCTACCGCAGCGAGTTCCGCGCCCTGCGCCACACGCTCAGCGGCAGCGAGGAGCGCACCCTGGTCAAGCTCGTGGTGGACGACGCCTCCGACCGGGTGGTGGGCCTGCACCTGGTCGGGCCGGACGCGGGCGAAATCGTGCAGGGCTTTGCCGTGGCGCTGCGCTGCGGGGCCACCAAAGCCCAGTTCGACGCCACGCTGGGCATCCACCCGACGATCGCCGAGGAGTTGGTCACCCTGCGCGAACCGGTGTCCAGAGGATGAGCGCCACGGCCGGCAGCGTGTGCAGCCACAGCATGGGCACCAGCCAACGCGCGTAGTCGCGCCCCCCGGACGCCCAGGCCACCGCGCTTTTGCTGGCAGCATGGACCAGCAAGGCCAGCGCCAGCGTCCAGACCAGCCGGTCGGGCGCACCGGAGGCCGGCGGCGTGCCTTGCACGAAGATGGCCGCCAGCGCCGCATGCAGGTCGAACAGCGCCGCGAGCAGCGTGCCGGCGGACTCGGCCACGGGGCCCAGCCAGCGGCCCAGCCCATGCACCCCCACCTGCACCAGGGTCAGCACGCCGGCCACCACGGCGGCGTTGCGCAGGCTGAACATGCGCTGCGCCTGCGCGCCATCGACCGGGGCCGGTGCCCCTGCGTTGGCCCCCGCATTGGCGCCAGCCAGGGCCCCCTGCACCAGCCACAGCCCCAGCCCCAAGGCCAGCGTGGCCCCGACCAAGGTGGGCAGCCACAGCCACGCCAGCCAGGCGGGCTGCAGCGCCGCGGCGATCACCGCCATCTGTAGCAGCGTCGCCACGCACGACAGCAAGCCCGCACCGGCCATCAACCGCGCACCGGCGCGACCCTCGCGCACGGCCAGCCCGGAGCTGGCGATGGTGGCGGTGCTGGAGACAAAACCGGCCGCCAGCGACGACAAGGCGATCGCCTCCCTCGCGGCCAGCAGCCGCTGGCTCAGATGCGCCAGCGACTGGATGGCCAGCAGCAGCGCCAGCAACCGGGTGAGCTGATAGGGGTTGAGCCCCTCGCCGGCCACGGTGCGATCGGGCATCAACGGCAGCGCGATCAGAACGATCGCCGCCAGAATGATCCCGTCGCGCACCTCGTACGGCCGCAGCCACTGCCGGGCAAAGCGGTGCAGACGCTCGCGCGCGGCCAGCACGCCGGTCAGCCCCACCGCCACGGCCGCCGCCAGGGGCAGGCTCCAGGCGCACAGCACGCCGATCAGGTAGGTCAGAAACAAGGCGATTTCGGTGGTCGCGCCCGGATCGGGGGAGCGGTCGCGCCAGTGCGACACCACGGCCAAGCCCGCCACCAGCAGCGCCCCGACCGGCACCAGCCCGACGCTGCCCGTCAGCGCGGCCGCAGCACCCAGCACGCACACCAGCGCGAAGGTGCGGATGCCCGCAAACACCCGCGTCGCGCCCCGCCCCTTGCGGCGCTCGCGCTCCAGCCCGACCAGCAAGCCGCACCCCAGCGCCGCCGCCAGGGCGCGGGCCGCACCGGACACCTCGGTCACCGCCACGGAATCGACCATTTGCGCGCGTGCTCTCCTATGCAACCGCTTCCGGCCCGCGACAATCGCGCCATGGACCGAAACCCCGAAACCCCTGCCTTCGTCGCCCCGCAAGCCTTCACCGACCCCGACGCCGCCGTGGCGCAGGTGCGCCGACTCTACGACGCCGCGGTGGGCTTTCTGCGGGAGGCCTTGGCCGATTATGTACGCACCCCCCTGGCGCCGGATACCGCATTGACCCGGGTGCGGGCCACCTACCCCTTCGTGCGCGTGCGCACACAGCGGGCCATGGCGCCCATGCGCCCCGGGACCGGCGGGCGGCTGAGCTATGGCTTCGTGGCCGGCCCGGGCCGTTACGAAACCACGCTGACCCGCCCCGACCTGTTTGCGGATTACTGGCGCGAGCAGTTTCGCCTGTTGCTGGACAACCACGGCGCGCCCTTGGAAATCGGCCTGGGCAGCGAACCCATCCCTGTGCACTTCGCGCTGGGGGAGGACGCCCACTTCGAGGGCGAGCTGGACGCCCTGCACCGCGCGCGCCTGGGCGAGGTGTTCGATCTGCCCGACCTGACCGCGATGGACGACGGCATCGCCAACGGCACACACACCCCACCGCCCGGCGCGCCCCAACCGCTGGCGCTGTTCACCGGCGCGCGCATCGACTATTCGCTGCAGCGGCTGCGCCACTACAGCGGCACCTCGCCCGCGTGGTTCCAGAACTTCGTGCTGTTCACCAACTACGGCTTTTACGTCGATGAGTTCGTGCGTCTGGGGCTGGCGGAAATGCAGCGCCCGGACAGTGATTGCGTCGCCTTCGTGGAGCCGGGCAACGTCGTCACCTGGCGGACGGGCCTGTCGGCGGCGGAACGCACCACGCTCGCGGGCCCTGAAGGCGGCCCACCCCCACGCCTGCCCCAGATGCCGGCCTACCACCTGGTGCGCGCCGACCGCAGCGGCATCACGCTGGTCAACATCGGCGTGGGGCCGAGCAACGCCAAGACCGCCACCGACCACATCGCCGTGCTGCGCCCGCACGCCTGGCTGATGCTGGGCCACTGCGCCGGGCTGCGCACCAGCCAGCAATTGGGGGACTATGTGCTGGCCCACGCCTATGTGCGCGAGGACCATGTGCTGGACGAAGAGCTGCCGCTGTGGGTGCCCATCCCGGCGCTGGCCGAAATCCAGCAGGCGCTCGAAGCCGCGGTGGCCGACGTCACCGGGCTGGACGGAGCGGCACTCAAAGGCGTGCTGCGCACCGGCACCGTTGCCAGCACCGACAACCGCAACTGGGAGCTGCTGCCGGACAACCTGCCGCAGCGGCGCTTCTCGCAATCACGGGCCGTGGCGCTGGACATGGAATCGGCCACCATCGCGGCCAACGGTTTTCGCTTCCGGGTGCCGTACGGCACGCTGCTGTGCGTCAGCGACAAGCCGCTGCACGGCGCCATCAAGCTGCCCGGCATGGCCGACCGCTTCTACCGCGAGCGCGTCGATCAGCACCTGCGCATCGGCCTGCGCGCCATCGAGCGGCTGCGCGCGGCGGGCGTGGACCAGCTGCACAGCCGCAAGCTGCGCAGCTTTGCCGAAGTGGCATTCCAATGACGGGGGAGGGACGGCAACGCCGGCCCGGCGGCGCCGTCAGGGCCGCCACGTCCCCATCGCCTCGCCCATGCGCACCGGGCGGCCTGGCGCCCAGTCCGCCGCCAAGGCAGCGACACCCGGCGGGAACAGCGCCACCACGGTCGAGCCGAGCAGAAAACGCCCCATCTCCGCCCCCTGCGCCAGGGCGATCTCGCGGTCGTCGTAATCCCAGCGCTGTGCGATACCCGGGCGCGGCGGATTGACGACGCCGTGCCAAACGGTGGCCATGCTGCCGACGATCGTCGCCCCCACCAGCACCAGCACGAACGGAAAGCGCCGCCCGTCGGGGCGCTGTCCCTCGAACAGGCACACCACGCGCTCGTTGCGCGCGAACAGCCCCGGCACCCCGCGCGCCGTCACCGGGTTGACCGAATACAGCGACCCCGGCACGTGCACCATGCGCTGCAGCCGCCCCGCGCAGGGCATGTGGATGCGGTGGTAGTCGCGCGGGCTGAGATACAGCGTGGCGAACGTCCCGTCGGCAAACGCCGCCGCCAGCGCCGCGTCGCCGCCCAGCAGCGCCGCCACCGTGTAGCCGTGACCCTTGGCCTGCAGGATGCGGTCGCGCTCGATCGCGCCGCACTGGCTGATCGACCCATCCACCGGGCAGACCAGGTCGGCCACCGCCAGCGGCCGCGCATCCGGGCGCAGCGCGCGCGTGAAAAAGTCGTTGAACGTCGCGTACGCGGCCGGGTCGGGCTGCGCCGCTTCAGCCATGTCCACGCGGTAGCGCGCGATGAAGCGGCGGATCGCCGCCTGCGTCACCGGCCCGAGCGGCCGGCGCGCCAGCGCCCCGGCCAGCTCGGTCAGCGCGCGCTTGGGCAGGGCGTGTTGGAGAGCAAGGAACAAAGATTCGGAGAAGGGTCTGGGCATGGGGAGAAACCGACGCCCCCCGCGCCCCTCCGCACAGCGAGCACAGACGTAGCAAAGGGGGCCGAATGCGCCTTGTCGAACGCCGGGTCAAAAAGTGATGCTAGCACTGTCGGCAAACTGCCCCTGGAAAGGTCTCACCGATCAGATCAGTTCGGCCTCGATCCAGTCCCACCGCCGATCCTTGACCATCACGAAGCGGCAGCGCCCACCAGAAAGGCTGGCCCAGAGGCCGCCGATCATCCGGTCATCCTCGGCGCTGGCCCAGCGGTCCGCGCCCTTGTACTCCACCGCCAGAACCGGGCCGGGCTGGCCGGCATCACCCGGCAGCTGGCACAGAAAGTCCGGGTAGAAGCGCCCGTCGGCTTTTTGCAAGAAAAACGAACAGCCTTCGCGCCGAACGAGGTTGCGCACCCAGAACTGAATGCGGCCCTGCTGCGCCCACATGTCCAGCTGGCAGGCGCACTCGAACTCCTCCTTGCTGTCGAAGTCGCCGATGCGGCCGTAAAAATGCTTGCGGAAGTCGAAGTGGCCATAGGGTGACGTTCGCCCGTCGTAATCCCGGCTGGGAGCATAGACCTGCGCATGGAACTCGAAGGCGTATTGATCGGTCACCGCCACTCGTTCTGCCGCGCCCTCGCCGAACAGCGTCTGCTGGTAGGCCCGCCCCACCGCCTGCCGGCGCAGTTCGCGGATGCGTGCTTCCAGCAGATTGCGGATCAAAAACTTCTGTAAGTTCGCGCGCGCCAACGTGAAGCCCTCCCGGCGCAGCAGCTCGGTGAGCCACTTGGCTACGAACGCCTGCTTGCTTGCATGGGTAAGCGTCGGCTCCGGCAGGTTGCGGCACAGCCAAGCAGCCAGGCGCACCTCGTCCCAGTGTTCGGGCCGATAGGCCAGCCCCAGATCGCGCTGCAGCTCGGGCAGAAAACGCGAGACGACGCGTCCGCCCTCATCGATGTCGATCTCACCCCCCTCCGAGACTTTCAAGGCCGCGCCTAGGGCCTGCAGATCGTCGGGCGTTGGCGCGGCATCGTAGGGCGAGAGGTCCCAGGGATACTCCAGCACCTCCGGGTCGTCGAAAAGCTGCAGCTCACCTTGCACGCGCAAGGCCAGCTGCGGTACGCAAAAGCGCTCGCCCCGCTCGGCCGGCGTCTGGAAGAACTCGATCGCCGTGGTACGGCTGACTTCGGCAGCTTGTTCAATTGCTGCAGCCGCCGCTGCGGACGTGACCGCCGCCTTCAGCGCCTCGGCCTCATCTGCCGTCAGCGGCGCGGTGATCGTCAACGTCTGGCCCTTGACGTCCCAGCTCACCTTGTCGCGCACCGGCTTGGGCACTTGCTTGAAATCCGGCTTTTCCGGCAGCGTGACCGCAACCGGGTGCACCACCACGCGGCCCGCATGGCCCTCCAGGTCCAGCCGCGCCTGCTGCGGCCGCGCGGCGGTGACGAACTCGCGCACCTCCCGCCGATCGAAGCCCGCGCCTTCCACCAGCCGGTCGCGCAAGGCGCTCGCCGTCTCGGCAAAGCTCTTCGACACCACGAAGGCGTAAGACTGGTTCAGCGCCTTGGCCTGCCGCTGGCGGGCGCTGGGTTGGCGCAACACGCGCCCGAGCAATTGCTCCACCGCCGTGGCTGACTTGAGCTCGGCCATGCTCACCAGAATGTAGGCAAACGGGCAGTCCCAACCCTCGGCCAGCGCCTTCTGGGTGATGACGAACTTCACCGGACAGGCCGCGTCGGCAATGCCCAGCTTGTAGTCGGCGTCGAGTTTCTCCAGCCCCTTCTCCTCGCCGGTGGCCACCACGATTTCGCTCGCCGGGATGCCGTGGTTGGCGATCAGCTCGTTCTTCACGCGCTCCACGTCCAGGGTCTCTACCCCCGCGCGGCGCGGCTCGGCCTGGATCAGCACCAAGGGGCGCAGATAAGGGGCGCCGGCTCGGCGTTCTTCGTCTGCGAGCTTGTGCAGGGCCTCACGCCGGGCTATCGCATCGGCCAGGCACTGCTGCCAGTTGGGCTCGGTTTCCAGCACCACCGGCAGCTTGATCATCTCCTCCGCCTTCAACTCGGCGGCCGAGACGCTGTGCAGCACGTTGCTCGGCGTGCGCGTGAGATCCGGCGTGGCGGTCAGCTCCATGATGCCGCTGGGGCGCAGCCGCGCCAGCATGTCGAAGGCGAGCTCGGTGCGGCTGTTGTGCGCCTCATCAACGACGACGAAGGGCCGGCGCAACCTCAGCACGTTGGCAAGCGAATACGGTATCGTGCGCTCGGCTCCTTCGCCCTCGGTCAGGAGCGCCTCGCGCTGTGCCGGCGAGAGGTGGTCGAAATGGTGCATCAGCGCGCCGCTGCTCTGATACACCTTGCGCGATTCCTCATCCTCCACCTGAAACGCCTGCCGGGTGGCGACGATGATCGTGGTGGACGTATCCAGCGTGGCGCGGGTCACGCTCTTGGCCTCTTCCAAATCCAGCACCGTCACCGGGCCAGCTTCGCGCAGCGCCGCGTGATACGGGTGGCTGCGGTCCTTGAGCGCTTTCAACGTCTGCTCGCGGATCGGCTTGCTGGGCACCAGCCACAGGATCACGCTGTGCTCTGTGCGCAAGAGATGCGTGTTGACCAAGGCCACGCTCTTGGCCGCCAGCCAGGTCTTGCCGCCGCCCGTGGGCACGCGCAGGCAGAAGTACGGCATGTCGGGCGGAAAGCCCGCCAGCGGGTGATACGGGTTGCCGCACCCCCACAGCGCTTCCGTCGTGGCGGTGAAGGCCACGGAGGGCGAGGGCAAGGCGTGGCAGGCTTGGAAAAAGGCCGTCACGCTGTCGAGCACCTGCTGCTGATAGGTCTTGGGCGCGAAGGTCGTCATGGCCTGCCCTCGGGCGTGGCAGAAGGCGTCGCGCCCTCGTTCGGCTGCGGCCGGATGCGTTGCAGAACGCCATTACGCATGACAATGAGTTCGGTCCCCGTCTGCGCCGCCAGCTCGCGCGCGCGCCGCGCCGCCCGCAGCAGGGCCGGCCACGACCCCCGCAAATCCGCGCTCTTGGCTTGATCGATCGTCTTGCCGTTCATCGTTCGCTCCAGTCCAGCAATACCGGCATCTCGCCCGAGTTGTCATACAAAGCCCAGGCATCCACCGCCGGCGCGTAGTGTTGACGGAAATTGGCCAGCCCGGCCTCGAAGCGGCGCCGGATCACCGCCTCGGCAATGTCATGGCCGCCTTGCCGAACCCGCTGCTGAACCCGCGCCACCGCTTCGTCAACATCGTTGAGCTGAAGGAAGATCAACTCCACCCAGTAGCCCGCCTGCCGCCATCGCCGAATATGGCGCAGAAACGTACGCCCCGACAGCGTCGTCTCGAATGCAAAGCTGCGGCCTGCGCGGAAGTGCCGCTCCAGCTCCTCCAGCATCAGCCGCCCGGCCTGTACAGCGGCGCTCTGCGGAGCAAACGGGGCCAGCCCCGCCGCGATCAAATCGGCGTTCACGAAAATGGGACAGCCTGCCTCATTGGGCAGGAATTCCCGCGCAAACGTCGTCTTGCCTGCGCCATTCGGCCCGGCGATGATGATGACCTTGCGCTGTGGCCCCATGCTCACACCTGCAGCGCGTAAGGCGTCTGCTTGAAGGTGATGCCCTCGCGCGCCAGCCGCGCGCCGCCCAGGCGGCAGGCGGCGGCGTAGATCACCTTGGGACCGGCAAACGGCGGCAAAACGTCCAGCACCGCGCCAGTGAGCACATTGCCGCCGGCAACCGATTTGTCCTTGAGGATGCCGTTGTAGAGCAGGTAGATCGCGCGGCCCTCGTGCACACCGAGCAGCGGCGAATCAGCCTGGCCCGTGTAGCCGGTGCCGGTCTCGGCGAACCAGACGAACTCGGCCAGTTGCGCGAAGCTCACATCGCTGCGGATTTGGCCGTTGGCGTCGAACAGGGGTTCGGTGGACAGGCGGCAGAACTGGAAGCCGCCGCCGAGCCCCTCTACGGCTTGTCCTTTGGCGTTGGTGTAGCCCTGCGCCACGCGCCGCACGCGCTCGGCGGTGACGTTTTGGGCGATGTTGGCATCCATCTCGACGAGGATGAAGCGGCGGTTGCCGCCGTCCTCGGCGTTTTGCTTGAGCACCGCGTGGGCTGTGGTGCCACTACCCGCAAACGAATCGAGAATGAGGGAATCCTTGTCGGTGGCGATTTGGAGGATGCGCTGGATCAGGCGGGTAGGTGTCGTGTCCCGGCTGATTGGTAACACGTCTGTTGAACAGTTCGGGGTGTGATCGCTGCCATTGTTTCATGGCCTGGATGGGGCTGACGTGCCCCAAGGCTTTCTGTGGCAGTTGGTGATTGTACAGCCAGACATACCGCAGGATGGTGGCCTCAAGTTCTTCGCCGCAATGGAAGTGATGGGTGCGCAGGATGTCGGCGATGCGCCCGTTGAAGCGTTCAACCATGCCGTTGGTCTGCGGGTGTTTTGGGCGGGTCAGGCGATGCTCAATGCCTAGCTCCTCGCAGAGCTGATC
>NZ_VJOO01000041.1 GCF_007556755.1 Tepidimonas fonticaldi | reverse complement strand
AGGGAAGGTCTGCAAAACCTTCCTGCCAGACTGCCGGGATGGGACAATAGCGACATGAAGCAGATGAGTCTGGAGGCGCCGATGTATACGGGCTTTGAGCTGCGCGCCAAGCGCACCCGCAAGCGTGAGTTTTTGGAGCAGATGGACCGTGTGGTGCCGTGGGCAGAGTTGGTCGCACTCATCGAGCCGTATGCGCCGAAGGCGGGTCCCAAGGGTGGGCGGCCACCCTTTGCGGTAGAGAAGCTGCTGAGGATTCATTTTTTGCAGCAGTGGTTTGGTCTGTCGGACCCGGCGGTGGAGGAAGCCTTGTACGACACGCCGCTGCTGGCGAGCTTTGTTGGTCTGGACCTGGGGGTGGATGTCGTGCCGGATGAGAGCACCATTCTGCGCTTTCGCCACCTGCTGGAGCAACACGGCCTGAGCCAGCGTATCCTCGAGACGGTCAATCGCATCCTGACCGAGCGTGGCCTCATGCTCAAGAGCGGCACCATCGTGGATGCCACGCTCATTGCTGCTCCCAGCTCGACCAAGAACGCCCGCCGTGAGCGCGACCCTGAGATGCACCAGACGAAGAAGGGCAACCAGTGGTACTTCGGCATGAAAGCGCACGTTGGGGTCGACGCCGAGACAGGGCTGGTACACACGGTGGTGGCCACCGCTGCCAACGTCTCGGATGTGACGCAGGCGCATCGGCTCTTGCACGGGCAAGAGACCGACGTCTTTGCCGATGCGGGCTATCAGGGAGTGGACAAGCGAGCGGAAAACCAGGGCAAGCAAGTCGCTTGGCACGTGGCCATGCGGCCGGGCAAGCGCCGGGCATTGGACAAGCGCACTTTTCTTGGCCAGGTGATGGATGCCTTGGAACGCACCAAGGCGCGCATTCGTGCCAAGGGTGAGCATCCGTTTCGGGTACTCAAATGCCAGTTTGGCTACCGCAAGACGCCCTATCGAGGCTTGGCCAAGAACGGCGCGCAGCTCAACGTCCTGTTTGCGCTGGTCAATCTGTGGCTGGCGCGCAAAGCGTTGTTGGGTGCAACAGGATAAGTGCGCCCGCCACGGCGCCACTGGGGTCCGACGAGGCCTCAGGAGGCCCACGAAAGGGGCTTCTGGAGCGGGAAATAACTCAAAATCTCCCCCTGATCCCGTCATGTGAAACAAAGTCTGCCATCACCGCGTCCTCTGGGACGAATAGGCTGGGTTGTGCAGAGGTTTCTTAACACCTGAGCAGGAATTCACTGGGTCAATACACTGGCTCACCTGCCGACCGCCTTGGCTATCTGTCATCCCCCCTCCCGCCGCTTGGCTGTTCAAAGATGCACAAGTTTGCCGTATCCTTGTCAAGATTACCATCATCACCGGTCGCAGTCCTGTTGCCGGGCGGGGAAGCGATGAAAGACGACACTGGAGAGATATTCACGCTCGACGAGGTGGCTGCCTACCTCAAGGTAGGCAAACGCACGGTCTATCGCTTGGCGGCGGGCAAGAAGATCCCCGCATTCAAAGTCGGTGGCACGTGGCGATTCCGGCGCCAGGAAATCGATCTGTGGATCAGGCGACAGACGAACGCCGGCACACCCGGGGACGGAAGCAAGGGCAACGAATAATGCACGCCGCAGAGCTCAAACCGAACATCACCGTGCGCGGGCCTCTGTTTCCAGAGCCCGTCCAGGTCATCGTCGCGATTCCGATGGGCGCCTCGGTCAAACTGGTCGGGAAGGGAACCCAATCCAACTCGGTTTATGAGCCGATTCTGACCGCGGAGCAGCTCTCTCTCCTCACGGCCTCCCCAGCTCACGAGCCCTTCGACGGCGATGCCCGCAAATTCCGCCTCGGTATCGAAGCGATGCGCCTGGGGCTCGCTTACGAGTACGACCCGTACTTCTCGCTGTCCATTGCCCGCGTGGACCCGCTGCCCCACCAATTGGAAGCAGTTTACGACTACTTCATGAGGTTGCCACGTATCCGGTTCCTCCTGGCCGACGACCCGGGCGCTGGCAAGACGATCATGGCCGGCCTCCTCATCAAGGAGCTCAAGATTCGCGGCCTGGTCAAGCGCGTGCTGATCATCACGCCCGCCAACCTCACGTTCCAGTGGCAGCGCGAGCTGAAGGACAAGTTCCGCGAGAACTTCGAGGTCATCCGTAGCGATGTCCTCCGCGCCAACTATGGAATGAACCCCTGGCAGGAGAAGAACCAGGTAGTGACTTCGGTGTCGTGGGTCTCCCGCATCGAAGACGCCAAGGATTCTTTGCTGCGCAGCCGCTGGGACCTGGTCATTGTCGACGAGGCGCACAAGATGAGCGCCTACAGCAGCGAGAAGAAGACCCTTGCCTACCAGCTCGGCGAGGCGCTGTCGAACATGACCGACCACTATCTGCTGATGACGGCAACGCCACACAAGGGCGACCCGGAGAACTTCTGCCTGTTTCTCGAACTGCTCGACCGCGACGTCTATGGCGACATCAGGAGCTTGGAGGAAGCGATGGCGCGGCACGAGGCACCGTTTTATCTGCGCCGCGTCAAAGAGGCCCTGGTCACGTTCCCCGAGCCGGAAACCGGCCACGTCAAGGCGCTGTTCACCCGGCGTAACGTTACGACCTCGGAATTCCAGATCTCGGATGAGGAACTGGACTTTTACGACCGCCTGACACGCTACGTCGAAGACCAGTCCATCAAGGCCGCAGCGGACGACTCGGCCCGTGGCCGGGCGCTCGCCTTCACCATGGCCATGCTCCAGCGCCGCTTCGCCTCCAGCCTTTACGCCGTGCGGCGCAGCCTGGAACGGATGCGCGACAAGCGCGAACGCATCCTCAAGGACCCCGAGGGCTACCGCCGGGAGCAGATGAACAAGCGGCTGCCGGAAGACTTCGAGGACCTGACCGACGAAGAACAGCAGGAAATCATCTCCCAGCTCGAGGACGTCGTCGCCAGCGTCGATCCGGCAGCGCTGCGCGAAGAGATCGCCGAGCTGACCAAACTGATCAACCACGCTCGGGAGCTGGAGGCGCGGGAGGTCGAGACCAAGCTCACCGCCCTGAAAGATCTGCTGACCAAGCAGGGGGTGTTCGCCGACCCCAAGATGAAGCTCCTGGTGTTCACCGAACACAAGGACACCCTGGACTTCCTCGCCGGCGACGGCCGCGAAGGGCGGCCGCTCGGCAAGCTGCGCGAATGGGGCCTAAGCCTCACGCAGATTCACGGCGGCATGAAAATCGGCGACCGCGACACCCCCGGCACGCGCATCTTCGCCGAGCGCGAATTCCGGGAATCGGCCCAGGTGCTGGTTGCCACTGAGGCCGCCGGCGAAGGCATCAACCTGCAGTTCTGCTGGTTGATGATCAACTACGACATCCCCTGGAACCCGGTGCGCCTAGAGCAGCGTATGGGCCGTATCCACCGCTACGGCCAGGAGAAGGACTGCCTGATTTTTAACTTCGTCTCGACCAACACCCGCGAGGGGCGCGTGCTGCATAAGCTCTTCGAGCGCATCGAGGCGATCCAGGACGATCTGGACCCAAAGCGCACCGGCAAGATCTTCAACGTCCTAGGCGACGTGTTCCCCGCGAACCAGCTCGAAAAGATGTTGCGCGACATGTACGCGCACAATCAGATGACCGAAGAGCTGATCAAGCAGCGCATCGTCGAGCAGGTCGATCGGAAGCGGTTCGAGAACATCACCCAGTCCACGCTGGAGGGGCTCGCCAAGAAGGAGCTGAACCTGTCCGCCATCGTGGGCAAGTCCGCCGAGGCCAAGGAGCGACGGCTGGTGCCCGAGGTCATCGAGGATTTCTTCCTCAGCGCCGGCCCGCTTACCGGGGTGTCACCCAAGCCTGTTAAGGCGGGAACCCATGCCTACCGGCTGGGCCGGGTTCCACGAAACCTGTGGCCCACCGGCGAACGCCTGGAGCCCCGCTTTGGCAAGCTCGGGCACGAGTACGGCAACATCGTCTTCGACAAGGAACTGCTCAAGCAGGATGCCACCTTGGAATGGGTGACGCCGGGCCATCCGCTCTTCGAGGTGGTGCGCGAGGACGTCCTGAGGCAGGTGCAGGAGCACCTCAAGCGCGGCGCCGTGTTCTTCGACCTGCACAGTCAGGCGCCCTACCGCCTGGACGTGTTCAGCGCCTCCATTCGCGACGGCCGGGGCAATGTCTTAAGCCGTCGGCTGTTCGTCGTGCAAACCGGCATGGACGGGAAGACGGCCATCAAACAGCCCACGATCTTCCTTGACCTCACTGCTGCGGAAACCCCATCCGAAGTTCCGGACGATGCCCAGCTGCCGGATCGAAACCAGGTCGAGGTCGTCCTGCTGGAACAGGCGCTGAACCCGCTGCTGGAGGAAGCGCGTCGCGAGCGTGAACGCGAGGTGGCTACCATCTCCCGCCATATAGAGCTCTCGCTCAACACCATCATCAACCGGGAGAACCTGCTGCTGGCGGATCTCATCTCCCAAAAGGAAAGCGGCTCCACCGAACCGGGGTTGGAAGGCCGCATCAAGATCTCGGAAGACAAACTCCTGGAGCTCGACCATCGCCTGCAAAGCCGCCGCCGCGAACTGGAGCAGGAACGGCAATGCTCCATCGGCGACATCCAGCACATCGGCCGCGCCTGGGTGCTGCCCCATCCGGAGCGCGCCGCACCGGGCATCGCCCCGATGGTCTCCGACCCCGAGATCGAGCGCATCGCCGTCCAGGCTGTCATCGCCCACGAGGAAGCGGAAGGCCGCGTGGTGGAGAGCGTGGAAGCCGACAACCGCGGCTTCGACCTCATTTCGCGCCGACCGCACCCCGAGGACCCCAAGACCGCCATCGACGTCCGTTTCATCGAGGTCAAGGGACGGGCGCACACGGGCGAGATCGCTTTGACTTCCAACGAGTACAAGACTGCCCAACGCCTCGCCAACGACTACTGGCTGTATGTCGTTTTCCACTGCGCGACGCCGAATCCGACGGTCAACATCCTGCGCAATCCGGCAACGCTCGACTGGCAGCCGATCGTCAAGGTGGAGCATTACCGGCTGAAGGCCGATTCCATCCGCCAGCCGGTGGAACTGCGTGAAGATCGGGCCGCTTATCGGACCGAGAAAGGAGACGAACCGACATGCTGACCCGAATCCATATCCAAGGCTACAAATCTCTCAAGAACGTCGAGGTGAGGTTGTCCGAACTGTTCGTGCTGTTCGGCCCGAATGCCGCCGGCAAGAGCAACTTTCTCGACTGCCTGCAATTGCTCTCCAAGCTTGCAACCTCCAGGACGATCAAAGAAGCCTTCGAGCCGCCCTACCGGGGCAAGCCGCTCGAATCCTTTACGTTTGGTGAGCAAGGAATCAAGGGTTCGCTGGAGAAGGACCGGCTTTCCTTTTCCATCGAGGTGGATGTGCGGCTCTCGGACGCGGTGGTCGATGCAGTCAATCGACAGATCAAGGAGATGCGGCGGTCGAGCAGCCAGGAAAGTGAAGCTGGCGAAGAAGCAAAGACTGCCAGCGCCGTCCGCGAGCGGAACCTGCGCTACCGCATCGAAGTGGAAATGCTGCCCAAGTCCGGCATCCTCCGGGTGGCCGATGAATATCTCGCGGCGCTTACCGATAAAGGCGAACCGACCGGAAGACGCAGGCCATTCCTCTCCCGCGAGGGCAACCGCCTGCATCTGCGCCTGGAAGGCCAGGCGCATCCGAGCTACTACGAGCGCTACCTGGATCACAGCATCCTTTCCCTGCCGCACTACCCGCCCCACTACCCGCATCTGGTGGCCATGCGCAAGGAACTGGAGAACTGGCTGTTCTTCTATTTCGAACCCAGGGAGAGGATGCGCGCGGCCAATCCCGTCAAGGAGGTGCGCCACATCGGGCTCATGGGCGAGGAGCTGGCATCCTTTCTCAACACGTTGAAGGCGCTGGACGAGAGGCAATTCCGAGCTGTCGAAAAGGCGCTGCGCACCATCATGCCCAATGTGCAGGGCATCGGCGTGGAAGTCAGCAATCTCGGCGAGGTCGAACTCACCCTGAAGGAAAATGGCATTCCGGTTCCCGCCCGCATCCTCTCGGAAGGCACCCTGCGCATCCTGGGCCTGCTGTCCCTGGCCGGCGCCAGGGAACAACCCTCGCTGATCGGTTTCGAGGAACCGGAGAACGGCATCCATCCGCGCAGAATCCAGCTCGTAGCCGAACTCCTGAAGACGCGCGCATCCTCCGGCGAAACCCAATACATCGTCACCACCCATTCGCCGCTCCTGCCCGATCTGGTGTCGGACGAATCGCTGTTCGTCTGCAAGCGGGTCGATGGCGAAACGCGCATCGAGCCTTTCTCGGCATGGGGTGCGCTGGCAAAGAAGGGCGAGGTGGATCGCGCGCTGATGGAAGCGGAGAACCTCACCGTCTCCGAGCGGATGCTGCGGGGGGATTTCGATGCGTGAGGTCGCCCTCTTTGTCGAGGATTTTGCTCACCAGGCATTCCTCGCGGCGCTGCTTCAACGCTTGGCCGCAGAATACGGTGTCGAAGTCCATCTGGATTGGCGCAACGCCCGCCGTGGCCACGGCGCGGTGGTCAACGAACTCAAACAATTCCTGCGCGACCTGCAGCGTGGGCGGGACAGGTTGCCGGACCTCGTCGTCGTCGCCACCGATGCGAACTGCAAGGGGCTGGTGGAGCGCCTGAGGCAAATCAACGATGTCACCAGCAAATCCGCCCTTCGTGTGATCTGCGCCGTCCCTGACCCGCATATCGAACGCTGGCTGCTGCTCGACTCGGCTGCGTTCAAGACCGTTTTCGGTCGCGGGTGTAATGCACCAGACCAGAAATGCGAGCGGATGCGCTACAAGAAAATGCTCATCGATGCCATCCGGGCGTCCGGGGTGACGCCAAGCCTGGGCGGCATCGAGTTCGCCGAGGACGTCGTTGCAGCGATGGATTTCAACCGTGCTGTGGCAGCCGATGACTCATTGCGGAGAGTCATCGAAGAATTGCGGGGGGTTTTCCAAACATGGCAGGCATGACCTATCCCAAACGCCTCATCGAGGTCGACCTGCCCATCAAGCGCATCTCCGCCCACTCGCGGCGCGAGAAAAGCATCCGTCACGGGCACATCTCCACGCTGCACATCTGGTGGGCGCGACGGCCGCTGGCGGCGTGCCGGGCGGTCATCTGCGCGGCGCTGTGGCCAGACCCGGCCGACGAGCATTGCCCGCCGGCGTTCCGTGAGGCAGCGCGCAAGGCCATGCTGGACTGGGCGCGGAACCACCTGGGCCTGACGAGCGCCGAGAGCTTTCCGCGGTTCGTGGCCATCCAGAAAGATGCGGGCGGGCTCGACGATCCCACCGAACTGCGCCATGCGCTGCTCGACTTCATCGCAGACTTCGCCAACTGGGACAACTCCAAGGTCAAGGAATACCTGGACACCAGCCGCGCCCTCACTCAGGCCGCGCACGAGGCCCTGGGCGGTGCGTCCGGCACGCGGCCGCTGGTCGTAGATCCCTTTGCTGGAGGCGGATCGATTCCGCTGGAGGCCCTGCGCGTGGGGGCCGATGCCTTCGCCAGCGACCTCAACCCGATTCCCGTCCTGCTCAACAAGGTCGTCCTCGAATACATCCCTAAGTACGGCCAACGGCTGGCCGACGAGGTGCGCAAGTGGGGCGCCTGGATCAAGCAGGAAGCGGAAAAGGAACTGGCAGAGTTCTACCCGAAGGACCCGGACGGGGCGACGCCCATTGCCTACCTCTGGGCGCGAACCATTCAATGTGAAGGACCAGGTTGCGGAGCGCAGGTGCCGTTGTTTCGGTCGACCTGCCTTGCGCAAAGAGGCAAGCATTCAGTCCATCTACAAGTCAAGTGCGATAAGAGCTCAAGAACCGTAGCTTTCGACTTAAAGGTTGGTCCTGGAACGGATGATGAAGTTGGGAAGATTCTGCGAAGAAGTTCAGCAACGTGCCCGTGCTGTGGTTACACGACTCCGGCAGCCAATGTCCGGAACCAATTTCGGGGCAGAGCTAGCGGCGCAGCAGACGCTAGATTGTTGGCGGTAGTTACGACCGCCGCTAATGGCTCCGGACGGCAGTACCGCCTTCCCATTGCGGAAGACATGGACGCTATAAAGCGCGCATCTGTGGCGCTGGATCGACTTAGGCAGGATTGTCCGGATGACGTTCCTGACGAGGCTCTTCCCTATCTCAGGAGCATATTCAACATTCACCTGCTTGACGCAACCAAGTGGAGCTATCTGTTCACCCCCCGTCAGCTCATCTCACTTGTCATCTTAATCCGGTTGGTCCGCCAACTCGCCGAGAATCTTTCCCGCGAGATCAGTGATACCGAGTTGAGACATGCCGTTGTTACATGCCTTGCGCTTGCTGTAGACAGAGTATCTGCCCAGTTGAGTAGTCTCAGTTGGTGGCAACCCAAAGGGGAATTTGTAGTTGGAACCTTTGGTCGTCAAGCACTTGGTATCGTATGGGATTTTGCCGAGATCAAGCCCGTGAAAGGGGCATCCGGGGATTTGGATGGTGCCATCGACTGGGTGGTACGTGTTGTGGAAGGCACAGCGAATGGCTTCGGTGGTACGGCAACTGTGGAACAGGCGACGGCGACTGAGCATCCGTTGCCAGACGACTCAGTAGCCGCAGTCGTAACTGATCCTCCCTACTACGATGCAGTGCCTTACGCTGACCTATCAGATTTCTTCTACGTATTTTTGAAGCGTATGTTGAGAGGGATACACCCGAGGCTGTTCGCTGAACACCTTACGCCGAAGCGCGGCGAGATTGTTCAACTAGCCGAGCGTAATCCAATCTATGCGTTCAAGACAAAGGAATATTTTGAAGCCGGAATGCAGTCCGCATTATCCGAGGCCAGAAGAATAACTGTTCCGCATGGCGTGTCAGTAATTGTGTTTGCGCACAAGACGACACAAGGGTGGGAGGTAATGCTTTCATCAATCATTAACGCAGGTTGGATTGTGACTGCATCTTGGCCGATCGATACAGAACGGGCTGTAAGAATGCGTGCTAGTGGATCAGCTGCGCTCGCCTCCTCAGTACACCTCGTCTGCCGTCCGCGTGAAAACCCTGATGGTTCTGTGCGCAGTGGGGACATCGGCGATTGGCGCGATGTTCTGTCCGAACTCCCGCGTCGCATCCACGAATGGATGCCACGTCTCGCCGAGGAAGGCGTAGTCGGCGCGGACGCCATTTTCGCCTGCTTGGGGCCGGCGCTGGAGATATTTTCCCGCTACTCACGGGTGGAGAAGGCGAGCGGCGAAGTGGTGACGCTGCGCGAATACCTGGAGCAGGTCTGGGCCGCCGTGGCCAAGGAGGCGCTGGCCCAGGTCTTCAAGGACGCCGACACCGCCGGCTTCGAGCCCGATGCGCGGCTGACCGCCATGTGGTTATGGACGCTGAACGCGGGCGCGACTAATGGAGACGAGTCGCCAGGTGACGAGGAGGAGGCCGACGAGGAAGAGGAAACCAAGGGCAAGAGCACCAAGGCCAAGGGCGGCTTCGTCCTCGAATACGACGCCGCGCGCAAGATTGCCCAGGGCCTGGGTGCGCATCTGGAAGACATGACCCATGTGGTCGAAATCTCAGGGGAGACCGCCCGGCTGCTGCCCGTCTCCGAGCGTACGGCCTATCTTTTTGGCAAGGAGCAGGCCGATGCGCCAGCCAGCGGACGGAAGAAGAAGGCTGCGCAGATGGACCTGTTCGGAGAGCTTACAAAAGCCGGTTCTGACGATAAGACGTGGAGCGAGAAGACCGTGAAGAAGATCGGCGAGACCACGCTGGACCGGGTGCATCAGGCGATGATCCTGTTCGCCGCCGGGCGCGGCGAGGCCCTGAAGCGCTTTCTGGTCGAGGATGGTGCCGGGCGGGATCAACACTTCTGGCGGCTGGCGCAGGCGCTTTCCGCACTGTATCCCTCTGCGACCAGCGAGAAGCGCTGGGTCGACGGCGTGCTGGCACGAAAGAAGGGCCTGGGGTTGTGAGATGGTGGATGGCCTCGTCGCACGTTTCCGGGAGACATTCTTCGCCGTCGTCCAGGCCGGCGAGCTGGCCGGTGAGCTGAAGCAGGCGGCTTCCGCTGCGAACCTCGGGGCCTGGACGCGGGCGCTTACCGAGGCAGCAATCAGAACCTGTTCGGGGCTGGGGCTGATGGCCTCCGCCAAGGGGCACAAGCTGGAACTGCTACCCATCCACCGCAGCGAGTACCTGGCGCTGGATGTGATGGCTTTCGCTGAGGGCGAAAAGCGCTGGCGGTTTCCGGTGGCGGTGATGGAGCTGGAGAACAGCGCCCGGGAAGACCAGATCGCCTACTCGCTTTGGAAGGTGCTGTCGGTGCGAGCGGAGCTGCGGATCGTGTTTTGTTACCGCAGGAACGGAGAGGAGATACCCGCCTTGCTGCGCCACCTGCGGGAGGAGGTGGTCGAGGCGATGGGCCTTGCGGGCCGGGTGAAACTCGAAGGGGCCACGCTGCTGGTGGTGGGTTCCCGTAGCGAATCGGGGACGTTTCCGTTCGGCTACTTCGGCTGGTGGCTGCTGGACACGAATACTGGAAGATTTGAACGGCTATAGAGGACAACGATGAAACTCAAACCCTGGTATGACGTAGTGAAGCCGCGCGAAGACTTGCGGGAGGGCAAGCCGCTCGACGCCTCTGAATTCGCCGTTCATCTGGACAAGGTGCGGTTGGGCACCGCGCCCAAGGATTATCGTGACGCCGCGACCTTCTTTGACCGGACATTCCTGACCGAGAACCTCACGGGCCTGGGTGCGGAAGTGATGCGAAGGCTCTCCGGCATTACCACCGAAACGAGCGCGGTGTTCAACATGACCACCCAGTTCGGCGGCGGCAAGACCCACGCGCTGACCCTGCTCTATCACCTGGCGCGGCATGGATCGGCCGGCAACGGCTGGCGTGGTGTCACCAAGATTCTGCAGCGGGCAGGCATTCAGACCATCCCCGACAATTGCGCGGTGGCGGTCTTCGTCGGCACGGAGTTCGATTCCGTGACCGGTCGTGGCGGTGACGACGGCACGCCGCGGCGCAGAACCCCCTGGGGCGAGCTCGCCTGGCAATTGGGAGGGGAGGAATCCTTTGCCCATGTCGCCCAGCACGACGCGGACTTCATCGAACCCAAGGGCGATGTGATCGAAAAGTTCCTGCCTTCGGATCGCCCCTGCCTCATCCTGATGGACGAGGTGCTGAACTACATCAGCACGTACCGCGACCGGGGCTGGCACAACAAGCTCTACAACTTCATCCAGGCGCTGTCTGAGACGGTTCGCGGGCGCCACAACGCGGTGCTGGTGGGCTCGATCCCGGCTTCGGAACTCTCCTACACGGACAAGGATGAAGCGGATCAGCAGCGCTTGAAGAATCTCCTGGATCGCCTGGGCAAGGCGGTGATCGTGTCGGTGGAATCGGAAACCTCTGAGATCATCCGCCGCCGGCTGTTCGAATGGGACGAGCGGGCCGTGACCCCGGATGGCCGGGTGATCCTCAACAAGGACGCTGAGGACGCCTGCCGAGCTTATGCCAACTGGATTCAGGAGAATCGACTGCAGCTGCCGAACCTGATCAATCCGGACTTGGCCCGCGACGAATTCCGCGCCACCTACCCGTTCCATCCGATGGTGATTTCCGTCTTCGAGCGGAAGTGGCAGACCCTGCCCCGGTTCCAACAAACGCGCGGCGTCCTGCGACTACTGGCCCTATGGGTGTCCCGGGCCTACCAGGAGGGCTACAAGGGGGCGCAGCGCGATCCCTTGATCACACTGGGAACGGCGCCGCTGGACGACCCCATGTTCCGTGCCGCCGTGTTCGAGCAACTAGGTGAAACCAAACTGGAGGCGGCAGTCACCACGGATATCGCCGGCAAGAAGGACGCGCATGCCGTGCGACTCGATTCCGAGGCCATCGATGCCATCAAGAAGGCCAGGCTCCACCGCAAGGTGGCCACCACGATCTTTTTTGAATCCAACGGCGGGCAGGTCGGCGCTGAGGCCCAAGAGGCCAGTGTCCCAGAGATCCGGCTTGCCGTGGGGGAACCCGGAAGCGACATCGGGAACATCGAGACCGTCCTGGAGGCGCTGACCGACGCCTGCTACTACCTGAACGTCGAGAAGACCCGGTACAAGTTCAGCCTGAAGGAGAACCTCAACAAGCGATTCGCCGACCGTCGGGCGACCGTGCAGGGGCCTCAGGTGGACGAAGAGGTCAAACGGGAGATTCAGAGGATCTTCGCGCCGAAGGAGTTTGTCGAGCGGGTGTTCTTCCCCGAGAAGAGCATTCAGATCTCCGACCGGCCTGTGATCAGCTTCCTCGTCGCCGACCTGGACCGGACGATGGAAGACGAGAAGGCGACCCGCCAGTTCGCGGAGCAGATGATCAGGGAATGCGGCACGACGGCGCGGACGTTCAAGAGCGCGCTGATCTGGGTGGTGCCGGATTCCGCTCAGCCCATGCGGGAAGAGGCGCGGAAGATTTTGGCCTGGCAGGCAATTCAAGACGAGGCGGATGATCTTAAGCTCGATGAGGCGCAGAAGAAGCAGCTCGCCGAGAACATCCACAAGGCCAAACGTGACCTGAAGGAGTCCATCTGGCGAGCCTACAAGCACCTGTTCCTGCTGGCCAAGGACAACACGGTGAAGATGGTCGATCTCGGGCTCGTCCACTCCAGCGCGGCGGATACCCCTATCTCCAACATCCTCAACCGGCTGTCTGCCGATGGCGACGTGGAGAAGGGTGTGAGCCCGAACTTCCTGGTGCGGAACTGGCCGCCCGCTTTCAAGGAATGGGCGACCAAGTCGGTCCGCGATGCGTTCTACGCGTCGCCAGTCTTTCCGCGCTTGCTGAACGCGGAGACGGTCAAGGAAACCATCGCGCGCGGTGTCGAGAGTGGAATACTGGCCTACGTGGGGAAAGGCACCTCCGGCAAGTATCAGCCATTCGCCTTCAATCAGAGCGTCAGCCCGGCAGACATCGAGTTCTCCGATGACATGTTCGTCATCACGGCTGAAGTGGCACGAGCCTACCTGGATGCTCAAACCACACCACCGCCGGTGGGGGTTCCCGTGGAAGGAGGCGGCACGGGAGTTGGAACAGGGACAGGTGGAGGTGCGGAACCAGGTGGTACACCGATTGAACCGCAACCGGCACCGACCCCGCCTGTTGCCGGGCCAGCGAAGATTGCCGGCATCCGATGGTCTGGCGAGGTGCCTCCACAGAAATGGATGAATTTCTACACCAAGGTGCTCTCACGCTTTGCCGCTACCCCAGGCTTGAAGCTCACTATTTCGGTCGAGGTCAGCCCATCGGATGGCCTCTCGAAGCAATCCCTGGAGGAGACGCAGAATGCTTTGCGGGAACTGGGGCTGGATGACCGGGTGACGGAGAAGATATCAATGCAGCCCATGCCGCCGAGTTGATGCCGAGGGTTGGGCAGCGCCGCACCAATTCAGGCGATCTGCAGCAGTGCTGCTTCAGCCTCGCGCCTCGCCACCAACCCCGGCAACAGCTTCCCGCCGCCGTACACCCACCGGCGAAGTTCAGCGGCGGCAGCCGTCCAATCCCGCTGGTTCACCCGCCGCCGCAGCGTCGATGTCTGCAGCCGCCCTGCCCCCAGGTTGAAGGTGAAGTCCACGATGGCCGCCAGCCGCCCCTCGGGCTCGGTGGCCAGCACCGGGCAGAAGCGCAGCGTGGCGGCCAGTGCCGTCTTCAGATCCTGGGCGAGGTAGGCCTCGGCCTCGCCTTCCGTGATCGGCGGGTGCTTGGGGTTGTATTGACCCAGTGAATTCCTGCTCAGGTGTTAAGGAAGGTCTGCAAAACCTTCCTGCCAGACTGCCGGGATGGGACAATAGCGACATGAAGCAGATGAGTCTGGAGGCGCCGATGTATACGGGCTTTGAGCTGCGCGCCAAGCGCACCCGCAAGCGTGCGTTTTTGGAGCAGATGGACCGTGTGGTGCCGTGGGCAGAGTTGGTCGCACTCATCGAGCCGTATGCGCCGAAGGCGGGTCCCAAGGGTGGGCGCCCACCCTTTGCGGTAGAGAAGCTGCTGAGGATTCATTTTTTGCAGCAGTGGTTTGGTCTGTCGGACCCGGCGGTGGAGGAAGCCTTGTACGACACGCCGCTGCTGGCGAGCTTTGTTGGTCTGGACCTGGGGGTGGATGTCGTGCCGGATGAGAGCACCATCCTGCGCTTTCGCCACCTGCTGGAGCAACACGGCCTGAGCCAGCGTATCCTCGAGACGGTCAATCGCATCCTGACCGAGCGTGGCCTCATGCTCAAGAGCGGCACCATCGTGGATGCCACGCTCATTGCTGCTCCCAGCTCGACCAAGAACGCCCGCCGTGAGCGCGACCCTGAGATGCACCAGACGAAGAAGGGCAACCAGTGGTACTTCGGCATGAAAGCGCACGTTGGGGTCGACGCCGAGACAGGGCTGGTACACACGGTGGTGGCCACCGCTGCCAACGTCTCGGATGTGACGCAGGCGCATCGGCTCTTGCACGGGCAAGAGACCGACGTCTTTGCCGATGCGGGCTATCAGGGAGTGGACAAGCGAGCGGAAAACCAGGGCAAGCAAGTCGCTTGGCACGTGGCCATGCGGCCGGGCAAGCGCCGGGCATTGGACAAGAGCACTTTTCTTGGTCAGGTGATGGATGCCTTGGAACGCACCAAGGCGCGCATTCGTGCCAAGGGTGAGCATCCGTTTCGGGTACTCAAATGCCAGTTTGGCTACCGCAAGACGCCCTATCGAGGCTTGGCCAAGAACGGCGCGCAGCTCAACGTCCTGTTTGCGCTGGTCAATCTGTGGCTGGCGCGCAAAGCCTTGCTGGCTGCGACGGGATAAGTGCGCCCGCAGTGGGCTCACTGGGGCCGGATGAGGCTGCAGAGGGCCCACGAAGGGGCTTGCTGGAGCCCAAGAACCGTTCAGCATCTGTTTCGATCCCATCCTACGAAACGATATTGACCCTGAACTCGTCGCCACGAACGAGTGGGCGGGGTAGTGCAGAGGTTCCCTA
>NZ_VJOO01000040.1 GCF_007556755.1 Tepidimonas fonticaldi | reverse complement strand
GGGCGACAACGTCTCGATCACGGTCAAGCTGATTGCGCCGATCGCGATGGAAGAGGGCCTGCGCTTTGCGATCCGCGAGGGCGGCCGCACCGTCGGCGCCGGCGTCGTCGCCAAGATCATCGAGTGAGGCTGCGGTCATGAACAAGCAAAAGATCCGCATCCGCCTCAAGGCGTTCGACTACAAGCTGATCGATGCCTCTGCGGCCGAGATCGTCGATACCGCCAAGCGCACCGGCGCCATCGTCAAGGGCCCCGTGCCCCTGCCGACGCGCATGAAGCGCTTCGACATCCTGCGCTCGCCGCACGTCAACAAGACCAGCCGCGACCAGTTCGAAATCCGCACCCACCAGCGTCTGATGGACATCGTCGATCCGACCGACAAGACGGTGGACGCGCTGATGAAGCTGGATCTGCCGGCCGGCGTGGACGTCGAGATCAAGCTGCAGTAATCCGCAGCGCTTGACGCCGCGAAGCCCGCAAGGTAAACTTGCGGGCTTCGCTCTTTTTGCGGGCGAAGCAAACCTGTAACCTGCCCGTGCCTTCGGAAGATTTTTCTGGGGGCGGGCCATCAGCCCCGGCCAATTGCAGTCGGGAACGGAGAAAACAATGAGTCTGAGCAACTCTCTCGGGTTGTTGGGCCGCAAGGTGGGCATGATGCGTCTGTTCACCGAGGACGGGGACGCAGTGCCCGTCACGGTGGTCGATGTGTCCAACAACCGGGTGGCACAAGTCAAGACCCAGGCCGCCGACGGCTACGACGCCCTGCAGGTGGCGTTCGGCAAGCGGCGCGCCACGCGGGTGACCAAGCCCATGGCCGGTCACTTTGCCAAGGCTGGCGTCGAAGCCGGCGAAATCCTCCAGGAGTTCCGCGTCAGCGCCGAGGTGGCGGCCAAGTACGCCCCGGGCGCGGTCATCCCCGTTGCCGAGCTGTTCCAGCCCGGCCAGAAGGTGGACGTGCAGGGCACGACCATCGGTAAGGGCTACGCCGGCACCATCAAGCGCCACAACTTCGGCTCGCAGCGCGCCTCGCACGGCAACAGCCGTTCGCACAACGTGCCGGGCTCGATCTCCATGGCGCAGGACCCGGGCCGCGTGTTCCCGGGCAAGCGCATGACCGGTCACATGGGCGACGAGACCGTCACCACCCAGAACCTGGACGTGGTGCGTGTCGACGCCGAGCGTCAACTGCTCCTGATCAAGGGGGCCGTTCCGGGTGCCAAGGGCGGCTTCGTGACCGTCCGTCCGGCCGTCAAGGCTGCCAAGTAAGGAGCGAACGGATGCAAGTCGAACTCCTCAACGACCAGGGTCAGGCCGCGTCCACCGTGGACGTGCCCGAGACCGTGTTCGGTCGCGAATTCAACGAAGCGCTGGTGCACCAGCTGGTCGTGGCCTATCAGGCCAACGCCCGCCAGGGCACGCGCGCCCAAAAGGATCGTGGTGCCGTCAAGCACACGACCAAGAAGCCGTTCCGCCAGAAGGGCACCGGCAACGCCCGTGCCGGTATGGCCTCGTCGCCGCTGTGGCGCGGGGGCGGCAAGATCTTCCCGAGCAGCCCCAACGAAAACTTCAGCCAGAAGCTCAACAAGAAGATGTACCGCGCCGGCATGGCCGCCATCTTCTCGCAGCTCGTGCGTGAAGGCCGTCTGTCGGTGGTCGAGGGCCTGAAGGTCGATGCGCCCAAGACCAAGCTGCTGGCGAGCAAGCTCAAGGCCATGAACCTGAACTCGGTGCTGGTGATCGCCGACGAGGTAGACGAGAACCTGTACCTGGCGTCGCGCAACCTGCCCAACGTGCTGGTCGTCGAGCCGCGCTACGCCGACCCCGTGTCGCTGGTGCACTACAAGAAGGTGCTGGTCACCAAGGGTGCGCTCGACCAACTCAAGGAGATGTTCGCATGAGCCAGCCGAAGTTCGACGAAGGTCGCCTGATGCAAGTGCTGGTGGCGCCGATCATCTCGGAGAAGGCCACCCGCGTCGGCGAAAAGGCCAACACCGTCCTGTTCAAGGTGCTGCGCGATGCCAGCAAGCCCGAGATCAAGGCTGCGGTGGAGCTGCTGTTCAACGTGAAGGTGCAGGATGTCAACGTCCTGAACCAAAAGGGCAAGGTCAAGCGCTTCGGCAAGACCATCGGTCGCCGTGACCACGTGCGCAAGGCCTATGTGACCCTGGCCGAAGGTCAGGAGATCCAGTTCGGCGGAGAGGGTGTCTGATCATGGCAGTCATCAAGATGAAGCCGACCTCGCCGGGCCGTCGTGGCATGGTGAAGGTCTCGCGCGATAACCTGTACAAGGGCCCCGGTTACGCCCCGCTGCTGGAGCCGCTGGCCAAGACCGCCGGTCGCAACAACAACGGGCACATCACCGTGCGCCACAAGGGCGGCGGTGCCAAGCACCACTACCGCGTCGTGGACTTCCGTCGCAACAAGGACGGCATCCCGGCCAAGGTGGAGCGCCTGGAGTACGACCCCAATCGCACCGCGCACATCGCGCTGCTGTGCTACGCCGATGGCGAGCGCCGCTACATCATCGCGCCGCGCGGTATCGAAGTCGGGCAGACCGTGGTGAGCGGGGCGGAGTCGCCGATCCGCGTCGGCAACACGCTGCCGATCCGCAACATCCCCGTCGGCTCGACCATCCACTGCATCGAGCTCAAGCCGGGCAAGGGCGCCCAGATGGCGCGCTCGGCCGGTGCCTCCGCCGTGCTGCTGGCGCGCGAGGGCGTCTATGCCCAGGTCCGCCTGCGCTCCGGCGAAGTGCGCAAGGTGCACGTGGACTGCCGCGCCACCATCGGCGAGGCGTCCAACAGCGAGCACAGCCTGCGCCAGCTCGGCAAGGCCGGCGTCAAGCGCCACATGGGCATCCGCCCGACGGTGCGAGGCGTGGCGATGAACCCGATCGATCACCCGCACGGTGGTGGTGAGGGCCGCACCGGTACCGGCAAGCCGCCGGTCGATCCGTGGGGCAACCTGACCAAGGGTTACCGCACCCGCAGCAACCGCCGCACGCAGAACATGATCGTGTCGCGCCGCAAGAAGTAAAGGGTTGAGCCATGTCTCGTTCTCTGAAAAAAGGTCCCTTCGTTGACCATCACCTGATGGCCAAGGTCGAGAAGGCGCAGGCCGCCAAGGACAAGAAGCCGATCAAGACCTGGTCGCGGCGCTCGACGATCCTGCCCGAGTTCATCGGCCTGACCATTGCCGTGCACAACGGCAAGCAGCATGTGCCGGTGTACGTGACCGAGCAGATGGTCGGCCACAAGCTGGGCGAGTTCTCGCTGACGCGCTCGTTCAAGGGCCACCCCGGCGACAAGAAAGCCAAGAAGTAAGGATTGATCATGGAAACCCGCTGTATCGTTCGCGGCGTGCGCCTGTCGGCCGACAAGGGCCGGCTGGTGGCCGACCTGATTCGCGGCAAGAAGGTGGACCAGGCCCTCCAGATCCTGACCTTCACGCCCAAGAAGGCTGCCGGCATCATCAAGAAGGCGCTGCTGTCCGCCATCGCCAACGCCGAGCACAACGACGGTGCCGACATCGACGAGCTGAAGGTCAAGACCATCCACGTCGAGCAGGGCACCACGCTCAAGCGTTTCACGGCGCGTGCCAAGGGCCGGGGCAACCGCATCAGCAAGCCGACCTGCCACATCTACGTGACCGTCGGCAACTGACCAGGAAAGGAAGACCATGGGGCAGAAAATCCATCCTACCGGCTTCCGTCTGTCGGTCAGCCGCAACTGGGCCAGCCGCTGGTACGCCAGCAACCGCGAGTTCGCCGGCATGCTCGCCGACGACATCAAGGTGCGTGAGTACCTGCGCGAAAAGCTCAAGAACGCCGCCGTCTCGCGCGTCGTGATCGAGCGTCCCGCCAAGAACGCGCGCATCACCATCTACTCGGCCCGTCCGGGCGTGGTGATCGGCAAGAAGGGCGAGGACATCGAGCGCCTGAAGAAGGATCTCGCCACGATGCTGGGCGTGCCGGTGGCCGTCAACATCGAAGAGATCCGCAAGCCCGAGGTCGACGCGCAACTGATCGCCGACTCGATCACCCAGCAGCTCGAAAAGCGCATCATGTTCCGCCGCGCGATGAAGCGCGCGATGCAGAACGCCATGCGCCTGGGCGCGCAGGGCGTCAAGATCATGTCGTCGGGCCGTCTGAACGGCATCGAAATCGCGCGCACCGAGTGGTACCGCGAGGGTCGCGTGCCGCTGCACACGCTGCGCGCCGACATCGACTACGGCACCTCGGTGGCCAAGACCACCTACGGCACCATCGGTGTCAAGGTCTGGGTCTACAAGGGCGACAACCTGGGCCGCAACGACGTGCCGTCGCTGGACAGCACGCCGCGTCCCGACGATGAGCGCCGTCCTCGCGGTCCGCGCCGCGAAGGGGCCCGTCCTCCGCGCGGCGGCGCCCGCCGGGGTGGCAGCAATGCGGCGCCGGCCGACGGCAGCGACAAGCCGGCCGAGGCCACCGCACAACCCGCCGTTAAGCGCGTTCGTTCCGACGCACCCGCATCTGCAGCAGCGGACGGCAAAGGAGAATAACCATGTTGCAACCTGCTCGTCGCAAATACCGCAAAGAGCACAAGGGCCGCAACACCGGGGTCGCCACCAGCGGCACCACGGTGGTGTTTGGCGACTTTGGCCTGAAGGCCACCGACCGTGGCCGTCTGACGGCGCGCCAGATCGAGGCCGCTCGCCGTGCCATCAGCCGTCACGTCAAGCGTGGCGGCCGCATCTGGATCCGCGTCTTCCCGGACAAGCCCATCACCAAGAAGCCGGCCGAGGTCCGCATGGGCAACGGCAAGGGAGGTGTGGAGTTCTACGTGGCCGAGATCCAGCCCGGCAAGGTGCTGTACGAGATCGTCGGCGTGCCCGAGCAGCTGGCGCGTGAGGCGTTCCAGCTCGCGGCGGCCAAGTTGCCGCTGCGCACCACGTTCGTGACGCGCATGCTGGGCCAGTGAGGAAGGAGCACACCATGAAATCCGCTGAACTGCGCCAAAAGGACGTCGCCGGTCTGCAGGCCGAGATCAAGTCGCTGCAGAAGGCCCACTTCAACCTGCGCATGCAAAAGGCCACGCAACAGCTGGGCAACACGGCTGCGCTGCGTCAGACCCGCCGGGCCATCGCTCGCGCCAAGACCATCCTGGCCGAGAAGCAGGCCGCCGGCCAGTGAGGAGCACACCATGACGCAAGGCAAACTCAAGCGCACGCTGATCGGCAAGGTCGTCAGTGACAAGCGCGCCAAGACCATCACCGTGCTGGTCGAGCGCCGTGTCAAGCACGAGCTCTACGACAAGATCGTGATCAAGTCGAGCAAGTACCACGCCCACGACGAAAAGGGCGAGTACAAGCTGGGCGACATCGTCGAAATCACCGAGAGCCGTCCGCTGTCCAAGACCAAGAACTGGGTGGCCACGCGCCTGGTGCAAAAGGCCGCTGAGGTCTGATGCGCCGCCGCGGCGGCGGGCTGGGTGGCCGCCGCTCGCTGGCCCCCATGCCAATGACCGGCCTCGTTGCCGGGTCAATCCGGGCGACCGACAATGCGGTCGCCCGTTTTTATTTGCAAGGAGACCCGAGATGATCCAGGTTGGCGACACCCTGCCCGACGTGACCCTGATGGAGTACTGCGAGACGGAGGGCAATGGCTGCAGCATCGGTCCCAACCCCGTGCCGGTGCGCGCCGCCGCGGCCGGCAAGACGATTGCGCTGTTCGCCGTGCCCGGCGCCTTCACGCCGACCTGCTCGGCCAAGCATGTGCCGGGCTATGTCGAACGCTACGACGAGCTGCGTGCCGCCGGGGTGGACGAAATCTGGTGCGTAAGCGTCAACGACGCCTTTGTGATGGGGGCGTGGGCCCGCGACCAGGGCACGGAGGGCAAGGTCCGTATGCTGGCCGACGGCAGCGCCCAATTCGCCCAGGCCACGGGCTTGACGCTGGACCTGACGGCGCGCGGCCTGGGCCTGCGCAGCAACCGCTACTCCATGCTGGTGCAGGATGGGGTGGTCAAGGCGCTCAACATCGAGGGGCCGGGCCAGTTCGAGGTCAGCGACGCCGACACGCTGCTGGCGCAGGTGCGGCAACTGCGCTGACCGTGCCGTGCCCGTGCACGGTCAAAAACTCAGTTTGAGGTAGTGCGCGCCCGGCAGCGGGTTGTGGTAGTAGGGGGGGATTTCCTCGAACCCGATCTCGTGGTACAGGGTGCGCGCGGCCTCCATGTCGCGCAGCGTGTCCAGCAGCACGCAGTCGTAGCCGGCCTGCTGCGCCAGCAGCAGGATCTGCTCGACCAGTTGGCGGCCCAGGCCGAATCCCCGGAACGCCCGCCGCACGAACAGGCGCTTCATCTCGCAGGCGTTGCCGTGGTCGCTGTCCAACAAGGGGCGCAGGGCACAGCAGCCGGCCGCTTCGCCGTCCACCGTGGCCAGCACCAGCGCACCCAGCGGGGGCGCGTAGGCGCCCGGCAAACCCGCAAGCTCATCTGCGAACCCCTGAAAACACAGGTCGATGCCAATGTCGTCCTGGTACTCCAGGAACAGGGTGCGAATGTGCTCCAGCGGCGCCCCGTCGACGACGGTCTGCAGGCGAATATCCGGCGCTGCACCGATGGGGGCGACCAAGGCGGAATCGTCGACCATGCGCCAATGATAGGGGCATCCGCCGCGCCGGGCGAGGGGGCCGTCCTCAGGGGTTGCCCAGATTCACCACGGCCACCGTCGCCGCGACACTGGCCACCGCCACCGCCAGCGCCAGCAGGCGTTGCCGCCAGCCGTCGGCACTGGCCGGGGTGTCGGGCGGCAGCGTTTTGTCGCCGTGCAGCATGGCCGGCAGCAGCGATTTGCCGCGCCGCAGACGGTAGTAAGCGATCGCCGCGATGTGCAGGGCGATCAGCCCCAACACCAGCAGCTTGCCCCAGCCTTTGTGAAAGGCTGTCGCGGCATATGCGGTGTCGGAGGCGACGAAGCGCGCCAGCGGCCCCACGAAGGCGATCTCGTCGTCGCTGATGAGGCCTGTGCCCACCTGCACCGCCAGCATGGCCAACACCGACAGCGCTCCCAGGGGCGAGTGCCCGACCTCGTCGTGCGGACGGCCGCGCCCGCGCAGGTAGTCCAGCACTGCGCCGGGCCCGCACACGAAATGCTGAAAGCGCGACCAGCGACCGCCGACCAGCCCCCACAGCAGGCGAAACCCCAGCAGCGCCAGCACCGCATAGCCCAGTCGTTGGTGCCAGGTCATCCAGTTGCCCCCCAGGTTGCCGGTGATGACCAGGCCCACCACGGCCGCGACCAGCAGCCAGTGAAACAACCGGGTCGGCAAATCCCAGACCCGCACGGGGATGTGGTCGGTATTGGGGTGGGGGGCAGAGGTCATGGGGAAATCCCTAGGCGTGGCAATGTCACAGCAAATGCTTGAACATCAGCATACACTGGAGTTCCTGCTGATCCGTTGGAGGTTTTTTTCATGAAGATTCGCATCCTCGCCGCTGCGGCGGCCGTGCTCCTCAGTGGTGCTGCCCATGCGCAGTTCCAAAAGCCGGAGGACGCCGTCAAATACCGCCAGTCGGCGTTCACTGTGCTGGGCGCGCATTTCAGCCGCATCGGCGCGATGGCGCAAGGGCGCGTGCCCTTCGATGCCAAGGTGGCGCAAGAAAATGCGGCCATCGTTGCGACGATGTCCAAGCTGCCGTGGGCCGGCTTCACGCCCGACACCGAGAAGATCAAGAGCCGCACCAAGCCCGAGGCATGGATGGAGATGGACAAGGTGCGCGCGGGTGCCGACAAGATGGTCAAGGCGATCGCCGACCTGGAAGCCGCCACCCGCACGGGCAGCCTGGATGCGGTGAAAAAGTCGTTTGGCGATGCGGCGGCCACCTGCAAGGCCTGCCACGACGCGTACCGCGAATGATCTGTCTACCGCGGGGTGGCACGCGCCGCCCCGCGGCATCCTGGGGCGGCTGCTCGGCCCTCAACCCTCGGCGAGCAGCTTGTCCAGCAGCTGGGCCAGCGCCGCAAAATCCGGCTCACCGACGTAGCGTTTGACGATGCGCCCTTGCCGGTCCACGATATACGTGGTGGGTGTCAGTTTGACCTCGCCCCAGTGGCGTGCCAGCGTGCCGTCGCTGTCGAGCGCCACCTTGAACGGCAACTGCCGTGTCCGGACAAAGTTGGCCACCCATTCGGGCGGGTCGTAGCTCATCGCCACCGCGACCGTCTCGAAGCCGCGCGCGGCAAAGCGCCGGTGTGTCTCGATGAGCTGCGGCATTTCCTTGACGCAGCTGACGCAGGTGGTGGCCCAGAAGTTGACCAGCAACACTTTGCCGCGCAGATCGGCGCTGGTCAGGGTGCTGCCGTCCAGCAGGCGGAAGGTGGACTCGGGCGCGCGCTCGGCGGGCGCGCAGCCGGCCAGGCCCAGCCCCCCCACCGCAGCGAGCAGGGGCGTAGCCAGCAGCCAGGGACGGATACGGGGGGTCATGCGCAAAAATCCTCGGGACGGCATCAAACGGGATTGGACCACAGTCCGCATGCGCACACCGCGCCCGGGACTGTGGTGTTTGTGAAACCGATGCCCCGAAAAAGTTCGAATTTGCCCCCACCTGGGGCACGACGGGCTTGCCGCCCGGGGGAATGCAGGCACAATCATTCGCTATGACCGCAACCGCTTCCTCCATGCGGCCGCTGCGCGTGCTGGTGGCCGACGACAATCCGCTCAACCTGCGTTTGGCCACGCGCATTCTGCGCGAGATGGGGCACAGCGGGGTGCTGGTCCCGGACGGACGCAAGGCGCTGGAGGCGCTGCGGGCCCAAGCCTTCGACGTGGCGCTGTTCGACGTCACGATGCCCGACATGGGCGGCCTGGAAGCGCTGGCCGAGCTGCGGGCGTGGGAGCGCTCGGGCCGCCGCCGCACGCCGGTCATCATGGTGACCGCCTACGACCTGCCCGAAGACCGCCGCCGCATGCTGGATGCGGGTGCCGATGGTTACGTGGCCAAGCCGCTGGACGCCGAGCGGCTGCGGGACGAGCTGCAGCGCGTGCTGGGCTGAAGGGGTAAGGGGATGGCCGCGCCGCATGCCACGGACGGGCGCCACGGGTCGCCGCTGGCCAGCGCAGGGGCAGGTTGGGCTGCGCTGCTCGTGGCGCTGGCCGTGCTGGCCTTGGGGCTGGGGGTGGCGGCCTGGCTGGAGCAGCGCGCGCACCGCGATTTGCAGGCGCATCTGGAGCGCCAATTGGACAATGCGCAGCGCCAGTTGAGCAGCGCATTCGACCGCTACGAAGGCCTGCTGCTGGGGGTGCGAGGATGGTTGCATGCGCACCCGGGCGCCGATTGGCGCGAGGCGCGCGCCTACGTGGGGCCGTTGGAGCTGCCCGAGCGTTACGCCGCCACCACCGGGCTGGCCTTCGTGCGCCGCGTCCCAGCCGACCGGGTGGCCGACTGGCTGGAGCAGTCGCGCCGTCGCGGTTTGCCGGTGGACGTGCGCTACCGCCCCCTGCGCCCACTGCCGCAGGCCGAGGGCGACCGCTACATCATCGACTGGATCGAGCCGTCTGGCCAGGAGCACTTGATCGGGCTGGAGCTGGGGTCCGACCCCGTGCGCTGGCAGGCGATGCAGCAGGCGGCGTCTACCGGCAACCTGGCCGTGACCGCGCCGCTGCGCTTGGCCAACACCGATCGGAACGAATACGGACTGCTGTTCCTGTTGCCGGTGTACCGGGGCGGCTGGACGCCGGCCGGCGCGGCGCAGCGCGCGGCCGACCTGGTGGGCTTTGTCGCCATGGGCGTGCCGGCGGCAGAGCTGGCGCGCGAGGCGGGCCTGAGCGGTCCGCTCTACGACTGGCACTGGGTCGATGCGGCCGCTTCGCGTACCGCGGCGCAGACCCCGCCGGGGCAGACCATCCCGTCCGATACCGGCCCGGGCGATAAAGGGGTCCTGCTGATCGACAACGACCAGCATGGCGGGGGTGCCTTGCTGGCCGCAGGGCGGGATTGGCGCGGCAGCGCCTGGGCGGGCGCTCACCGCCAGGTCGAACTGGGCCAGCGCCGCTACGACCTGTTCGTGCGCAGCACGCCGGCGCTGCAGCGCCAGTGGGAGCCGGTGGCCGCCCTGATCATCGCCGTGGGGTCGCTGCCGGTCGCGCTGCTGGCGGGCTGGGCCACGACGGCGGTATTCCGGCTGCGCCGCGCCGAGCGCGAGCGGCTGCGGGCGCTGGAGTCGGACGTCGATCGCCTGTCGCTGGTGGCGCGTCACATGCACAACGCCATCATCTTCACCGACCGCGCGGGGCGCATCACCTGGGTCAACGCGGCCTGCGAGCAGCTGACCGGTTACACGCGCGACGAGCTGATCGGCCAGATCCCCGGGCGGCTGCTGCAGACGCCGGCCACCGACCCGCAGGCGGTGGCCGTGCTGCGCGAGGCGGTGCGCCGCGGCCAGGGCTGCCAGGTCGACATCCTCAACCGCAGCAAGGACGGGCGCGATTACTGGGTGTCGATCGAACTCGTGCCGCTGCACGACGAGGCCGGGGCGTGCACCGGCTTCATGGCGGTGGAGATCGACATCACCGAGCGCGTGCGCACGCAGGAGCGGCTGCAGATCGCCCTGGCCGAGGCCGAGACGCTGATGAACACCGTGCGCCAGCACACCATCGTCAGCCAGGCCGCACCCGACGGCACCATCGTCGATGCCAACGAGGCTTTCTGCGCCATCAGCGGCTACACGCGCGACGAGCTGATCGGTGCGCCGCACAACATCATCAACTCCGGCCACCACGATGCGGCGTTCTGGGCCGACTTTTGGGGCACCATCGGCAGCGGGCGCGCGTGGCGCGGCGAGATCTGCAACCGCGCCAAAGACGGCCGGCTGTACTGGGTCGACAGCATCGTGGCGCCGCTGTTCGACGCGCAGGGCCGCATCGAGCGCTTCCTGTCGATCCGCTTCGACATCACCCCGCGCAAGCAGGCCGAAGCCGCCCTGCGCACGCAGCAGCAGCGCCTCGACAACATCCTGCGCGCCACCGGCGCCGGCACCTGGGTGCTGGATCCCGCCACCGGCGAGGTCGAGGTGGACGAGCGCTGGCTGCGCATGCTGGGCCGCCCCGAGCCGGCGCCGTTGCGCATCGGCATGGCGACCTGGGCCGAGCATGTGCACCCGGAGGATTTGCCCGGCGTGATGCTCGGGCTGCACGCGCACGTCGAGGGCCTGAGCGACGCCTTCGAATACACGCTGCGCATGCGCCACCTGGATGGGCGCTGGCTGTGGGTGCGCACGCGCGGTCAGGCCTTCGAGCGCGACGCCGAGGGGCGCGCCACGCGCATTTATTGCACCAACCTGGACATCACCGACGTCAAAGCCGCCGAGGAAAACGCCGCGCGCGCCGAGCAACTGCTGCGCAGCGCCATCGAGACCATTGGCGAGGGCTTTGCGCTGTTCGACCCGCAGGACCGGCTGGTGTTTTGCAACGAGCGCTACCGCGAGCTCTACTCGATCGCCGCGCCGCTGATGGAGCCCGGGCGCACCTTCGAGGAGATCATCCGCTACGGTGCCGAGCGCGGCGAGTACGCCGAGGCCGTCGGTCGCGTCGACGCCTGGGTGGCCGAGCGCATGGCGCGCCACCGCGCCGCCAACGAGGACTTCATCCAGCACCTGGGCAACGGTCGCGTGCTGCGCGTCATCGAGCGGCGCACGCCCGATGGCTACGTGGTGGGTTTTCGCATCGACATCACCGAGCTGGAGCGCGCGCGCGCCGAGGCCGAAGCCAACCGCGAGCTGCTGGTCAGCGCGCTGGAGGCGGTGGGCGCGGCGGTGTCGGTGTTCGACGCGCAGGAGCGGCTGGTCTGGGCCAACGACCGCTTCTACCAGCTGCACCAGCAGCTGGCCGACGTGCTCAAGCCCGGCGTGACGTTCGAAACCTTCATCCGCACGGGCGTGCAGCGGCGCAGCATCGACCTGCGCGGCGAGGACCCCGAGGCGTGGCTCGAAAAGCGGCTGGCGGATTTCCGCGCGGGCACCACCGACCGCATCGTGCACCGCCCCGACGGGCAGGCGCTGCGCATCGTCGAGCGGTTGACGTCCGGCGGGTTGCACGTCGGCCTGCGCTACGACGTCACCGAGATCGAAAACGCCCGCCGCGCCGCCGAGGAGGCCAGCCACGCCAAGAGCCAGTTCGTGGCCAACATGAGCCACGAGATCCGCACGCCGATGAACGCGGTGCTGGGCATGCTGCAGCTGTTGCTGGGCACGGCGCTGGATGCGCGCCAGCGCGACTACGCGGAAAAAGCCGAGTCGGCGGCCAAGTCGCTGCTGGGCATCATCAACGACATCCTGGACTTTTCCAAGATCGAGGCAGGCAAGCTCGAACTGGACCCCGAGCCGTTCGTCGTGGACCGGCTCTGGCGGGATCTGGCCACCATCATGGCCGCCAGCCTCAAGGGCAAGCGGCTGGAGCTGCTGTTCGACCTGGATGCGGCGATCCCGCGCGTGCTGGTGGGCGATGCGATGCGGCTGCAGCAGGTGCTCATCAACCTGGCAGGCAACGCCATCAAGTTCACCGCCGCCGGCAGCGTCACGCTGCAGGCGCGGCTGCTGGCGCGCCACGTCGAACCGGACGGAGCCGAGCGCGTGCGGCTGCGGCTGGCGGTCATCGACACCGGCATCGGCATTGCCCCCGAGGCGCAGGCGCGGCTGTTTTCGGCCTTCACGCAGGCGGAAAGCTCCACCACGCGGCGCTTCGGCGGCACGGGGCTGGGGCTGGCCATCAGCCAGCGGCTGGTGCAGATGATGGGTGGCGCCATCACCGTGGACAGCACCCCGGGGCAGGGCAGCACGTTTGCGTTCGAGATCGAGCTGCCCGTGGCGCGCGACGTGCCCGCGGCGCTGTCCGCCGAAGCCATTCCGCGGGAACTGGCGGCGCTGCGCTGCCTGGTGGTGGACGACCATCCGCTGGCGCGCGAGCTGCTGTGCCAGGCATTGCAGCAACTGGGCTGGAGCTGTGCCGCCGTGGCCGATGCGGAGGCGGCGCTGCAGCGGGTGCGCTCGGCCGCGCAGCCGTTCGATGCCGTCTTCGTCGACTGGTCGCTGCCGGGCATGGACGGCTTGGCGCTGGCGTTGGCGCTGCGCCAGGACGTGCCGCCCGAGCGGCGCGCCGCCATCGTCATGGTCACCGCCAGCGGCCGCGAGGTGCTGGCGCAGGTGCCTGCCGAGCGCCAGGCGGCGCTGGATGGCTTTCTGGTCAAGCCGGTCAGCGCGTCGATGCTGCTGGAGGCGGTGCGCACGGCGCGCGCCGCCGCGTACGGGCAGACCCCGGTGGCTGCCCCGGCGCCCAGCGCGAGCCGCCTGAGCGGCATGCGCATCCTGGTGGTGGAGGACAATCCCATCAACCAGCAGGTGGCGCGCGACCTGCTCAAGCGCGAAGGCGCCGAAGTGACGCTGGCCGAGCACGGCCAGCAGGCGCTGGACCTGCTGCGCCAACGCCCCGACGGTTGGGACGTGGTGTTGATGGACATGCAGATGCCGGTGATGGATGGGCTGCAGGCCACGCAGGCCATCCGCCACCAGCTGGGTCTGCAGTCGTTGCCGATCGTGGCGATGACCGCCAACGCCATGGCCAGCGACCGCGAGGCGTGTCTGGCCGCGGGCATGAACGACCACGTCGGCAAGCCGTTTGCGATCGACCAGTTGGTGCGCGTGCTGCTGCATTGGGCGCCGAACGCGGTGCGCCCCGAGACAGCGGCGGCCGAGGCTGCTGCCGAGCCGCCGTCAGCGCGGCCGCCTTCCGTGCAGGCGGCGTTGACGGCGCCGTGGCCCGAGGCCGAGCGCGTGGACGTGCCGGCGGCGCTGGCGCGCCTGGGCGACGACCCGGCGCTGTATGCGCGCATCGTGCGCGGCTTCGTGCAGGGGCTGGTGCACACGCAGGCGCAGCTGCAGGCGCAGCTGGACGCCGGCGCCGATGAGCGGCTGGCTGCGCTGTTGCACACGCTCAAGGGCACCGCCGGCACGGTGGGCGCGGTGCGGCTGGCCGAGCGCGCCGCCGAGGCCGAGCGCACCGTCAAGGCGCAATTGGGCGATCCCGCCGCGGCGCGGGCGCCGCTGCCGCCGTGGTGGCCGGCGCTGGCCGAGGAACTGGAGTGCAGCGAACAGGCCCTGTGCCGCGTGCTGGCCGAGCTGCAGGCACGCGGTCTGGTGGAGGTCCCGCCCGAAGAGGCCGGCCCGCAGGCGGCGGCCGACGCCGACCCGGCGCGCTGGCGCGAGACGCTGCAGCGCCTGCAGGACCTGCTGGCCGCCAGCGACATGGAGGCGCTGGAGGTGCACGACGCGCTGCTGGCCGAGCCGGCCGTGGCGCAGGACGAGCGCTGGGCCGCGCTGCACCGCGCGATGGAGGCGATGGACTTCGAGGCGGCGCAGGCGGCGGGGCAGGCCCTGCTGCGGGCCGCGCAGGCGGGGGGGGCCGATGCTGCCGCTTGATGCCGCCGCCCCGGCGTGGCAGGCGCGCAAGCCGCGCCTGCTGCTGGTGGACGACCAGCCGGTGCACCTGCAGGTGCTGTACCGCACGCTGTCGGCCGAGCACCAGCTGTTCATGGCCACCGGCGGCGAGCAGGCGCTCAGGGTCGCCCACGAGCAGTTGCCGGACCTGATCCTGCTGGACGTGGTGATGCCGGGGCTCGACGGCTTTGCGGTGCTGCGCGCGCTGCGCGCCGAGCGCGACACCGCCGACATCCCGGTGATCTTCGTCACCGCGCACGGCGGCGAGGACATCGAGACGCGCTGCCTGGAAGCCGGCGCGGTCGACTTCATCCCCAAGCCGGTCAACCCCAGCGTCGTGCGCGCGCGCGTGCGCACGCACCTGACGCTGAAGTTCCAGTCCGACCTGCTGCGCGCGCTGGCCTTCGTCGACGGCCTGACCGGCGTGGCCAACCGGCGCCAGTTCGACGAGCGGCTGGCCATCGAGTGGTCGCGCGCGCAGCGCCACGGCAGCGCGCTGAGCCTGATCCTGGTGGACGTCGACCACTTCAAGGCCTACAACGACCACTACGGCCACCCGGCCGGCGACGACGCGCTGCGGCGCGTGGCCGGCTGCCTGCGCGAGCACGTGCGCCGCAGCACCGACCTGGTGGCGCGTTACGGCGGCGAGGAGTTCGCCTGTCTGCTGCCCGACACCGGACTGGACGATGCGCAGCGGTTGGCCGTGCAACTGCTGGAGGCCGTGCGCGCCATGGCCATCCCGCACCGCCACGGCACCCCCGGTGGGGTGCTGACGGCCAGCTTTGGGGTGGCGACGCGCGCCGGGCCGGCGCAGCCGGGCTGGCAGCCGGCGCTGCTGCTCGGGCTGGCCGACGCGCAGCTGTACGAGGCCAAGCATCAAGGGCGCGCACGGGTGTGCGCCGCGGCTCTGGATGGCTACGGGCGCGACAGCGGTTGACCTGGTGCGCGGCAAGCCTCGGCCTTCAGGCCGGGGAAGGATAGCGCGGACGCCGTAGGCGTCCCATAGGCCAAGCGTATCATTTCGCCCATGCAACGTCTGCAAGCCTTCAGATACGAACTGATGCCGA
>NZ_VJOO01000004.1 GCF_007556755.1 Tepidimonas fonticaldi | reverse complement strand
ACCGCCCGCGCGCCATCCACGGCTTCTACCCTCCGATCGCGGTCTACCAGGCCATGCTGCAGAAGGCCACCCAAGCCAGCCACTCCCTTCAGTGATTCCACCGTTGCACTTGGTGGTTGACACCGCCGGGTGTTTGACGCCGATGCAGGCCGCCATCAGGATCGCCGGGTGGGCCATGGCGATGTTTTCGACGTCGATCGAGCTGATCCACTCGCCGCCCGACTTGATGACGTCCTTGCTGCGGTCGGTGATCTGCATATACCCGTCGGCGTCGATGGTGGCCACGTCGCCGGTCGGAAACCACCCGTCCACCAGCGGGCTCGGTTTGTCGCTGCGGTAGTAGTCGCGGACCACCCAGGGGCCGCGCACCATCAGTTCGCCCTGGGTCACGCCGTCCCACGGCAATTCGCGCCCGTCCGCATCGACGATCTTCATGTCGATGCCAAAGATCGCCCGCCCCTGCTTGAGGCGGATTTTCATCTGCTCTTCCTCGGGCAGCGCCAGGTGCTTGTTCTTCAGCGTGCACAGCGTGCCCAGCGGGCTCAACTCCGTCATGCCCCAAGCGTGCAGCACCTCCACCCCGTACTGCTCGCGGAAGGCGGTGATCATCGCCGGCGGGCAGGCCGAGCCACCGATGACCGTGCGCTTGAGCGCCGGCAAGCGCAACCCATTCGCCCCCATGTGGGCCAGCAGCATCTGCCAGACGGTCGGCACGCCGGCGGCAAACGTCACCCGCTCGGACTCCAACAGTTCATAGACCGATTTGCCGTCGAGCTGCCCGCCGGGGAACACCAGCTTGCACCCGATGGCCGCCGCCGAATACGGGAGGCCCCAGGCATTGACGTGGAACATCGGCACCACGGGCAACACGGCGTCGCGCGCGCTCAGGCACATCACGTCCGGCAGCGCCGCGGCGTAGGCGTGCAGGATGGTGGACTTGTGGCTGTAGAGCGCCGCCTTCGGGTGCCCGGTGGTGCCGCTCGTGTAGCACATGCTGCTTGCCGTATCGTCGGAAAAGCGCGGCCAGTCGTAGGTGGCCGGATGGGCGCCGATCCAGGACTCGTAGCTCACCAGATTGGGCACCGTGCCGTCGGCCGTCAGCCGCGCCAGGTGCGCGTCGTCGCACAGCGCCACCCAGCGCTGGACGGTCGGACATTTGTCGTGGATGCCCTTGACGATGGGCCAGAACGTCATGTCGAACGCCAGGACGCGGTCCTCGGCGTGGTTGACGATCCAGGCGATCTGCTCGGGCAGCAGGCGCGGGTTGATGGTGTGCAGCACGCGGCCGGAGCCGCTGACGCCAAAGTACATCTCGAAGTGGCGATAGCCGTTCCAGGCCAGGGTGGCCACCCGCTCGCCCAGGCCGATGTCCATCGCGTCCAGCGCACGCGCGAGTTGGCGGGCACGTCCGGCGGCCTCGCCATAGGTGGTGCGGTGGATGTCGCCCTCGACGCGGCGCGAGACGATCTCGACGTCGCCATGGTGGCGCGCGGCGTGTTCGATCAGGTCAGAAATGAGCAAGGGGCGGTCTTGCATCAAGCCCAGCATGGAAGGCTCTCCTCGTGGTAGGGGGTGGTTTGGAGCGGCACCGAAATCGGCACCGGCTCCGTTAAGCTTACGACTATTGCAAGGTCGCCTCGCCCCCGTCATCCTGACAAACCCGCGGAGGGCGCGCGATTTGTCGCCTCTTCGACAGCTTTCGATGCGCAGGCGAACCCTCAACCGCTGCCCGCCATGACCCTCGACGCCCGCAGTCCCGCCCGCGTATTTCTGTCCCAGCAGCCGTGGTTTGCGTCGCTGGACGGCGGCATGCGGCAAACGTTGATCGACGCCATGCTCATGCAGCGGGCTGGCCGGGGCGAGCTGCTGATCCGCCGGGGCACGCCGGTGGATGCCTGGTGGGCGGTGCTGTCGGGCATGGCCAAATTGCAGACCGAGGGCCCCGACGGCCGCGTATCGGCCTTTCTGGGTGTGCTCGCGGGCGACTGGTTTGGCGAGGGCACGGTGCTCAACGGCGGTCTGTGGCGCTACGACGTGGTGGCACTGCGCGACACCACCCTGATCGGGCTGCCGCTGCCCCATTTTCAGACGCTCTACCGCACCAGCCTGCCGTTCAACCACCACCTCATCCAACGCCTGAACCTGCGGCTGGGGCAGGCCATGACCGCCATCGAAGCCGGCCGGCTGCGCTCGCCCGAGGAGCGCGTGGCGCAGTACCTGACCATGTTTTGCGGCTCGGGCGTGCGCAAAATCACCCTGTCGCAAGAGGATCTGGGCCACCTCGCCGGCCTGTCGCGGCAGACCACCAACCGGGTGCTCAAGGCATTCGAGGCGAACGGCTGGATTTCGCTGGAGTTCAGCCGCGTCGACGTGCTGCAGCCCGAAGCGTTGGAGACGCTGCTGAACGACCGCGGCTGAGGCCCCGCTGCGGGCAAGGTTGCCCGCCGGGCGGGACAATCGCGCCATGGATGCCGATGTCCCCGCGCTCACACTGCAGCCGGCGCGCTTTGCCGCCCTGGGGCCAGCCTACTGCCAAGCCGTCGCGCCGCAGCCTTTGCCGGCACCGGCCTGGGTCGGCGTCAGCGCCCCGGCCGCGCGTGCGCTGGGCCTGCCCCAGGGCTGGACCGACGAACGCCATCTGCACGCGCTCAGCGGCAACGGCCTGCTGCCCGGGGCCGTGCCCGTGGCCACGGTCTACAGCGGACACCAGTTTGGCGTCTGGGCCGGCCAACTCGGCGACGGGCGGGCGCTGCTGCTCGGGGATCGGGCGGGGCCCGACGGCGTGTGGGAGGTTCAGCTCAAAGGCAGCGGCCGCACGCCCTACTCGCGCATGGGCGACGGCCGCGCGGTGCTGCGCAGCTCGATCCGGGAGTTTTTGGCGTCGGAGGCCATGCACGCCCTGGGCATCCCGACCACGCGCGCGCTGTGCGTGACCGGCTCGCCCGCCCCGGTGTGGCGGGAGACGGTCGAGACCGCGGCCGTCGTGACCCGCCTCGCACCAAGCTTCGTGCGGTTCGGGCATTTCGAGCACTTCGCCAGTCTGCGGGACGAGGCCGGACTGCGGGCGCTGGCCGACTTCGTCATCGACCACTTTTACCCCGGCTGCCGCCAACCCGAGGGCCCTGCGGACACGGCACCGTGGCACGACCCCACCCTGGACGGCCCGTCCCTGCCCTGGGCGACCGAGGGCTGCGCCAACCCGTATGCCCGACTGCTGGAAGCGGTGGTGCGCCGCACCGCGACACTGCTGGCCGCGTGGCAGGCCGTCGGTTTTTGCCACGGGGTGATGAACACCGACAACATGAGCATCCTGGGACTGACGCTGGACTACGGCCCGTACCAGTTTCTGGATGCGTTTGATTCGCGGCACATCTGCAACCATTCGGATCACGGCGGGCGCTACGCCTACGCACGCCAGCCGCAGGTGGCCTACTGGAATCTGCATTGTCTGGCGCAGGCGCTGGTGCCCCTGCTCGACGACACCGAGCAGGCGCTGGCGGCGCTCACACCTTACCGGGGAACCTTCCTGAACGCACTGCACCGGCGCATGAACGCCAAGCTCGGCCTGGGTGCGCCACAGGAGGGCGACGCCGAGCGGGTGGAGGCGCTGCTGCGCCTGATGGAGGCCGACCGGGTGGACTACCCCATCTTCTGGCGGCGCCTGACCGACGCCGTGGCCGAGGGCGCATTGGCCCACGAGGCCCGGGCAGCCACCGGCGCGCTCGGCCCGGTGCGCGACCTGTTCCTGCAGCGCGATGCCTTCGACGCCTGGGCCGCCGAATGGCGGACCCGCGCCCAGATCGACGGGCGCGACGCCGCCCTGCAGCGCATGCGCCAGGCCAACCCGCGGGTGGTGCTGCGCAACCACCTGGCCCAGCTGGCCATCGAGCGCGCGCAGGCGGGCGACCCGAGCGGGGTCGCCGAACTGCTCGACGCCCTGCTCCACCCCGACGCCGATCCCGCCCACCCCGCGCTGACCGACTTTCCGCCCGAATGGGCCAGCCGGCTGTGCATCAGTTGCTCCTCCTGACCCACGACCATGGCATACCCGCTGGCAAAGACCGACGACGAGTGGCGCGAGGTGCTGCGCGCCAAGATCGACCGCGGCGAGGCCGAGCCGCTGGCCTTCGAGGTGACGCGCCGCGCCGCGACGGAGCGCCCCTTCAGCGGCCGCTACGAGACCTGGTGGCAACCCGGCCGCTACCACTGCATCGCTTGCGGCACCCACCTGTTCGACAGCGACACCAAATTCGACGCCGGCTGCGGCTGGCCCAGCTTCTGGCGGGCACGCCCGGGCGCCATCGTGGAACGGCTGGACCGCAGCCACGACATGGTCCGCACCGAAACGCTGTGCGCCGGCTGCGGCGCCCACCTCGGCCATGTGTTCGACGACGGGCCCCCGCCGACGGGCCTGCGCTTCTGCATGAACTCGGCCGCGCTGCAATGGCAGCCGCTGTGACCCGACGCCGCCCGCCCGTCAGCCGCGATAATCCCTGTCCATGCGTTTGCTGATCGACTTTTTTCCGATCGCGCTCTTCTTCGTCGCCTACAAGTGGCACGGCATCTACGCGGCCACCGCCGTGCTGATGGCCGCCACGGTGGTGCAGATGGGCCTGATCTACGCCATCGACCGCCGCCTGCAAACCGTGCAGAAGGTCACCCTGCTGCTGGTGCTGGTGTTTGGCGCGCTGACCCTGACGCTGCAGGACGAGCGCTTCATCAAATGGAAGCCGACCGTGCTTTACGGTGCAATGGCGCTGGCGTTGGCAGCGGCCCTGTGGGGCTGGAAGAAAAACATCCTGCAGGTGCTGCTGGGCAGCCAGCTCAAGCTGCCGGCGCCGGTGTGGTCGCGCCTTGCGGTGGCCTGGATTGGCTACTGCGCGTTCATGGCGGCACTGAATGCCTGCGTGGCGGCCTATTTTTCCACCGACGCGTGGGTGGACTTCAAGCTCTGGGGCTATGTGTTCCCGGTGCTGTTCCTGGTTGGACAGGGCCTGTACGTCGCCCGCCACCTCAAGGATGACCCCGCATGACCATCCCCCACCCCTGGCCCACCGCCGACGGACTGGAGCAGGCCCTGCGCGCGGCCCTCGCCCCCACGCGCCTGGAGGTCATCGACGAGAGCGCGGCGCATGCCGGCCACGCGGGGGCCAACGGCCAGGGCCATGGCACGCATTTTCGGGTGCGCATCGCGGCCCCGGCCCTGGCCGGGTTGAACCGGGTGGCCGCCCACCGGCTTGTGTATGATGCACTGCAGCCCGCATTCGCGGCCGGGCTGCACGCGCTGGCCATCGAGGTGCTGCGCGATTGATGGTCATCGCCGCGACGCCGGTTTTTTCTTTCCGACCTTCCCTCTCTCGGACACTCCTCCCATGAACAACGTGTTGTCGCGCGTGGCCGTCGCCACGTGCCTGGCGGCCGGGCTGGCCATGCCGGCCCTGGCCCAGAATGTCGCCATCGTCAACGGCAAGCCCGTGCCCATGGCGCGGCTCAAGGCGCTCGAACAGCAAATGGCCCGCTCGGGCCGCCCGGTGGACGATGCCGTGCGCCAGCAGTTGCGCGAAGAAGCCATCCTGCGCGAAATCTTCGTGCAAGAGGCCGACAAGCGCGGCCTGCGCAGCTCGCCCGAGGTCAAGGCCCAGCTCGAACTGGCCACGCAGACCATTCTGATTCGCGAACTGTTCGCCGACCATCAGCGTCGCCACCCCGTGACGGACGCCGACCTGAAGGCCGAATACGACCGCCTCAACGCCACCAGCGGACAGGAATACCGGGCGCGACACATCCTGGTCGCCAGCGAGGACGAGGCCAAAGCCATCATCGCGGAGCTGGCCAAGGGCGCGCGCTTCGAGGAGCTGGCCAAGCAACGCTCCAAGGATCCGGGCTCCGGCGCCAACGGCGGGGATCTCGATTGGGCCACGCCGGACGTGTTCGTGCCGGAGTTCTCGCAAGCCATGGTCAAGCTGGGCAAGGGCGAGACGACCTCGACCCCGGTCAAGACGCCGTTTGGCTGGCACGTGATCCGCGTCGATGACGTGCGCAAGGCGCAACTGCCCCCGCTGGACGACATCAAGCCGCAGCTCCAGCAGCAACTGCAGCAGCAGCGCCTGGCCGAGTTCCAGGAATCGCTGCGCAGCAAGGCCAAGGTGCAATAAGGCCCCTGACCCGCCGCCGCGGGGGTCAATCCCCGCGTTGCGGGGGGGCCTGGTCCACCTGCGGCACCGGCCACAGCGCCAGGGCGGAATGGGCCAAGGGATACAGGCCGTACAGCACCGACACTGCCACGGCAGACGAGGCGTCGTACCCCAACGGGGCCAAGGCAGCAATGGCCGCCGCCTCCCGCGTGCCCCAGCCGCCAAACCCCACGGGCACCGTGGCCAAGACGAAGATGGGGACGGCGGCCACGGCCAGCGCCTCCCAGGGCAGCGGGGCGCCGATGGCTCGCGCGCCACAGTACAGGGCCGTCACCGACGCGGTCTGCACGACCAACGATCCCGCGATCTGACGCGCGCAGTGCTGGCCTGGCTGGTGAGTCGCCAGCCGGTGCCACCACCGCAACGCTGGCCGCTGCAGCAGCGCCCAGCCCGCCAACCACCGGGGCGTCACGCGCAGGGCGGCATACGGCAAAACCGCCATTCCGGCCGCCGCGCCGACGGCCAGCAGGGCCAGCCCCTCTGCCGACCCCACCCCCAGCCGCTGAACGGCCGGCAGCCAGCCCGTCGCGGGCGCCCACCACAACCCCGCGCCCAGAGCCAGGACGCCCAGGATCAGCAGCCCCCACAGACCGCTCACGCGGTCCAGCACCACGGACACGCTCGCCTCCAGCACGGGCATGCCGCGCCGGTGCAGGCCCCAGGCCCGCAGCATGTCGCCGCCCACCACCGCCCCTGGCAGCACGACATTGGCCGCCACTCCCCGGAAATACACCGGCACGATCCACGACAGCGGGGCCGGGTGCCCCAGCCACGCCGCCAGATCGCGCCAACGCCAGGCCGACGCCAGATTGCCCAGCGTGCTGCTCAGCAAGCCCGCCAGCACCCAGCCGGGGTCCGCCCGGGCCAGAATCGACAACACCCGATCGGGCTGCACCCAGGCCAGAATGGCCCCGAGCAGCGCGAGCGCAACCGCCACGCGCCACAGCCGTCGCCCGCGCGGCGCCGGGTTGGCGGGCGTCACGCCGGTCATGCGTGACGGCCGCTGGCGGCCGGCTCGGGCAGATCGCGCGTGTGGTACTGCGGCCGCCCGGAGCCCTCGTGATAGACGCGGATCAGCAACTCCCCGGTCAGGCCCGCGACGATGAGTTGCGCCCCCATGAGGACCGCCATCACCCCCACCATCAACAGCGGCCGCGCGCCGATGTCCTCGCCGCTGAGCTTGACCGCAAACAGATAGAGCAGAATCAGCAGCCCCGGCGTCAACAGCCACAACCCCAGCCCGCCAAACGCGTGCAGCGGCCGCTGCCGGTAGCGCAGGAAGAACACGATCAGCACCAAATCCAAAATGACGCGGAAGGTGCGGTCGATGCCGTATTTGGACTGCCCCCGCGTGCGCGCATGGTGGCGCACCGGCATCTCCTCGATGCGGGCACCCACCTCCCGGGCCAGGGACGGGATGAAACGGTGCAACTCGCCATACAGGTGAATGCGCTCGATGATCTCGCGCCGGTAAGCCTTCAGCGCGCAGCCATAGTCGTGCAGGCGCACATCCGTCGCCCACGAGATCAGCCGGTTGGCCAGCACCGACGGCAGGCGCCGCGACAGCGCCTTGTCCTGGCGCTGGTGGCGCCAGCCCGAGATCATGTCCACGGAGGGATCGGTCTCCAGGCGTTCGATCATCGCCGGAATGTCCAGCGGATCGTTCTGCAGATCGCCATCCAGCGTGACGATATAGCGCCCGCGCGCGCGCTCGAAACCGGCTTGCAGCGCCGTCGACTGGCCATAGTTGCGCGCCAGGGCCACGGGCCGCAGCCATGGGCGGTCGGCAGCCAGTTCGGCGAGGATCTGCTGGCTGCCGTCGCGCGAGCCGTCGTCCACGCAAATCAGCTCGAACGACCAGCGGGTGGCCTCCAGAGCCTCCCCCACCCGGGCCACCAGGTCGTGCAGATTCTCCCGCTCGTGATAGACGGGGATCACCACGGAAATGTCGGGCGCGGCCTCGCCAGGGTGCGGGGACGGGGGGATGCTGGAGCGGCTGTCGATCGGCATGCGGCGCAATCGGGTGAAACGGTGGAATCCACGCGACGGCGCGGTGCCCGGCACGTCGCCCTCTTCGGCGCATTGTAGTCACCGGAGTCTATACTGCACCCCGTTTGGCGCCCATTCGATCCGGCGCGGCCGTCCGTGGTGGGCAGTCGCCGCTGGCGCAGGCCCGCCCCTCTGTTTTTGCTCCATGTCCGCCTCCGCTCTCCCCTCCCCCGCCTCCGTGCGCATCACCGTCGCCGGCGCCGGCTACGTCGGCCTGGCCAACGCGCTGCTGCTGGCGCAGCACCAGCCGGTGACGGTGCTGGACATCGACCCGCGGCGCGTGGCGGCGCTGCAGGCGCGCCGCCCCACCGTCCACGACGCGCTGGCTGAGGAGTGGCTGCGCGAGCGTGCCGACCTGAAGCTCACCGCCACCACCGATGCGGCGCAGGCGCTGGCCAGCGCCGACGTCGTCGTCATCGCCACCCCCACCGACTACGACCCCGTCACCAACGCGTTCGACACCTCCAGCGTCGAGGCGGTGGCGGCGCAGGCGCTGGCCGCCCACCCGGGCAGCACGCTCGTCATCAAGTCCACCGTGCCGGTGGGCTTCGCCGCGCGGCTGCGCCAGCACCACGGCACCGACCGCATCGTCTTCTCGCCCGAATTCCTGCGCGAGGGCCGCGCGCTGGAGGACAACCTCGCCCCCAGCCGCATCGTCGTCGGCGACCGCGGCCCGCGCGGCCAGCTCGTCGCCGACCTGCTGCGCCAGGGCTGCCGCGCGCCCGAGCGCGTGCCGGTGCTGCTGACCGACCCGACCGAGGCCGAGGCGATCAAGCTGTTCGCCAACACGTATCTCGCCATGCGCGTGGCGTTCTTCAACGAGCTGGACACCTACGCCGCCACGCACGGGCTCGACACGCGCCAGATCATCGACGGCGTGTGCCTGGACCCGCGCATCGGCGCCGGCTACAACAATCCCAGCTTCGGCTACGGCGGCTACTGCCTGCCGAAGGACACCAAGCAGCTGCTGGCCAACTACCGCGACGTGCCCCAGAACCTGATCGCCGCCATCGTCTCGGCCAACGCCACGCGCAAGGACTTCATCGCCGACGACGTGCTGCGCCGGCTGCAGACGCTGTCCACCCCTGGCGGGTGCGCCCCGGTGGTCGGCATCTACCGGCTCGTCATGAAGCAGGGCTCGGACAACTTCCGCGCCTCGGCCATCCAGGGCGTCATGAAGCGACTCAAGGCCAAGGGCGTGCCGGTGATCGTCTACGAGCCGGCCTACGACGGCGAGGACTTCTTCCGCTCGCCGGTGCTGAAGGACCTGGCGGCCTTCAAGGCGCAGGCCGACCTGATCCTGGCCAACCGCCACCACCCGGACCTCGACGACGTCGCCGAGCGCGTCTACACGCGCGACCTGTTCGGGGGCGACGCATGAGGGTGTTCATCACCGGCACCGCCGGCTTCATCGGCTTTCACCTGGCGCGGCTGCTGCTGGAAGAAGGCCACGTTGTGCACGGCTTCGACGGCCTGACCGACTACTACGACGTGCGGCTCAAGCACCGTCGCCACGCGCTGCTGCGCGAACACCCCGGATTCACGGCTACCGAGGCGATGCTGGAGGACCTGCCGGCACTGCAGGCCGCCGCCCGCGCCGCGCAGCCCGACGTCATCGTGCACCTGGCCGCGCAGGCTGGCGTGCGCTACAGCCTGGAAAACCCGCGCGCCTACGTGGACGCCAACCTGATTGGCACCTTCCACGTGCTGGAGGCGGCCCGGGAGCTGAAACCCCGCCACCTGCTGATGGCCTCCACCAGCAGCGTCTATGGCGCCAACGACACCCTGCCGTTCGACGAGCAGCAGAAGACCGACTGGCCACTGACCTTGTATGCCGCCACCAAGAAGGCCAACGAGGCCATGAGCCACGCCTGGGCGCACATCCACGGCGTGCCGACGACGATGTTCCGCTTCTTCACCGTCTACGGCCCGTGGGGCCGGCCGGACATGGCCCTCTTCAAGTTCACCCGGGGGATTCTGGAGGGCACGCCGATCGACATCTACAACCACGGCCAGATGTGGCGCGACTTCACTTACGTGGACGACCTCGTGCGCGCGATCCGGCTGCTGATCGACGCGGTGCCGCCGGCTCCGGATGCGCGCACGCCGCCGCACGGCTGGCAGGCGGTGGAGGGCGACACCCTGAGCCCCGCCGCGCCGTGGCGCGTCGTCAACATCGGCAACTCCGACAAGGTGCGCCTCTTGGACTTCGTCGAAGCGATCGAGGCCGAGGTGGGCCGCCCCGCCCAGCGCCGTTATCTTCCGATGCAGACCGGGGATGTGCCGGCCACCTGGGCCGACTGCACGCTGCTCAAGCGCCTGACCGGCTACGCGCCGCGCACGCCGTTTCGCGAGGGCGTGGCGCGGTTCGTGCGGTGGTACCGGGAGTATCACGGCATCTGAGCCCCCTGCAAAAGCCAAAGCCCCCGCCGGCGGACCGGCAGGGGCTTGGGGCAACCCGCACGCGGGGCCAAGCGGCCCCGCGCGGCTTTCAGTGCACCGTGTGCCCGAACAGGAACTGCCCCGGCGCGCGCACCGGATCCACGTCCACCGGGATCTCGCTCTTGGGCGGGAAGCGCCCTTCGAGGATCAGCTTGGACAGCGGGTTCTCGATGCGCTGCTGGATCGCGCGCTTCAGCGGCCGCGCGCCGAACACCGGGTCGTAGCCGACCTTGGCCAGCTCCTCCAGCGCCGCGTCGGTGAACGTCAGCGTCAGGTCGAGCTTGGCCAGCCGCTCCTGCAGCGTGCGCAGCTGGATGCGGGCGATGTTCTTGATGTGCTCGCTGCCGAGCGGATGGAACACCACCGTCTCGTCGATGCGGTTGAGGAATTCGGGGCGGAAGTGCGCCTTGAGCTCCTCCCACACCGCGTCCTTGATGTCCTCCATGTCGTGGCCCCGCTGCGCCAGCTGCTGGATGCGCTGCGAACCGATGTTGGAGGTCATCACGATGACGGTGTTCTTGAAGTCCACCGTGCGGCCCTGGCCGTCGGTCAGCCGCCCGTCGTCCAGCACCTGCAGCAGCACGTTGAACACGTCCGGGTGCGCCTTCTCGACCTCGTCGAGCAGCACGACGCTGTAGGGCTTGCGCCGCACCGCCTCGGTCAGGTAGCCGCCCTCCTCGTAGCCGACATAGCCCGGCGGCGCGCCAATCAGGCGGCTCACCGAGTGCTTCTCCATGAACTCGCTCATGTCGATGCGGATCATGTGCTGCTCGCTGTCGAACAGGAAGGCCGCCAGCGCCTTGCACAGCTCGGTCTTGCCGACCCCCGTCGGACCGAGGAACAGGAAGCTGCCCAGCGGCCGGTTCGGGTCGCTCAGGCCCGCGCGGGCGCGGCGGATGGCATTGGAGACGGCGGCGATCGCCTCGTCCTGGCCGACCACGCGCTCGTGCAGCCGCGCCTCCATCTGCAGCAGCTTGTCGCGCTCGCCCTGCATCAGCTTGCTGACCGGGATGCCGGTGGCGCGCGAGACCACCTCGGCGATCTCCTCCGCGCCGACCTGCGTGCGCAGCAGTTTGAAGCCCTTGGCGCCGTCCTTGCCGGCCTCGCGCGCCTGCGCCTCCTGCAGCCGGCGCTCCAGCTCCGGCAGGCGGCCGTACTGCAGCTCGGCGACCTTGTTGAAGTCGCCCTTGCGCTTGAGCTCCTCGATCTGGAAGCGGATGCGGTCAATCTCCTCCTTGATCTGCGCCGAGCCCTGCACCTGCGCCTTCTCGGCCTTCCAGACCTCCTCCAGATCGGCGCACTCGCGCTCCAGCCGGGCGATCTCCTCCTCGATCAGCTCCAGCCGCTTGCGCGACGCCTCGTCGGTCTCCTTGCGCACCGCCTCGCGCTCGATCTTGAGCTGGATCAGGCGCCGCTCCAGCCGATCCATCGCCTCGGGCTTGGAGTCGATTTCCATCTTGATGCGCGCGGCGGCCTCGTCGATCAGGTCGATCGCCTTGTCCGGCAGGAAGCGGTCGGTGATGTAGCGGTGCGACAGCTCCGCCGCGGCGACGATGGCCGGGTCGGTGATCTCCACGCCGTGGTGCAGCTCATATTTCTCCTGCAGGCCGCGCAGGATGGCGATCGTCGCCTCGACGCTGGGCTCATCGACCAGCACCTTCTGGAAGCGCCGCTCCAGCGCGGCGTCCTTCTCGATGTACTTGCGGTATTCGTCGAGCGTCGTGGCGCCGATGCAGTGCAGCTCGCCGCGCGCCAAGGCGGGCTTGAGCATGTTGCCGGCGTCCATCGCGCCTTCGGCCTTGCCGGCGCCGACCATGGTGTGGATCTCGTCGATGAAGAGGATGATGCGCCCCTCCTCGGCGGCGATCTCCTTCAGCACGGCCTTCAGGCGCTCCTCGAACTCGCCGCGGTACTTGGCCCCGGCCAGGAGGCCGGCCATGTCCAGCGCCAGCACGCGCTTGTTCTTCAGCGTCTCCGGCACCTCGCCGTTGACGATGCGCTGCGCCAGCCCCTCGACGATGGCGGTCTTGCCGACGCCCGGCTCGCCGATCAGCACGGGGTTGTTCTTGCTGCGCCGCTGCAGGATCTGGATGGTGCGACGGATCTCGTCGTCGCGGCCGATCACGGGGTCGAGCTTGCCCTGGCGGGCGCGCTCGGTCAGGTCCAGCGTGTATTTCTTCAGCGCCTCGCGCTGGTTCTCGGCTTCGGGGCTGTTCACGGCTTGTCCTCCTCGCACGGCGTCGATGGCCGCCTCCAGCGCCTTGCGGTTCAGGCCCGCGGCGCGCGCGGCGTCGGCCAGCATGATCTTGCTGTCGGCCAGCGCCAGCAGGAACAGCTCGCTGGCGATGAACTGGTCGCCGCGCTTGCCGGCCTCTTTCTCGGCGGCCTGCAGCAGCGTGACCGTGTCGCGGCCGACCTGCACCTGCTCCTGGCCCTGCACCTGCGGCAGGCGCTGCACGGCGTCGTCGGCGGCCTTCTTCAGCTGCGCGACGTTGACGCCGGCGCGCTGCAGCAGCGCCGGCGGGCCGTCCTGCTGCAGCAGCGCGGCCAGCACGTGCGCCGGCTCGATGTAGGCGTGATCCTTGGCCAGCGCCATCGATTGCGCTTCGGCCAGGGCCTCCTGGAACGAGGTGGTGAGTTTGTCGATCCGCATGGACGGGGCTCCGAAAAGGTTGACTGCCACTCCATGTGGGGCGACTGTGCCGCCCTTTCAAGCCCGCCGTCGTTGACGCGGATCAAACGCCGCGCGCGGGCGCGACCGTGCCCCTCAGGCGTTCTTCGCCTCGATGCCCCAGCGCGCCAGCGCCGCATCGTCGCTGACGCGCGCATCCACCCAGCGCGCGCCCTGCGGCGTGTGCTCCTTCTTCCAGAACGGCGCCTGGGTCTTCAGGTAATCCATCAGGAACTCGCACGCCTGGAACGCCTGGCCGCGGTGCGCGGAGGTCACCGCCACCAGCACGATCGGATCCTGCGGCTGCAGCGCCCCGACGCGGTGGATGACGCGCACGCCGCGGATGTCGAAGCGCCGCGCCGCCTCGTCGATCATCGCGTCGATGGCGCGCTCGGTCATGCCGGGGTAGTGCTCCAGCTCGAGCGTGGCCACCGCGTCGCCGTCGTTGACGTCGCGCACGGTGCCGAGGAAGGCGCACACCGCGCCGACGCCGGCATCACCGGCGCGCAGCGCCGCCACCTCGGCGCCGAGGTCGAACGGCCCGGTCTGGATCGTCACGCTGCGCCGCTCGACGGCCATGGCCTCACCCTCCGGTGACGGGCGGAAAGAACGCCACCTCGGCGCCGTCGCGCAGCGGTGCGGCCTCATCGGCCATGACCTGGTCGACCGACATGCGCAGCGCCCGCCCCCGCGCCAGGGCCTCCGCCCACACCCCGCCGCGGGCGATCAGTTCATCACGCAAGGCGCCCAAGGTCGCCGCGGACGTGTCCACCTCGGCACTGGCAACGCCTATGGCCTCTCGAACGGCGGAAAAGAAACGGAGCTGAACTTTCATGAAACGCACGCTTGCGGTCAGGTGGGGCGCCGCTGCCATCATACCCCAGCGCGCGGGCGACGGCATGCGCCCATCAGTCCAGAAAGCCGGACAGCGGCAGGTAGCGCACGGTGTCACCGTGCGCGATCACGCTGCCAGCGGGGTTGTCCACCAGCCCATCGGCCCAGGCCATCGAGGTCAGCACCGACGAATTCTGGTTCGGGAACAGGTCCAGCCCGCCCACGCAATTGCGCCGCACCCGCAGGAATTCCCGGCGTTTGTCGGCGCGCGGCAGGTCGAAGTGCGCCACCATCGGCAGCGCGGGGGGCAGCGTCGGTGCAACCGTCGCCCCACCCAGGCGCAGCAAAAACGGCCGGGCCAGCAGCACAAAAGTCACAAAGCTGGACACCGGGTTGCCCGGCAACCCCAGCACATGGCAGCGGCCTCGCCCGCCGGCGTGGGCGCGGTCGATCCACCCATGGGCAAACGGCTTGCCCGGCTTCATGGCAATCTGCCACAGGTCCAGCGCGCCCAGGGCCTGCACCACGGGCTTGACATGGTCCTCCTCGCCCACCGACACCCCGCCGGTGGTGAGGATGACGTCGTGGTCGCGGGCGGCTTCGGTCAAGGCGGCTTGCGTCGCGGCCCGATCATCCGGGATGCGGCCCAGCACCGTCACCTCGCACCCCAAGCGCAGCAGCAGCGGCTCCAGAAAATAGCGGTTGGAGTTGTAAATCGCCCCCGGGGGCAGACGGTCGGCCGGCAGCTCGCCCGGCTGGATCAACTCATCCCCGGTGGAGGCCAACGCCACCCGCACGCGGCGATGCACCCGCAGATTCGCGCTGCCGATGGAGGCCGCCAGGCCCACATCGGCGGCCGACAGGCGTGTACCCGCCGCCAGCACCACCGCGCCCGCACGCACATCCTCGCCACGGCGGCGCACCCACTGGCCCTCGGCCGGAACGGTGCCCAACCGCACCCAGCCGTGGGCGGCCTGGGCCTCGGCCGCACTCACATCGGCCGGGGGCTCGGCAGGCGTCGCGTCCTCCTGCATCACCACGGCATCGGCGCCAGCCGGCATGGGCGCGCCGGTAAAGATGCGGGCCACCGTGCCCGGGGCCAGCTCGCAGCCAAAGTGCCCAGCCGGGATGCGCTGCGCCACCGGCAACGCCCGCCCCTCGGCCACGGCCCGGGCGACGTCCTCGCGCCGCACGGCGTAACCGTCCATCTGGCTGTTGTCAAACCCCGGCACATCCAGCGGCGAGGCCAGATCGTGCGCCAGCACGCGGCCGGCCGCCGCGGCGGTGGGGACCGTCTCCACCCCCGCCACAGGTTCGATGCTGGCCAGCAGGCGTTGCAGCGCGTCCTCCAGTCCCATCAGACCCGGACGGGCAGGCGCTGTGGCAGGCGATGCGGGGTTTGCAGCCATCCGCGCGCTCCTCAGTCACGGCCGGCGGCGACGATGCACGCCTTGACGCGCTCGACGTCTGCCGGCAACACCTGCACCCGCTTGGGCAATGCCTCGATGCCGGCAAACCGCGCCGGTCGCTCGGGCTCGCGCCCGATCGCCTCGACGATGGTGGCGGCAAACTTGATGGGCAGCGCCGTCTCCAGCACGATCATCGGCACGCCCGGCTGCAGGTGCTCGCGCGCCACCTTGACGCCGTCGGCGGTGTGCGGGTCGATCAGCATGGCGTGGCGCTGCCAGACGTCGCGGATGGTGGCCAGCCGGTGGGCGTGCGTGCTGCGCCCGCTGGCAAAGCCGAACGCCTCGCGCGCGCGCGGAAAGGCCGGGTGCGCCGACAGGTCGAAGCGCCCGTGCCGCGCCAGCTCCTCGGCGAACAGCCGGCGCGTGGCCTCGGCGTCGCGCCCCAGCAGGTCGAAGACGAAGCGCTCGAAGTTGCTCGCCTTGCTGATGTCCATCGAGGGGCTGGAGGTCTCGTAGGTGTCGGCGCTGCCGCGCACGCGATAGACCCCGGTGCGGAAGAACTCGTCCAGCACGTCGTTCTCGTTGGTGGCCACCACCAGCCGCTCGACCGGCAGCCCCATCATGCGGGCGATGTGCCCGGCGCAGACGTTGCCGAAGTTGCCGCTCGGCACGGTAAAACTCACGCGCTCGTCGTCGCGCTCGGTGGCCTGGATCCAGCCGGCGAAGTAGTACACCACCTGCGCCAGCAGCCGCGCCCAGTTGATCGAGTTGACGGTGCCGATGCGGTGGCGGCGCTTGAACTCCAGGTCGGCGCTGACCGCCTTGACGATGTCCTGGCAGTCGTCGAAGACGCCCTCGATGGCGAGGTTGTGGATGTTGGGATCCTGCAGGCTGTACATCTGCGCCTGCTGGAACGGGCTCATGCGCCCGTGGGGGCTCAGCATGAAGACGCGGATGCCGCGCTTGCCGCGCATCGCGTACTCGGCGGCGCTGCCGGTGTCGCCGCTGGTGGCGCCCAGGATGTTGAGCGTCTCGCCGCGGCGCGCCAGCTCATACTCGAACAGCTGGCCGAGCAGCTGCATCGCCATGTCCTTGAACGCCAGCGTCGGGCCGTTGGACAGCGCCTCCAGCCACAGGCCGTTTTCCAGGTGGCGCAGCGGCACGATCTCGCCGGTGCCGAACACCTCGGCGGTGTAAGTGCGCCGCAGCAGCGCGCGCAGGTCGTCGGCCGGGATGTCGTCGATATAGAGCGAGAGGATCTCGAACGCCAGCTCGGCGTAGCCCTGCTCGTGGTAGGTGCGGCGCAGGCGCGCCAGATCCGCTGCCTCGAGACGGGGATAGCGCTCGGGCAAATACAGGCCGCCGTCCGGCGCCAGCCCCTCCAGCAGGATGTCACTGAAGCGGCGGCGCTCGGGATGGCCGCGCGTGGACAGGTAGAGCATCAGGCCAGCTCCTCCTTGCGGATGCGCACGATCGGCGCCAGCACCGTCGGCAGCGCCTGCATCGCCGCCAGCGCGGCGTTCATCGTGCCTTCGGCGGTTTCGTGCGTCAGGATGATCAGGTCGGTCTGCGTGCTGCCCTCGCCGCCGACCTCGTCGGCCTCGCGCTGCAGCACGGCGTCGATGCTGATGCCGGCGCGCGCCAGGATCCCGGTGACGTCGGCCAGCACCCCGGGCTGGTCCGCCACGCGCAGGCGCAGGTAGTAGCCGGTCACCACGCGATCCATCGGCACGACGGCCAGATCGCTCATCGCGTGCGGCTGGAACGCCAGGTGCGGCACGCGGTGCTGCGGGTCGGCGGTGTGCAGCCGCGTCACGTCCACCAGGTCGGCGATCACGGCGCTGGCGGTCGGCTCGCTGCCGGCGCCCTTGCCGTAGTACAGCGTGGTGCCGACCGCATCGCCCTGCACGACGACGGCGTTCATCGCGCCCTCGACGTTGGCGATCAGCCGCCGGGCGGGCACCAGCGTCGGGTGCACGCGCAGCTCCACGCCGCCGTCCACCCGCTTGGTGATGCCCAGCAGCTTGATGCGGTAGCCGAGCTGCTCGGCGTAGCGGATGTCGGCCGCCTGCAGCTTTGTGATGCCCTCGACGTAGGCCTTGTCGAACTGCACCGGGATGCCAAACGCCAGCGCGCTCATCAGCGTGGCCTTGTGCGCGGCGTCGATGCCCTCGATGTCGAAGGTCGGGTCGGCCTCGGCGTAGCCCAGGCGCTGCGCCTCCTTCAGCACGACGTCGAAGTCCAGCCCCTTGTCGCGCATCTCCGACAGGATGAAGTTGGTGGTACCGTTGATGATGCCGGCCACCCACTGGATGCGGTTGGCGGTCAGGCCCTCGCGCAGCGCCTTGATGATCGGGATGCCGCCGGCCACCGCGGCCTCGAACGCCACCATCACGCCCTTGGCCTGCGCGGCGGCGAAGATCTCGCTGCCGTGCACCGCCAGCAGCGCCTTGTTGGCGGTGACGACGTGCTTGCCGGCCTCGATCGCCTCCATCACCAGCTGGCGCGCGATGCCGTAGCCGCCGATCAGCTCGACGACGATGTCGATCGCCGGGTTGGCGATCACCGCGCGCGCATCCGCCACCACCTGCGCCGCGTCGCCGACGACGGCGCGCGCGCGCTCGGTGTCCAGGTCGGCCACCATCGTGATCGCGATGCCGCGGCCGGCGCGGCGGCGGATCTCCTCCTGGTTGCGCTGCAGCACGCGGAAGACGCCGCTGCCGACGGTGCCGATGCCCAGCAGGCCGACTTGGATGGGGGGAAGGTTGCTCATGGTCGCGGTTGCCAAGGTCATGAAAATCCGGGGGTTGCCAAAAATCACTCGGTGCCGTAGCGCCGCCGCAGGTGGCCCAGAAAGCGCGCGATGCGCCCGATCGCCTCGGCCAGGTCGTCCTCGTGCGGCAGGAACACCAGCCGGAAGTGGTCCGGCGTCGGGTAGTTGAAGCCGGTGCCCTGCACGATCAGCACCTTCTCCTCGGCCAGCAGGTCGTAGGCGAACTGCTGGTCGTCCTCGATCGGATAAATCTTCGGATCCAGGCGCGGGAACATGTACAGCGCCGCCTTCGGCTTGACGCAGCTCACGCCCGGGATCTCGGTGAGCAGCCGGTGCGCCAGATCGCGCTGGCGGCACAGCCGACCGCCCGGGGCTACCAGATCGTTGATGCTCTGGTAGCCGCCCAGCGCCGTCTGGATCGCCAGCTGCCCCGGCGTGTTGGCGCACAGCCGCATCGAGGCCAGCATGTTCAGCCCCTCGATGTAGTCCTTGGCGCGGCGCTTGTCGCCGGAGACGATCATCCACCCCGCGCGGTAGCCGCACGAGCGGTAGTTCTTGCTCAGGCCGTTGAACGTGACGAACAGGATGTCGTCCGCCAGCGACGCGATCGAGGTGTGGACGTTGCCGTCGTAGAGCACCTTGTCGTAGATCTCGTCGGCGAAGACGATCAGCCCGTGCTTGCGCGCCAGCTCGACGATGGCCTGCAGCACCTCCACCGGGTACAGCGCGCCGGTGGGGTTGTTGGGGTTGATGACGACGATGCCCTTGGTGCGCGGCGTGATCTTGCGCGCCATGTCGTCCAGGTCCGGGATCCAGCCATTGGCCTCGTCGCACAGGTAGTGCACCGGCGTGCCGCCCGACAGCGATACGGAGGCCGTCCACAGCGGATAGTCCGGCGCCGGCACCAGGATCTCGTCGCCGGCGTTGAGCAGCGCGTTCATGCTCATGGTGATGAGCTCGCTCGCGCCGTTGCCCAAGTAGACGTCGTCCACCGTCACGCCGGCGATGCGCTTTTCCTGCGTGTAGTGCACGATGGCCTTGCGCGGCGCGAACAGCCCCTTGCTGTCGGTGTAGCCGGCCGCCTGCGGCAGGTTGCGGATCATGTCCTGCACGATCTCGTCCGGCGGCTCCAGCCCGAACACCGCCAGGTTGCCGATGTTGAGCTTGATGATCTTGTGCCCGTCCTCCTCCATCTGGCGGGCCTTCTCGAGCACGGGCCCGCGGATGTCGTAGCAGACGTTGGCCAGTTTGGCGGACTTGTGGATGACGGTGGAGGACATGGCGCGTGGGTCGGAGTCGGGGCGGCGCAAGTGCCGCTCCGACAGGGGTGGAGCCTATAATTTCACCACAGTTTGCCGGCGATTCCCGGCCGGCTGCGCCCGCCATGAAGTTTCAGCCCGACCGCATCGACACCCTGTCCATACAGGCCCACGGCCCCGGCTGGGTGATGGTGGGCGGCCAGCGGTACGACAGCAGCATCGTCGTGAGCGCCAGCGGCCGACTGCAGGCGTGGGACTGCCGCCGCCACGCCGAACTGACGGCCCAGCACTTCGACCAGTTGGCCGCCGATGCGCCGGAGGTCGTCCTCTTTGGCAGCGGGCAGCGGCTGCGCTTCGTGCCGCCGTCCCTGCTGCGGGGCCTGATCGAGCGCGGCATCGGCGTGGAGACCATGGACACCATGGCCGCGGCCCGCACCTACAACATCCTGGCCGGCGAAGGCCGGCGGGTGGTGGCCGCGCTGCTCATCGAGGCCGCCGACGCGGCCTGAGGCCCTGCGCAAATGCGCTAAAATATCAAGATGTTCGGCGGTTCTTCCCGGACCAATTCGACCATCCAAACACGCAGGGGATTTGCTCCATGGCCGTCGTCGTCAACAAACCGATTCCCGAGTTCGAAGCCCAAGCGACCGGCGGCATCAAAGTCACCCACCAATCCCACCTCGGCCAGACGCTGATCCTGTACTTCTACCCCAAGGACCACACCCCCGGCTGCACGACCGAGGCCATGCAGTTCCGGGACCAGTACCAGGAGTTCATCGGCGCGGGGGCGCAGGTGTTCGGCGTCTCGCGCGACAATCTCAAGTCGCACGAGGACTTCAAGGCCAAACTGGAGTTGCCGTTCGAGCTGATCGCCGACACCGAAGAAAAGATGTGCCACATGTTCGGCGTCGTCAAGAACAAGATCATGTACGGCAAAAAGGTCAAGGGCATCGAGCGCAGCACCTTCCTGATCAGCCCCGAAGGCATCCTGCTGCAGGAGTGGCGCGGCATCAAAGTGCCGGGCCACGTGGACGAAGTCCTCAAGGCCGTGAAGATGCTCAAAAAAGTGGCTTGAAGCCCACACGCCGGGCGCCCTGCCCACCCCGCCGACCAGCCGCCCCATGGGCGGCTGCGGTTTTTCTGGCATGATGATTTCATGCCACTGCCCCCGCCCCCCAGCCGCAAGGCCGATCGCGTCGATCTCAAAAAATCCCCCCGCGCCACTTCGGCCCAACCGCCCGAGCCCACGGCGGACACCGTTGCACCAGCCGTCGCGCCCTCACCCTCGCCCGCGGCCGCCAGCGCTGCCGTTCCCGCCGCCTCGCCCCCATCGCGCAGCCGACGCACCGGGCAGCGCAAAGGCGCGGCCCCCGCCCCCGTGACCGAGGCGCCTGCGGCCGCCGCGCCGACCCCGGCCACCGCAGCGGCAAAGCCCACGCCGCGGCGCCGGTCCACGCACACCGGCCAAAAGCGCCTGTTCGTGCTCGACACCAACGTGCTGATGCACGACCCCAGTTGCCTGTTCCGCTTCGAGGAGCACGACATCTTCCTGCCGATGATCGTGCTGGAAGAGCTGGACAACAACAAAAAGGGCATGAGCGAGGTCGCGCGCAACGCGCGTCAAGCCAGCCGCACCCTCGACGCCCTGGCCGCCAGCGCCAACGGGGACATCCGCCAAGGACTCACCCTCGCCGCCCTGGGCAACGGCGAAGCCACCGGGACCCTGTTCTTCCAGACCGAGCTGCTGCCGCATGCGCTGCCCGTCGACCTGCCGCAGGGCAAGGCCGACAACCAAATCCTGTCGGTGGTGCAGGCCCTCAAGGGCCGCCACCCGGACCGCGACGTCGTGTTGGTGTCCAAAGACATCAACATGCGCATCAAGGCGCGCGCGCTGGGCTTGGCCGCCGAGGACTACGAAAACGACAAAACCCTGGACGACGCCGACATGCTCTACACGGGGGCGCTGGCGCTGCCGTCGGACTTCTGGACGCGCCAGAACAAAACCGTGGAGAGCTGGCAACAGGGCGGCCACACCTTCTACCGGATCGGCGGCGCCATCGTCGAGCAGTTGCTGCTCAACCAGTTTGTGTATTACGAGGTGCCGGGCGAGCCGCCGCTGTACGCCCGCGTCGTCGAGCTGCGCGGCAAGACCGCCGTGCTGCGCACGCTCAAGGACTACACGCACCTGAAGAACGCCGTCTGGGGCGTGGCCGCGCGCAACCGCGAGCAGAACTTTGCGCTCAACCTGCTGATGGACCCGGACATCGACTTCGTCACGCTGGCCGGCACCGCCGGCACCGGCAAGACGCTGATGGCGCTGGCCGCGGGCCTCACGCAGGTGCTGGACGAACGCCGCTACGGCGAGATCATCATGACGCGGGCCACCGTCAGCGTCGGCGAGGACATCGGCTTCCTGCCCGGCACGGAGGAAGAGAAGATGGGCCCGTGGATGGGCGCGCTGGACGACAACCTGGAGTTCCTGGCCCAGGGCGCGCGCAACAGCGCCGGCGAATGGGGCCGCGCCGCCACCAACGACCTCATCCGCAGCCGCGTCAAGATCAAGAGCATGAACTTCATGCGCGGCCGAACCTTCCTGAACAAGTACGTCATCATCGACGAGGCGCAGAACCTCACGCCCAAGCAGATGAAGACGCTGATCACCCGCGCCGGCCCCGGCACCAAGCTGGTCTGCATGGGCAACCTGGCGCAGATCGACACCCCGTACCTGACCGAGGGCTCCTCCGGCCTGACCTACGTGGTGGACCGCTTCAAGGGCTGGCCGCACGGCGGCCACGTCACGCTGGCGCGCGGCGAGCGGTCACGGCTGGCGGATTTTGCGAGTGAGGTGTTGTGAGCGGGACTTGACGCTCCATCCCGCAGCCGGACGGCTTGCATGGCACGCCGGCGCCCCCAGAATTCCGACCATTCTGGTTGAATTGGAGGGCGACTGCCATGCGTGCCTGGCCGATGCAGGAAGCCAAGACCCATCTGTCCGAACTCGTCCGCGAAAGCCAGCACCACGGACCCCAGGCCATCACGTGGCATGGGCGTGACGTCGCCGTCGTGCTGTCCCGCGCCGACTACGAACGGCTGACCGGCGCCCGCCAGTCCTTGGTCGACTTCATCCGGTGCTCCCCGCTGTTCGACAGCGACGACATCGACCTCTCCCGGGACGACAGCATGACCCGGGAGGTGGCGCTTTGAGCTACTTGATCGACACCAACGTTCTGTCGGAGCTGCGCCGCCGGCAGCCGGATGAGCACGTGGTGCGCTGGATGACCAACCGCCCGGCCAGCACGCTGTACCTGTCCGTCCTGACGCTGGGTGAACTGCGCAAGGGCATCGACGGCCTGGCCGACGGGGAGCGCAAGAGCCGGCTCATCGACTGGCTGGAAGTCGAGCTGCCCTCATTCTTCGCGGGGCGCGTCCTTCCCATCGACGCAAGAGTGGCGGACCGTTGGGGTCGGTTGCTCGCCTATGCAAAGCGGCCGCTGCCCGCCATCGACAGCCTGCTGCCGCCACGGCACTGGCCCACGGGCTGATCCTGGTGTCGCGCAATGTCAGGGACTTTCAGCACCCCGGTCCTTCCACCACCGTCCGATCCGGCCCCGGCACGCGGCGGCGGGCCAGCAGCAGGTACATCGTCGGCACGACGAAGATGGTCAGCAAGGTGCCCAAGCTCATGCCGCCGACGATGACCCAGCCGATCTGCTGGCGGCTCTCCGCCCCGGCGCCGCTGGCCAGCGCCAGCGGGATGGCCCCCAGCACCATCGCGCCGGTGGTCATCAGGATCGGGCGCAGGCGCAGCTCGGCGGCGCGGCGCACGGCGGCCAGCGTCTCCAGCCCCTGCTGGCGCAGCTGGTTGGCGAATTCCACGATCAGGATGCCGTGCTTGGTGATCAGGCCCACCAGCGTGACGAGGCCGATCTGGCTGAAGACGTTGAGCGTGCCGCCGGTCCACTTCAGCGCCGCCAGCGCCCCCAGCATCGACAGCGGCACCGACAGCATGATGATGAACGGGTCGAGGAAGCTTTCGAACTGCGCCGCCAGCACCAGGTAGATGAACAGCAGCGCCAGCACGAACACCAGCGCCAGCGCGCCGGAGGCGGCGCGGAATTCGCGGCTCTGGCCGTTGAGGTCGGTGGTGTAGCCCTCCGGCAGCACCTCGCGCGCGATCTGGTCCATCGTCGCCAGCGCCTCGCCGAGCCCGAAGTCCGGCGCCAGGTTGGCGGAGAGGGAAGCACTGCGCCGCTGCGCGAAGTGGTTCAGCTCGCGCGGCGCCACCACCTCCTGCACCTTGACCAGGGCCGACAGCGGCACCATCGCGTTGTTGCGCCCGCGCACGTAGAGCCGCTCGATGTCCTGCGGCACGCTGCGATCGCTGGCCGCGGTCTGCACGATGACGTCGTACTGCTCGCCCTCGCGCTTGTAGCGGCCGACCACGCGGCCGCCCAGCATCGTCTCCACCGTGCGCGCCACCGCGTCGACGCTGACGCCCAGCGCCGCGGCGCGCTCGCGGTCCACCTCCAGCCGCAGCTCGGGCTTGTTCATGCGCAGGTCGGTGTCCACCTGCAGGAAGCCCGGAACCTGCGCCATGCGGCGCTGGAACTCGCCGACCACGCGCGCCAGGTTGGCGTAGCTGTCGTTGGTGGTGATGACGTAATTGACCGGCCGCTCGCGAAAGCCCTGCCCCAGCGACGGCGGCGTGATCGGAAACGCCGTCACGCCCGGCAGGCCGGCGACCTTCGGCGCGATCTCGCGCGCCAGCTCCAGCGTCGAGCGCTGGCGCTCCTCCCACGGCTTGGCGCGGAAAAAGACGGTCGCCTGCGACACGGTGGGGTTGCCGACCAGCGCGAAGATGCGGTCGAACTCCTCGTACTGCGCGCCGATGCGCTCGATGGCGGCGGCGTAGCGCGAGGTGTAGGCGGCGGTGGCGCCGTCCGGCGCGTTGACGATGGTGAGGATGACGCCGCGGTCCTCCAGCGGCGCGAGTTCCTGCTTGGTGGTGCGCAGCAGCCAGACGCTTGCCGCCGCGCTGGCCAGCATCACCCCCACCACGGCCCAGCGCCAGCGCAGCGCCACCGCCAGCGCCGCGCCGTAGCCGCGAGTGAGCGCCTGCAGCGCTCGCTCCATCGTGCGGTCGAACCAGCCCGGCTGCGCCTGATGGCGCAGCAGCTTGGCGCACATCATCGGGGAGAGCGTCAGCGCCACGAACCCCGACACCAGCACCGCCCCGGCGAGCGCCAGCGCGAACTCCGCGAACAGCCGCCCGGTGCGCCCCGGCGTGAAAGCCAGCGGCGCGTACACCGCCGCCAGCGTCAGCGTCATCGCCACCACCGCGAACGCGATCTCGCGCGAGCCCTTGATCGCCGCGGCCAGCGGCGTCATGCCCTCCTCGATGTGGCGGTGGATGTTCTCCAGCACGACGATGGCGTCGTCCACCACCAGCCCGATGGCCAGCACCAGCGCCAGCAGCGTCAGCGTGTTGATGGTGAAGCCAAACAGCGCCATCAGCGCGAACGCCCCGATGAGGCTGACCGGAATCGTCACCAGCGGGATGATCGAGGCGCGCGCGCTGCGCAGAAACACCACGATGACCAGCGTGACCAGCACCACCGCCTCCAGGATCGTCGCGTAGACGGCCTTGATCGAGCGGTCGATGAACACCGAGTTGTCGTTGGCGACCTGCACGTCGATGCCGGGGGGCAGGTCGGCGCGCACCTTGTCCAGCAGCGCACGCACCGCGGCCGACATCTCCAGCGGGTTGGCCGTGGCCTGGCGGATGACGCCGAGCGACACGGTGTCGCGGCCGTTGAGGCGCACGGAGGAGCGCTCGTCGGCCGCGCCCTGCTCGACGCGCGCCACATCGCCGACGCGAATCGGCAGGCCACCCACTTCGCGGATCACCACCGCGCGGAACTGCTCCGGCGTCTGCAGGTCGGTGGCGGCGGTGACGTTGAACTCGCGCAGGCGGCTTTCGACGCGGCCCGCCGGCACCTCCAGATTGGCGCGGCGCAGCGCGTCCTCCAGATCCTGCACCGTCAGGCCGTAGGCCGCCAGGCGATCCGGGTCCGGCCACAGCCGCATCGAGAAGCGCCGCTCGCCGAAGATGCGCACCTCGGCCACGCCGGTAGCGGTCTGCAGCACCGGCTTGGCGATGCGGTTGGCCAGATCCGTCAGCTCCAGCGGGCTGTAGCGATCGGACGACAGCGCGATCCAGATGACCGGAAAGGCGTCGGCCTCCACCTTGGCCACCACCGGCTCGTCCACCGTCTGCGGCAGGCGGCCACGCACGCGCGCGACCTTGTCGCGCACCTCGGCGGCGGCGGCGTCGGGGTCGCGCTCCAGCCGGAAGCGCACCGTGATCTGGCTCTGCTCCGGCCGGCTGATCGAGGTGATGACGTCCACCCCCTCGATGCCGGCCAGCGAATCCTCCAGCGGCTTGGTGACGGTGGATTCGATCACCTCGCTGGAGGCGCCGGCCAGCCGCGTGGTGACGGTGACGACCGGCTCGTCGATCTTCGGGTACTCGCGCACCGCGAGCTGCTGGAACGAGACCCAGCCGACCAGCACGATCAGCAGCGACAGCACGGTGGCGAACACCGGGCGGCGAATGGCGATTTCGGGCAACTGCATGGGGCCGCTCCTCGCGCCGCGTCAGGCGCTAGGCCGCGCGGGGGCGCCGCCGCCGGGCTGACCAGCGCCGGGTTTGCCGCCGCCTGAGGCCCCCGCCGGCCCGCCCGGCCCGGGGCGGTTCGGGTCGACGACGCGCACCGGCGTGCCGTCGCGCTGCAGGCGCTGCTGGCCGGCGATGACGATGGTGTCACCGGCCTGCAGGCCTTGGGTGACCTGTACCTGGCCGTCACGGCGCAGTCCCAGCCGCACGGCGACGCGCTCGACCTCCGGCGGAGCTTCCCCTGCCGCCGGGCGCAGCCGCCAGACGAAGAACTGCTGCCCCTGCGGCACGATGGCCTCCTCCGGCACCAGCAGCGCCGCGTCGTCGCGGCCCAGCTCCAGCGCCACGCGCACGAACATGCCGGGCTGCAGGCCGTGGCGGCCGCCGTCCAGCGCCGCGCGCACCACCAGCGCCCGCCCGTCGGCGTCCAGCGCCGGGTCGATGGCGACGATGCGCGCCGGCACCGTCTGCCCGGGGCGCGCGTCCACCTGCAGCCGCAGCGGCTGGCCGACGCGCACGCGCGGCTGCAGCCGCTCGGGCAGGCGAAAGTCCACCACCAGCTGCGACAGATCCTCCAGATGCACGAGCTCCGCGCCGTCCTTGACGTACTCGCCGACGTGCACGGCGCGGATGCCGGCCACGCCGTCGAACGGCGCCACGATGCGCATGCGGGCCAGCCGCGCCTGCGCCAGGTCCACCTGCGCCTGGGCCACCTGCACGGCGGCGCGGCTTTCGTCCAGCACGCGCTGCGCGACGAAGCCCTGTGCCACCAGCTCCTCGTGGCGGCGCAGGTTGGCCTGCTGCACCGTCAGCTGCGCCTGCGCCTGGGCCAGCTCTGCGCGTTGCAGCGCATCGTCCAACTGCACCAGCAGCTGCCCCTTGCGCACCGGGGCACCGTCGCCGAAGCCGATGGCGACGATGCGCCCGGCCACCTCCGGCCGCACCACGACGCGCTGGCGCGCCATCAACGTGCCCACGGCCTGCGACTCCTCCACGATCGGGGCGGTCTCGACCGGCGCCACTTCCACCGCCGGCGGGCCACCGCGGCCGGGGCCGCCCGGTCCCGCCGCGCTGGGACTTCCCGAGCGTCCACCGGGCGCCCCGCCCGACGGGGCCGCCGCCGGACTGCCCGGCGCACCAGTGGCGGCCACGGCGGAAGCAGGCCCTGGGTCAGCGCCCGCCGGCGCCGGCCGCTGCCACCACCAGGCGCCCGCGGCCAAGGCGATCAATGCGGCCCCCGCCAGCGATGCCACCGGTCTGTTGCCTAAAGCCATGCCGTGTTCCCGTCGTGGTCGTCAATGGACATGCACTGTAGCGGAAGCGCGTTTCCGCCGTGTAAACGCGTGGGACGGCCCCGCCGCGGATTAGCGCCCGGGGACGCCGCGGTTGGCCAGCGCGTCGGCACGCTCGTTACCGGGGTCGCCGCTGTGGCCGCGCACCCAGTGCCAGTGGACCTCGTGGCCGCGGCCGTGCACCAGTTCGTCCAGCCGGCGCCACAGGTCGTCGTTTTTGACCGGTTTGCGCTCGGCGGTCTTCCAGCCGCGCGCCTTCCACCCGGGCAGCCATTCGGTGATGCCCTTGCGCACATATTCGCTGTCCAGGTACAGGTGCACGCGGCACGGGCGCTTGAGCGCCGCCAGCGCCTCGATCACCGCGGTCAGCTCCATGCGGTTGTTGGTGGTCTGCGGCTCACCGCCCCAGAGTTCTTTTTCGGCCTGGCCCGCGCGCAGCAGCGCGCCCCAGCCGCCGGGCCCGGGGTTGCCCTTGCAGGCCCCGTCGGTGTAGATGGTGACGTCGGTCATGGTCGGGAGGGATCACCGTCGCGGCGCGCCACGACGGCCGGGGCGGCGGCGGCACGCGTCGGCCGCCACGCCGGCCCCAGCAGGTGCATGCCGCGCACGCGCTTGACGGCAACGATGAAATACACGGCACCCAACGGTGCCCAGGCCCACGGGCCCCAGCGGTCCATCCAGGCCCAGCGCTGCAGCCAGCGTTCGCTGCGCACGGTGGGGCGGTAGCAGCCGTAGGCCAGCTGCTCGACTTCCAGGCTCAGCAGCCGCAGCCAGTCCTGCAGCCGCCACGGCCCGATGAAGGCGCCGGCCTCTGGCAGGTACAGCCGCGCCAGCCGCGTCCGCCCAAGGCCGATGCGCGCCATCCAGTGCGCGCGGTGTTGGCGCAGCCCCCACCAACTGGCGGGGTTGAGGCCGGTGATGACCACCCGCCCGTTGGGCACGAGCACACGCTCCACCTCGCGCAAGACGGCATGCGGATCGGCGCTCAGCTCCAGCGTGTGGGGCAGCAGCACCAAATCCAGGCTGGCGGCAGGAAACGGCAGCGCCGCCGCATGGCTCACAAGGTCCACCCGCCGCCCTAGAGGGGTGAGCGCGAGGGGCAATGCGGCGTTGGACGTGTCCGGTGAATCAGGCGCATGAGGCGAGCCTGGCACCTCGGGCAGGGCCAGCCAGCGGTGCGGCATGCGGTTGCCCGCCAGCGCATCGAGTTGGGGCAACCCCAACTGCAGGGCGTGGTAGCCAAAGGCGTCGGCGACGGCTTCGGCAAACCGCGTCCGCTCCCAGTCCAGCAAATACCGGCCCGGCGGGGTCTGGAACCACGCGGCCAGCTCCCACCCCAGGGTGGAGGGGGCCCGTGCGGGGGCGTCGGTGGATGGGGCGCCGTGCAGCGGTCCGCTCACGATCGGGGGCGATCAGTCGGGGGCCACATCCACCGCGGCGGGTGCTGGGGCCTCGCCCAGGACGGTGGCGCGCACCATCTCGCGCATCAGACGCTTCTCCGGGAAGCTCAGATTGCGGCCCAGCTCGCGCCGGATCTGCATCAGGATGCGCCGGTCGGTCTCCGGCGGCACGCCGTGCTGGCTGCGCATGGCGTCGGCCAAATCCAGGCGGTCGTCTTCCGGCTCGTCAGCCCACCAGTCCTGGATGATGCGGCCAACCTGCGCGCGCCATTGCTCGTCGGGTTCGGCCTGCGCATCGGCGGGCGGTGCCCCCGCGCCGTCCGGCTCGTCACCCTCTGGTTGGCCGGCGCGCTGGGCATAGTAACCCGCGCCCGGCGTGGTCAGCGAATCCCACGCCCCCACCGGCACGGCCACGCGCCGGTCGGCCTGCATCAGCAGGCGGGCCCAGCTCGGGTCGTCGGCGGCCAGCCGGCTAAAGTCGTGCACCGCGTCGTCGGCCACCAACACCACGCGCGCGCCGCGCGCCTGGGCCTCGTCGATGTAGGGGATCAACCGCTCGTCGTCGCTGGCCACGAGCAGCCAGGCGGCCCCGTGGCGGGCCAGTTGGATCAACTCCTGGCCCAGGGCGCGGACCAGGCTCAGGCCGCCATCCGTGGCATGCGGCGGCACCAGGCGCAGCACCACCTCGTCGTACAGATCGGTCGGCGCGGCATCGGTGTAGAGCACCGTGCGCAGCAGCGGGGATTCGGCCCCGGCCAATCGCGCCAGATGGGCCAGCACCGCCGCCAGCGGGGCGCGCTGGATGGCCGTGCGCGGATTGCCGGTGACCTGCGAGGCCAGCCACGCCAGATAACGTTCGTCGACCAGCGCGACGACGGATCCACCCCCCGGCTGGGGCTGCGCGCCCGCGCTGCCATGACGGCCAGGGGAACGTTTGTTGAGGTGAAATTTGGTTTTCATAAACGGGGATACTCCGGCTAAAGGCCGGGGGCGGCCAGGGCTGCCCCAAAGTCGATGCGGTAAGAAGGTGTCCGTGCCCACATTGTGCCGCAAGCGCGCGGACCGTCACGGCGTGCCCGTGGCAGCCGGCCCCAACACCCAGTCCAGCCGGCGCCGGGCGCGCGTGGCGGCTTCGGTGTCACCGGCGGCCTCGGCCAATCGCGCCTGCACGCCCAGCCACACCGCGAGTGGCCGCCGCCACCCCTGCTGCGATGCGGTGTCGACCATCAGCGACACGCCCGCGGCATCCAGACGGCCTGCCTGCCAGACCACCCCGCCGGCCACCAGCCGCGCCAGGGGATCGTCGATGGCCGCGAGCAGCCGCGCCAGCTCGGCCGGCGTGGCACCGGCTTCCAGCGCGCGGGCAATGGCTTGATGCGGGCCGGGCAGGTCGCTGGCCGTCGGACGGGCGGGGGATACGCCCCCCTCGCCCGCCTGCGCGAGCCCCAGGTAGGCGGCATACGCCCGTTCTTGGGGGCCGGCATCGGCCAGATAGGGCTGGGCCGCCGCGCAGGCATCGCGCGTCAAGGCGGCCTGCTCCACGGCACAGCGCGCCAGCGCGACACGCGCCAGCACGTCGGCCCGACCGGCGCTGGCCGCGGCCTCGTGCGCGGTGCGCCACTGCTGTTGGGCCGCGCGGCTGCGGCCGGTGAGCGTGGAAGTCACCGCCTGCTCGACGGCACGGCTGGCCTCGATGCGCCAGACCGGCACGGCTGGCGCGGCGCATCCGGACAGGACTGCCGCCACGGCGGCCAAGGCCACCATTGAGGCGATCCGAAACGCCATGGATGCCGCCGCGGACACCCCCTCGGACGACCGCTCGGCCCCGCCTCCCCATGAGAACCTCCCGTGTCGGCTCATGGCAGCTTCACCTCGGCGTCGCGGCTGAAGGGCCAACGGCGCTGGATGTCGAGGATCATGCCGTCGACGCGGCGCAGCGTCGCTTCCACCTCGACGCGCAGGGCGTCGAGGTCCTGCGTCGCGGACCGGGTGTTGACCGCGATGCCATGCACTTCCGCCAGCACGCCGTCCACCCGCTGCAGGGTCGCGCGCAGGCCAACCAGCAGGTCACGGGCCTCGCGTGCGCTGGCCTGCACATCGTCGGCCAGCCCTTGCGCGCCAAACACGCGCTGGTCGGTGCGCTGGACCAGCGCATCGGCACGGTCGGCCACGCCCTGCAGGCGCTGCAGCAGGCGGCGCACATCGTCCAGCGCGGCCGTGACGCGCGTCCGGTCGGCCTCGTTGCCCATGAGCACACCGAGCACGCCGTCGCGCCCGTTGGCCTTTTGCAGGAGCTGGCGCACCTCGCGCAGGCTGGCGTTGAGCGGGGCGTCAGGGTCGGTCATGGCCTTGAGCTGCTCCAGCAGCTCGCGCGCGGCGTTGACCATGCGCGGCAAATCCGCCAGCGCGTCGCCGCGCAGCACCTGGCGCTGGGCACCATCGGGCAGCAGCGGCCCCTCCAACACGCCGGTGTAGGCGCGCAAGCGGGTGCCGCCGACCAAGCCCCGCTCCATGGTGAAGACGCTGCTTTCGCGCAGCCAGTGGGCGTCGCGCCGCGCGACATCCACCAGGATGCGGGCGTAGCCGTCCCCGCCCAGCTCGATGCGCCGCACACGCCCGATGGGAAAACCGGAAAACGTCAAATCCATACCGACGCTCACCCCTTCGGCGTCGTCGGCCACCAGCACCAGGGTCTGCGTAGGCTCAAACACCCCACGGGCGTACAGCAGATAGGCGGCCGAGGCGACCAGCAGCCCGGCCAGCAGCACCAGCAGCCAGCGGGCGCGGCGCTCCACACCGGACGCACTGGCCTCGGCAGCCTCGGGGGGAAGATCGGACGCGTTGCGCATGCCTCAATAGTAGTTGCCAATGAGGGACGCGAGTTCCACGAGCAGCAGCACCGCCGCGGTGCGCACCAGGGCCCGGAGCTCGCCCTGCGGTACGGGCTCGAAGGCGGCGGCCATCGGCACGAGCGAGACGGCCAGCGCACACCCCACGGTCTTGAGGGCAAAGATCAATGTGACTGCCGGGTCGAAGATCTGCCCCACGGCACGCGTATAGCTCCCCAGCGCCCACGGGGTGAAGCCGTACAGATTGAGATACGCGAGAACCAGCGCCAGCACGCAGCTCAGTGCCACCAGCAACAGCGTCGCGAACACCCCGGCCAACACGCGGGGCAGCGCCAATTCGCGCATGGGGTCGCCACCCGCCCGGCGCACGTCGTCGAAAGCGCCCTCGTCACGCAGCCGCTGCAGGGCCAGGCCGTGCCCCAGGGTGACCCGCAGCAGCACGAACAACGCGGCGGTCAGCGGGATCAGCTCCAGCACCAGCACGCGCACCACCATCTCGACCGCGTACTGGGTGAGCCCATAGCCGATGGCGGTGACGACGACGATGCGTATCAGCACCTGCCCGAACAGGGCGGACAGCACCGCGTACCACCAGACGGCCGGGACGGCGGCGGCCACGAGCTGCTCGGCCAGTGCCCGCCAGCGCGCGCCGCGGTAGCTGGAGCGCATGCAGGCCCACGCCAACACCCGCCCCGTCAGCCGCAACAACGCCCCCCAGTGCCCCCAGGCATCGCCCCAGACCTGACCCCAAACCCGGGGCCAGACGTGCCCGACCCCGCGCTCGGTGCGCGGTCGGTCTGGTGGGGGCGGGGGTGGCGCAGCCATGACCGCATGTTAGTCCAGCAGCGCCCAGTCGATGTGCTCACGCACCAGGGGCGGCGTGGCCGGGTCGTCGCGCGCCGTGGCCAGCGCCGCCGCCAGCGCCGCCTGCGCCGCCCCGTCACCGCGCGCGCGGGCCGCTGCCCGCGCATTGCCCAGGGCCACGGCGAGGTTGCGCCGCCAGCGCTCGTAACCGATGCGGCGGATGGCGCTGCCCTCGGTGTGGCGCAAAAAATCCGCCTCGCTCCACGCCCACAGGTCCAGCAGGCGCGGCGCGGCCAGCGCCTCGCGCGCGTCGAAGTCGGGCAGCGGGCTGCGGCGGGCGTATTTGTTCCACGGGCACACGAGCTGGCAGTCGTCGCACCCGTAGATGCGATTGCCCAGCGCGCGGCGCAGGGGCACGGGGATCGGGCCGTCGTGTTCGATGGTCAGATACGAGATGCACCGCCGCGCATCCAAGCGGTAGGGCGCGGCGATGGCCCCGGTCGGACAGACGTCCAGACAGGCGCGGCAACGCCCGCAGTGCGCAGCCACCGGCGGCGTGGGGGGGAGCGCTCGGTCGATGAAAATCTCGCCCAGAAAAAACATCGAACCCGCGTCGCGGTGCAGCGCCAGCGTGTGTTTGCCGCGCCAACCCAGGCCGCTGCGCGAGGCCAGCTCCACCTCGAGGACGGGGGCGGAGTCGGTGAAGGGGCGCAGCACGGGTCGCGCGTCGCCACCCGCGGGGCCGGCCAGCTCGGCCTCGATGCGCTGCGCGAGCTGCTGCAGCCGCCGGCGCAGCACCTTGTGATAGTCCCGCCCGCGGGCGTAGAGCGAAACCGTTGCCGCATCCGGATCGGCCAGGCGCGCCCATTCGCGATCGCGCCAATCGGGCGGCGCCCCCCGGGGCAGATAGTCCATGCGTGCGGTGATGATGCTCAGCGTCCCTGGTACCAGCTCGGCCGGCCGGGCGCGGCGCAGGCCGTGCCGCGCCATGTAGGCCATGCCCCCGTGAAAGCCGGCCGCCAGCCACGCCTGCAGGCCGGGCTCGGCGCTCGAGAGGTCCACGCCGCTGACGCCGATCTGGGAAAATCCCAAGGCATGCGCCCACCCCCGGATGCGCTCGACCAGCCCCTCGCCCGAGGCCCCCGCGGGCTCGGATGGCAAATCGGGCTGCGGGCCCAAAGCGGGTGGCGGCTGCATGCCGCGCCATTGTAGAAAGTCCATGCCCTCGACCCCACCGCACCCGTCCCTTGCCCCCATGTCCGCTTGGGTTGCCACCAGCGAAGACGACACCGCCCGGCTGGCCCAGCGGCTGGCCGCGGCCATGCGTGCCGATCCGTCGCTGGCCGACGCCCTGCTGACCCTGCGCGGCGATCTGGGCGCCGGCAAAACCACCTTCGTGCGGCACCTGCTGCGCGCGCTGGGGGTGACGGGGCGCATCAAAAGCCCGACGTATGCGCTGGTGGAGCCCTACGACTTGCCAGCACCGGCGGGTGGCCCCACGATGCCGCCCGCCTGGCATGCGGACCTGTACCGCTTCGACGACCCCCGGGAGTGGGAGGACGCCGGTCTGCGGGAACTGTTCGCATCCCCCGGGCTCAAGCTCGTCGAATGGCCCGAGAAGGCCGGATCGCTGCTGCCCATGCCCGACCTCGACCTGCTGTTCCACCACGACGGGGACGACACCCGCCGCATCGTCCCCACCGCGCACACGCCGCGCGGGTTGGCCCTGCTGGCGGCCCTGTCATGACGACGGGGCCGAACCCCCACCGCCGCGCCGCGCTACGGTGGTTGCGCGCACTGGCGCTGCTGGCGGGCGGCGCCGGGGCCTGGCCGGTCTGGGCCGCGCGGGTGGTGGGCGTGCGCGTGTGGCCCGCGCGGGATTACACGCGCGTCACCATCGAATCGGACACCGCACTGCAAATCACGCCGGTGTATGTGGCCGACCCTCCCCGGCTGGCCGTGGACATCCGCGGGGCGGATCTGCTGCCCAGCCTGCAGGAGCTGGTGCAGCGGGTGCAGCCGGACGATCCGTTCGTGGCCCGGGTGCGGGTCGGCCTGTTCACGCCGGACACGGTGCGGCTGGTCATCGACCTCAAACAACCGATCGGCCCGCAGGTCTTTCAGCTCGACCCCGTGGCCGCCTATCAGCACCGCCTGGTGTTGGACCTATACCCCCTGGCGCCGCCCGATCCGCTGGAGGAACTGATTGCGCGACACGTGGGCCGCGGCTCCGACAGCCCACCGCCGCCAGCCGCGGATCCGATCGCCGAGCTGATCGCCCGGCGCGAGCAGCGCGAGAAGGACGTGGTGCTGGCCATCGCGCACCGGCTGCGCGACCGGCTCGATGGCACGCGCATCAACGGCAACCCGGTGCGCGTGTTCATGACGCGCGACGACGATTACTTCGTGCCCCTGCATGTGCGGGTGCAAAAGGCGCAACGGGTGCAGGCGGACCTGTTCGTCAGCATCCATGCGGACGCCTTTTTCTCCCCGCGACCGCGCGGCGCCAGCGTTTACGCCCTGAGCGACCGCGGGGCCTCCAGCGCGGCGGCACGCTGGCTGGCCAACCGCGAGAATGCGGCCGACCGCATCGGGGGGCTGCCCGTCTCGGTCAAGGACGCGACGGTGCAGCGAACCCTGCTGGACATGAGCATGACGGCGCAGATCAACGACAGCCTCCAGCTCGGCGGGACGCTGCTGCGCGAGATCGACCGCGTCGGCGATCTGCACAAGCCGCGGGTGGAACAGGCGGGCTTTGCCGTGCTGCGGGCGCCGGACATCCCCAGCGTGCTCGTCGAGACCGCCTTCATCAGCAACCCGGAGGAGGAGCGCCGACTGCGCGATCCGGACTTCCAGGCCCGCATGGCCGAAGCGCTGGAGCGCGGCATCCGGCGCTATTTCGAGCGCAACCCGCCGCTGGCGCGCAACCGCGCCGCCTAGAATGGCCGGGTGAACGCGCTGCCGTCCCTTGCTCCCCCCACGCCCCAGCGCCGGGCCATCCGCCCGCTGCCCGATGAGCTGATCAGCCAGATCGCCGCCGGCGAGGTGGTGGAGCGCCCGGCCTCCGTGGTGCGCGAGCTGGTGGACAACGCGCTGGATGCGGGCGCGCGCCAGATCACCGTGCGGCTGGCCGCGGGGGGCGTGCGGCTGATCGCCGTGGAGGACGACGGCTGCGGCATTCCGCGCGACGAGCTGCCCGCCGCCCTGCAGCGGCATGCCACCAGCAAGATCCGCGACTTGACCGAGCTGGAGTCGGTGCTGACCATGGGCTTTCGGGGCGAGGCGCTGGCGGCCATCGCCTCCATCGCCGAGGTGACCCTGCTGTCGCGCCCCGCGGACGACCCCAGCGGCCATGCGTGGAGCCTGGACGCGCGCAGCGGCGAGCTGCGGCCCGCCGCCCGTCCCCCGGGCACCACGGTGGAGGTGCGCGAGCTGTTCTACGCCACCCCGGCGCGGCGCAAATTTCTCAAAAGCGATGCCACCGAACTGGCGCACTGCATCGAGGCCGTGCGCCGCCACGCGCTGGCGCGGCCGGACGTGGGCTTTGCCATCTGGCACGACGGCCGGCTGGTGCAGCAGTGGCGCGCCTGCACCGACCTGGACGCCACACTGGCCTGGCAGCGGCGCATCGCCGACGCGCTGGGGGGCGACTTCGTCGCCGAGAGTCTGCCCGTGGACAGCAGCGCCGGCCCGCTGCGCCTGCAGGGATTGGTGGGACTGCCCGACGCGGCCCGTGCCCGCACCGACCGCCAGTTTGCCTACGTCAACGGGCGCTTCGTGCGCGACAAGGTCATCACGCATGCGGTGCGCAGCGCTTACGAGGATGTGCTGCACGGGCAGCGCCAGCCGGCCTATGTGCTGTTCCTGACCCTCGATCCGCGCGCGGTGGATGTGAATGTGCACCCGACCAAGATCGAGGTGCGCTTTCGCGACAGCGGCGCGGTGCACCAAGCGGTGCAAAGGGCGGTGGAGGCGGTGCTGGCCGCCCCGCGCAGCACCGGGCGCACACCAATGCCCATTGAGGACGCCGGCGCCCCGCCCGAGGCCGTGACCCCATCCCGCGGAGGGCCGGCCGCCGCGGCCCCCGACACCCCGCGACCGCCATCCGTTTGGGACACCACCCGCTACCAGCGCGCGGCCGCCCTGGACTGGCGCGCGCATGAGCCGCAGGCGTGGCCCCGGCTGCCGGGATGGCCCGATCCGCCCGTCCCCGCTGCCCCTACATCCCCGCCTGCCCCCACGTCAGGCGAGCCGACGTTGGACCGCTCGCAGGACTGGCCGCTGGGCCGCGCACTGGCCCAGCTGCACGGCATCTACATCCTGGCGGAAAACGCCCAGGGTCTGGTGCTGGTGGACATGCACGCCGCCCACGAGCGCATCGTCTACGAGCGGCTGAAAGCGCAGTTCGACCGGCTGGGCGAATCGACCATGCCCTGCCAGCCGCTGCTCGTGCCGGCGACATTTGCCGCCACCCCGCTGGAGGTGGCGACGGCCGAGCGCTGCGCCGACGTGCTGCAAGCCCTGGGCCTGGAGGTGGTGCCGTTTTCGCCCCAGACGCTGGCGGTGCGGGCCGTGCCGGCGCTGCTGGCCCAGGCCGACGCCGTGGCGCTGGCCCGCGCGGTGCTGGCAGAGTTGGACCAACACGGCGGCAGCCGCGTGCTGGAGCGGGCCCGCAACGAGCTGCTTGCCACCCTGGCCTGCCACGGCGCGGTGCGCGCCAACCGCCGCCTGACGCTGGACGAGATGAACGCCTTGCTGCGCCAGATGGAAGCCACGGAACGCAGCGACCAGTGCAACCACGGTCGCCCCACTTGGCGCCAGCTCAGTCTGCGGGAGCTCGACGCGCTGTTTCTGCGCGGGCGGTGACGGGCGGCTTGTTGTTACCATCCATAACCATGCAGACCGCCCCCGCCCGTGCCGAGATGACCCCTGGGTGGGTCGTCGTCTTTCTGTCCCTGCTGCTGGGCATCCAGCCATTGGCGACGGACCTGTATCTGCCCGCCCTGCCAGCGATTACGGCGGCCTTTGCCGCGCCCATGTCGCAGGTGCAGGCCACGCTGACCGCGCTGTTGCTGTCCTTTGGTGCCGCGCAACTGGTGTGGGGGCCAGTGTCGGACCGCTTCGGGCGGCGCCCGGTGCTGCTGGCGGGCCTCGGCGCGTATGTGCTGGCCTCGATCGGCAATGCGCTGGCGGCCAACATCGAGCAGCTCATCCTCTGGCGCATCGTGCAAGGCGCGGCGATGGGGGCGTCGGTGATGGGCGCACGCGCCATCGTGCGCGATCTGTATGCGCCGGCGGACGGTGCGCGCATGATGTCCAAGGGCCTGAGCGGGCTGGGGCTGTTCGCCTGCATCAGCGGCCCGCTGGGCGGCTGGCTGACCGAGCACTATGGCTGGCGCGTCACGCTGGCGGCATTGGCCGTGTTTTCGGCCGTGGCCCTGGCCCTGGTGGTGCTGCGCTTTCGCGAGACGCTGCCCGCGCCCAACCCGCAGGCCCTGCAACCGCGCGAGATGCTGCGCATCTGGGGCCGCATCGCGCGCCACCCGACCTTCTGGGCCTGGGCGCTGCTGGCCGCGACCTCCTATGGCGGGCTGTTCACGTTTTTGGCGACGTCGTCCTTCGTCTTCATCACCGTGCTTGGCTTGAGCAAGACGCACTACGGCCTGCTGATGCTGTCGATGTCGATGGTGTACATCACCGGAACCGTGGTGTGCCGGCGCCTGATCCCTCGTCTGGGGGTGCGCCGCACGGTGGCGGTGGCGGCCGGCTTCACCCTCACTGGGGGCACGTTGTGCGGCGTGCTGGCGCTGCTGGGCCTGCACACCACATGGGCCATCATGGGGCCGTATTACCTGTTCATCCTGGCGCACGGGGTGCACCAGCCGTGCGGGCAGAGCGGCGCGGTATCGCCCTTTCCGCAGGCGGCGGGAGCGGCATCGGCGCTGTCCGGCTTCGTCATGATGCTGACCGCATTCGGCATGGGCACGTGGCTGGGCACGCGCATGTCCACCGGAGCAGACACGGGGGTTTATCCGCTGACCAACGGCCTGTGGTTTTGGGCCGTGGTCATCGCCGCCGTGGCGTGGACCCTGGTGCAGCGCCACGGCGAGGTGCGCTCCGCCCCCATGCCGGCGCCGGGGCCGACGCGATAATCGCGCCCCATGCAGCCCGATCACAGCCCCCCGGCGTGCGGCTGGTTGGCGATCGCCGGGCCCACGGCCAGCGGCAAGACCGCATTGGCCCTGGCCATCGCCGCGTGCTGGCCGGTGGAGATCATCAGCGTCGATTCGGCCCTGGTCTACCGCGGCATGGACATCGGCACCGCCAAGCCCACCGCGGCCGAGCGGGCCGCAGCGCCGCACCACCTGATCGACATCCGCGACCCGCGCGAGGCCTACAGCGCGGCCGAGTTCGTGCGCGATGCGCGCCGGTTGGTGGCCGAGATCCGGGCCCGCGGGCGCTGGCCGCTGCTGGTCGGCGGCACGATGCTGTACTTCAAGGCGCTGTTCGACGGGCTGGACGAGTTGCCGCCGGCGCATCCGGCGCTGCGTGCCGCCATCGAAGCCGACGCGCGCCTGCGCGGCTGGCCCGCGCTGCACGCCGAGCTGGCCCGCGTGGACCCGGTGACCGCGGCGCGCCTGCCGCCGACGGACGCCCAGCGCATCGGTCGGGCGCTGGAGGTGTGGCGCGCCACGGGACAGCCGCTGTCGGCACTGCAGCGCCGCTGGACCCAGCCCGCGGATGACAAGGCCCCGAACCCGCTGCACATCGATGGCGTGCCCGGGCGGCTGCTGTCGCTGGAGCCCGATGAGCGGGCCTGGCTGCACCGGCGCATCGACGCGCGCTTTGCCGCCATGCTGGCCGAGGGCCTGGTGGACGAAGTCCGGCGCCTGCGCGCGCGGGGCGATCTGGGCCCCGAACTGCCCTCATTGCGCTGCGTCGGCTACCGCCAGGCGTGGGAGGCCCTGGACGCCGCCGCGGCCCATGGCCACGAGGCGCTGGACGCGCAAGCGCAACGCGCGCTGTGGGAGCGCGGCTGCGCGGCCACCCGGCAGTTGGCCAAGCGCCAGCTCACCTGGCTGCGCTCGATCCCCCAGCGCGAGGCGATCGCCATCGACACCCTGGACGACCCCGTGCCGGCCGTGCTGGCAAGGGTTCGCTCGGCGTGGGGGAATGAGGGCAGCGCCTCATCCCCAGCCACGACCGTCTGACGGGCAGAGCGGATGGCGGCGCGCTTGTATGTTCACACCAGGCCGGCGCACAGGCGTGCACGGGCCTGCGCGTACTCGCGCTTGAGGCGCGCGACCACTTCGGCCGCCGGCCGCACCGCATCCACGACGCCGATGCCCTGTCCGCAGCCCCAGATGTCCTTCCACGCCTTCTTGGCGCCGTCGCCAAAGTTCATCTTGCTCGGGTCGCTCTCGGGCAAGTGGTCCGGGTCGAGACCCGCAGCGCGGATGGACGGCTTGAGGTAATTGCCGTGCACGCCAGTAAACAGGTTGCTGTAGACGATGTCGTCCGAGTTGCACTCGACGATGCACTGCTTGTAGGCGTCGCTCGCGCGTGCCTCGTCGGTGGCGATGAACAGCGAGCCGATGTAGGCGAAGTCCGCCCCCATCGCCTGCGCCGCCAGCACCGCCGACCCCGTGGCCATCGAGCCCGACAGCGCCAGCGGTCCGTCGAACCACTGGCGGATTTCCTGGATGAGGGCGAACGGGCTCTTGGTGCCGGCGTGGCCGCCCGCGCCGGCCGCCACGGCGATCAGGCCATCGGCCCCTTTGTCGATGGCCTTGTGCGCAAAGGTGTTGTTGATGATGTCGTGCAGCACCACGCCGCCCCAGCCGTGCACGGCCTGGTTGACGTCCTCGCGCGCGCCCAGGCTGGTGATCACGATGGGCACCTTGTACTTCTCGCACAGCGCCATGTCGTGCTCGAGCCGGTCGTTGCTCTTGTGCACGATCTGGTTGATCGCAAAGGGCGCGGCCGGCTGCTCCGGATGCGCGGCGTTGTGAGCCGCCAGCGTCTCGGTGATCTCGGCCAGCCATTCGTCGAGCTGCGAAGCGGGCCGCGCATTGAGCGCGGGCATCGCCCCGACGATGCCGGCCTTGCACTGCTCGATGACGAGCTTGGGGTTGCTGATGATGAACAGCGGCGAGCCGATCACGGGGAACGGCACGCGCTGCAACACGGCGGGCAGTCGTGACATGGGTCCGTCTCCTCAGAATGCGTCGAGCGCCATGTCGGCGATGGGGGTGTGGCCGGCCACGATGCCGTCGCGCCAGCCGCCGCAGCGGGTCAGGATGTGGTCGGCGTAGAAGCGCACGGTGGCGATCTTGGCACGCATGAACGCTTCGTCACGACCGGCGGCCAGCTCCCGCTCGGCGGCGAGCAGCGCGCGCGCCATCTGCCAGCCCGCCATCAGGTTGCCGGCCAGCATCAGGTACGGCACGCTGCCGGCGTAGGTGGCCACGGGGTCGGCCTTGGCCTGCGCGGCGATGAAGCGCACCACCTCCTCATAAGCCAGCCGCGCAGCCTGCAGGCGCGCCTGCACGGCGCGCGCCGCCTCGGTGCCGCTGGCGGCCAGCGCGGCCTCCGTGGCCTGGACCTGGGCGGCAATGGCCAGTGCCGTCGCCCCGCCATCGCGCGCGGTCTTGCGCCCGACCAGGTCGTTGGCCTGGATGGCCGTCGTGCCTTCGTAGATGGTCAAGATCTTGGCATCGCGGTAGTACTGAGCCGCGCCGGTTTCCTCCACAAAGCCCATGCCGCCGTGCACCTGCACGCCCAGGCTCGTGACCTCGTGGCTGATCTCGGTGCTGTAGCCCTTGACCAACGGCACCATGAATTCGTAGAAGGCCTGGTTCTGGCGCCGCGTGGCCTCGTCCGGGTGGTGGTGGGCGGCGTCGTAGGCGGCGGCGGCCACCGCGGCCATGGCGCGGCAGCCTTCGGTCAGCGCGCGCATCGTCATCAGCATGCGGCGCACGTCCGGGTGGTGGATGATCGGCGCCGCACCCGCCACGCTGCCATCGACCGGTCGGCTCTGGATGCGGTCACGCGCGTACTGCACCGCCTTCTGATAGGCGCGCTCGGACACGGCAATCCCCTGCACCCCCACGGCGTAGCGGGCGGCGTTCATCATGATGAACATGTACTCGAGGCCGCGGTTTTCTTCACCGACCAGGTAGCCGATGGCGCCGCCGTGGTCGCCGTACTGCAGCACGCAGGTGGGGCTGGCCTTGATGCCCAGCTTGTGCTCGATGCTGACGCAGTGCACGTCGTTGCGCGCGCCCAGCGAGCCGTCCGGGTTGACGAGGAACTTCGGCACGATGAACAGGCTGATGCCCTTGACGCCTTCGGGCGCCCCTTGCACGCGGGCCAGCACCAGGTGCACGATGTTCTCGGCCATGTCGTGCTCGCCGTAGGTGATGAAGATCTTGGTGCCGAAGATCTTGTAGGTGCCGTCCGGCTGCGGCTCGGCGCGCGTGCGCACCAGCGACAGGTCGCTGCCGGCCTGCGGCTCGGTCAGGTTCATGGTGCCGGTCCAGCGCCCCTCGATCATCGGCGGGATGTAGGTGGCCTTTTGCGCGTCGCTGCCGGCCGTCAGCAGCGCCTCGATGGCGCCGTCGGTCAGCAGCGGGCACAGGGCAAAGCTGAGGTTGGCGGCGTTGAGGATCTCGCCACAGGCGGCCCCGATCGTCTTGGGCAGGCCCTGGCCGCCGAACTCGGCGGGGTGCTGCAGCCCCTGCCAGCCGCCTTCGGCGTATTGGCGAAAGGCTTCGGCAAAACCGGGGGTGGTGCGCACCTGACCATCCTCGAACCAGGACGGGTTCTTGTCGCCTTCCCAGTTCAGGGGGGCGATGACTTCCTCGTTCAGGCGCGCGCATTCTTCCAATACGGCCTGGGCGGTCTCCAGGTTGGCTTCCTCGAAACCGGGCATCTGCGCGATCTGGTCCAACTGCGCCAGGTGCTCCATCGCAAAGAGCATGTCCTTGACGGGGGCCTTGAAGGTCATGGGGGGTCTCCTAGGGCAAAAAAAGGGCATCCCTCGGATGCCCGCTTGTCGATGACCGAATCAGAGGGCCTGCACCAGCTCGGGGACGGCCTGGAACAGATCCGCCTCGAGGCCGTAGTCGGCCACGCTGAAGATGGGCGCCTCCGGATCCTTGTTGATCGCGACGATGACCTTGGAGTCCTTCATGCCCGCGAGATGCTGGATGGCGCCGCTGATGCCCACGGCAACGTAGAGCTGGGGCGCGACGATCTTGCCGGTCTGGCCGACCTGCCAGTCGTTGGGTGCGTAGCCCGCGTCCACCGCTGCACGGCTGGCGCCAATGGCCGCCCCGAGCTTGTCGGCCAGCGGGGTGATGACCTCGTTGAACTTCTCGGCGCTGCCCAGCGCCCGGCCGCCCGAGACGATGACCTTGGCGGCGGTCAGTTCGGGGCGGTCACTCTTGGCCAGCTCGCTCTTGACGAAGGTGCTCTTGCCGGCGTCGGCCACCGCGGCCACCGACTCGACCGCCGCCGTCCCACCCGCGCCCGCCGCGTCGAACGCGGTGGTGCGCACCGTGATCACATGCTGCGCGTCGCTGCTCTGCACGGTGGCGATGGCGTTGCCGGCATAGATCGGCCGCTCGAAGGTGTGCGCATCGATCACCGCGGTGATGTCGCTGAGCTGGGCGACGTCCAGCTTGGCCGCCACGCGCGGCGCCACATTGCGCCCGCCCGCCGTGGCCGGGAAGAGGATGTGGCTGTAGCCGCCGGCCAGCGCCAGCACCTGCGCGGCGACGTTTTCGGCCAGGCCGTGGGCCAGCGCGGGCCCGTCGGCGTGCAGCACCTTGGCCACGCCCGCGATCTGGGCAGCGGCCTGGGCGGCGGCAGCGGCCTGATGGCCGGCCACCAGCACATGGATGTCCCCGGCGCCAGCCGCCTGCAGCTTGAGCGCGGCGCCCACCGTGTTGAGCGTGGCCCCCTTGAGGGAGGCGTTGTCGTGTTCGGCGATGACGAGAATGGTCATGGCGGCGTGTCCTTTCCTCAGATGACCTTGGCTTCGTTCTTGAGCTTGTCGACCAGCGTGGCGACGTCGGGCACCTTGATGCCGGCGCTGCGCTTGGGCGGCTCGGCAACCTTCAGCGTCTTCAGGCGCGGCGCCACGTCCACCCCCAGATCGGCGGGCTTGAGCGTCTCGAGCGGCTTCTTCTTCGCCTTCATGATGTTGGGCAGCGTGACGTAGCGCGGCTCGTTGAGGCGCAGGTCGGTGGTCACGATGGCGGGCAGCGACAGCCTGAGGGTCTCCAGACCGCCATCCACCTCGCGCGTGACCTCGACCGCATCGCCCTGCACCTCGACCTTGGAGGCAAAGGTCGCCTGCGGCAGATCGGCCAGCGCGGCCAGCATCTGGCCGGTCTGGTTGGCGTCGTCGTCGATGGCCTGCTTGCCCAGGATCACCAGGCCCGGGGCCTCCTTGTCCACCAGGGCCTTGAGGATCTTGGCCACGGCCAGGGGTTGCAGCTCCTCGTCCGTCTCGACCAGGATGGCGCGGTCGGCACCGATGGCCATGGCGGTGCGCAGCGTCTCCTGGCACTGCGCCACACCGCACGAAACGGCCACGACCTCGGTGGCGACGCCTTTTTCCTTCAGGCGCACGGCCTCCTCGACGGCGATTTCGTCGAAGGGGTTCATGCTCATCTTGACATTGGCGATGTCGACGCCGGTGCCGTCCGCCTTGACCCGGACCTTGACGTTGTAATCGACCACGCGCTTGACGGGGACGAGGATCTTCATGCTTGCTCCTGTGGGTGGTGGGGCAGTGACGTCAACTTTACGTTTACGTCAACGTCAACTGAGCGCATTGTAAGGAGGAAATTCCGTCAAAACGAACGACCGTTCGTTTTTTTGGATTATAGGCGGTCGTCTGGGGCGTCACAACCCCCCGTGGCGCCGACGCGCCGCCCGCGCGACATCCGGCATTGCTGGTTCACGCGGCGCCCTCGCCAGCGGGCGGCAACACGGCCGGGGCCGCCGCGACGGCACCATCCGACGAGGCCCGCACGTGCAGCACGCGCTGCGGGTACGGGATCTCCACGCCGTGCTCGCGGAACAGCTCCAGGATGCGCAGGTTGATCGCCGAGCGCAGGCCGAGCTGGCCGTTTTCCGGGTCGGCGATCCAGTAGCCGAGCGTAAACTCCAGCCCGTCGGCGCCGAAGGCCGACAGCGCCGCCAGCGGCCCCGGGTCGCGCAGCACGCGCGGCTGCTCCAGCGCCGCCTGCTCCAGCAGCCGACGCACCAGCGCCACGTCGCTGTCGTAGGCCACGCCGACCACGGTGGACTGCCACACCTTGGGGTCCGACAGCGAGAGGTTCTCCACCCGCTGCGTGATCAGGATCTCGTTTGGCACGATCGATTCGCGCCCGCTGACGGCGCGGATCACCGTGTAGCGCGCCTTGATGTCGGCCACCACGCCCTCGAAAGTGTCCAGCCGCACCATGTCGCCGATGCGCATGCTGCGCTCGGTCAGGATCACGAAGCCGCTGACGTAGTTGGCCGCGAGCTTCTGCAGACCGAAGCCAATGCCGACGCCGATGGCGCCGCCCAGCACCGACAGCGCCGTCAGGTCGATGCCGACCGCCGACAGCGCCAGCATCAGCCCGACGAACAGCAGCAGCGCGCGCGCGGCGTTGCTGGCGGCCTTGCGCAGCGACAGCGACTCGCCGGTGGCGTCACGCAGCAGGCGCGCCTCGATGGCCGACGACACCCACAGCGCGACAATCAGCACCGCGCCGGCCAACAGCAGCCCCTCGATCAGCGTGCGCACCGAAAGCGTCGTGCCGCCCAGCTTCCACGAGATCTGGTCCAGCTCCGCCAGCACCACCGGCAGCAGCCCGGTGATCCACGCCACCGCCGCCAGCCACGCCAGCCACGAGATGGTGCGCTCCACCGGCCGCAGCCACGCCGCGCCCTTGAACGCCACCTCCAGCACCTTGACGCCGATGCGGATGACCACCAGCGCGATCAGCGCCGGGATGACGACGTGCCACACCGCGCGCGGCGCCCACAGCAGCGTCAGCGCGCGCGCGCCGTAGGCCAGCACCAGCAGCAGCAGCGGGAACAGCACGCCGTCGACGCCGCGGCGGCCGAACCAGATCGAGCGCTCGGCATCCGGGTTGAAGGCGCGCTGCAGCGCCCGCACCGCGAGCCACGCCACGCCGACGCACAGCGCCAGCGCCACCAGCTCCAGCAGCGCGCCGGGCTGCGCGAAGGTCTGCAGCCAGGAGCCGAGGTCGTCGATCGGGGCCGACGCGGCGGGACGGGCCATCCGTTCAGCCCTCCGCGCGCCAGGCCGGCGCGCGCTTCTCGATGAAGGCCTGCACGCCCTCCTGCGCCACCTCGTGCATCATGTTGCAGGCCATGGTCTGGCCGGCGAGCTGGTAGGCGGCCTCGATGCCGGTCTCGCGGTGCTGGTAGAACACCGCCTTGCCCATCGCGATGGCCTCGCGCGGCTTGGCCAGGATGGACACGACCAGCCGCTCCACCTCCGCGTCCAGCGCGTCCAGCGGCACCACGCGGTTGACCAGCCCGCGCTGGCGCGCCTCCTCGGCGCCGATGAACTCGCCGGTCAGCAGCATCTCCATCGCCACCTTGGCCGGCACGTTGCGCACCAGCGGCACGCTGGGCGTGGCGCAAAAGAGCCCCACGTCGATGCCGTTGACACCGAAGCGCGCCTCCTGCACCGCCACCGCCAGGTCGCACTGCGCCACCAGCTGGCAACCGGCCGCGGTGGCCAGCCCCTGCACGCGCGCGATCACCGGCACCGGCAGGCGCTGGATCTGCAGCATCATGCCCGAGCAGCGCGCAAACAGCTGCTGGTAGTACTCCAGCCGCGGGTTGGCGCGCATCTCCTTCAGGTTGTGGCCGGCGCAGAACGCCTTGCCGGCCGCGGCGATGACGAGCACGCGCGCGCCCTCGTCGGCGGCGATCTCGTCGAGCTTGGCCGACAGCGCCTCCAGCATCGCTTCGCTGAGCGCATTGAAGGCCTTGGGGGTGTTGAGCGTCAGCCTGTGCACGCCGCGCGCGTCGCGCGCGTGCAGCAGGATCGGTTCGGCGTCGGGGGTGGTCATCGTGGGCAGTCTCCTCGTTCGTGTGACGGTCAGACGTCGGCCAGCACGCGCACGTGCGCCTCGACGCTGCGCGCCAGCGCGCTGAGGTTGTAGCCGCCCTCCAGCACGCTGACGATGCGGCCCTTGGCATGGCGGCGCGCCACGTCCATCAGCCGCTGCGTGATCCAGACGTAGTCCTGCTCCACCAGCGCAAGCTGGCCGAGGTCGTCCTCGCGGTGGGCGTCGAAGCCGGCGCTGATCAGGATCAGCTGCGGGCGGTGCGCCTCCAGCCGCGGCAGCCACATCATCTCGATCAGCTCGCGCACGTCCATGCCTTTGGTGTAGGCCGGCACGGGCACATTGACCAGGTTGGGGTCGTCGCGGTGGTCCCACTCCGGGTAGTACGGGTGCTGGTAGAAGCTGCACATCAGGATGCGCTCGTCGCCGGCGACGATGTCCTCCGTCCCGTTGCCGTGGTGCACGTCGAAGTCGACGATCGCCACGCGCTGCAGCCCCAGGCGCGCCAGCGCGTACTTGGCCGCCACCGCCACGTTGTTGAAGAAGCAGAATCCCATCGCCCGGTTGCGGCAGGCGTGGTGCCCCGGCGGGCGCACGGCGCAGAAGGCATTGGCCAGCTCGCCGTTGACCACAGCCTCGGTGGCGTCGATCGCGGCGCCGGCCGCGGCCAGCGCGGCCTCCCAGGTGTGGGGATTGAGCGCCGTGTCCGGGTCGACGGACAACGTTTGCGGCCCGCCCGCCGCGATGGCATCGCGCAACTCGTCGCTCAACCCGCGGATGGCCGCGACATACAGCCGATCATGGGCCAGCTCCAGCTCAGCGGCCGAGGCCAGGGTGGCGGTGCGCTGCTCCAGGGCATCGAGCAGGCCGGTGATCAGCAGGCGGTCGTCGATGGCCCCGAGCCGCTGGGGGCACTCCGGGTGGCCGGGGCCCATGTCGTGCCGGACGCAGGCGGGGTGGGTGTAGTAACCGGTCGGTTTCATGGCAGACGGATTGGGGGGCGACGCGCCGCAGCGCTTTCCGGTATGGTCGGGGCATGACCGCGTACCGGCCCCTCATTGCCTCCTTGATGCATCAGCTTACCACGGTCATCGTGGGCAAAGACGACGTCCTGCGCGATGCCGTGACCTGCGTGTTGGCGGGCGGCCATTTGCTGATCGAGGATCTGCCCGGCGTCGGCAAAACGACGCTGGCGCAGGCGTTGGCGCGCACGCTGGGGCTGCAGTTTGCTCGGGTGCAGTTCACGGCCGACCTGATGCCCAGCGATTTGATCGGCGCGTCGGTGTACGACCGGGCGCGGCAGGACTTCGTGTTCCACCCCGGGCCGCTGTTCACCCAGGTGCTGCTGGCCGACGAGATCAATCGGGCCAGCCCCAAGACCCAGAGCGCGCTGCTAGAGGCGATGGAGGAGCGCCAAGTCAGCGTCGATGGCGCCACGCACGCGCTGCCGCGGCCGTTCTTCGTCATCGCGACGCAAAACCCCTTCGAACAATTGGGCACCCACGGCCTGCCCGAGTCGCAGCTGGACCGGTTTTTGATGCGGCTGTCGCTCGGCTACCCCGGCCGCGCGGCCGAGCGCGCCCTGCTGCGGGGCGAGGACCGCCGGCAGATGCTGCAACGGCTGCCGGCGGCGCTCGATGCCGAGGGTTTGCTCGGCTTGCAGCAGGCGGCGGAGGCGGTGGCGGTAAGCGACCCGTTGCTGGACTATCTGCAGGCGCTGCTGGCCGCCACACGCGAGCCGCGCTGGTTTGCCCACGGCCTGAGCCCCCGTGCCGGTCTGGCGCTGCTGCGCGCGGCCCGGGCCCGGGCGCTGGTGCAGGGCCGCGATTACGTGGCCCCGGACGATCTGATCGACGTGCTGGTCCCCGTGGCCGCGCACCGGCTCACACCCGCGGCAGGGGCCGGACGCGATGCGGCGGGCCAATTGCGCGCACTGGTGCAAGCCCTTCCCCTGCCTTGAAAGCGCCCATGGCCCAGCCCCGCGCCCTGGTGCGAAGCCCGCTGGCGCGGCTGCGTGCCTGGTGGCTGGCGCGGCTGCCCGCGGCCGCCGAGCACGCGCTGACCCACCGCAATCTGTACGTGCTGCCGACCCGGCCGGGCTGGATGCTGGGGCTGACGCTGCTCCTGCTGCTGGTGGGCAGCATCAACTACCAGCTCAACCTGGGGTATTTGTTGACCTTTCTGCTGGCGGGCCAGGCGGCGGTCGGGGTGTGGGTCGCGCATCAGAACCTGCGCGGCCTGCGCCTGGGGGTGGACGTCGAAGGCGAGGCATTCGCCGGCCAACCGGTCCGGGTGCGGATCGATGTGCACAACCCAGGGCGCCGCGCGCGCTGGGCGCTGACCGTGCGCTGGGCGCGGGCGGATGCGGACACGGCGTCGGTCGACCTCCCCCCCGGTGAGGCGGTGAGCGTGGCCCTGCCCCTGGTGTTTGCCACACGGGGGCGGCAGCCCCTGCCCCCACTGTCCATCGAGACCCGCTACCCGCTGGGCGCTTTTCGCGTCTGGAGCTGGTGGCGCCCGGCAGGCACGGTGACCGTCTACCCGGCGCCAGAAATCGACGCCCCGCCCTTGCCCGGTGCAGCGGCAACGGACGGCCCCACCCCTCCCCCTCTGGTGGCTTCCAGCGCGGCACCCGCCGCGGTGAGCGACGACGTGCCGGACGCCGTGCGCCCCTACCGCACCGGCGATGCCCCCGCACGGGTGCTGTGGAAAAAAGCCGCCCGCAGCGACGGCGACCCCAGCGGCTGGCTGGTGCGCGAGGCCGCCCAGCGGCAGGCCACGGCTGCGCTTTGGCTGGACAGCAGCACCTGCGGACTGCGCGATGCCGAGGCCCAGCGCGGGCGCCTGTGCGCCTGGGTGCTGCAGGCCGACGCCCGGGGCCTGCGCTACGGGCTGCGGCTGCCCCACCTGGTCGTGGAGCCGGACAGCGGCCCCGCCCACCGCCGGCATTGCCTGGAGGCGCTGGCGTGCCATTGACCCCCCAATCCCCACAGCGACCGAACGTCCGACCGCCGTTCGGCGCGCGGCTGCGCCTGCCGACCCTGCCGCGCGAGACGCGCGACACCTTGTTTTTGCTCGGGGTGATTGGCGCGATCGTCGGCATGCAGACCGGCCATATCCCGGTCTGGACGAGCGCCTTGGCCGCCGCCGTGCTGGTGTGGCGCGGCTGGATCGCGTGGCGCGGCCGGCCGCTGCCGGGCTGGCCGTGGCGGCTGGCGCTAACCGTGGCGGCCGCAGGCCTGACGATGGGCAGCCACCGCACCCTGCTGGGGCCCGAGGCCGGCGTCACGCTCATCGTCGTGCTGCTGACGCTCAAGACGCTGGAGATGCGCGCCCGGCGCGACGCCTACGTGATCTTTTTTCTGGGGTTCTTCACGCTGTGGACGCCGCTGTTGCGCTCGCAATCGCTGCTGACGGCGCTGGGCATCGGTCTGGCGGTGTGGGGCCTGCTGACCGCGCTGGTGCTGGCCCACCTGCCCAACGGCCGCCCGCCACTGTGGCAGGCGGCCCGCGCAGCGGGCGGCATGGCGCTGGCGGGCGCGCCGATCATGGCGCTGCTGTTCGCGCTGTTTCCCCGCCTGCCCCCGTTGTGGGGCATCCCCACCGACAGCACCATCGGCCGCAGCGGGCTGTCGGGGCAGATGCAGGTGGGCGATGTGGCCCAGTTGGCGCTGGATGAGCGGGTTGCGCTGCGGGTGGCCTTTCCCGACGGGGCGCCCCCGCGCGAGGCGCTGTATTTTCGCGGGCCGGTGCTGCGCGTGTTCGATGGCCGGCGCTGGCGACCGCTGCACGGCCCGGATGCAGCCGGCGGCATGCCCCCCATGCTGTTGCAGCAGGACACGGCGGGCCGCTTTCAGCCCACCGGCCCCGGCCTGCGCTACCAGGTGACGATGGAGCCCAGCCTGCGCCCCTGGCTGCTGACACTGGAAGCCACCCCCACGGCCCCGGTGATCACCGCGGCCGGCGCCGGTGTGGGGGGGCTGTCGCCCCAGGCGACGGCGGACCGGCAGTGGTGGCTGCCGCGCCCGATCACCGACGTGCTGCGCTACGAGGCCGTGGCCCACCCCGCGCACCGCAGCGGCGCCGACGCCCCGCGCCAGGCGCTGCATGTGGATCGGGAACTGCCGCCGGGCTACAACCCCCGGACGCTGGCATGGGCCCAGTCGCTGCGGCGCGAGCTGGGCGAGCCCCCCGCCCCAGTCCTGGTCGAAGCCGTCTTGCGCCACCTGCGCGAGGGCGGCTACCGCTACACGCTGGAGCCGGGCGTCTATGGCCGCGACACCGCGGACGAATTCTGGTTCGACCGGCGGGCGGGTTTTTGTGAACACATTGCCTCGGCCTTCGTCATCGCCCTGCGCGCGCTGGACATCCCGGCGCGGGTGGTAACCGGCTACCAGGGTGGGGAGTACAACTCCATCGACGGGCGGTGGACGGTGCGGCAGAGCGACGCCCACGCCTGGGCCGAAGTCTGGCTGCCGGACGCCGGCTGGGTGCGCATCGACCCCACCGCCTATGTCAGCCCCGACCGCACCGCGGCCGGCGAGCGGCTGCGCCCGCCCCCGGGGCTCATCGCCACCGCCATGGTGCGGGTCGATCCGGCCCTGCTGGAGCGCGTGCGCGCGGTCTGGGACGCGGCCAACCAGCGCTGGAACGACTGGATACTGGACTACGGCCCCACCCGTCAGCTCGATCTGCTGCGGCGGCTGGGGCTGTCGGCGACGGGCTGGCAGGATGCGGCGCGGCTGCTGGGCATCGTGCTCGCCGCCGTGGCGGCGGTCGGCGTGGCCGCCCTGCTCTGGAGCCGGCCGCGGGTGGACCGTTGGCACCGGCTGCTGGCCCAGGCGGCCCGGCGTTGGGAACGCGCCGGCGTGCCCTGTCCGAACCCCCTCACCCCCGCGCGGCTGCGCATGGCCATCGCGCAGCGGGTGGGGGACGACCCCGACGGCGTGTACCCGGCCTGGGCCGAGTGGCTCGCGGCGCTCGAAGCGTCGCGCTACGATCCTGCCTGGTCCCGCTCCACCGATTCGACGATGCCGACGCTCACCCCCCTTGCCCGCCGCCTGCGCGATCTGCCCCCACCCCCTGTGCCAGACGGCGGACGGCGGCGCCTTCTGCTGGGTGCCGCGTGGGGGCTGGCCGTGGGCGCCGGCCTGGGCTTGCCGCCGGCACCGGCCCTCGCGCGCAGCAAGGCGGGGCCTGCGCATGCCGCCGCGGCCGCCGCGTATGCCGAGCGCGCGGATGCCCGCGCCCTGGCCGACGCCATCGATGCCGCCGAGGCCTGGGACGACGGCTGGGCGCGCCGCTGGATTGCCCAGGCCCGGCACGACGCGCGCGCCGCGCAGCAGGTCCTGCCGCCGCCGCCCGCGGCGTTCAAGGACTGGGCGGCCTACCGCGCCCGGTTCGTCGAGCCGCGGCGCATCGCGGCCGGCGCTCGCTTTTGGGACGAGCACCGCGCGGCGCTGGCGCGCGCACAGGCCGAATACGGCGTGCCGGCCTGGCTGATCGTCGGGATCATCGGGGTGGAAACCCTGTACGGCCAACACCTGGGCCGCTACCGGACGCTGGACGTGCTGACCACGCTGGCGCTGGACTTCCCCGCCCAGCACCCGCGCGCCGCCGCCCGGCAGGCGTACTTTCAGGGGGAGCTGCGCGCCTTTTTGCGGCTGGCCCGGCTGTCCGGCTCTGCGCCCGACGCGTGGCGCAGCAGTTACGCCGGGGCACTGGGCTTGCCGCAGTTCATGCCCAGCAGCTGGCTGGCCCATGCGGTGGACTTCGATGGCGACGGCCGCATCGACCTGACCGCGAGCGCGGCGGATGCCATCGGCTCGGTCGCCCAATTTCTGCGGGCACACGGCTGGCAGCGCGATCTGCCCGCGCGCTATGGTGTGACCCCGCCGCCCCCCGGCGAGGCGCTGACAGCCTTGCTGGCGCCGGACATCCGGCCCACCTTCACGCTGGACGAGGTGCGCACGCTCGGCGCCCAGCCGGCCGCGGAAGCGGAGGGACACCCGGGCCTGCTGGCCCTGGTGGAGCTGCAAAATGGCGATCCGGCCAATGGCGGCGCGCCGCCCACCTATGTGCTGGGCACCGAAAACTTCTTCGCCCTCACCCGCTACAACCAGAGCAGCTACTACGCGATGGCGGTGCTGGACCTGGGCCTGGCCGTCGAGCGCGCGCGGCAGGCGCGCTGATGCGCACGGGTGTCACGCATGGGTCTGGTCTGCACGGCTTCCGGGGTTTCCCCTGACGGGCGCGCGGGCGGTCGCGCGCTACCAGCAGAGGAGACCCCATGCGCATGATCCGCCAACTGGCCGCCGCCCTGGGCATCGGTGCGGCCTTGGTCGCCGGCACCGCCGCCGCCCAGTCCACGCAGTTCGTCAACGTCCTCACGGGCGGGCAAAGCGGCGTTTATTACCCCGTCGGCGTCGCGCTGTCGCAGATCTACGCCAAGGAGATCCCCAACGCCCGCAGCACGGCCCAGGTGACGCGCGCCTCGGCCGAAAACCTCAACCTGCTGCAATCGGGGCGCGGCGAAGTCGCCTTCACGCTGGCCGATGCACTGTCCGACGCCTGGAAGGGCAATGAGGAAGCCGGCTTCAAGCAAAAACTCGACAAGCTGCGCGGCGTCTCGGGCCTGTACAACAACTACATCCAGATCGTGGCCAACGCCGACTCGGGTATCCGCACCCTGGCCGATTTGAAGGGCAAGCGCGTCTCGGTCGGGGCGGCGCGCTCCGGCACCGAGCTCAACGCGCGCGAGATCCTCAAGGCCGCGGGCCTGTCCTACAGCGACCTGGCCAAGGTGGAGTACCTGCCTTTCGGCGAATCGGTGGAGCTGATGAAAAACCGCCAGCTCGACGCCACGCTGCAGTCCGCGGGCATGGGGGTGGCCTCCATCCGCGACCTGGCCACGGCGATCAAGATCGTGGTCGTCCCCGTGCCGGCCGATGTGGTGGCCAAGGTGGGCGACCCGGCCTACCAGCCCGCGGTCATTCCGGCCAACACCTACATCGGCCAGACCGCGGATGTGCCGACGGCGGCCATCCCCAACTTTCTGGTCACCCACGCCGGCGTGCCCGAGGATGTGGTCTACCGCATGACCAAGGCGATGTACGACAACCTGGACACCCTGTACGCCGCCCACAACGCCGCGCGCGCCATCAAGCGCGAGAACGCGCTCAAGGGCATGCCGGTGCCGCTGCACCCGGGCGCCGAGCGTTACTACCGCGAGGTCGGTCTGCTGAAGTGATCGCCGCATGAACGCCGCCACGGACACCCCGCCGGCGGCCACCCCCTCCCATCGGGCCGACCTGCGCGGCCCGATTTTTTGGGTGGCCCTCGCCTTCGCCGCTTTCCAGCTCTGGATGGCGGCCTTCCATTCCCTGTCCAGCCAGGTCATCCGGGCCATGCACGTCGGCTTCGTGCTGTGGCTGGTGTTCCTGCTGTATCCGCCGTTCCGGCAGCACCCGGGCTGGCTCGGTCGGGCCGGACGGGCCCTGGGCTGGGGCCTGGGCCTTGCCGGCCTAGGCACGGGGCTCTACCAATGGGTGTTCGAGGCCGACCTCACCCAGCGCGCCGGCGAACTGGCGGGTTGGGACTGGTGGGTCGGCATCGTCGCGATCGCCCTGGTCTTCGAAGCGGCCCGGCGCGTGATGGGCTGGGGTTTGCCCATCATCTGCGCGGTCTTTCTGGCCTATGGCGCGTTCGGGCAACACCTGCCGGGCGCGCTGGCCCACCGCGGCTACGACTGGGAGATCCTCATCGCCACGCTGGGCTTTGGCACCGAGGGGATCTACGGCACACCGACCTATGTGTCGTCGACCTACATCTTTCTGTTCATTCTGTTCGGCGCGTTTCTGGAGCAGGCGGGCATGGTGCGGCTGTTCACCGACTTTGCCATGGGGACGGTGGGCCACTCGCGCGGCGGGCCGGCCAAGGTGGCGGTGATCTCGTCGGGCCTGATGGGCACGATCAACGGCTCCGGCGTCGCCAACGTGGTGACGACGGGGCAGTTCACCATCCCGCTGATGAAGCGCTTTGGCTACAGCCCGGCGTTTGCCGGCGGCGTCGAGGCCACCTCCAGCATGGGCGGACAGATCATGCCGCCGGTGATGGGGGCGGTGGCCTTCATCATGGCCGAGACGATCAACGTGCCCTATCTGGCCATCGTCAAGGCGGCGCTGATCCCGGCGATCCTGTACTTCGTGACGGCGTTTTGGATGGTGCACCTGGAGGCCGGGCGCAAGGGCCTGATGGGCCTGCCCCGGGAGCAGTGCCCCGATCCGTGGGCCGCGGTGCGCGAACGCTGGCACCTGCTGCTGCCGCTGGCCTGTCTGGTCGCGCTGCTGTTCTCCGGCTACACGCCGATGTTTTCCGGGACGGTGGGGCTGGCCCTGACGGTGGTGCTGATCTTTGGGGCCGCGGTGATGCAGGGCGTGCGCGGACTGCCGCTGCGGGTGCTGTTCTGGGTGCTGCTGGCGCTGGCGTGCAGCGGGTTCTTCCGGTTTGGGGTGGGGACCTTTTTCGTGGTGACGGCGGCGCTGGTGGGGCTGACCTATGTGCTGCGCGTCGGGGCGGATGCCCGCTGGACGGCGCTGCAAGCGCTGGTGGACGGCGCGCGCCATGCGCTGCCGGTGGCATCGGCCTGCGCGCTGGTGGGGGTCATCATCGGCGTCATCAACCTGACGGGCGTGGCGGCCGAAATCGGCGGGCACGTCATCGCTATCGGCCGGGACAACCTGCTGCTGGCCCTGTTTTTGACCATGCTGACTTGCCTGGTGCTGGGCATGGGCATCCCCACGATCCCCAACTACATCATCACCAGCTCGCTGGCGGCGCCGGTGCTGCTGGAGCTGGGCGTGCCGCTGATCGTGTCGCACATGTTCGTGTTCTATTTCGGCATCATGGCCGATCTGACACCCCCGGTGGCGCTGGCTGCGTTTGCCGCAGCCCCGATCGCCCGCGAGTCGGGCTTGAAGATCAGCCTCAATGCCGTGCGGATCGCCGTGGCCGGGTTCGTGGTGCCGTATATCGCGGTGTACAGCCCGGCGCTGATGCTGCAGGGCGACCCGACCTGGCTGGCCGTCGTGTGGGTGGTGTTCAAGGCGCTGGTGGCCATCGGCCTGTGGGGCGCGGGGGCGATCGGCTTTTTGTGGGGCCCGCTGGCGTGGTGGGAGCGGGTCTGGGCTATCGTCGCGGCCAGCCTGCTGGTGATGGCACTGCCGGTCACGGACGAAGCCGGTCTGGCGGGCACCGTGGCGTTGCTACTGTGGCACGGCCTGCGCCGGCGCCGCCGCCCGCCGGTGCGGGCGGGTTGAGCGGCGGCCATGGCCGGGCCCACTGCCTGGGCGCTGTGTCTGCTGTGGGCGGCCTCGGCCGCGGACCTGCCACCGACGGACGGGGGGCCGCCGCTGGGGGCCGAAGTCGTGCTGCCCGCGCGCACCCTGACGCTGGCGTGGACGCATTCCATCGAGCGCGTGCGGTGGGAGGAGTCCTACGCCCTGCTCGCCCCCACCGACACCGGACAGCGTTGTGCCCCCGCGCGGGACGGTGCCCTGTGCCCGCTGTGGGCCCGGGTGCGGGGTTCGGGCGCGGGGATGGAGCCGGCGCCGGACGCCGTGTGGCGCGATGGCGGCTATGAATGGTCGCCGCCCCCCGTCGCCCTGCCCGCCCTGCGGCTGATGCACTCGGCCTACACGGCCGACTACACGCTGTGCCTGGACGGCCGGTGCCGGCCGCTGCGCGAGTGGGCCGGCCCAGTCCCGTCCGGCGCCAGCGCGTCCGACGCTGGCGCGGTGCGGCTGCGCCCGTGCCGGGTGACCGGCGACGGCCCGGCGAGCGGGGGCGTCAGGCCGACACGGGCAGCAAAAAGGTCTGACTGATGCGCGTGCCCAGCGCGTTGACCCGCTCCAGAAACTGCGTCAGGAAGGCGTGCAGGCCATTGGCCAGAATCTCGTCGATGCGGGCGAAGCGCAACTCGGCGCGCAGCCGGCCGGCGTGGCGCTCGGTCTCGGCCGAGTGGTCGTTGCGCACAGCCTCCAGGTTGCGCACCACCTCGTCCAGACAGGCCGTCAGGCTGCGCGGCATGTCCCCGCGCAGGATGAGCAACTCGGCCACCCGCTCGGGCGTGATCACGCTGCGGTAGACCTTGCGGTAGATCTCGAAGGCGCTGACGCTGCGCAGTATGCTGCTCCAGTGGTAGAAGTCCAGCGTCGGATCGGCGGCCGACAGGGGGCCGGCGGGTGTGGCCACCTCGGGCGCCGCGGCATGGAACTTGACGTCCAACATGCGCGCGGTGTTGTCGGCCCGCTCCAAAAACGTGCCCATGCGCAGGAAGTGAAAGGCCTCGTCCTGCAGCATGGTGCCGTAGGCCACCCCGCGCGAGACGTGCGAACGGAACTTGACCCACTCGAAAAAATGCCCCGGATCGCGCTCGAAGTCGCCGGCGCGCAACAGGCGCTGCAGTTCCAGCCAGGTCTGGTTTTGGGTCTCCCACATCTCGGTGGTGAGCACGCCGCGCACGGCACGGGCGTTTTCCCGCGCCGCGCGCAGGCACGAGAAGATGCTCGACGGGTTGTGCTCGTCGCGCACCATGAAGTGCAGCACGTCGCGCGCGCTGATCTCGCCATACTGGTATTGGTAGGCGGGCATCAGCTCGCTGATGCGCAACAGCCCCTCCCAGCCTTGCCGCGCCACCGCGTCGGACTGCGGCAGCAGCGAGGTTTGATAGTGCACGTCCAGCATGCGGGCGGTGTTTTCGGCGCGTTCGGTGTAGCGCGCCATCCAGAACAGGTGATCGGCGGTGCGGGACAGCATGTCGGCCTCCAGAAAAATCGGGCAAGGGTTGGGGTCAGGCTTCCAGCACCCAGGTGTCCTTGGTACCGCCGCCCTGCGACGAGTTGACGACCAGCGACCCCTCGCGCAGCGCGACGCGCGTCAGGCCCCCGGGCACCATCTGCACGGTCTTGCCGGACAGCACGAAGGGGCGCAGGTCGATGTGCCGCGGCGCGATCCCCTGCTCGACATAGGTGGGGCAGGTGGACAGCGAGAGGGTCGGCTGGGCGATGTAGTGGTCGGGGCGGGCGCGCAGCGCCGCGCGGAAGTGCTCGATCTCCGCCGCCGTGGCCGCGGGGCCGACCAGCATGCCGTAGCCACCGGCGCCGTGCACCTCCTTGACGACCAGCTCGGGCAGGTGGTCCAGGATGTAGGCCAGGGCCTGCGGATCGCGCCCCAGGTAGGTGGGCACGTTGGCGAGGATGGGCGACTCCCCCAGGTAGAACTCGATCATCTTGGGCACGTAGGGGTAGAGGGATTTGTCGTCGGCCACACCGGTGCCGATCGCATTGCACAGGGTCACGTTGCCGCGGCGGTAGGCGTCCAGCAGCCCGGCGCAACCCAGGGTGGAGTCGGGCCGAAACGCCAGCGGATCCAGAAAATCGTCGTCGATGCGGCGATAGATCACATCCACCCGCTGCGGACCGCGCGTGGTGCGCATGTAGACGAAGCCGTCGCGCACGAACAGGTCCTGGCCCTCCACCAGCTCCACCCCCATCTGCTGGGCCAGGAAGGCGTGCTCGAAATACGCGCTGTTGTAGATGCCCGGCGTCATGACGACGACGGTCGGCTCGGCCGTGTGGCTGGGGGCCACGGCGCGCAGCGTCTCCAGCAGCAGGTCCGGGTAGTGCGCCACCGGGGCGACGCGGTGGTCGCGGAACAGCTCGGGGAACAGCCGCATCATCATGTTGCGGTCCTCGAGCATGTAGCTCACCCCGGAGGGCACACGCAGGTTGTCCTCCAGCACATAGTACTGGGCTTCGCCCGCGCCGCCCGGTATGGGTGCACGCACGATATCGATGCCCGCAATGTGGGCATAGACGCCCATCGGCACGTCAACGCCCACCATTTCGGGGCGAAACTGGGCATTGCGCTCCACCTGCTCGCGCGGCACGACGCCGGCGCGCAGAATCTCCTGCCCGTGGTAGATGTCGTGGATGAAGCGGTTGAGCGCCGTCACCCGCTGCACCAGCCCGCGCTGCAACAACTGCCATTCGTGCGCGGGGATCACGCGGGGGATCAGATCGAAGGGGATCAAGCGCTCCGTGCCCGCGCCGTCCTCGTCCTTGTCGCCGTAGACGGCAAAGGTGATGCCGACGCGGCGAAAGATCATCTCCGCCTCCTCCCGGCGCGCGGCCATGCGCTCCGGCGGTTGCTGGGCCAGCCAGCGGGCATAGGCGGCGTAGTGGGGGCGCACGCCGCCGTCGGCGGCGGTCATTTCGTCGTATCCGGTGCGGGGGGCTGGGGTCATGGTCGGGTCCCTGGGCGTTTGCGGCGCGGAACGAAGCCGGCGCTCGCCCCGCGGTCTGCAGTCCATGGTAGCAAGGCGCGGGCCAGCCGGCGCACCGGGTGAGGGTCCACGCAACGGCGCGCCGGCCCACCGTGACGTGTCACCAAGCGGTCACAGACGGCCGGTACGCTGTGGCGCTCTGCCATGAACGCCATGGATACGCCCATCCTGACCCTGCCCGGCGCCTCGGCGCCACCCGACCCGCACAGCGTGCGCACCCTACTGCGCGCGGGCACGCTGCACATGCACCTGCAACCCATCGTGGACGCCGCGGCGCGCCGCGTCGTCGGACACGAGGCCCTGGTGCGCACACCCGCCGGCTGTGCCTGGCGCACCCCGGATACGTTGTTTGCGGCCGCCCGGCGCGAAGGCTGCACGCTGGAGCTGGAACACGCCTGCCTGGTCGCGGCCTTGGCGCGCCGCCACGACACGCTCGGGCCCGGGCCCGGACAACTGTTCGTCAACCTGAGCGCGCAGGCGCTGGTGCACGGTGCGCTGCGCGTGGGTGGGGGGCCGGGCGCGGCGGATCCGCTGCAGACGGCGGGGCTGGACCTGGCCGGTGTGGTGCTGGAGCTGACCGAGCATGAGCGGGTGCACGACCTGGCCGCGGTGCAGGAGGCGCTGTCGGTCTGGCGTGCCGCGGGCGCCGCGCTGGCGCTGGACGATTTTGGCGACGGGCGCTCCAGTCTGCGGCTGTGGTCGGAGCTGCGCCCGGAATACGTCAAGATCGACAAATACTTCGTGCGCCGGGTGCACCAGGAGGGCCACAAGCTCAAGACCCTGCGCGCACTGCAGCAACTGGCGGACACCTTTGGCTCGCGCCTGATCGCCGAAGGCGTGGAAGAGGCGGATGAACTGATGGTGCTGCGCGATCTGGGAATCCCGTTCGTGCAGGGCTATCTGCTGGGGCATCCGCGCACCGAGCCCACGCCCGACGTGCCCGCGGCGGCGCTGGCGGTGCTGGACAGCCGCGAGATCGCCGTGCTGCCGGAAGACCGCCCCGTCATCCACCGCGGGCTGACGGCCCACACCCTGCTGGTCGATGCGCCGGCCCTGCCCGCCGACGCCACGCACGAGGACGCGCTGGAGCTGTTTCACCACCACCCCGAGCTGGAGGCTGCGGCGCTGGTGGCCGGCGGCTACCCCGTCGGCCTGATCGCCCGGCGCACGCTGCAGGAGCTGTCGATGCGGCGCTACTTCCGGGATTTGTATGGCCGGCGTCCGTGCCTGCTGCACGCCAGCGCCGACCCGCTGTGCGTGGATGTGCACACCCCCATCGAGCAGCTCACGCAGGTGCTGACCTCGCCCGATCAGCGCTATCTGCGCGACGGCTTCATCATCACCGAAGGCGGCCGCTACCTGGGTCTGGGCACGGGCGAGCAGCTCGTGCGCCGCGTGACCGAGGCGCGCATCGAGGCCGCCCGCCACGCCAACCCGCTGACCTTCCTGCCCGGCAATGTGCCGCTGACCCTGCACATCGAGCGGCTGCTGGACCACGGCGAGGCCTTCACCGCCTGCTATGCGGATCTGAACCACTTCAAGGCCTTCAACGACCACTACGGCTACTGGCGCGGCGACGAGATGATCCGCCTGCAAGCCCGCTGCTTGACAGGCGCTTGCGATCCGCGGCGGGACTTCATCGGGCACGTCGGCGGTGACGACTTCGTGCTGCTGATGCAAAGCGCCGACTGGCACGCCCGCCTGCTGGCGGCCGTGGAGCGCTTCAACCGCCTGGCCCGCGATCTGTACGACCCAGCGGCCCGGCAGGCCGGTGGCATTCTGGCCGAGGACCGGCACGGGGTGATGCGCTTTCACGGCTTGACGACCGTGAGCATCGGCGTGGTGCGCGTCTCCCCCGGCCGCTACCGCAATGCCGAGCAGGTGGCCAGCGCGGCGGCGGCCGCCAAACACCTGGCCAAGCAGGCCGAGCGCGGCATCCATGTGGTCGCGGAGGAGCGGGAGACCGCCCCGGCCGGCGGTCAATCCGCGCCGGCGTCCGACGCCGCATCGGCGCGGGGATTTTCGGTGCCGGCGGCGCCCGCGTGTGGCACGGCGTGCCAATAGCGCGGTGCTCGGGCCCGTTCGCAAGCCAGGGTGGTTGGCTCTGCGCTGCGCCAGGTGACCGCCCCGCAGGTCGGGGTATCCGCCCAGGGAATGCCGCGCGCCTGCAGCCGCTGCAGGACCGCCGGGTGCGGATGGCCATAGCGGTTGCGCCAACCCGCCTGAATGACCACCGCGCGGGGGCGAAGCGCATCCAGCCAGACGGCCCCCGTGGAGGTGCGGCTGCCGTGGTGCGCCGCGACCAACAGACCGGTGCGCAGTGTCGGATCGGCCGCGACCAGAGCCGCTTCCTCCTCCTGGCGGATATCCCCGACCAGCAGGGCCGCGCGCTCGCCCTGACCGATGCGCAGCACGCAGGAGCGGGCGTTGTCGCCCCCCTGTCGCGGCGGGACCCAGTCGGGCGCTGGCGGGTGCAGAAATTCGAAAGACACACCGTCCCACGCCCACGACACGCCGGCGGCGCACGTGTGCACCCGGCCTGCATGCCGCGCCCCGGGGTCGAAGGACGCCCACCAGGTCGCGGTGGGGAAGGCCTGGGCCAGCGTCGCCAGTCCACCCGCGTGGTCGCTGTCGTCATGGCTGATGACGACCGCGTCGGGCACGCTGCCCAGGGCGCGCAGCCACGGCAGCAGCACGCGCTCGGCCGCATCGCTGCGCGCCATCGGCGGGCCGCTGTCAAACACCAAGGTGTGGCGGGCGGTGCGCACGATGGCGGCACTGCCCTGCCCCACGTCGGGCAGCAGCACCTCGAACGCCCCCGGCGGCGGCGTGGCGGGCCGGAAAGCCAACACGGGCCACAGCAGCCACAGCCCCCACACCCGCCAGCGCCACGGGGCGCGCCACACCAGCAGCACTGCCCCGGCGCAGGCGGCCACGGCCAACGGCAAGGGCGGTGCCGGCCGCTCCCACACGGCCATGGGCCACGCCGCCAGCCAGCGCAGGACGGCCAGCAGCGCCTGGGCCAGCCACGCGGCGGCGTCCCACAAGGGCGCCACCGCGACACCCGCCAGCGCCACCGGCGTCAAGGCCCATGTCACCCAGGGAATGGCGATCAGATTGGCCAGCAGGCCGATGACGGACACCTGGCCAAACAACAACAACGTCAGCGGCGCCAGCGCCACGGTGATGACGGCCTGCACCCGCAACAGCCCCATGACCGCATGGCGCAGGCGCTGCCCCAGACCGGTGGGTTGCCACGCCGCCCCGCCCTGGCCAAACAGCACCGCCACGGCAACGAAGCTCAGCCAAAAGCCCGGCTGCAACAAGGCCCAGGGATCGAGCACCACCGCCACCACCATGGCGGCCAACCAGGTCGCGCCCCACGGCCAGCGTCGCCCGCTCAAGCGCAGGGCCACGACCAGCGCGAGCATGCTCACCGTGCGCTGGGCGGGCACGCCCCAGCCCGCGAACAGGGCATAGGCCGTGGCCAGTGCCACGCCCCCCACCCCCGCGGCCACGGGCACCGGCCAGCGCAACAGCACGGAGGGCCAGCGCCGCCCCACGCCCCGCCAGACGAGCCCCGCCGCCACGGTGGCGATCACCGCGAACATCGTCACGTGCAGGCCCGAGATGGAGACCAAATGGGCCACGCCCGTGGCGCGGATCGCGGCCCACTCCGCGGCAGGGATCGCCCCCTGGTCGCCCGTGACCAAGGCCGCGACCAACCCGACCGCCGCCGGCTCGTGTCCGGGCTGGAGCCGCTCCACGATCGCATCGCGCACCATCGTGCGGGCCCGCTCCACCGGGTGGCGCCAGGGATCGTCGGCAAGGCGGCGCGGAGCCTCGTGCCGCCCGCCCTCCAACACGCTGCCCGTGGCGACGATGCCCTCGCGCCACAGCCAGGCTTCGGCATCGAAGCCATGCGGATTGGCCAGCCCGCGCGGCGCGCGCAAGCGCAGGCTGCCCTGCCACGTCTCGCCAGGCAGCACCCGCGGCATGGCGGCTTCGCCGCGCACGGCACCAAACGGCCGCCAACTCAGTCGGATCGTGCCCCGAATCGGCAGGTCGTGGCCGTCGCGCGTGCGGGCCTGCAGCAGCTGGGCCTCGAATGCCACGCTCTGGACGCCACGGCCGGGCATGGCCGTCACCCGCCAGACGGCCTGCACGAGGGCACCGTCCGCAGCCGGCGGCAACGCCTGCGCGGCAAACCCGACGGCCCGCCCGCCCGTGGCGGCGAAGGCCAGCGCGGCCGCGACCGGCAACCAACCCCACCGGCTGCGGGGCCAGTATCGCATCGCCCGCATCAGCCCGACGCCCGCCATCAACGCCAGCAGCGCCAGCGCCCCGTAACCCGAAACCGGCCAGAGCGACGCCTGCGTGAGCTGCAACGCCGTCCCCAGCACCCAGCCCAGCCCGGCCGGCCCCCAGGCCCGGCGGACGGCGGCCGCCCCCGCTTGGGCCCACGCGCCCTCCAGCATGGCACGATCTTTGCTTGGTTCTATCGCGGGCGGCCTCGAATGCGCCCGATGCCCGATCGGCATGTCCCCCTCCCTGTTCTTCCCTTCGCCAGAGCACCATGGCCATCCACGTCGCGCTCCGCCACGTCACCCATTATCGATACGACCGGCTCGTCCGCCTGGGCCCGCAGGTGGTGCGTCTGCGCCCGGCACCGCACAGCCGCACGCGCATCCTGTCCTACACCCAGCGCGTCGCGCCGGAGCCGCACTTCATCAACTGGCAGCAGGACCCGTTTGCCAACTACCAGGCGCGGCTGGTGTTTCCCCAACCGACGCGGGAATTTCAGGTCACCGTCGAGTTGGTGGCCGAGATGGCGGTGTTCAACCCGTTCGACTTTTTTCTGGAGCCGTCGGCGGAGCACTACCCCTTTGCCTACGCGCCAGAGCTGGCGGCGGAACTCGCGCCGTATCTGGCGCGCGCGCCGCTGACGCCGCGGTTGCAGGCCTACCTGGACGGCATCGAACGCGGCCCGCGGCGCACGGTGGATTTTCTGGTCGACCTGAATCGCCGGCTGCAACAGGACATCGCCTACACCATCCGGCTGGAGCCGGGCGTGCAGACCCCGGAGGAGACGCTGGAAAAAGCCAGCGGATCCTGCCGCGACAGCGGCTGGCTGCTCGTGCAGCTGTTGCGCCATCTGGGGCTGGCGGCGCGCTTCGTCTCGGGCTATCTGATCCAGCTGGCCCCGGACGTCAAAGCGGTCGATGGCCCGAGCGGCCCCGAGGCCGACTTCACCGACCTGCACGCCTGGTGCGAGGTGTTTCTACCGGGCGCGGGCTGGATCGGGCTGGACCCCACGTCCGGCCTGCTTGCCGGGGAAGGCCACATCCCGCTCGCCTGCACGCCACAACCGTCCAGCGCCGCCCCGATCGAGGGCGTGCTGGACGAGTGCGAGGTGGACTTTCAGCACGAGATGTCGGTGGTGCGCATCCACGAATCCCCGCGCGTCACCAAGCCCTACACCGAGGCCCAGTGGCAGGCCATCGACGCACTGGGCCACCGGGTGGACGCGGCGCTGATCGCGGGCGACGTGCGGCTGACGATGGGGGGGGAGCCCACCTTCGTCGCCACGCGCGACCGCGACGCCGCGGAATGGAATACCGATGCGCTGGGCCCCACCAAGCGGACTTATGCGACCGAGCTGCTGCACCGATTGCGGGACCGCTATGGCCGCGGCGGTTTTCTGCACCTGGGACAGGGCAAGTGGTATCCGGGCGAGCAACTGCCGCGCTGGGCGCTGTCGCTGGGCTGGCGCGCGGACGGCGAGCCGTGCTGGCGCAATCCCGACCGGCTGGCCGACGAACGCATGCCCGCTGCCTACACCGCCGAGGACGCCCGCCGGTTTGCCGTCGCGCTGGCGCGGCGGCTGGGGCTGACGACGCAAACCCTCCAGCCGGCCTACGAGGACACCTGGTACTACCTGTGGCGCGAGCGGCGCTTGCCGGTCAATGTGGACCCCTTTGACGCCCGGCTGGACGATCCCTTGGAGCGGGCGCGCCTGCGGCGCGTGTTCCAGCAGGGGCTCGCGGCCGAGGTGGGCTACGTGCTGCCCCTGGAGGCGACCGAGCGCGGCTGGCGCACGGGGCCCTGGTTCGTGCGCGACGAGCGGCTGTACCTGGTGCCCGGCGACTCCCCGATGGGCTACCGGCTGCCGCTCGATTCCCTGCCCTGGGCCGACCCCAGCGACCAGCCGCTGTGGATCCCCGCCGACCCCTTTGCCGCAACCGGCCCGCTGCCCGGTGAGACGGCCCTGCGGCGACAGTTCGCCACGCCCGTCCCGAGCCGTGGCGCAGCGGAGCCGCACCGATACCCCCAGCCGGGCGAATCGGCGGCCGGCGTGGTGCGCACCGCGCTGTGCGTGGAGGCGCGCGACCCCCAACGCGCCAACGGCCCCGCTGCCGAAGCCACCGCGGGCGGGCACAGTCGCCACCTGTATGTGTTCATGCCGCCCCTGTCGCGGCTGGAGGACTACCTGGCCCTGCTGGCGGCCGTGGAAGCGACGGCCGAACAACTCGATGTGCGCATCGTCCTCGAAGGCTATCCCCCGCCGCGCGACCCGCGCCTGAAATGGCTGCAGGTCACACCGGACCCCGGCGTCATCGAGGTCAACATCCACCCCGCCCACGACTGGGACGAACTGGTGGAGCACACCGAGTTTCTGTACCACGCGGCGCACCAAACCCATCTGTGCGCCGAAAAGTTCATGACCGACGGTCGCCACAGCGGCACGGGCGGGGGCAACCACTTCGTGCTGGGCGGGGCCACACCAGCGGACTCGCCTTTCTTGCGCCGCCCCGAACTGCTGGCCAGCCTGATCGCCTACTGGCACAACCACCCGTCGCTGTCGTATCTGTTTTCGGGCTTGTTCATCGGCCCGACCAGCCAGGCCCCGCGGGTGGACGAGGCGCGCGACGACCAGCTCTACGAGTTGGAGATCGCGCTCGACGCGATGGCCCGCGCGCGCACGATCCACGGCGACGCCATGCCGCCCTGGCTGGTCGATCGCACCCTGCGCAACATCCTGATCGACGTCACCGGCAACACCCACCGCAGCGAGTTTTGCATCGACAAACTGTATTCGCCCGACGGCCCCACGGGCCGGCTGGGCCTGCTGGAGTTGCGCGCCTTCGAGATGCCGCCGCATGCGCGCATGAGCGTGGTGCAGCAGCTGCTGCTGCGCGCGCTCGTGGCGCGTTTCTGGGACGATCCGTGGCAAGGGCAGCTGACGCGCTGGGGCACCGCGCTGCACGACCGCTTCCTGCTGCCCACCTTCGTGCGCATGGACTTCGAGGACGTGCTGGCCGATCTGGCGCGTCACGGCTTTGCATTCGAGATGGCCTGGTTCGAGCCGCACTTCGAGTTCCGCTTCCCCCTCATCGGCGATCTGCAGGTGCGCGGCATCGAGCTGACGCTGCGCCATGCGCTGGAGCCCTGGCATGTGATGGGCGAAGAAGGCGCCATCGGTGGGACCGTGCGCTACGTCGATTCGTCGCTGGAGCGGCTGGAGGTGCGCGTCAGCGGCTGGAACGACCACCGCTACGTGGTGACGGTCAACGGCCATGCCTTGCCGCTGCAGCCCACGGGCACTGCGGGCGAGTATGTCGCGGGCGTGCGCTACAAGGCGTGGAATCCGCCGTCGTCGCTGCACCCCACCATCGGCGTCCACGCCCCGCTGACCTTCGACGTGGTCGACACCTGGAACGGGCGCTCGCTGGGCGGCGGCCAATACCACGTGGCCCATCCCGGCGGACGCAACTACGACACGCTGCCCGTCAACGCCTACGAGGCGGAGAGCCGGCGGCTGGCGCGCTTCTTCCGCTTCGGGCACACGCCCGGCCCGATCACGGTCACCCCCGCCACCCCGAGCCGCGAGTTCCCCTTCACGCTGGATCTGCGGCGCGTCTGACGTTTGCACCGCCTAGGCGCGTGGTTCGGCGATACTCCCGGTGGTGAATCGTGTGACCCTACCCTCCTCCTCGAACCGCCCGCTGCACGGCCACGCCGGCGCCCTTGCGCGGCCCAGCGAACAGGCGGCCGCCTGGGGGGAGCCGTTTCCGCCCGGTCACTTCGACGAGTGGCGCAGTGGCGCGCTCGATGCCTGCGGCCTGTCCCCGGCCTGGGCGCAGTTCTTCGATGAGCTGGGCCCCGGCGGGCTGGACGAGTTGCCCGCGCTCGCCAGCGCCCTGGAGCGGCAGATTCGCGACAACGGCATCACCTACAACGTCTATGCGGATGCCGACAACCCCCAGCGTCCGTGGTCGCTGGATTTGTTCCCCTTCATCGTCGGGCCGCAGGACTGGGCGCACCTGGAGGCCGGCATCCTGCAGCGCGTGCGGCTGCTGGATGCCCTGCTGGCCGACCTGTACGGCCCGCGCACGCTGCTGCGCGACGGGCTGATTCCCCCCGCGCTGGTGCAGGGGCACCCCGGTTACCTGCGTGCCATGCACGGCGTGCGCCCGCCCGGGGACACCTGGCTGCACATCGCCGCCTTCGACCTCGCCCACGGCCCCGACGGGCAGTGGTGGGTGGTCTCGCAGCGCACCCAGGCCCCGTCCGGACTCGGTTATCTGCTGGAAAACCGCCTCGCCATCGGGCGCTTGTTTTCCGGGGCCTTCGAGGGCCTGCGGGTGCAGCGGCTGGCCGCCAGCTACCGGGCGCTCATGCGCGGGCTGACGGCGCTGTCCCCGCGCGGGGCCGAGTCGCGCATCGCCCTGCTGACGCCCGGCCCCTACAACGAGACCTACTTCGAACACGCCTTCCTGGCGCGCTACCTGGGCCTGCCGCTCGTCGAGGGCAGCGATCTGGTCGTGCGGGATCGCCGGCTCTACCTCAAGACCCTGCAGGGGCTGGAGCCGGTCGACGTGCTCATCAAACGGCTGGACGACGAGTGGCTGGACCCGCTGGAGCTGCGCGCGGACTCCACGCTGGGCGTGCCGGGTCTGCTGCAGGCCGTGCGCGCCGGCCACCTGCTGCTGGCCAACGCCCCGGGGTCGGCGCCGCTGGAGTCGCCGGCGCTGCTCGGCTTTCTGCCGGCGATCCACGAGCGCTGGTTCGGCGCGCCGCTCAGCCTGCCGTCCTTGCCCACCTGGTGGTGCGGCGAGGCGGCCGCGCTGGCGGATGCGCTGCCCCGGCTGGATCGGGCCGTGGCCAAGCCCACCCGCCCCGACCGCGACATCGAGACCCTGCTCGGCCCCAGCCTGTCCCCGAGCGAGCGGGAGGCACTGGCCGAGCGCATCCGCCAACGGCCCGAGGACTTCACGCTGCAAGCCTATCTGCCGCTGTCGCAACAACCGGCGTGGCGCCAGGGCCGCATCGTGCCGCGCTCGGCCATGCTGCGCGTGTTCGCCCTGGCCGACGGTCCGCGCTCGTGGCGGGTGCTGCCCGGCGGGCTGGTCCGGCTGGCCCCCGGCGGGCAGCAGATCGTCTCCATGCAGCGCGGGGGCAGCAGCGCCGATTGCTGGGTCCGCACCCACGGTGACATCGACCGCACGAGCTTGCTGCGCCAGGCGCCCAGCACCCTGTCGCTGGCGCTGCACAAGCGGCCCGTGACCAGCCGCGCCGCGGAGAACCTGTTCTGGCTGGGGCGCTACAGCGAGCGCGCCGAAAACACCGTCCGGCTGGCCCGCATCGCGCTGCAGGGCCTGCGCGGGGAGGACGCGAGCGACCCCGCCGTACTGGCCTGGCTGACCGCCTGCGTGCGGCACAGCGGGCTGGTGCTGCCCCAGGTGCCGGATGCCACCCAGGCCCCACGGGTGTTTGCGCGCGCCCTGGTGGCCCAGTTGGGCGCCGACAGCGGCGCCACCAGCGTCGGCTTCAACCTGCGGGCGCTGCGCCGCGCCGCCGATCAGGTGCGCGAGCGCCTCTCGCAAGAGCAGCGCAAACTGATCGATGCGCTGGCCACGGATTTCGACGACCGCTGCCGGGCGTGGGCACGACGGGCCGATGGCGGCGAGGCCGAGGTCTTCGCCGTTCTGGAGGACACGAGCGAACGCCTGTCCGCCATCACCGGCGCGCAGGTCGATCGCATGGTGCGCGACGACGGCTGGCGGCTGCTGAGCATCGGACGGCTGATCGAGCGCGTCGCCGCGCTGGCGCACGCGCTGGCCGCCGCCCTGCAAACCGGTGCGATCGACAGCGACGCCGGCTACGAGGCCCTGCTCGGGCTGTTCGACAGCACCATCACCTTCCACGCCTTGTACCAGCAGCGCCGCGATTTGGTGGCGCTGCTCGACCTGCTGGTCACCCACCGCGACAACCCGCGCGCGCTGGCCTGGGTGCTCTCGACGCTGCGCGCGCGGGTGCGCAAGCTGCCGCAGAGCGAACGCGCGGCGGGGCAGGATCTGCTGGCGATGTTGCCGGACCCGGACGGCTGGGACCTGGTGACGCTCAGCGGGGCCAAGGGCGGGTACGGCCCCGCGGCGGCGACCACGCATTTGCGCCTGATCGAGCTGCTGCAGACCTGCGAGTCGTCCGTGTTGGACCTGTCGGAGCGGCTGGGGCGCACCTACTTCAGCCACGCGGACGCCACCGCGCAGACCCTGCTGGCCTGACCGCTGCCATGCGCCTGCACATCCGCCACCACACCCAGTACCGCTACCACAGCCCGGTGGTGTCGTCCCACCACATCGCCATCCTGCACCCGCGTGACGCGGCCGGCCAGCGGATCGTCTCCCACCGCTTGACCGTCGACCCCACACCGGCCTATCAAACGCAGGAGGTGGACGTCTACGGCAATCGGCGCACGCTGTTTGCCATCGACCGGCCGCACACGGCCCTCGAGGTCGTGGCCGAGTCCGTGGTCGACACCCAGGCGCCGGAGCAACCCCAGACCGACGAGCCCTGGGAGCAGGTGCGCGACCGGCTGCGCTACCGGGCGGGGGCGCCGTATCGCCCGGAGGCGGAGTTCGTTTACGCCTCCCCCCACATTCCCCGCGAGGCGCTGGTCGATACCGACCTGATCGCCTACGCCCGGGCCAGTTTCCCCCCGGGCGGTGGGTGGCTTGCGGGCTGCCGCGATCTGACCGCCCGGCTGCACGCGGATCTGGCCTACGCCCCGGCGAGTACCGAGGTGCACACGCCGCTGCTGGCGGCGTTTCGCCAGCGTCGCGGGGTGTGTCAGGACTTCGCCCATGTGCTGATCGCTGCGTTGCGCGCGCTGGGCCTGCCCGCACGGTACGTCAGCGGCTATCTGCTGACCCAGCCGCCGCCGGGCCAGCCCCGCCTGGTGGGGGCCGATGCATCCCACGCCTGGGTTGGGGTGCCCTGGGGCGAACGCTGGTTCGACCTCGACCCGACCAACCGGCGCTGGGGCTGCGACCGGCCCGACGAGGGCTATGTCACCGTCGCCACGGGCCGCGATTACGGCGACGTCTCACCGCTGCGGGGAGTGATCCAGGGCGGTGGCGCGCACGCGCTGCGCGTGGCCGTCACCGTCGCGCCTCCGCAGGAATGGGCGGCGCTCGACTGGGCCGCGCCGGGCGCCGGCTGACTAGAATGCAAGCCCTTCACGGAGCCCCCACATCATGAGCGTTTACGATCGTTTGCAAGCCCTCGACATCCAACTGCCCGCCGTGGCGACGCCCGCGGCCGCTTATGTGCCGTTCGTGCACACCGGCAAGCTGGTGCTGCTCAGCGGCCACATCGCCAAGCGCGACGGCAAGCCCTGGGTGGGTCAACTGGGCCTGACCATGACCACCGAAGAAGGCAAGGCCGCCGCCCGCGCCGTGGCCGTGGACCTGCTGGGCACGCTGCACGCCGCTTGCGTGGCCGCGGGCACCGACCTCGATGGCATCAAGCGCATCGTCAAGGTGCTCAGCCTCGTCAACTCCACCAACACGTTCACCGAGCACCACCTGGTGACCAACGGTTGCTCCGAGCTGTTGGGGCAGGTGTTCGGCCCGGAGATCGGCGCGCACGCGCGCAGCGCCTTTGGCGTGGCGCAACTGCCCTTCGGCGCGTGCGTCGAAATCGAGCTGATGGCCGAACTGGCCTGACGGCCCGCCTCGCCGATCGGCTCAAGCGGGCGGCGGCAGGGCCAGCCCGCTTTCCTCGTAGATGGTGGCAAAGTCCGTGGTCAGCTCCACACTGTTCCACTCCACCGGATCGCCCGGCGTCAAGGTGATACGCTGCCAGCCGATGTCGCCCTGGCGCCGGTAGATTTCGATCAGCGCCTCGTCCTGCGCGATCAACACATATTCCTGCAAGCTGGGCAGGGTGCGGTAGGCCATCAGCTTCTCGCGCCGGTCGGTGGCGGCGGTGGATTCGGATAGCACCTCCACCACCAGGCGCGGTGATTCGACCAGAAAATCCTCGCTGCCGACCTGCTGGTGCTGCGGGTGGCAGGTCACCATCACATCGGGGTAGTAGATGCTCTGCTGCTTGGCCACGCGCAGCTTGGCATCCGCCATGAACGTGCGGCACGGGCTGCCGCGCAAGTGGTGGCGCAACAGCGTGTAGACATTGCCTGCGATGATGTTGTGCCGCAGCGACGCGCCGGTCATGGCGTAGATCTGCCCGGCCACGTATTCGTGGCGCACGGGGCTGCGGGCTTCGAGGCGGAGGTACTCCGCTTCGTCCAGGGGCCGGTACAGTTCTGCTTTCATGGCGGGCCGTCTCCCCACGCTGGGCGCGTGACGGCCGCATTATCGTCAAAGCAGCCGGTCCCCAGGGCCCTTCACAGCACGCGCCACACCTGCAGGGGCTTGAAGCCGAAGCTGGCATCGCGCCCTTTGCGGCCACGGGCGGCGCGGGCATTGTTGAGGCTGCGGATTTCCAGCACCTCATCCCGCCATTTGCCACCCCGCCCCACACCGTCGATGCGCACGCTGCGCAGGTAGGCCACGGCGCCGGCCAGGGTGTCTTTGCCCTCCAGCCCCATGAGCATGAGGCCACGCCCGCCTTTGGGCTGGTGCTTGAGGTCGCTCAGATCGAAGGTGAGGATGCGCCCACCGCTGGAGACGCAACACACCTGGGTGGCCGGGGCCAGCGCGGCCTGGGCGTCCCCGCCCTCCGGGGCCGTGGGCGGGGCGAGCACGCTGCCGTCCGGGGCGGCCAGCCGCACCACCATGCCACCGCTGACCAGCGCGGGGCGGCACACGGTCTCGCCCTCGTTCAGGGTGACGAAGGCCTTGCCGCCCTTCAAGCGGCTCGTCATGTCCTCCACCGTGGCCAGGAAGCCATAACCGCCCGAGCCGCTGAGCAGCCACATGGACGACGCGGGCCCCGCCAGGTAATGCACCGGCTGCGTGCCTGGCTCCAGGTCGATCAGCGTGGTAATGGGCTGGCCGTCGCCGCGCGCGCCCGGCAGGCTGGCCACCGGCACGCTGTACACGCGGCCATTGCTGCCCAGCACGATGAGCGTATCCACGGTGCGGCACTCGAAGGTGCCATACAGGCCGTCGCCCGCCTTGAAGGCAAAGCCCGCGGCGTCGTGCCCGTGGCCGGTGCGCGCGCGCACCCAGCCTTTGGCCGACACCACCACCGTCACCGGCTCGTCCACCACCTTGATCTCGGCCACGGCCTTCTTCTCGGCCTGGATCAGCGTGCGGCGCTCGTCGCCAAAGGTCTTGGCGTCGGCCTCGATCTCTTTGACCATCAAGCGGCGCAGGCTGGCCGGGTTGGCCAGAATGTCTTCCAGCTTGCCCTGCTCTTCGCGAAGCTCTTTGAGTTCCTGCTCGATCTTGATGGCTTCCAGCCGCGCCAACTGGCGCAAGCGGATTTCCAGAATGTCCTCGGCCTGCCGGTCGCTCAAGGCAAAGCGCGCGATCAGCGCGGCCTTGGGCTCGTCGCTGGCGCGGATGATGGCAATCACCTCGTCGATATGGAGCAGCACGATCTGCCGCCCTTCGAGAATGTGGATGCGGTCCAGCACCTTGTCCAGCCGGTGGCGTGAGCGGCGGGTGATGGTCGTCTGGCGGAAGGCAATCCACTCCTCCAGCATCTGCCGCAAGCTCTTGGGCACGGGCTTGCCGTCCAGGCCCACCATGGTCAGGTTGATGGGGGCCGACGTTTCCAGGCTGGTGTGGGCCAGCAGCGCGGTGATCAGCTCCTGCTGTTCGATGCGGCTGCTCTTGGGCTCGAACACCAGGCGCACGGGCGATTCTTTGCTGGACTCGTCGCGCACCCCGTCCAGCACCGCCAGCAGGCTGGCCTTGAGCTGCGTCTGCTCCTGCGTCAGCGCCTTCTTGCCGGCCTTGACCTTGGGGTTGGTGATGTCTTCGATTTCCTCCAACACCTTCTGCGCGCTGACGCCGGGCGGAAGCTCCGTCACCACCAGCTGCCACTGGCCGCGGGCCAGGTCTTCGATCTTCCAGCGCGCGCGCACCTTCAGGCTGCCGCGGCCGCTGCGGTAGGCGTCGTGGATGTCGGCGGTCGGGCTGATGATCTGGCCGCCACCGGGGTAGTCCGGCCCCGGCAGCAGGGCGAACAGGTCGTCGTCGGACAGTTGCGGGTTTTTGACCAGCGCCACGCAGGCGTCGGCCACTTCGCGCAGGTTGTGGCTGGGGATCTCGGTGGCCATGCCCACGGCAATGCCGCTGGCGCCGTTGAGCAGCACGAACGGCAACCGGGCCGGCAACTGGCGTGGCTCCTCGGTGGAGCCGTCGTAATTGGGCACCCAATCCACCGTGCCTTGGTCGATCTCGTCCAGCAGCAGGGTGCTGATGCGGCTCAAGCGCGCTTCGGTGTAGCGCATGGCGGCAGCGCCGTCGCCGTCGCGGCTGCCGAAGTTGCCCTGCCCGTCGATGAGTGGATAGCGCTGCGCGAAGTCCTGCGCCATGCGCACCAGCGCGTCGTAGGCGGCCTGGTCGCCGTGGGGGTGGAAGCGGCCGAGCACATCCCCCACCACGCGGGCGCTCTTGACCGGCTTGGCGGGCGTGTTGGCATTCGGGCCGCTGTAGCCCAGCCCCATGCGCTGCATCGCGTACAGGATGCGCCGCTGCACGGGCTTTTGGCCGTCGCACACATCGGGCAGCGCGCGGCCTTTCACCACGCTCAAAGCGTACTCCAGGTAGGCGCGTTGGGCGTACGCGGCCAGGCTGTCGGGGTCGACCACCGGCTCGGCGGGCGACCGGTCGGAAGGGGGCAACACGTCTAGACTCATGTGCGGATTGTCGCTCGCCCCGGGGCCTTTCCCCCGCCCCGCGTCGCGCGGTGCGCGGGGGGGGGCCGACAATAGCGGGCGACAGCGTCATTCCCTTTTTCGACAGGAGACCTCCGATATGTTCAGCCATGTGATGGTGGGCACCAACGACATCGACCGAGCCAAACGCTTCTACGACGCCGTCTTGGGCGTGCTGGGGGCCCCCGCGGGCGTCCGCAACACCGCCGCCAGCGGTCATGAGCGGGTGTTCTACCGCCACGGGGGCGGCACTTTCGGGGTGTCGCAACCGATCAATGGCGAACCCGCCACGTACGCCAACGGCGGGACGATCGGCTTCAGATGCGAATCGCCCGAGCAGGTGCAACGCTTTCACGACGTGGCCGTGGCCCACGGTGGCACCTCCATCGAGGCCCCGCCCGGCCCGCGCCACGGGCCCAGCGGCACGCTCTACCTGGCATATGTGCGCGACCCGGACGGCAACAAACTGTGCGCCCTGCACCGGCCCGCGTGAGTCGTCGCCCGCCCATGTCCCCGCCCGTTGTCCCCAAGCGCCGGGGGGTGGCCCGACTCTGGCACGCCGCGGGCCACTCCCTCGATGGGCTCCAAGCCGGCTGGCACGAGCCGGCCTTCCGGCAGGAAGTGCTCTTGGCCGCAGTCCTGGTGCCCGCCGCCTTTTGGCTGGGCCGGGACTGGGTTCAGATCGCCCTGCTCGTCGGCTCGGTGATGCTGCTCATGGTGGTGGAGCTGCTCAACACCGCGGTCGAATCGGTCGTGGACCGCGTGGGCCCCGAATGGCATGCCCTGTCCAAGCGCGCCAAGGACCTGGGCAGCGCCGCCGTGCTGCTGTCCCTGCTGTTTGCCGGCGGGGTCTGGGGCGCGGCGCTGTGGACCTGGTGGCGCGGCTGACGGTCGATCAGCCCGCGCGGCGGCACGCCGCCAGCAGATCGCGCTCGGCGTCCAATACCGCGCTGCGCACGCCGAACAGCCCCGCGACGGTGTGGAACACATGGTCGTGGGAGGACGGCTCCTGCGCGCGCCGCTGCAGGCAGGCCCAATCCAGCCCCAGGCGCCGCTGCATGCCGCCGTTGGCCCACAGCAGCATCGGAACATCCTTCTGCTCGCGCGGGGCCACGGCATACGGCATGCCGTGCAGGTACAGCCCGCCCTCGCCGAGCGACTCCCCGTGGTCGGAGACGTACAGCAGCGCCGTAGGGCCGCGCCGCTGCGCCAGCCAGCCGATCAGCTCCGCCAGCACATGGTCGGTGTAGAGCAGCGTGTTGTCGTAGGCGTTGACGATGTGCGCCGGCTCGCACGCCTGCAGCTGCGCCGTCGTGCACTCCGGCTGGAAGCGTTTGAACGCCGCCGGCGTGCGCTTGAAGTAGGCCGGCCCGTGGCTGCCCATCTGATGCAGCACCGCGAGCGTGCCGACCTGGCGGGCAGGCTCGGGCAAGGCCTGCAGCGCGCCGGGCAGCTCGCGCAGCAGGATTTCGTCGTGGCATTCGTCGCCACGGCACAGGCCCGGGACCTGCAGATGGTCGGTCTGGCGCGACGGCACGCGCGCGCACACGCCCTTGCAGCCGGACTGGTTGTCCAGCCACGTCACCGCCAGCCCCGCGCGCTGCAGCAGGTCGAGCAGGTTTTCCTGCGCGCGCGAGGGGTTCCAGCGCGCCCGCCCCCCCGGCGCGAACAGGCAGGGCACCGACGTCTGCGTGTTGGTGCCGCACGAGGTGACGGCGGCGAACGACACGATCGGCTGCCCCTGCTGGATGAGCGCGCGCAGGCGCGGCGTGGTGTCGCGCGCGTAGCCGTTCAAGCCCCAGTTGGCCGCGCGCGCCGTCTCGCCGACCACCAACACCACCAGCGGCGCCTCGTCCTCGCGGGCCGCTGCGGGCAGCGGCTGTACGTCCAGGCCGATGGGCTGCGGCGGCTCGGACGCGAGCGCCCGCTGGCCCACGCCGTGGCGCAGCGCGGCGTAGACGCTGTTGTAGGGATTGATCAGGTAGCGCAGCGCGCGGTCGTTGCGCATCAGCGCCGCCAGATCCTGAAACGTCAACCACAGCAGGGCGACGGCCAGCCCCAGCGCCGCCGCGCCAACGCCGACGCGAACCAGCACCGCACGGCGCGCCGGCCACCGCCGCACCGGCAGGCGCCACCACAGCCATCCCGGCAGCGCCACGCCCAGCGCCAGCGCGACCAGCAGGCCCGGGGTCAGCAGGTCGCGCGCCTCGCGCAGGTCGGTCTGGAACACGTTGGCCGCCATCGACGCATCGACGACGATGCCGTAGGCCAGCATGAAGTAGCTCGCCCCCCCCGCCAGCGCCAGCAGCGCCACCCCCACCGGTCGGCGCAGCGGCCCGACGGCCAGCCACGCCAGCACCGCCAGGTTGACCAGCGCCAGCACCAGCGCCCACGCGAGCGCCACGGCCCAGCCACGCGCGCCCAGCGGCCCCTGCACCGGCCACACCGCCGACCACAGCGGCACGTTGCCGACCGTGGCCAGCCAGCCGGCCAGCAGGGCGAGCGCCGCCAAGGGGTGCCAGCCGGCCGCGCTGTCCGCCGCGGTCGAGCCCTCGGCGCCGTCTGCCATTCGTATTCCCGTGCGGATGCCTCTCATGGCCGCGCACGATGACACCCCAGGATTAGCGCAGCCTTAAACCCCCGATCCGCGGCGGCGGACGGGGTCACCGCGACGCGGCACCGGTCTCGGGTCCGGTCGGCGCCGAGGGCCACACCAGCGCGTAGCCGGTGGCCCACGGCGGCGAAGGACTTGCCAGCCGCTCCAGCCGCGCCCCCTCGTGCTCGGCGATGCGCTGCACCAGCGTCAACCCCAGACCCAGGCCGCCGCGGTCGGCGGGTGCCTCGCCGCGGCCGCCGCCCTCGTCCAGCACCTCGACCGCCACCGCCCCGTCGGTGCGCGGGCCGACGCGCACCGCCACCCGTGCCTGCGCCGGGGTGTGGCGCAGCGCGTTGTCGACCAGGTTGCGCAGCGCCAGCCGCAGCAGCGTCGGCCGGCCGCGGACGACGGTCGGCGGCCCCTGCACCTCGGGCGGGGTACGCCCGCCGCCCATCGCCGTGGCGCACTCCTGCGCTACCTCTTGCGCCAGCGCGTGCAGCGCCACCGGCTGCGCGGCCTCGCCGCCCGGGGCGTCGGCACGCGCCAGCGCCAGCAGCTGGGTCAGGATCTCGCCGGCGCGCAGCGCCTCGCGCTCCACCGTCTGCAGGGCCGCCTCGCCGGCGGGCGTGCCCACCTGCAGCCGCGCCAACCGCGCCTGCCACACCAGTGCCGTCAGCGGCGAGCGCAGCTCGTGCGCGACGTCGGAGGTGAAGCGCCGCTCGCGCTGCCACAGCGCGTGCAGCCGCTCGACCAGCGCCTGCAGCGCCCGCTGCACGCGCTGCAATTCGTCGTAGCGCTGTGCCGGGGGCAGGCCACGCGCGGTATCGGCATCGAAGCGCTGCAGGGCCTCGGCCAGCGCCGACAGAGGCGCCAGCCCGCGCCGGATCGCCCACCCCAGCAGCAGCGCGACCAGCGGCAGCAACACCACCGCCGGCCGCACCAGGTGCTCGGCCACGTCGCGCCCCAGCTCCGCATGGCGGCTGACATCCAACCCAACGGCCACCCGGCGCGCGCCATGCCCGGCGACGAACCAGCGCCACGTGCGCACCTCGCCCGCAAGCGGCAACACCAGCGTGTGATAGCCCTCGGGCAGCGACGGCGGCAACCGCGCTGCCCAGGCTTGCGGATCCCAGCGCAGCGCCCCGCTCTCCCAGACCACCACATGCAGCTCGGGCGCATAGCGCGGCTCCGCCCGCACCGGCAGCGCCGCCGCATCCACTGTGGGAACCGGGCCTTGTACCGGAGCGGTCAACAGCAAGCGCGCAGCGGCCGTCAATTGCCCGTCGCTGATCTCCTTCGCCTCATGAACCGCGGTCTGATAGGCGCTGGCCACGAGCACCAGCCACACCCCCAGCAGCGTGGCCAAGGTCCATGCCAGCAGCCGCCATGCCAGCCGGGGGGCGCGTTCAGCCGTGGCCATCGTCCCCCTCCGCCCGAGGCGGGATGGTGTAGCCGACCCCGCGCACGGTCTGGATCAGGTCCTCGCCGAGCTTGCGCCGCAGGTGGTGCACATACACCTCCAGCGCGTTGCTCTCCACCGTGTCGTCGAAGCCGTACAGCGCCTGCTCGAGCTGCGCGCGCGTCAACACACGGCCGCGGGCGCGCAGCAGCGCCCACAGCAATGCAAACTCCTTGGCGCGCAGCGCCACCGGCTGACCGTCGCGCCACACCGCGCGCGCGGCCGGGTCGACCCGCAGCGCGCCATGGCGCAACACCGCCTCGGCCTGCCCGGCGCTGCGGCGCAGCGCCACGCGCATGCGCGCCAGCAGCTCCTCCGGTGCAAACGGCTTGACCAGGTAGTCATCCGCCCCGCTGTCCAGCCCCGCCACGCGGTCGGCCAATGCGTCGCGGGCGGTCAGCACCAGCACCGGCGCATGCAGCCCGGCCGCGCGCCGCGCGCGCAGCCAATCGATGCCGTCACCGTCCGGCAATCCGCGGTCCAGCAGCACCAGGTCGAACGGCTCCGCCTGCAGCGCACGGCTGGCGCAGGCCAAGGTCGCGCAGACATCGCAACCATGCCCCTGCGCGCGCAGCAGCGCGGCCACGCCCTCGGCAATGGCGGTGTCGTCTTCGACGATCAGGATGCGCAATCCTTCAATCTCCTGCTCGCGCGGCCTGCGGTCCAACCGACACGCTGGAAGCGTGTCCCCAGGGCGTTGGGGGTTAAGGCCTCGTTAAGCCCAGCGGGCGTTTAATCGTTCGACCGGCCGGCCGGGCTGGCGCCGTCCTTGGCGACACACCCGCGCCCGCCGACACCGCATTTTCACGCAGTGCCGGCAATCTGTCGGCTTTTCGACTGCATGTCTCGCCATGCATACCCCGCCGACAGCCTCTTCCTTTGCATCGATGTTCCGCAGCGCCTGGTTCTGGCGCCTGCCAGGGTTGTGCTTGCTCGTGATCGCAGGTTTGATGCTCACCCCACCCGTCGATGCGTTGGCCGGTGTGCAGCGGTTGACGCGCGCCGCCCCGGATCTGCTGTGGTGGTGGTTGACTTGGCTGGGCGACACACATTTCGCCTTGGCGCTGTTTCTGGCGGCTGCCATCGCGACTGGCCACCGCCGCGCGTCCCCCGCCCTGTTGTGGAGCATCGCGCCCGCCACACTGACCCTGCATGGCATCAAGGCGCTGGCGGCAGCTCCCCGACCCGCCGCCGTCTTGCCCCCTGAAGCCCTCCACATCATCGGCGACGTGCTCAGGCAGGGCAGTTTTCCGTCGGGACACACGGTCACGGCCTTTACACTCGCGGCCTGCTGGATATTGACGACTCGCCCCCCGCAGCGCGGGATGGCCGCGGCGATGTCGCTGCCGTTGGCGTTCGCCATCGGCCTGTCGCGGGTCGGCGTCGGGGCACATTGGCCTCTGGACGTTGCCGTAGGGGCATTGTTGGGGTGGCTTTGTGCCGCCGTGGCCGTCCTCGCCGCCGGGCGCTGGGGACCGCACCCGGGGGATGCGCTGCGCCGTTGGGAAATCGGCGCAGCCGGCGTGCTCGGTCTGGGGTTGTGGTGGCGTACCGTGCCCGCCACCGTCGAACCGCTGGCCCACGCCCTCGGCGGCTTGGTCGTCGGGGTCGCGCTGGTCGCGGCGGCGCGGCGGATCTGGCTGCGCCGCGCCTCGACAGGCGTGCCGCTGCGGCGACTGAGAGAAATGGAGTGATCGCAGGAATGCGCTGGATGCTTTGGCTGGTGCCCCTGGCGACATGGCTCACTGGGCTGGGCACGCCGCCATTGTTCGATGTGGACGAAGGGGCGTTTTCCGAAGCGACGCGGGAGATGCTGGTCAACGGCGACTGGCTGTCGGCCTGGCTCAACGGCGTGCCGCGGTACGACAAACCGATTCTGATCTATTGGCTCCAGGCGCTGTCGGTCGCGGTGCTGGGCCTGCACGAATGGGCTTTGCGTCTGCCGTCCGCCCTGGCGGCGATGGGGTGGGGCTGGGCGGTCTGGCGCTTCGTGCGCGAGCGCGCGGACGCAGCGGCGGCAGAGCGCGCCCTGTGGATCGTGGCGACGGCCCTGGGGCCGTGGATCATGGCGCGCGCCGCCACGGCCGATGCCCTGCTCAACCTGTGGCTGACGCTGGCCTGCCTGGATCTGTGGCGCTATCTGGAGCGAGGGCAACGGCCGGATCTGCTGCGGGTGTATTTCTGGGTGGGGCTGGGGCTGCTGACCAAGGGGCCGGTGGCCGTGCTGATCCCCGCCGCAGCAGGCACCCTATACACCCTGCTGACGCGCGACGGGTCCACCTGGCGGCGCATCGCATTCGACATGCGGGGCTGGCTGCTGCTCCTGGCCGTGGCGGCCCCGTGGTATGCCGCGATGCTGCTGACCCATGGGCAGGCGTTCGTGGACGGCTTCATCCTGCGCCACAACGTCCAGCGCTTCACCGGTACGCTGGAGGGGCACAGCGGGGGTTGGCTGTATTACCTGATCGCCCTGCCGCTGCTGCTGCTGCCGTGGAGTGCAGCCCTGCCCGCCGTGCTGCGGCAGATCAAACCCGATGTCCAGACGCCGCTGACGCGCTACCTGTGGCTGTGGTGTGGATTCGTGCTGGTGTTCTTCAGCCTGTCCGGAACCAAGCTACCACACTATGTGCTCTACGGCTCCACCCCGTTGATGATTCTGCTGGCGCTGCGCCTGCCCGCGCTGCGTGGCGCCTGGTTGATCGTGCCCGTGGCCCTGCTGGCGCTGTGGCCGCACCTGCCCGCCCTGCTGCACGAAGCCGGGCTGCGCACCGGCAACCCCTACTACCGCGCCCAGCTCGCGCTGGCCCGGGATCTGGCCCCCGCCTTGTATGCACCCGTGGCCTGGGCGGTTTTGATCGCGGGCATCGTAGTGGCGCTGCAGCGGCGCTGGCCCGTCTGGCGGCGGCTGCAGGCGCTGGCGGCCATGCAGGCCCTGCTGCTCGGCGCCCTGGTGGCGCCGTGGTTTGGCGATGTGCTGCAGGGCGCCGTGCGCCACGCGGGCCGCCTTGCGCACCAGGCCCAGGCGCCGGCGGTGCTGTGGCGCTTCGACGCGCCCAGCTTCAGCGTCTATGCCCAGTCGATCACCCCCAAGCGCCTGCCGGAGCCGGGCGAGTGGGCCCTCACCCGGCTCGACCGCCTGCCGGATGTGCCGCACACCGTGATCTACCAGCGCGGCGGCGTGGTGCTGCTGCGGCGCGATCCCTGAAGGTCCGATCTGGGATGGCTGGTGGGGTGGATCAGACGTCCACCTCCACCGCATCGCCCCACTGCTCCATCAGCTCGCGGCGGGCGGCGGCCTCGGCCTTGCCCATCAAGCGGTTCAGGCGCGCCGCGGTCGCCGCGGCATCCAGGCCCCCCAACGTCACGGGCTGCAGGCGGCGCGTGTCGGGGTTGAGCGTCGTGTCCCAGAGTTGTTCGGCGCTCATTTCGCCCAGGCCTTTGAAGCGGCTGATCTGGCACTTCTCCCGCGGCACCCCCTCCTTGGCGCATTTGTCCAGGATCGCCGCCAGTTCCCCCTCATCCAGCGCGTAGTGTTTGCTGGCGGGCTTTTTGCCGCGCGCGGGCACATCCACCCGGTACAGCGGGGGCCGCGCGACATAAACGTGTCCCGCCTCGATCAGGCGGGGAAAGTGCCGGAAAAACAGGGTCAGCAGCAACACCTGGATGTGCGAACCGTCCACGTCCGCATCACTCAGGATGCAAATCTTGCCGTAGCGCAGGCCGCTCAGGTCCACCGCATCGTCGGGGCCGTGGGGATCGACCCCGATGGCCACCGCGATGTCATGGATCTCGGCATTGGCAAACAGCCGGTCGCGCTCCACCTCCCAGGTGTTGAGCAGCTTGCCGCGCAGCGGCAGAACGGCCTGCGACGCCTTGTCGCGCCCCATCTTGGCGCTGCCGCCGGCGCTGTCGCCCTCGACCAAAAACAGCTCGTTGCGCGACAGGTCGCGGCTTTCGCAGTCGGTCAGCTTGCCGGGCAGCACCGCCACCCCGGAGCCTTTGCGCTTTTCCACCTTCTGCGCGGCCTTCTGGCGGCTTTGCGCGGCGCGAATGACCAGCTCCGCCAACCGCTTGCCGTGCTCGACGTGCTGGTGCAACCACAGCTCCAGCGCGGGGCGCACATAGGCCGCCACCATCCGCAGCGCATCGCGGGAGTTGAGCCGCTCCTTGATCTGGCCCTGGAATTGCGGGTCCAGCACCCGCGCGCTCAACACATAACTGGCGCGGGCAAACACATCCTCGGGCAGCAGCTTCACGCCCTTGGGACACAGGGCGTGCAGTTCGATGAAGCTGCGCACGGCCTGGAACAGCCCCTCGCGCAGGCCGCTGTCGTGCGTGCCCCCGGCCGGGGTGGGGATCAGGTTGACATAGCTCTCGCGCACCAGCGGCCCCTCCTCGGTGAAGGCCACCGCCCAGGCCGCACCCTCTCCCTCGGCAAAGCTCTCATGCCCCGCTTCGGCATACCCCTCACCCTCGAACAGCGGGATCAGCGGATCGGCCGCCAGCGTCTGCTGCAGGTAGTCGCTCAAGCCGCCCTTGTACTGCCAGGTCTGGGTCTCGCGCGTGCGCTCGTTGACCAGCGTCACGGTAACCCCCGGCATCAGCACCGCCTTGCTGCGCAGCAAATGCGTCAGCTCCCCCAGCGGCAGGGTGACCTGATCGAAGTAGCGCGCATCGGGCCAGACGCGCACCGTGGTCCCCTGGCGGCGCTCGCCGGCCTCGAGCGGCCGGCGCACCAGCGGCTCCACCACGTCACCGCCGGCAAACACCAGGCGCGCCACATGCCCTTCGCGGTGACTCGTCACCTCCAGCCGGCTGGCCAGCGCATTGGTCACGCTCACCCCCACGCCGTGCAGCCCGCCCGAAAAGCTGTACGCCCCGCCCTGCCCCTTGTCGAACTTGCCCCCCGCGTGCAGCCGGGTGAACACCAGCTCCAGCACCGGCGCCCCTTCCTCGGGGTGCAGGCCGTGGGGGATGCCGCGCCCGTCGTCTTCCACACTGACGGAGCCATCCGCATGCAGCGTCACACGGATGCGCCGGCCAAAACCCGCCAGCGCCTCGTCGGCGGCGTTGTCGATCACCTCCTGCACGATGTGCAGCGGATTGTCGGTGCGGGTGTACATGCCCGGGCGCTGCTTGACGGGCTCCAGCCCTTTGAGCACCCGGATCGAACTCTCGGCATAGCCGGGCGCAGCGCCCGGCACGGTGGTGGAGGCGGACATGGCGGCGGATTGTACGGACCCGCTCGCCCGGGCGAGCGCCCATTCCGGCGCGGCTCGGTCCCGGCCCCGCGGGGGGCTTGACAGCCCGGGGCGGTCTGTGTTTTGCACACACGGCGCCCGCCGCCGGACCGGCCTTGGCTGCGCGGCCACTCCCCGTGGTTGCGCTGCAGCGCACTCGGGAAATCATTCAAGCCATTGTTTTATTTGATGTTTTAAGGCTGATTAAAAATTGGGCAATCTGTTCAAGCCCTTGCCGGACGTGGCTTTGCCCCGCGTGATCACGCCTTACCCACAAAGTTATCCACAGCAACTTGGGACAAGGCCGAACACCCCCGGTGGTTCAAGGACTTGGGCCCTCCACCTCAGATTCGGTCTGCGCATGGCCGCGCAACCCGCCCCAACCCATCCGCCCCACCCGGCCATCGATGCCCCCGCGCGGGGAGCACGACCATCCGCTACAGTTCGCGGATGACCGCTGTCCGCCGACTCTCCGCCGCCCAGGTCCTGCTGTGCGGCGCCCTCATCGTGACCTTTTCCATGGGCATCCGCCACGGCTTTGGGCTGTGGCTGCAACCCATCACCCAGGCACAAGGCTGGACGCGCGAAACCTTTGCCTTCGCGATGGCGGTGCAAAACCTGGCCTGGGGGGTGTTCGGCATTTTTGCCGGCATGCTGGCAGACCGCTTTGGGGCCTACCGGGTGTTGCTGGGCGGCGCGCTGCTGTACGCAATGGGTCTGGCGGGCATGGCACTCGCCACCTCGACGCTGGTGTTTGCGTTGACCACCGGGGTGTTGATCGGTGCGGCCCAGGCGGGCACGACCTACGCCATCATTTACGGCGTCATCGGGCGCCAAATCCCGGCCGAGCGGCGCTCCTGGGCCATGGGGCTGGCGGCCGCAGCCGGGTCGTTCGGGCAGTTTTTGATGGTGCCGGTGGAAGGCTGGCTGATCGCCGCCTTCGGCTGGCAGGACGCGCTGCTGGTGCTCGCCGGCGCCGTGCTCGCGATCGGCCCCCTGGCCTGGGGCTTGCGGGAGCCGGACTTTGCCGGCGGGGCGCGCGGGGCCGCGCGCGAACAGACGATCGGCCAGGCGCTGCGCGAGGCCTTCGGCTACCGCAGCTTCCAGCTGTTGATGGCGGGCTATTTCGTCTGCGGCTTTCAGGTGGTGTTCATCGGGGTGCACATGCCCAGCTACCTAAAGGACCACGGCCTGTCGCCGCAGGTGGCGTCCACGGCACTGGCGCTGATCGGCCTGTTCAATGTGTTTGGCACCTATGCGGCGGGCGTGCTGGGGCAGCGGCTGGCCAAGCGCAAAATCCTCGCCGGCATCTATTTGATGCGCTCGATCGCGATCGCGCTGTTTCTGGCCGCGCCGCTAACGCCTTGGAGCGTGTACGCCTTCGCCGCCGCCATGGGGCTGCTGTGGCTGTCCACGGTACCGCCGACCAATGCCATCGTGGCGCAAATCTTTGGTGTCGCGCACCTGTCGATGCTCGGGGGCTTCGTGTTCTTCAGCCACCAGGTGGGCAGCTTCATGGGGGTGTGGCTGGGCGGCTTGCTCTACGACCGCACGGGCAGCTACGATATCGTGTGGTGGATCTCCATCGCGCTGGGTCTTTTTGCCGCCGTCGTCAACTGGCCCATCCAAGAGGCACCGATCCGCCGCGGGCCGGTGCGTATGACCGGGCCGGCCACTCCGTGACCGCTCGCGGCCCCAGCGCACCCAAGGCCTCCGCTCGACCGTTTTCACTTCAAGGACCCGCCCCTGCCATGTCCTTCGCTGCCCCGTCGCCCCAATCGCGTCCGGTCTTGCGCCCGGTCCTGCACCTGGCCGGCTGGGGGGTGGCCCTGGGCGCGTGTGCCGCGGTGTTCGCCTGGTACCTGGAGCCGGACTTTCTGCTCACGCTGGCGGATCGGCTCTGGAGTTGCTTTTGACCATGCCGCACGCCGACTTGCCCCCCTCACCCTGGATCACCCGCTTCGAGGCGCTGTTGCAGTCCCGCGCACCGGACGGGGGCCCACGGCGCGCTCTGGATCTGGCCTGCGGCCACGGGCGCCATGTGCGCTGGCTGGTCGCGCGGGGCTGGCACGTCACCGCGGTGGACCGCGACACGGCGGCATTGGCCTCACTCGCCGACCTGGGCGCGGCGCTGCGCCCGCTCGCCGCCGACCTGGAGGGCGCCCCCTGGCCCCTGGCGCAGGAGCGTTTTGACGCAGTGGTCGTGACCAACTACCTCTGGCGCCCCCTGCTGCCGCACATCGTGCAGGCGGTCGCACCCGGCGGCGTGCTGCTGTACGAGACCTTCGCCCAGGGCAACGAAACCGTCGGCAAGCCATCGCGTCCCGATTTTCTGCTGGCCCCGGGCGAACTGCTGCGCGCCTGTGCCGAGCTGCGCGTGATCGCCTACGAGGATGGCTTTCTGAGCCGGCCCGACCGCTTCGTGCAGCGCATCGCGGCCGTGCGCGAGGCACCGGCCGCGAACGCCGCGCCGCCGCGCTACCCGCTCTGACCCGGCGAGCACCGCCCGAGCCGCTGGTTAGAATGTCCGCTGGACCCAACACTGGATTTGCGCACACGCCATGAAGCCCATCACCGGCAGCATCGTCGCCCTCGTCACCCCCATGCATGAGGACGGCCGCGTCGACTACGACACCCTGCGCAAGCTCATCGACTGGCACATCGATCAGGGCACCGACTGCATCGGCGTGGTCGGCACCACCGGCGAGTCGCCCACGGTCAGCGTCGAGGAGCACTGCGAAATCATCCGCGTCGCCGTGGAGCAGGCCGCCGGGCGGCGGCCCATCATGGCCGGCTGCGGCGCCAATTCCACGCGCGAGGCGATCGCGCTGGCCGAGTTTGCCCGCCGGGTGGGCGCCGACTGCCAGTTGCAGGTCGTGCCCTACTACAACAAACCCACGCAGGAGGGCCTGTTCCAGCACTTCAAGGCGATTGCCGAGGCCACCGGCGACCTGCCCATCATCCTGTACAACGTGCCGGGCCGTACCGTGGCCGATCTGCAGCCCGAGACGGTGCTGCGCCTGGCCGAGGTGCCGGGCATCGTCGGCATCAAGGAGGCCACGGGCAACATCGAACGCGCCCAGTGGCTGATTCGGGAAAAGCCCGCCGACTTCGCCCTCTACTCGGGCGATGACGCCACGGCCGTGGCGCTGATGCTGTGCGGGGGCCAGGGCAACGTCAGCGTCACCGCCAACGTCGCCCCACGCCTCATGCACGAGCTGTGCATGGCCGCGATCGCGGGCGACGCCCGCACCGCCATGCGCATCCAGATGCAACTGCTGCCGCTGCACAAGCAGCTCTTCGTCGAGGCCAACCCCATCCCCGTCAAGTGGGCCATGGCGCGCATGGGCCTGTGCGGCCCGACACTGCGCCTGCCGATGACGCCGCTGTCGGCCCCGCACCAGCCCGCCGTCGAGGCGGCTTTGCGCGCCGCCGGTCTGATCTGACGAACACGCCCCATCGCACGCCAAGGGAATCGACATGCCCGCATCCCACCGCCCCCGCCCCTCCACCGCGTGGCGGCTCGCGCCCCTGGCCCTGGCGGCGCTGCTCGCCAGCGGCTGCTCGGTGCTGGAGGAAGACCGCATCGACTACAAGAGCGCCAAACAGATCAACCGCCTGGAAGTCCCGCCGGACCTGACGCAACTGGCGCGCGATTCGCGCTATGCGCTGCCCGGGGCGTCGGTCACCGCGTCGGGCTATGAGGCCACGGCCGCCGCCCGACCCACCGGCACCGCCGCCCCCGCGCAAATCGGCGATGTCCGCATCGAACGGGCGGGCAACCAACGCTGGCTGGTCGTGGACCGCGCGCCCGACGACCTGTGGCCTGCGCTGCGCGACTTCTGGCAGGAAAACGGCTTTCTGCTCACGCTGGACCAGCCGCAACTGGGCCTGATGGAGACGGACTGGGCCGAAAACCGCGCCAAGATCCCGCAGGACATCATCCGCTCGACCATCGGCAAGCTGTTCGACAACCTGTACTCGACCGGGGAGCGCGACAAATTCCGCACCCGCGTGGAGCGCAACGCCGCAGGCGGCAGCGAAATCTTCATCAGCCACCGCGGCATGGTCGAGGTCTACACCACCGAGCGCAAAGACAACACCGTCTGGCAGACCCGCCCCGCCGACCCGGAGCTGGAGGCCGAGTTTCTGCGCCGCCTGATGGTCAAGCTGGGCGTGAGCCAGGAGCAGTCCAAGGCCGCCGTCGCGGCGGGCGCGCGGCCGGTGATCGCGCGCATCGAAACGGTCGATGGCCAGCCGACGGTCGTCATCGACGAAAACTTCGACCGGGCCTGGCGCCGCGTGGGGCTGGCGCTGGACCGCAGCGGCTTCACCGTGGAAGACCGCAACCGCGCCGAGGGGACATACTTCGTGCGCTATGTGCCGCCGGACGAGAATCCGCAGACGCAAGAGCGCGGCTTCCTGGGCCGCATCACCGGCTGGTTTGGCAGTTCCAGCGCGGCGCAAAGCGGGCCGACGCGCTACCGCATCCGCGTCACCGCCACCGGCGAGCGTGCCACGGTGGTCGTGCTGGACAGCAACGGCCAGCCGGACCGCTCTGCCACCGCGCAGCGCATCGCGCAGCTCATCGCCAACGACATGAAGTGAAACGGGCGGCGCCAAGCGCCGCCCGCATGTGGGTTCTGGCCCATCAGACCGCCGCGGGCTCCGCCTGCGGCGCCGGGGTGCGGATCAGGTAATCGAAGGCGGACAGCGCTGCCTTGGCCCCTTCGCCCGCCGCGATGACGATTTGCTTGTACGGCACCGTCGTGCAGTCGCCCGCGGCAAACACGCCGGGCACATTGGTGTGACCCTTGGCGTCGACCACGATTTCGCCAAAGCGGTTGCGCTCGACCACGCCGTCCAGCCACTCGGTGTTGGGCACCAACCCGATCTGCACGAACACACCCTCCAGCGCCAGGGACTGCTCCGCCCCGCTGGCGCGGTCGCGCCAGCGCAGGCCGGTCACCTTCTGGCCATCGCCTTCCACCGCCAGGGTCTGGGCCTGGGTCAGCACGGTCACATTGGGCAGGCTCTTGAGCTTGCTGACCAGCACCGCGTCGGCCTTGAGCTGATCGGCAAACTCCAACAGCGTCACATGCGCGACGATGCCGGCCAGGTCGATCGCCGCCTCGACGCCGGAATTGCCACCGCCGATCACCGCCACGCGCTTGCCCTTGAACAGCGGGCCGTCGCAGTGCGGGCAATAGGCCACGCCGCGGTTTTTGTACTCGGCTTCGCCGGGCACGTTCAGGTTGCGCCAGCGCGCACCCGTGGCCAGGATCACGCTGCGGGCGCGCAGCTCGGCCCCGTTGGCCAGTTGCACCCCGACGTAGCCGCCCACCGCTTCGGCGGGCAACAGCGCCGCGACCGGCTGGCCGTTCATCAGGTCCACCTCGTAGTGGCGCACCTGCGCTTCCAGCGCGGCGGCAAACTTCGGGCCGTCGGTTTCCAGGACCGAGATGTAGTTCTCGATCGCCAGCGTGTCGTTCACCTGCCCGCCGAAGCGCTCGGCCACGATGCCCGTGCGAATGCCCTTGCGCGCGGCGTAGACAGCGGCGGCGGCACCGGCCGGGCCACCCCCGACGATCAGCACGTCGAATGGATCTTTGGCCGACAACTGGGCCGCGGCGCGCGCCGCCGAGCCCGTGTCGAGCTTGGCGACGATCTCCTCCAGCGACGTGCGGCCGGAGACGAACACCTCGCCGTTGAGCAAGACCAGCGGCACGGCCATCACGTTGCGCTGCTCGACTTCGGCCTGGAACAGGGCGCCGTCGATGACGGTGGTGTGCACGCGGGGGTTGAGGATGGCCATCAGGCTGAGCGCCTGCACCACGTCCGGGCAGTTGTGGCACGACAGCGACATGTAGACCTCGAAGCGGTACTCCCCGTCGAGGGCGCGCACCTGGTCCAGCACCTCGGGCGCGACCTTGGGCGGGTGCCCGCCGGTCCACAGCAATGCCAGCACCAGCGAGGTGAATTCATGCCCCAGCGGGATGGCGGCAAAGGTCAGGTCCTGCGCGCCATCCGGCCGGCGGATGGCAAAGGACGGACGGCGCGCATCGGTGCCGTCGGTGCGCACGGTGATCTTGCCGTCGGACAGCCGGGCGATGGTGCGCAGCAGTTGCTCCAGCTCACGGGCGCTGGCCGAGTCATCGAGCGAGGCCACCAGCTCGAACGGCTGGCTGACACGCGTCAGATAGGCCTGAAGTTGGGATTGCAGTTGATCGTCGAGCATGGGGTTCTCCGGGAATGGACGGGATGACTGGGGCAGCGTCCGACCGTCCGGCCCAAGCCCATGGGCGCCAGGGGCCGACGGGCGGTCCGGCGGGGAAGCCGGACCGCAGGGACGGTTCAGACCGTCGGGATCAGATCTTGCCGACCAGATCCAGCGACGGGGCGATGGTCTTGGCGCCCTCGTTCCACTTGGCCGGGCAGACTTCGCCCGGGTGCTCGGCCACGTACTTGGCGGCCTTGAGCTTGCGCAGCGTTTCCTTGACGTCGCGCGCGATGGCGTTGTCGTGGATCTCGGCGGTCTTGATCACCCCCTCCGGGTTGATCACGAAGGTGCCGCGCAGGGCCAGGCCTTCTTCCTCGATGTGCACGCCGAAAGCGCGGGTCAGTTGGTGCGTGGGGTCGCCCACCAGCGGGAACTTGGCCTTGCCCACGGCCGGGCTGATCTCGTGCCACACCTTGTGCGAGAAGTGGGTGTCCGTGGTCACGATGTAGACCTCGGCGCCCAGCTTCTGGAACTCGGCGTAGTTGTCGGCGGCGTCTTCCACCTCGGTCGGGCAGTTGAAGGTGAAGGCCGCCGGCATGAAGATCAGGACCGACCACTTGCCCTTGAGGGACTGCTCGGTGACTTCGATGAACTTGCCGTTGTGGAAGGCCTGGGCCTTGAACGCGGGGACTTGGGTGTTGATCAGCGACATGCTGCTTTCCTTTCGTGGTTGAAAAACGGATTCGACCGGAGCCGGCGGGGACCGCCTGCGCGGGTGGCTCGGCTCCGTGAAAACGAGCATATCATAGTTCATGACAATCGTTTTACACGATTGATAGTGTTTATTCGTTGGATAGTTACTTTTGTTTTTGTTATTACGAATCGTTCTCATTTGCGTATAATGTGTTGCGTCGCTTGCGGCACCTTTCCACCGCCATCCCTTCCACGCTTGCGCATCACACGCTCCGTCGTTTGACCACCATGCCACGCTCCCGCCCCACTTACCCTACACACCCCTCGCTCGCTCCCCGCCGCGCCACCCCGCCCACCCCTGCGCGCAGCACGGCCGCGCTGCCGCTGGGCGCGCTGCTGCTCGCCAGCGGTCTGCAGGCCGCCGCCCAGACCGCCATGCCCGCCAGCGAAGGCGTGGCCGGCAGCCTGGACACCGTCACCGTGCGCGATGCGGGCGACCCGGCCGAAATCCGCGCCAAAAGCACCCTGCGCGCCACCGACACCCGGCTGGGCAAAGGCCAGCAAGCCCTGCGCGACATCCCCCAGCATGTGACGGTGATGACCGAGCAACTGCTGGACGACCGCAACCTCGACGACTTTCGCGAGGTGCTCAAGGCGACCGCCGGCGTGACCTTCCTGGCCGGCGAAACCGGAGAGGAGGATGTGCGCCTGCGCGGCTTCTCGCTCGGACAAGCGGGCGACATCTACCGCGACGGCCTGCGCGAGGGCCAGCTCATCACCCGCGACACCTTCGCGACCGAACGGGTCGAGGTACTCAAAGGGTCGGCGTCGATGCTGTTCGGCAAGGGCTCGACCGGCGGCGTGGTCAACCAGGTCACCAAGCAGCCGTTCCTGATGGACCGGTACGAGGCGGAACTCACGCTCGGCAGCGGCGGCCACCGCCGCGTACAGGCCGATCTGAACCGGCCCCTCGGCCCCGACAGCGCGGTGCGCCTGAATGCCATGGCCCAAAACAGCGACAACTGGGGGGCGAAGGACGACCGCCGCGGCCTTGCCGCCAGTTGGCGCACCGGCATCGGCGGACGCGACGAGTTCCAGATCGACCTGTACCACCTGCAGACCGAGGGCCGCCCCAACTACAACCACCCCTGGTTGTTGACGGGCAGCGCCACCGACCCCACCCGAACCATCGTGCCGGTGCTGCCCGCCAAAAACTACTATGGATTGGCCAGTGATTACCAAACTACCGAACAAACGGCGCTCACCCTGACCCACACCCACCGCTTCGGCCCGCAGGAGGAGCTGCGCACCACCGTGCGCCATGGCCGCTACGAGCGCGACCTGTGGGTGAGCGCCATCGCCTTCGCCCCCGCCGCGCAGCAGCCAGGGGGACAGGCGGTTTCGCTCGCCAACCCGCCCACGGACGCCACGCGGCTCAACCGCAATCCCAAAGGGCGCTATGGCCAAAGCGACATCACCCAGATCCAAAGCGACTACAGCCACCGCTTCCAGGCTGGGGGGCTGGCCCATCACCTGACGGCGGGGGTCGATCTGACCGTCGAGGATGCGCGGCGCAACAACAGCTTTGGCGGCGCCGCCTCCGGCCTGGGCACCACGGTGGGCACACCCAACGACGGCGCCTGGCGGGCCGACACCCGGGGTGCGCCCCCGCTCAACACCTTCGACGCCGACAGCCTGGGTCTGTATGTCCAGGATGTGGTGGCCTTGACGCCGCACTGGAAGCTGGTGGGCGGGCTGCGCTTCGACCGCTTCCGCGCGACCTACCGCGACACCGCGGGCAACACCGGATCGGTCACCGAAAACCTGTGGAGCCCGCGCATCGGCGCGCTGTACCAACCGAGCGAGACGGCGTCCTACTACGTGTCGCTGGGCCAGTCGTACAACACCTCGGGGGACACCTACCAGTTTGCCCTGGGCACCTTCGCCCCCGGTGGCAGCAACGCCAAGCTGGCCAACACCCCGCCCGAAAAGAGCCGCAACGCCGAAATCGGCGCCAAGTGGGAGCTCTTCCAGCAGCGCGCCAGCCTGGGCGTCGCGCTGTTCCGCGCGGAAAAATTCAACGAGCGCAACACCGACCCCGACAGCGCCGCCCAGCAAATGCTGCTGTCGGGCAAACGCCACGCCACCGGGGTGGAAATCAGCGCGGCGGGGCGCCTGACCCCGAATTGGGAGGTGTTTTACAACCACACCTGGATTCCGAGCGCGCGCATCGACCGCAGCAACCAGGCCTTGTCGGCCAACGGCACCGGCGCCCAGGTCGAGGGCGACCGCCCCGCCCTCACCCCCCGTCACAGCCTGAGCGCCTGGACCACCTATCGCCTCGCCCCCCAATGGCGCGTCGGCATCGGGTGGACGCACCGGGGCGCCCAAAACCCCGAGGGCCAGCGCACCTATGTGGCGCCGTCGTTCACCGTCTGGGACGGCATGGTGGAGTACACGGTCGACGAGCGGACCACGGTCAAGCTCAACGTCACCAACCTGACCGACAAGCGGTATGCCGATGCGCTGTACCGCGGGTTCTACACCCCCGGGGCGCCGCGCAAGGTCATGTTGAGCGTCAAAACGGTGTTCTGAGTCCGCAGGAGCCCTGCCATGCTGCTGCACCTGAAGGGTGTGCTGACGCCCGAGGAGCTGGCCACCGCGCGCGGGCTGCTGGCCGACGAAGCCCTCTGGCTCGACGGCCGCACCAGCGCCGGCGCCCAGGCCTCGGCGGTCAAACGCAACGAGCAACTGGCGCAGGACAGCGAGGCCGCCCGCCGTCTGCAGGCCCTGGTGCGGGCGGCGGTCGGGCGCGATCCGCTGTTCTTCTCGGCGGCGCTGCCGCGGCGCCTGTACAACCCGCTGTTCAACCGCTACCGCCCCGAGGCCCCCGCCTACGGCCCCCATGTGGACGGCGCGGTACTGCACTCGCATGCCGACGACACCTGGGTGCGGACCGACCTGTCGTGCACGCTGTTCCTCAGCGATCCGCAGGACTACGACGGGGGAGAGCTGACCATCCACGATACCTACGGGACGCAACGCATCAAGCTCCCGGCCGGCGACGCCGTGCTCTACCCCAGCACCAGCGTGCACGAGGTGACGCCAGTGACGCGCGGCGCACGCCTGGCCAGTTTTTTCTGGATCGAGAGCATGGTGCGCAGCGACGAACAACGCCGTTTGCTCTTCGAGCTGGACATGAACCTGCTGCGGCTGCGCCAGCAGTTGGGCGAAACGCGCGAGACCCTGGCGCTCAGCGGGGTCTACCACAACCTGCTGCGACTCTGGGCCACGCCATGACCGCCCGTGCCTACGACACCACACCCGCCGCGCCGCTGGCAGCGTCCGCCATCCGTGCCTACTTCGAGGGCGGGGCGGGCGACGAGGTGACGCTGCGCGCCAACGTCGCGGCCTGGCGCGCCATCGGCCTGCGTCCGCGGGTGCTCGCCACCCCCCGGCAGGTGGACACCCAGGTCACGCTGCTGGGCCGGCGCTGGCCAACCCCCTGGCTGGCCGCGCCCATGGCCCACCTGGCGCTGGCCCATCCGGATGCCGAACGGGGCCTGGCCCTCGCCTGCGCCGCCCAAGGGGCGGGGCTGGTGCTGTCCACCCAGGCGAGCACGGCGCTGGAATCGGTGGCGCGGGCGGTGTTGCCCGAGCCGCAGCGCGGGCCCCTGTGGTTCCAGCTCTACCCGTACGGCGAACGGGACGACTGGCTGCGCCTCGTGCAACGGGCCCACCGCGCGGGCTACGAGGCGGTCGTACTCACCGTGGACGCCCCGGTGCAGTGGGCGGGCGAGCGCGAGCGCGCCAGCGGCTTTGCGCTGCCCGCGGACTGGCCGCAACCCAACCTACCTGCCCGTCCCGAAACCGGCACGCTGGAGGCCCTGCTGGCGCGTGCGCCCGACTGGGACGACGTCGCCTGGCTGCGGTCGCACAGCCCGCTCCCACTGCTGCTCAAGGGCATCACCCACCCGGCCGACGCGGACCGCGCAGCCGATCTGTGCGACGGACTCATCGTGTCCAACCACGGCGGGCGCGTGCTCGACGGCCTGCCCCCGACCGCCGCGCTGCTACCGGCCGTGGTGAAGGCCGTGCAGGGCCGCTGCCCCGTGCTGGTCGATGGCGGCCTGCGCCGGGCGACGGATGGGCTGAAGGCCCTCGCCCTGGGCGCCAACGCCGTGCTGCTCGGCCGGCCGCTGGTGGCCGCCCTGGCCCAGGGTGGCGCCCCTGGCGTGGCCGCCTTGTGGCGGCGTTGGCACGACGAGCTGCGCGGCGCCATGGCGCTGTGCGGGGCCGCGACCATCGACGCACTGACGCCGGCCCTGCTGTGCCACGGCGCTTTCCACCCGCTGGAGTGTCTATGATCCCGATTGCGGTCCTCTTGGCCAGCCTCGTCCTCGTGCTGCTGGCGACGACATGGATTCTGAAGGCATGATGCGCGCCGCATTCGTCCCCCCAGCCCCTGCGCCGGCCCCGCCACCGCCGGGCCGCGCGACGATCCACCGTGCCCGGCTGCCGGGCACGGTGGCGGGGGTGCTGGCCGCGCATGCCGCTGCCTTGTGGGCCTTGCACGGCGCCTGGAGCGCACGCTCCCCGTCCCCGCCCGCGCCCGCGGTGGTGCAGGCCACTCTGCTGCCCGCGTTTTCTGCTGCGCCCCCCGCACCGCCAGCCGCCACAGTCGGGACCCCCGCTCCGCCGCAGGCGCAGCGGCCCCGCCCCGCAGCCGCCACGCGCCCGCCGATCGCGCCAGCCCCTGCGCCCAGCGCAATGCCTGCACCGAACGCGCCGCCGCCATCCGTTGTGCCGGCAGCATCCCCGCCCGGGCCGGCCGATCCGGCGCCCGCTGCGGCCGCCGCCCTTTCCAGCGTGGCACCGGTGCCGTCCGCCGGTCCCGCGTCCACCGCGCCGGCAACCGACGGGTCAACGGCCCCGGCGGCCGCTGCCCCCCCTGCCCGGATCGATCTGCCCTCGGCCAGCGCGGCCTACCTGAGCAATCCGCCCCCACCCTATCCGCCGCTGAGCCGGCGCCTGGGCGAACAGGGCAAGGTGGTCGTGCGCGTGCGCATCGAAGCCGACGGCACGGCATCGGCCGCCGAGGTCCGCACCTCCAGCGGCTTCGAGCGGCTGGACCAGGCCGCGCTGCAAACCGTCCTGCGCTGGAAGTATGTCCCCGGCAAACGCAACGGCGTGCCGGAAGCCATGTGGTATCTGATCCCGATTCAATTCGTCCTGGAGTGACCCCCGATGGAAACCAACCCCACCCCCGCCGCCTTTGGCCTGGCCCACCTGTGGGCCCAGGGCGATGGCGTCATCCGCACCATTGCGGTGCTGCTGTTGCTGATGTCCGTGGCCTCCTGGGTGGTCATCGTGCTCAAGGCGCTGGATCTGCGCCGGCACCGCGCGCAGGCCCGGCAGGTCGAGGCCTTCTGGCACAGCCGCGACTTCGCCGACGGGCTGGCCCGGCTGGGCGATGGCGGCGACAACCCGTTTTATCTGCTGGCCACGCAGGGCCGTGAGGCGGCAGCGCACATCCGCGGGCTGGACGGCGAGCGCGCCCCGCAACTGCACGACGGCTTCGACGTCAGCGAGTGGGTCACGCGCGCCCTGCGCCACGCCATCGACGACTTCGTCGCCCGGCTGCAGGCGGGCCTGTGGATTCTGGCGTCGGTGGGCTCGACCGCCCCGTTCGTGGGGCTGTTCGGGACCGTCTGGGGCATCTACCACGCGTTGATCGGCATCGGCACCAGCGGCTCGGCGGCCCTGGACCAGGTGGCCGGCCCCATCGGCGAGGCGCTTATCATGACCGCGCTGGGCCTGGCCGTGGCCATCCCCGCCGTGCTCGGCTACAACGCGCTCGTGCGCGGCCACAAGGCCTTGGTGCACCGGGTCAACCGCTTCGCGCATGAGCTGCACGCCTACTTCGTGACGGGGGCGCGGGTCGGGGGCGCGGCGGACGATGGCAAGGTGCGCCCCCTGCGCAGCGACGGCCGCTGACCGCCCCCACGACGGAGACCGACCATGGCGTTTTCGATCAACGACCCGGACGACGGCGAGCTGCTCAGCGAAATCAACATGATTCCGCTGATCGATGTGATGCTGGTGCTGCTGATCGTGTTTCTGATCACGATCCCGGTGATGAAGCATGCGGTACAGGTGGACCTGCCGAAAGCGGCGGCGCAGCAGCAGGCCCCGGTCCCCGAAGCCGTGAGGCTGACCATCGACGCCGACGGCCGCTACCTGTGGAACGATGCGCCGGTGAGCGACGCGGAACTGGCGACGCGGCTGGCCGAAGCCGCCGCCCAGGACCCGCAGCCCCCGCTGCAACTGCACGGGGACCGCGCGGTGCGCTACGAGCGGGTGGCGCAGGCGCTGGCAGCGGCCCAGCGCGCCGGGCTGCACAGCATTGGCTTCGTCACCGAGCAGCCGTGAACGCGGCGCCCGCCGCGCGCGCCACGGCGCGGGGTCACAGCCCGAGCGCGGCGATCCCGGCGCGGGCGATCTGGGCGTCCTCGCTCGACTTCACCCCGCTGACGCCGACGGCGCCGATCACCTCGCCCTCGTGGATGATGGGCACGCCGCCTTCCAGCAGGCCCTCCAGCGTGGGCGCAGACAAAAAGGACGTGCGCCCCTGGTTGATGACGTCCTCGTAGACCTTGCTCTCGCGCCGCCCCAGGGCCGCCGTGCGGGCCTTGGCCGGTGCGATGTGCGCCGAAATGGGGGCCGCACCATCCAGGCGCTGCAGCCACAGCAAATGGCCGCCCTCGTCCACGATGGCGATGGTGACCGCCCAGTGGTTTTTCAGGGCCTCCGCTTCGGCGGCGGCAGCGATGGCCTTGACGTCGGCGAGTTCGAGCACGGCGCGGGATTTCATGAACTTCTCTTAAGCAAAAGACTCGAAAGGCTGGCAAGCTTACCGCATTGCCCTTTGTCCCTCTCACCACAGGAGTGATCGATCCATGAGTCTGACCACCGTCTCCACGCGCCCGGGCACCGCCGTCGCCGGCGGCGAACGCCAGCGCGTGCTGCGCAACACCTACTGGCTGCTGGCGCTGAGCCTGGTGCCCACGGTGCTGGGCGCCTGGATCGGGGTGAGCACCGGCATCACGGCGGCCCTGTCCGGCGGCGTCGGCGTGCTGGTGTTCCTGGCGGGTGCCTTCGGCTTCATGTTCGCCATCGAGCGCACCAAGCATTCGGCCACGGGCGTGGCCGTCCTGCTGGCCTTCACTTTCTTCATGGGGCTGATGCTGTCGCGCCTGCTGGCCGCGGTGCTGGGCTTCGGCAACGGGGCGCAGCTGATCATGACGGCCTTCGGTGGCACGGCCGGGGTGTTTTTCGTGATGGCCAACCTGGCCTCGATCGTCAAGCGCGACCTCGACGGCCTGGCCAAATGGCTGTTCTTCGGCGCCATCGTGCTGCTCATTGGCGGACTCGTCAACGTCTTCGTCGGCAGCACGGCGTTCATGGCGGCCCTGTCGATCATGGCCATCGGCATCTTCAGCGCCTTTTTACTGGTGGACCTCAAGCGCATCGTCGATGGCGGCGAGACCAACTACATCACCGCGACGCTCGCGCTGTACCTGAGCCTGTTCAACATCTTCCAAAGCCTGCTCGCCCTGCTGGGCATCTTTGGCGGCGAACGGGACTGATCGACGGAACGGATCGGCCCGGGGCCGGGCCGCCTCCACCGCGCCAAGCGGGCCAAGCGGGTCAAAAGCGACGGCTTTGGCCCGCTTTTTGGTGCACGGATGGGGGTAGCCAGCCACTCCCCGGTGGCCGACAATCCCCACCATGCGCTTGTTCACCGTCGCGTCCACGCCGCCCTCTGCGCTACCCCCCCGGTCCGGGCGGGTGCGGACCGTGGCGGCCTTGCTCGCCTGCTCGGCCCTGCTGGGGGGGTGTGACATGCTGGGCATCGACACCCCGGCCAAGCAGGCGGCGCGCCGCGAGGCCGACGGACGCGCGATCGGCGCGGGCTGCCGCCACACCCAGCGCAGCCTGGAAGACTGTTACGCTGCCAACCCGCGGGCGGCCAAGGCGGCGATCTTTGCCGGCTGGCGCGAAATGGACGAGTACATGCGGGAAAACAACATCCCCGCGATGCCCTCCGCCCCGGCGGCCCCGGTCAAACCGGCCGAATCCACCGGCCCGAGCGAGGAGCTCGTCGCTCCCTCTGCCGCCAAACCGTCGGCACCACCCGCGACCCCGCCTACCGGCAGCATCGTGCCGCGCATTGCACCCCCCGCTGCGGCCACCGCGCCACCCTCCGCCCCCGCTGCCCCTGCCGCCAATCGCTGACCGGCTGACCGCGCGCGTGGACCGCATATGGCCACATATGGCCGCGGCGGCCCATCCTCAGCACTCGTCCAGCCGGTCAAAGACCGCGATGCTTTCGACGTGCGCCGTGTGGGGGAACATGTTGACCACGCCCGCCGCCGTGCACCGATAACCCGCCTGATGCACGAGCAACCCCGCATCGCGGGCCAGGGTGGCGGGATTGCAACTGACGTACACGATGCGCCGCGGGGGACGCCACGGCTCACCGGTCGGGGTGGGGGTCACCTGCGCTCCGGCCAGCGCGGCCTGGTGCAGATCGGCCAGCGCCTTGGCCAGCGCAAACGCGCCTTCGCGCGGCGGGTCCACCAGCCAGCGATCGGCCACGCCGTCGGCCACCAGTTGCGCCGGCGTCATCTCGAACAGGTTGCGCGCGACGAACGTGGTCGGCGCCAGCCCCCCGCGCCGGGCCTGGTTGCGCTGCCAGTTTTCGCGCGAGCGCGCCACCAGGGCCTCGCTGCCCTCGATGCCCAGCACCGCGCCCGCCTGGGTCGCCAGCGGCAGCGTAAAGTTGCCCAGCCCGCAGAACCAGTCGATGACGCGCTCGTCTCGGCCCGCCTGCAGCAGCCGCAGCGCACGCGCGACCAGCACGCGGTTGATGTGCGGATTGACCTGGGTGAAATCGGTGGGCCGAAACGGCATGACCAGACCGAACTCCGGCAGACCATACGACAGCTCGGGCGTGCCGTCGTCCGCGTCCAGCCGGTGCACACTGTCCGGTCCCTTGGGCTGCAGCCACCATTGCACGGCAGCATCGGCGTGCTCGCGGGCAAAGTCGCGCAGGCGCTGCCGGTCCGCATCGGACAGGGGCTCCAGGTGGCGCAGCACCAGCGCGGTCACGCCGTCCCCGCAGGCCAGCTCGATTTGCGGACAGGTCTCGCGCGCGTCCATGCCCATGAGCAGGCCGCGCAGGGGCCGCAGCAAGGCGCTCACATGCGGGGGCAGGACGGCGCACGAGTCCATGTCCGCCACGTAGCGGCTCTTGCGCTCGTGAAAACCGATCAGCACCTCGCCCTTTTTGGCGACATAGCGCACCGACAGGCGGGCACGCCAACGGTACCCCCAGGCGGGCCCGGCAATCGGGCGCAGCACCTGCTGCGGCCGCACCTTGCCCAGCCGCCACAGGTTGTCTTCCAGCACGCGCTGCTTGATGGCCACCTGCGCCAGCGGCTCCAGATGCTGCATCTTGCAGCCGCCGCAGGCCCCAGCGTGCAGGCCAAAGTGCGGGCACCGCGGGACGACGCGCAGGGGCGAGGCACGATGCAGGGTGCGCAGCTCGGCGGCTTCCCACTGGTTCTTGCGGCGGGTGACCTGCACCTCCACCCATTCGCCGGGCAGCGCGCCCTCGACGAAAACCACCTTGCCATCGGGCCGGCGCGCAATGCCTTGGGCCTCCAGGTCCAGCGCCTGGATGCCCAGCGCGTCGGCCGGTATGCCCGGGGGGCGCGGGGAGTCGGTCGCGGGCGTGGCGGCGGTGGCGGAGGCGTCGCCGGGCAGGCTGCCGGCGCTCCAATCGGGGGCCTGGCTCATCAGCGGCTCGGCAGCAGGCTCAGCGGATCGATAGGCTTGCCCTGCCGCCGCACCTCGAAGTGCAGCTTCACCCGGTCGGCGTCGCTGCTGCCCATTTCGGCGATCTTCTGCCCTTGCCTAACCGTCTGGTCCTCGCGCACCAGCAGGGTCTGGTTGTGGGCATAGGCCGTCAGATAGGTGTTGTTGTGCTTCAAGATGATCAGGTTGCCGTAGCCGCGCAGATCCGAGCCGGCATAGACCACGCGCCCGTCGGCTGCGGCCAGCACGGGGTCCCCGGCTCGGCCACCGATGCCGACCCCCTTGCTGCGGGTTTCGTCGAATGAGTAGAGCACCGGGCCGCGCGCCGGCCAGACCAGGGCGATCGCATCGCCATTGGCCGCGGGGGCCGGCGTGGGTGCAGCCGCCGGGGCGGCCGCGGTAGCAGGGGCGCTCGCGGTCGCCGGCCGCGATCCGGCCGCCGCGCCCGGCGCAGCCGCGGGAGCGCTGGCGGTGTTGGCGCTGTTGGCGGCATCGAGCGGCCGCGCCTGGACGCTGGCCCCGGTGACGGGCTGGGTGGTGACGGCGGCCGTGGCGGGAGTCGCGCCCGGGGGCACAACGCGCAACACCTGGCCCACCTCGATCAGGTGGGGATTGGTCAGACCGTTCCAGGCCGCGATGTCGCGCCAGCTCTGCCCCTGCTCGAGGCCGATGCGGTAGAGCGTGTCGCCGGGGCGAACCGTGTAGTAGCCCGGCTTGCCGGCATTTTCGCTGCCGGGCGGGGCGGCGACGGGGGCAGCCGGCGCAGAAACGCTGCGGGACATTGGTGTGGGTGCAGGCGAGCGATCGACGACCGGCGCCTGCCGCGCGGGCTGCTTGGGGGCAGCGCAGCCGGCCAACACCAGGGCGGCGCCCAGCAGCACCCCCCACAGTCGGGTCGCATGGGTGGTCGAGGCCAGGATCCCGTGTCGTTGGCGATTCATGGGTGCGTACGTCCTCCGTCAAGCAACCCCGGATTTTAGGGGGACGAACCACACGCCCTCGAGCACCTGGCGCTCGAACCCCTTTGGCGTGCGCTCCACCACCACCAGGCTTTGCCGGCCGGGCTGGAGTTCGGCCGGGGCCACCAGCCGCGCACCCACCGCCAGCTGCTCCAGCCACGCCGTTGGAATGTCCTCGCCGCCGGCCGCGGCGATGATCCCGGCATACGGCCCCCCTTGCGCAAACCCTGGCATGCCGTCGCCAAAAATCAGATGGATGTTTGGAATGCGCAGCGGCCGCAGGTTCTCGCGCGCCTTTTCGTGCAGCGCCCGCAGGCGCTCCATGCTGTAGACCTCGTGGCACAGATGGGACAACAGGGCCGCCTGGTAGCCGCAGCCGGTGCCGATCTCCAGCACGCGGCCCAGCGGCAACGACCGCCCCGCGCACAGCAGCTCCAGCATGCGCCCGACGACGCTGGGCTTGGAAATCGTCTGCCCCCAGCCGATCGGCAGGCTGGTGTCCTCGTAGGCCTGGGCCGCCAGCGCGGAATCGACGAAACGGTGGCGCTCCACCCGCTCGAAGGCCTGCAGCACGGCGGGGTGTGTCAGACCCAAATCGGCCAGCCGCCCCACCATCGCGCGCCGCACGGCCGCGGAATCCAGCCCCACGCCCGCCACCGGCGGTGGCGCGGGCGCGGTTGCCCGCCCCGACGGGCGTGTTGCTGCGCTGCCCGGACCACCGGGGCGCCCACCGGCCGCCGCGGGCGCCACCCGGTCCAGCGTCGCCGGGAAGCGCGGCCGCGCACCCGCCGCCGCGGGCGCGGCCGCAGGGGGGGCGTCGGGCCGCGGCTTTACCATGGGCGCTGGTCTGAATGGCCTGCCTGGGAGGGATCGGAGGTATGGGGAGCGTGGGCCCCAGCCGGCGCCCCCCGCCCCCCGGCGCCGGCCACGGCGGACAAAGCGGCGGCGGTCTGCGCCCAGTAGGCCAGCCGGCCGTGGTCGGTCAGATCGATCTGCAGCGGCGTGATCGACGCATAGCCCTGGCGCGTCGCATGAAAATCGGTGCCCTCGGCATCGTCCTTGGCGGGCCCGGCTGCGCCGATCCAGTACATGGTCTCGCCGCGCGGATTGACCTGGGTGATCACCGGCTCCGCCGCATGGCGGCGCCCCAGGCGCGCGACCTTGAAGCCGCGGATGGCCTCGCGCGGCAGGCTGGGGATGTTGACGTTGAGCAGCCACGGGCCGGGATGGGCGGCATCGGGCGCCGCATCGGCCATGGCGCGGCGATGCGCCTCGGCGGCCGGCTGCAAGGCCCGCACCAGCTCCGCGGCCAGGGCGGCGGCGGTATCCAGATGGGCCCAGCCCTTTTCCGTCAGAGAAAACGCAATGCCCGGGATGCCGAACAGATAGCCCTCCATGGCCGCGCCCACCGTCCCGGAGTAGATCGTGTCGTCACCCATGTTGGCCCCGTTGTTGATACCGGAGACGACCAGATCGGGCCGGTAGTCGAGCAGCCCCGTGAGCGCGATGTGCACGCAGTCGGCCGGGGTACCGTTGACATAACGCACCCCGGGGGAAGCGCGGCGCACATACAGCGGGGCGTTGAGCGTGAGCGCGTTGGACTTGGCGCTGTTGTTGTGCTCGGGCGCCACGACCTCGACGTCGGCAAACGCGGACAGCGCGCGGGCCAGCGCCACGATGCCCGGCGCCTGGTAGCCGTCGTCGTTGGAGAGCAGGATCCTCATGGCGAGGCATTGTAGGCGGCCCGACCGCAACGCCGGTGACACCCCTGGGGGGCGCCCGCCCCTATGATGCCGCGACTCCCTGCGCAAACCACACATCACCCCAAGGAGACACCGGATGCACGCCTGGCTGTGCGAAAACCCTGTGGGCGTCGACGCCCTGACCTGGAAGGAACTGCCGACCCCGACCCCCGGCCCGGGCGAGGTGCTGGTCGAGATTGCGGCCGCGAGCCTCAACTTCCCCGATTTGCTGATCGTTCAGAACAAGTACCAGTTCAAGCCCCCGCTGCCGTTCGTGCCGGGATCGGAGTACGCCGGGATCGTCCGTGCCGTCGGCCCGGGCGTGACGCACCTGCAGCCGGGCCAGCCGATCGCCTGCCTGAGCGGCACCGGGGGGTTTGGCACCCACACCCTGGCGCCGGCCGAACGGTGCATCCCGCTGCCCGCGGCGTTCGACCTGACGGACGCCGCGGCGTTCATCATGACCTATGCCACGTCCTACCACGCCCTGATCGACCGGGCAACGCTGCAGCCGGGCGAGACGGTGCTGGTGCTCGGCGCGGCGGGTGGCGTGGGCACTGCGGCCATCCAGATCGCCAAACACCACGGCGCCCGTGTCATCGCCGCCGCCTCCAGCGCCGACAAATGCGCCCTGGCGCAACGCCTGGGGGCCGATGCGACGCTGGACTACTCGGTACACACGGCTGGCGGGAGCTTTCGCGACGAGATCAAGCGGTTGACCGAAGGCCGGGGGCCGGATGTGATCTACGACCCGGTGGGCGGTGAGCTGGCCGAGCCCGCCTTCCGCTCGATCGCCTGGCGGGGCCGCTATCTGGTGGTCGGCTTCGCGGCGGGCCCCATTCCGCAACTGCCGCTGAACCTGCCGCTGCTCAAGGGCGCGTCGCTGGTGGGCGTGTTCTGGGGCGACTTCGCCCGCCGCGAGCCTCAGGCCAACGCCGCGATGCTGCAGACGCTGGCGCAGTGGTATCTGCGGGGCCACATCAAGCCCGTGATCGACCGCGTGCTGCCCATGGAACAGCTGCCCCAAGCCTACGCCTTGATGGCATCGCGCCGGGTGATGGGCAAGGTGGTGCTGCGCAACGCGCACTAGAATCGCGGTTCTCGAACGTCGCCAGGGGAGCCCTGAGCCGCCGTGACCGGCGCGCAACGGGCTGAGAGTGGGCGTGGGCCATGGGGGCCGACGACCAGACCCTGGAACCTGATCCGGTTCGTACCGGCGGAGGAAGTGCGACATGAATGCGTTGCCGATCGCTACGGTGGGTGGGGCCTTGCTCGCCTTTTTGTGGGTGGGTCTGCGGGCCCGCTCGGCGGACACCACCCTCGATGAATACCTGACCGCCCGCGGCTCGCAGTCCGCGACCACCCTGGGCCTGTCCTTTCTGGCCTCGGGGCTGGGGGCGTGGATTTTGTTCGTGCCGCCGGAAATCGGCGCCTTCGTCGGCCCGGTGGCACTGGCCGGCTATGCCATCGGGGCGGCGTTGCCCTTCTTGGTGCTGGCGTGGTGCGGCCCGGCCATCCGGCGCCGAATGCCCGCCGGGCGCAGCCTGACCGAGTATGCCGGTGAGCGGTTCGGGGGCGCTGTGCGCGGCTGGGTGCTGCTGCTGTCGCTGCTGTACATGCTGTGCTTTCTGACCGCGGAGCTGACCGCCATCGGCGGCATCGTGGCGTTGCTGACCGGGCAGGACGGGCGCTGGGCGGTGCTGGCCGTGGCGGCCGTCACGCTGATCTACACCGCCTGGGGCGGGCTGCGCGCCAGTCTGGTCACCGACCGCTGGCAGGCGTGGTTGCTGCTGGCGCTGCTGGCCTGGGTGGGTGCGGTGGTCGTCCAGGCGCCGGCACCCCCACCGGCGTCCACGGCAGCTGCGCCATCGGCGCCGGCCGCCGCTCCCCTGCCCGTGGGCCTGTCGGTGGCGCTCACCCTGGTGATTGCCGTCACGGCGGCCAACCTGTTCCACCAGGGCTACTGGCAGCGCATCTGGGCAGCCCACAGCGAGCGCGCGCTGCAACGCGGCGCGTGGCTGGGCGCCGTGACGACCGCGGCCGCCATCGCGCTGGTCGGGGGATTGGGGATGCTGGCGGCCCAGCAGGGCCTGCCCTTGGGGACGCCACCGGTGCCGTTTTTTGCGCTGGTGCAGCATGCGCCGGACTGGGTTGTCGCGCCGGTGTTGGTGCTGGCCGTGGCCCTGGTGGCGTCGTCGGTGGACACGCTGCAAAGCGGCATCGCGGCCCTGCTGGTGACGCAGCGCCGCCAAGCATCGCTGGCCGGCGCACGCTGGGCCACCGTGCTGCTGATGGTGCCGGTGGTCGCCGTGGCGTGGCAGGGCCTGTCGGTGCTGCGGCTGTTCCTGGTGGCCGACCTGCTGTGCGCCACCGCCGCGGTGCCGCTGCTGCTGGGGCTGTGGCGGCGCACGCCGCGCCACGCGGCGCTGATCGGCATGGCGGCCGGGCTGGTCGGCGCCGTGCTGCCGGACGCCTGGGCCGCCGGCAACCTGTGGCAGGGGCTGGTGGCCGCCACCTTCCCGGCCAACGTGCCGACGCTGGCGCCGTTCGCCGGGGCGCTGATCGCCTCCACCGCCGCGACGCTGACGCTGGCGTGGCTGGCGCCCGCGCGCGAGCCGGCCGCCGGGCGCTGACCAACCTCCCGTCGGACTGGACGGCCTGCCGCGGAGGTCGCCGTCAGGCGCGCGCGTCGCCCCAGCGCAGCGGGCAGCGGTCGTCGCCGACGTAGGTGGCGCGGCCGTGGCGGTCGACGCAGTAGCTCGGCGAGACGATCATGTCCTGGAACAGCATGCCGGCGCCGATGCGCGTGTACTCGAACAGCACGCTGCGCTCCACGCGCGAGCCGGCGCGCAGGTGGCTGCCGTGGCCGATCCACGCCGGCCCGACGATCGAGCAGCCCTCCTCCAGCCGCACGCTGGAGCCGATGTAAACCGGCCCGGTGACCTGCACGCGGTCGAAGTCGATGCGGGTGTTGAGCCCCACCCACACGCCCGGGCGCACCTCGGTGCCGGGCATGCACAGGTCGGCGATCTCGCCGCTGATCACGCGCTGCAGCACCGACCAGTAATCGCTGACGCGCCCGATGTCGATCCAGTGGAACGGCCGGCTCTGCGCGTAGAACGGCAGGCCGCGCTCCACCAGCAGCGGAAACAGCTCCGCGCCGATGTCGAACACCCGCCCCGACGGCACCAGGTCCAGCACCGCCGGCTCGAAGATGTAGATGCCGGTGCTGGCCAGATTCGAGCGTGCCTCCTCCGGCCGGGGCTTTTCCTGGAACGAGACCACGCGCCCGTCCTCGTCGGCCACCACGATGCCGTAGTTGCCGACCTGCTCGCGCGGCACCGGCAGCGTCACCACGCTGGCCAGCGCCCCCTTGGCGCGGTGCTCTGCCAGCGCGGCGGTGATGTCCAGGTCGACGAGCGCGTCGCCGCACAGGACGATGGTAGTCTCGTCGAAGAAGCCGCTCATGTCCTGGATGCGCTTCATGCCGCCCGCGGAGCCCAGCGGCCGCGGCAGGATGTCGCCGTGCTCGTAGACGCCCTCGTAGGAGTAGCCGATCTCCACGCCCCAGCGGCGCCCGTCGCGGAAGTACTGCTCGATCTTGTGGTGGTTCCAGGCCACGTTGACCATGATCTGGCGCACGCCGTGCGCGGCCAGCCGCTCCACCAGGTACTCCATCACCGGCTTGTCCAGGATGGGCACCATCGGTTTGGGCAGGTCTTTGGTCAGCGGACGCACGCGGGTGCCCTGCCCCGCGGCGAGGATCATGCCTTTGGCCATTCGATGTCTTGACAGCAATCAGGGTGCGTGAATTGTGCCAGCCCGGAGTGGGGGGGCAGCAGCGCACTCAGCCCGATACTTGCCCCGGCGCCGCGCGGGGACGGAGCCGTTGCCCATCGCGCACCAGTTGTCCCGGATACAACACCACGGTGTCGCCGGCGCGTACACCGTCCGTGATCCAGGCCACGTCGGCATTGCGATCGCGCAACGCCACTTGGCGCGCGACGGCGCGCCCGCCTTCCACGACCAGCACCTGCCAGCCCGCGCCGTCGCGCACCAGCGCCCCGGTGGGGACCAGCGTGACCCGCTCCTGCGCCGAGACGACGATGCGTGCCTCGACCCGGTAGCCATCCCCCAGAATCGCCTCGGCGGGCGGGCCCTCCAAAGCCAGGACGACCGGCACGCGCTGCTCTTCCACGCCCAGCGCGGACACTTTGGTGAAGGCCGTCGGATCGATCCGGGCGACCCGGGCGGTCAACGGGGGTACGGCGGGCCCCACCGACACCGTGGCGGGCGCCCCCACCGCAATGCGCAGAGCGTCGGCGGACAGCACATCGACCACCGCCTCCAGTTGTGCCAGATCGGCGATCTCGAACAACGCCTGACCGACATTGACCGGCACCGCGCTGTCCACATGGCGCTTGAGGATGCGCCCGCCCACGGGGCTGCGCACCAGCCAAGGGCGCCCCGGCGCGCCGCCGTCCGCCTGGGCCAGCGCGGCCCGCGCCTCGGCCACGGCGTAGCGCGCGCGCTGGCGCTCCGCCTCGGCGGCGGCCAAGGCCTGGGCGGCCGCGCGCTCGCTCCGCTCGGCCTGTTCCGCAGCCGATGGCGCGACGAAGCGCTGCTGCGCCAGATCGCGCGTGCGCTGCAGGTCGGCGCGCGCCTGATCGTGGGTCAGCCGCGCCCGCTGCCCCTGCGCGTCGGCCGCAGCCAGCGCAGCCTCGCTCGCGCCCACGCGCTGCTGCAGCACGGCGCGCGTGCGCGCATCGATCAGCGCCGGCGCCGCCGGATGCAGCACTGCCAGCACGTCCCCGGCGCGCACGTCCGCGCCCACGTCCAGCGTCGGGCGCTCCAGGCGCCCCTGCAAGGGCGCCGCGACGGTGTAGCGCTGTACGGGCCGCAGCCGGCCGTCCTCCTGCACCGTCTGCTCGAAGCGGCCCTCGTGCACGGCGGCCACATCGACCACCAGCGGGCGCGGCTGCAGCACCCACGCCCCCAGCACAGCCACCCCCAGCACCCCAGCCGCGATGGCTGCGCGTCGCCCCCAGGGCGACCGTGTCGGTGTCTCGTTCATTCCCTCACCTTCAAAACCGCGACCAGATCCAGCCGGTCGATGTGCCGGCGCACCAGCCAGGCGCTGACCACACCCGCGGCCAGCACCACCAGCGCCGCCCCGGCATACGTCGCCGGCGCGATCACGACCGGAAAATCGATGGCGTCCGACGACATCAGCCGCATCAGCAGATGCGCCAGCGCCCAGCCGAGCGCCGCCCCCACCGGCAGGGCGAGCAGCAGCTCCACCGCCAGTTCGGCCAGCAGCAGCACCGACACCTCCCGCCGCGTCATGCCCAGCACGCGCAGGCTGGCCAGCTCCCACGCCCGCTCCGACAGTGCGATGCGCGCGGCGTTGTAAATGATGCCCACCGCCATCGCCACGGCAAACGCGGTCAGGATGCCGCTGAAGACACCCATGTTGCGCTCGGTGCGGGCGTTGAAGGCGCGCACCACGGCATCCTTGTCCACCACCGCGCTGATGAAGGGGGCCGATTTGACCGCCTGCCACAGGGCCTCGCGCTGCGCCAGATCGGCGTGCAGGGCGGCATGGGTGACGCCGTCGCCGTCACGTGCCAGCCGGTTGAGCGCCGCCAGCTCCATGTACAAGGCTTTGCCGAACTGGGTGTGCACGATGTCGACGATTTCCACCTCCACGACACGCCGGTTCCACAGCCGAAACGCCACCGTGACCCGGTCGCCCGGGCGCAAGCCCAGCTCGCGCGCCAGCAAGGCCGAGGCCACCGCCCCCTGCGCGGGCAGGGTCAGCGGCCCGCGTGCCTCGTCGACCACGCGCAGCAGCCGGCCATGCGCGGGCAGGGCGGACAGCACCGTATCGACGCGCCGCGCACCCGCCTGCAGGCGCACGGGCTCGTTGCGATAGCCCTCGGCATCGATCACACCGGGCAGCCGGCGCAGATCGTTCACCACGGTCGCCGGCATGGGCCGATCGAAGTCCACCCACACGTCCCCCTGCTGCACCTGCCGAAACTGCACATCCACGATGTGCGCGATCGCATCCAGCCAGAACGCCCCGGAAATCTGCAGCGCCACCGCCGCGGCAATGCCCAGTACCGTCAGGCCGGCACGCAGGGGCCGGCGCTCCACGTTGCGCACCACCATGCGCGCCGCCGCCGTGACATGGCGGCCATAGCCCAGGCGCTCGATCAGGGTCGGGCGATAGCCCGCCGGCACGGGGGGCTGCATGGCCTGAGCCGGCTGCAGCCGCACCACGGTGCGGATCGCCGTCCACGCCCCCAGGGTCGCGCACAGCACCGCGATCAGCGCGGCCGTCACGATCAACCACGGGGCCGTCGCATACGCCAGGTGGCCAAAGCGGAACACCTCGGCATACGCCCACAGCATCAGCCGGCCGATGGCCTGGCTGCCCAGCAGCCCCAGCGCCACGCCCAGCAGCGCGATCACCAGCGCAAAGCGCACATAGTGCCGGGCGATGGCGGCGTTGGCGTACCCCAAGGCCTTGAGCGACGCGATCTGCGCCCGCTGGGTGGTGACCTGCCGGTGCAGCACGACGTTCAGAATGAACATCGCCACCGCCAGAAAGATGCCCGGCAGCACCGTCCCCATCACACGCAGCTGCGACAGCTCGTCGGTGACGATCTTGTGCGACATCTGCAAGTCGCGGCCCGTGGCGCCGAGCGCACCAAACCGCGCCAGCAGATGATCGACCTGCGCAATCACCGGGGCCGGCGCCGCGCCGGGGTGCAGCCGAAGCGCGGCGCGATTGAACGCGCCCGTCATGTCGAACGCCCGCGCCATGCGCTCGTCGTCGATCCACCAGACCCCGAACGACTCGTCATCCGGCATGTCGCCGCGCATCGTAAACACATACTCCGGCGTCGCCACCGTGCCGACGATGCGCACCGCCTCACGGCGGCCGGCCAGGATGGCATGGGCCACGTCGCCGGGGCGCAAGCCGCGCGCCACAGCAAACCGGTCGGTCACCACTGCCTCCAGCGGACCGTCGGCCTCGGGCCAGCGGCCGGACAGCAGCGTCAGCGCATTGAGCCCCTGGCGCCCCTGCTGGGCACGCGCCAGATCCAGCCCCACGAAGCGCCCGGACACCGGCGTCGCGACCCCGGGCAGATCCACCTGGGCATCGAACACCACCTCGGTCTTCACCTCGGCCACCCCGGGCACGGCGGCCAGCCGGTCGCGCACCGCCAGCGGCGCGCGCTTGACCGCGACGAACACATCGGCAAAGCGGTTGTCGCGGTAGAAGGCGTCCCGCGAGGACAACAGCGAGTCGTAGACGGCAAACATGCCCACGAAGCCCGCCACCCCGATCGCCACGACGACGGCAATCGTCAACACCTGGGCCCAGAGCTGCCGCAGATCGCGCCAGAGCTTGATGTCCAGGGCCCGCACCATCCCCCCCGACTACCAGCGCAGGTCGCGCGCCGGCACCTTGTGCGGATTGGGCTGCACGTCCACGATGCGCCCGTCCACCAGCCGCAGCACCCGGTCGGCCATCGCGGCGATGGGGGCGTTGTGGGTGATCACCACCGTGGTGGTGCCCACGGATCGGTTGACGGTTTCGATGGCCTCCAGCACGCGCACACCGGTGGCGCAGTCCAGCGCACCCGTGGGCTCGTCGCACAGCAGCACGGCCGGGCGCTTGGCAATCGCGCGGGCGATCGCCACCCGCTGCTGCTCGCCTCCGGACAATTGCGAGACGAAGTGGTCCAGCCGGTGACCCAGCCCCACCCGCGCGAGGGCCTCGGCGGGGTCCATGGGATGGGGCACCAGATCCGTCACCAATTGCACGTTCTCCCGCGCGGTCAGGCTGGGGATCAGGTTGTAGAACTGGAAGACGAAGCCGACGTGATCGCGCCGGTAGGCCGTCAGGGCCGCGTCGTCGGCCTGCGCCAGGTCGTGCGCCTGCCCGGCATGGAACCAGGTGGCTTGCCCCGCGGTGGGGGTGTCCAGCCCACCCAGGATGTTGAGCAGCGTCGATTTGCCGCTGCCCGAGGCCCCCAGCAGCACGACGAACTCGCCCTGCCGGATGTCCAGATCCACGCCGCGCAGAGCATGCACCGCGGCCTCGCCGCTGCCATAGACCTTGGACAGTCCGCGCGCGACGAAAACCGCCTTGGGATCGACGTCAGAACAGGGGGATGGAGACGCGGGCAGCTGCATGGTCGATGGTCATCATCTCATGCTGCCCGGTGCGCACGCGGAACGGCTGTCGTTTCACCGCGTGGGCATTTGACGATCGTCAAATGGGGGTGGGGTGGCTGATGGGACTCGAACCCACGACAACCAGAATCACAATCTGGGACTCTACCAACTGAGCTACAGCCACCGCAGAAGCTGACATTATATCGCCGTTTTGGAGGGGTTTCCCCCTCGCGCCGCTCACTTGACCAGGATCTCGGCCTTGTAGCGCTGCCGCAAGGCCCCCAGGTAGGCCTGGGCCTCGCCCTCGCCCCACAGCCGGGCGAGTTCTTGTCGTTCGTTGAGCAGACGCACCGCATCGGGGGCCTCGCGCGGGGGGCCGCGCCGCACGCGCAGCACGGCCGCACCGTCGGCCCCCAGATCGACCATCACCCACGCGGGGGCGTCGCCTTCCAGCCGGGCGCTCATGGCCGCGCGCACGGCCGCCGGCGGCAGGCCCTGGGCGTCCTGGCGCGACACCAGCACCGGCGTGCGCAGTGCCGATGCGGCCGGGGTCTGGGCGGACCATTGGGCCTGGGCGGCACGGGCGGCCTCCAGCGCCGCCGCGCGGGCGCGTTGCTGAACCAGCCGCTGGCGCACCTCGGACGCCACGGCCTCGAACGGCCGCCGCTCGGACGGCCGGTGCGCCAACACGCGCACGGACAGCAACCGGTTGCCGCCCAATTCGATCGCCGCGCTGTTGCGCTTCTGGCCCAGGGCCTCTTCGTTGAAGACGGCGCGCAGCAGCGCCGGCTCGCGCAGCAGCGCATCGGCCGCGGCCCCGACCGGGCCGGTACGTTCGACCGTCGCGCGGTGCACCGTCAGGCCCAGGGCCTCGGCCGCGGGTGCCAGGGTGTCGGACTGTTCGTACACCAGATTGCTGAAGCGCTCCGCGTCCTCGGCAAACCGCCGTTGCGCGAGCTGGCGGCGCACCTCGGCCTCGATGCGGGGGCGGGCCTTCTCGAACGGCTCGGCCTCGGGCTGGCGCACGTCGGTGAGCTGGATGATGTGCAGACCGAACTCGCTCTCCACGATGTCGGAGATCTGCCCCTTCTGCAGCGCAAAGACCGCATCTTCGAAGGGCTTGACCATCGCGCCACGGCCAAACCAATCCAGGTCGCCACCCTTGGCAGCGGAACCCGGGTCTTGCGAGCGGGTGCGGGCCAGCTCGGCAAACCGCTTGGGATCGCGGCGCACCTCGGCCAGAATCTGCTCGGCCTCGGCACGGACACGGGCCTTTTCGTCGGCAGAGGCGCCGGGTGGGAGCAGCAGCAGGATGTGGGACGCGCGACGCTGCTCGGCGCGCGAGGTGTCGGCCACGTTTTGCCGGTAGTAGTCGCGCAGTTCGGCTTCGCTGGGGGTAATGCGCGCGGCGACGGCCTGGGGATCCAGGACCACGTATTCGATGTCCGCCTGCTCGGGCGTGCGGAATTCATCCGCATGTTCGTCGTAGAACGCCTTGAGGTCGGCATCCGACACCTGGATGGCCGACGCGTGATCCGCCGGCCGGAAGAACGCCGGCGCGACTTCGCGCCGCTCGAAAAACGCCTGTGCGGCCCACTCGGCCGAGGCCTTGGGCATGAAGGCGCTGTCCGCCACCGCCTGGGTGACCGCGCGGCGCGCGAGGTCGGCGCGCACGCCCGCCTCGAACTGCTCGGCCGTCATGCCCTGGGCGCGCAGCAGGTCCTGGTAGCGTTGCACATCCAGGGTGCCATCTGGCTTGCGCAGGCCGGCGATCGTCGGGTCGCGCAGCAGCTCCGCCGCCAGCCGGCGGTCGGTGGCCACCAGCCGCATGTCCTGCGCGGCGCGCGCCAGCACCCGTTCGGTGACCAGACGCTCCAGGGTCGCGCGCCGGCTGTCCTCGCTCTCCAGCAGGGCGCGGTCCACCCCGGGCATCGACGCTGCCAGGCGCTCGACCTCGCGCCGGTGGGCGGCGTCCCATTCGGTGCGGGTGATGCGTTCGCCGCCCACCCGGGCCACGGGCTCGGACTGATCGCGAAACCGGGTGTAGCCCTCGATGCCGAAGAAGACGAACGAGGGGATGATCAACAACATGAGCAGGGCCATGAGCACCTTCATGTTGTTGCGAAAGACGTCGAACATGACCTGCGCGCTTCGGGAAGGGTTGGTGGGTGCTGACGGGATCGAACCGCCGACCTACGCCTTGTAAGGGCGCCGCTCTACCAGCTGAGCTAAGCACCCGATCCGGTGACTGCCAGGACCACGGATCCGGCAGCCGGAGCGGTCATCCGTTGACGGCGTCTTTGAGCGCCTTGCCCGGACGGAATTTTGGCATTTTAGCCGCAGCGATATCGACCACTTCCCCCGTCTTGGGGTTGCGTCCCTTGCGGGCCGCGCGTTCATCCACCTGGAAGGTGCCAAACCCCACCAGCGTGACGTCGCCGCCGCGGGCCAGCGTGTCCGAGACCGTGGCCAGGAAGGCGTCGAGCGCGCGCGCGGCCTCCTGCTTGGTCAATTCCGCCCGCTCCGCGATGTGATCGATCAGTTGTGCTTTGTTCATGTGCAAGACTCTCTCCAAATCCGGCGGACGCGACGGCCCACCGGCGCGAAAAAGGGGCGTATTCTACCCACGCCGTTTCATGCCCCGGCGCACAGCGCCTCGGCCCGCAGTGCCTCGGCGATGGCGCGGCCGAGGTCGGCGGTGCCGGCGCGCCCACCCAGGTCCGGCGTGCGCGGCGCGCCGCTGCCGGGCGCCAGCGCCGCCTCGATCGCGCGCACGATGGCGTCGTGCGCGTCGCGGTGGCCGAGGAAGTCCAGCATCAGCGCGCCGGACCAGATCTGCCCGATCGGGTTGGCGATGCCGCGGCCGGCGATGTCCGGCGCCGAGCCGTGCACCGGCTCGAACAGCGACGGAAAGCGCCGCTCCGGGTTCAGGTTGGCCGACGGCGCGATGCCGATCGTGCCGGTGCAGGCCGGCGCCAGGTCGCTCAGGATGTCGCCGAACAGGTTGCTGGCCACGACGACGTCGAAGCGGTTGGGCCGCTGCACGAAGTGCGCGGTCAGGATGTCGATGTGGTACTGGTCCACCGCCACGTCCGGGTAGCCCGCCGCCATCGCGCGCACGCGCTCGTCCCAGTACGGCATCGTAATGGCGATGCCGTTGGACTTGGTGGCGCTGGTCAGGCGGCCGCGGCGGCGGCGCGCCTGCTCGAACGCGAAGCGCAGCACGCGATCCACGCCGTGGCGCGTCATCACCGTCTCCTGCACCACCAGCTCGCGCTCGGTGCCCTCGAACATGCGCCCGCCAATGCTGGAGTACTCGCCTTCGGTGTTCTCGCGCACGATCAGCATGTCGATCTCGCCGGGCGCGTACGGCGTGCCGTCGGCGCGCACCAGCGGCGAGCGCACCCCCGGCATCAGCCGCGCCGGGCGCAGGTTGACATACTGGTCGAACGCGCGGCGAAACTGCAGCAGCGAGCCCCACAGCGAGACGTGGTCGGGAATCTTCTCGGGCCAGCCGACCGCGCCGAAGTAGATCGCGTCGAACCCGCCGAGGAGGTCCTGCCAGTCGGGCGGCAGCATGGCGCCGTGGCGCTCGTAGTACGGCCAGCAGGCGAAGTCGAAGGTCTCGAAGCGCAGGTCGAGGCCGAAGCGGCTGGCCGCGGCCTCCAGCACACGCAGGCCCTCGGGCATGACCTCGGTGCCGATGCCGTCGCCGGGGATGACGGCGATGCGGTGCACCGGGACGGGGATGGGCGAGGCGGTCATCAAGCGGTCTCCTTGGTCGATGGTCTCGGCGCGACGGTTCAGCGCGGCGGACCGCCGCGCACCACCAGCGCCACGCCCAGGGCGGTGAGGGCCGTGCCGGTCAGCGTCGTGGCGGTGATCGGCTCGCCGAACAGCACCCAGGCGATCAGCGCCGTGCACGGCGGCACCAGGTACATGAGGCTCGCCACCGATGCGGCCGCGCCGCGCTGGATCAGCAGGTACAAGAGCGAACTGCCGCCCAGCGTCAGGCCCAGCACCGACCACGCCATGGCGCCGGCGGACTCCAGGTTCCAGTCCATCGGCTCGCGCTCCAGCCACGCCAGCGGCAGCGTCACCAGCAGAGCGGCGGCCAGCTGCACGGTATTGGCGGTGCGCACGTCGCAGGGGGCCAGAAAGCGCTTCTGGTACAGCGTGCCGGCGGTGATGGACAGCAGCGCCGCCACCGCGAACGCCACGTTCACCGGCGTGGCGCTGTCGCCGGGGCCGCCGTGGCCGAACTTGTGCCAAACCACCAGCACCAGCCCCGCCAAGCCCAGCGTCAGCCCCAGCCACTGGCGCGCCGTCACGCGCCCGCCGGTGGCGGACAGCCACACCGCCGTCAGCACCGGCTGCAGCCCGACGATCAGGGCTGAGAGCCCCGCCCCCATGCCGGCCTTGACGGCCGCCCACACGCCGCCCAGGTAGCCGGCGTGCATCAGCACGCCGGTGACGGCCAGGTGCCCCCATTGCGCCGGCGCGCGCGGCCACGCCACGCGGGCCCACGCGATCCACACGCCGAAGCAGGCGATCGACAGCGCGTAGCGCCACGCCAGGAAGGTCATCGGCGGCGCGTGCGGCATGCCGAAGCGCGCGACGATGAAGCCCGTGCTCCAGATCAGCACGAACACCGCGGGCATGGCGCGGATCCAGGCGGAGTCGTCGGCGGCAGTCATCGGGCGCGGGCACGAATCTCGGGAACGGCCTTGTTGAGGTAGTACACCATGGACCACACCGTCAGCACCGCGGCGGCCCAGATCAGCACCGTGCCCCACCAGCGCGTGTCGATGCCCATCAGCACCCCGTCGTACAGCAAAAACGGAATGGCCACCATCTGCGTGGCCGTCTTGGCCTTGCCCACCATGTGCACGGCCACGCTGCGCACCGCGCCGATGGTGGCCATCCATTCCCGCAGAGCGGAAATGGCGATCTCGCGCCCGATGATGATGAGCGCGACGAACACATGGACGCGGTCCAGGCTGACCAGCTCCAGCACGCAGGCGCAGACCAAAAACTTGTCCGCCACCGGGTCCAAAAAGGCACCGAAGGCCGACGTTTGGTTGAGCCGCCGCGCCAGATAGCCGTCGGCCCAGTCGGTCAGCGCAAACACCACGAACAGCACCGTGGCCAGGGCGTTTTGCGCCGGCAGCGTCAACCCGGGCCAGTGGAACACCGCGACGATCAGCGGGATCGCGGCGATGCGGGCCCAGGTCAGCAGCGTCGGCAGGTTGAAAAACATGGCGTCCGATTATGCGTCCTTATCCGTGCAGGGCCCGGTAGATGGTCTCGGCCAGTTCGGCGGAAATCCCCTCCACCGCGGCCAAATCCTCCACACTGGCCGCCGCAACCCCCCGCACCCCGCCAAACCGCGCCAGCAGGCGGGCACGCTTCTTGGGCCCGACGCCGGGGATGTCCTCCAGCCGGCTGCCCCCCGTGCGGGCCTTGGCGCGGCGCGCCCGCATGCCGGTGATCGCAAAGCGGTGCGCTTCGTCGCGAATCTGCGCCACCAGCATCAGCGCGGCGGAGTCGGCACCCAGGTAGATCTTCTCCCGCCCGTCGGCAAACACCAGCTCCTCCAGCCCGACCTTGCGGCCCTCGCCCTTTTCCACGCCGACCAAGCGCCCCAGGTCCAGACCCAGGGCGCCAAACACCTCGCGCGCGGCGTTGACCTGGCCCACACCGCCGTCGATGAGCACGACGTCGGGCAGACGGACCTGGGCCTCGCTGCGGGGGCGGGTCGTTCCCTGCGCATCCGACTCCGCCGCAGCCACGCCCGCGTCCCCGCCGGCGTCCGCCAGCGCGGCGGCCAGCTTGCCATAGCGGCGCTGCAGCACCTGGCGCATGGCGGCATAGTCGTCGCCCGGGTTGATGCCCTCGATGGCGTAGCGCCGGTATTGCGAGGGCTGCATCTGGTGGCCCTCGAACACCACGCACGACGCCATGGTCGCCTCGCCCGCGGTGTGCGAGATGTCGAAGCACTCGATGCGCAGGCGCGCCAGGGTCTCGGGCGACTCGGCGGGCAGGCCCAGCGCCTCGGCCAGGGCGCGGGTGCGCGCCTGCTGCGAGCCTTCTTCCGCGAGCAGGCGCGCCAGTTGCAAATCGGCGTTTTTCTGCGCCATCTCCAGCCACAGCCGGCGCTGCTCGCGCGGATGGAATACGGGCCGCAGCCGCACCCCGGTCTGCTCGGACAGGGCTGCCAGCAGCGCCTCGTCCACCGGCGCCCCCAGCACCAGCACGGGCGGTGGCGGCACCTGCGTGTAGTGCTGGGCCAAAAAGGCCTCCAGCACGCGCTGCTCCACCGTGCCCGGCTGGTCCGGATCGGCCAACGCCGCGCCGTCCTCCACATGCGCCGGAAAAGCGGGCCGGTCCCCCAGGTGGCGGCCGCCGCGCACCATCGCCAGATTGACGCACGCCCGCCCCCCCTGCACCCGGACGGCCAGAATGTCCACGTCCTGGTCGTCCAGACTTTCCATGCTCTGCTGATGCAGCACGCGCGACAGGGCCGCGATCTGGTTGCGCACCTCGGCCGCCTGCTCGAACGCCAGCCGCTCGGCGTGGGCAAACATGCGCGCCTCCAGCTCCGCCAGCACGGCCTGGCTCTCGCCGTTCAGAAAGGCGCTGGCCGCGCGCACATCGGCCGCGTAGTCCGCGGGCGACACCAAGCCCACGCACGGGCCGCTGCAGCGCTTGATCTGGTAGAGCAGGCAGGGCCGGGTCCGGTGCGCAAACACCGTGTCCTCGCAGGTGCGCAGGCGAAACACCTTTTGCAGGAGTTGGATCGTCTCCTTCACCGCCCAGGCGCTTGGATAGGGGCCAAAGTATTGGTGGCGCCGATCCACCGCCCCGCGGTAGTACGACATGCGCGGATAATGGTCGGGGTTGGCGGCGCCTGGGGTGCGCCCTGCCTGGGGCGCATCGGGCACCCAGGTGCTCGCGCTCAGGCGCAGGTAGGGGTAGCTCTTGTCGTCGCGAAACAGAATGTTGTAGCGCGGCTGCTGGGTCTTGATCAGGTTGTTTTCCAGCAGCAGCGCCTCCGCCTCGGAGCGCACCACCGTGGTTTCCAGCCGCGCGATCTTGCCGACCATGTGGCCGATGCGCGTGCCGTCATGGGTTTTCTGGAAGTAGCTGCTGACGCGCTTTTTCAGATCGCGCGCCTTGCCCACGTAGAGCAGCGTGCCGGCCTCGTCGAAATACCGGTACACGCCCGGCAGCGACGGCAAGGCCGCCACCGCGCGCAACAACTCGTCCGAATGCACTGCTGACATGTCCGATCCCGTCTTGCACTCCACCGCGCCGGCCACCGGGGGCCGCGACAGCGCGCACTGTACCGCGCCCGCCGCCCCGCGTTCGCTGAACGCGGCCCCTCCCCCACTGACCTGGGACGTGTTTTGCCATGTCATCGACAACTGGGGCGATGTGGGCGTCTGCTGGCGCCTGTGCCAGCAACTCGCCACGGCGGGTCAGCGGGTGCGGCTGTGGATCGACGACGCCGCCGCGCTGGACTGGATGGCCCCCGGCGCGCGCGCCGGGCACGTGCCCGGTGTGCAGATCCACCCGTGGCCGCGCGGCCGGGCTGACTGCCCGCCCCCGTCCCTGCCCCCGGCAGACGTGCTGGTGGAGGCCTTTGGGTGCCATGTGCCCGACGCCTGGGTGGCGGCGCTGCTGCCGCCCGTGGGCCGCGACGGACGGCCCACCGTCTGGCTGAATCTGGAGTACCTCAGCGCCGAACCGTGGGTCGCGCGCAGCCACGGCCTGCCCTCGCCCGTGCTCAGTGGCCCCTTGGCGGGGCGCACCAAGTGGTTTTTCTTCCCCGGCTTCACGCCCGACACCGGCGGACTGCTGCGCGAGGCGGACCTGGCGCAACGCCAGGCCCGCTTCGACGCCCAGGCTTGGCGCGCGGCCAGCGGGCCCCATGACGGCCCCTGGGTCAGCCTGTTTTGCTACGAGCCGGGCGCCCTGCCCCGGCTGGTCGTCCAGCCCGCCTTGGCCACCGCGCAATGGCTGGTCGCGGCCGGCCGCAGCGCCGCGGCCTGGGCCGCCCTGGCACCGCCCCTGCCGATTGGCGCCGCCGCGCGCGTGCTCGAGAACGTACCGCAGCCCGGCTTCGACGAACGCCTGTGGGCGTGCGACCTCAACCTGGTGCGCGGGGAGGACTCCCTGGTGCGTGCCCTGTGGGCCGGTCGCGCATTCCTGTGGCAACTCTACCCGCAGGACGATGGCGCCCACCACGACAAGCTGGAGGCCTTTCTGGCCTGGCTGGACGCCCCGGCGGACTGGCAGGCCTGGCTGCGGGCGTGGAACGGCGTCCCGGGGGTCGATCCCCCCGCGCTGACGACCGAGCGCCTGGCCCGGTGGCAGGCCGCCGCCCGCGCCGCCCGCGACCGCCTGTGGACGCAGGACGACCTGTTGACGCGGCTGCTGGCCTTCGTGTACGGCCGCCGCGGTACAATGTGAGGTTTATCAGTCGAATCACACCCCCGCCAGAGGTACCATGAAACTCGCCCAAGAAATCCGCGCCGGCAACGTGATCATGCAGGGCAAGGACCCGATGATCGTCCTCAAGACCGAATACCAGCGCGGCGGCCGCGGCGCCGCCACCGTGCGCATGAAGCTCAAGGCGCTGCTCAACAACAGCGCGACCGAGGTCGTCTTCAAGGCCGACGACAAGATCGACAACATCATCCTCGACAAGAAGGAGTGCACCTACTCCTACTTCGCCGACCCGATGTACGTGTGGATGGACACCGAGTACAACCAGTACGAGGTCGAGGCCGAGAACATGGGCGACGCGCTCAACTACCTGGAGGACGGCATGGCCGCCGAGGTGGTGTTCTACGAGGGCAAGGCCATCTCGGTGGAACTGCCGACGTCGCTGGTGCGCGAAGTCACCTGGACCGAGCCGGCCGTCAAGGGCGACACCTCCGGCAAGGTGCTCAAGCCCGCCAAGATCGCCACCGGCTTCGAGGTCATGGTGCCGATCTTCGTCGAGCAGGGCGACAAGATCGAAATCGACACGCGCACCGGCGAATACCGCAAGCGCGTCTGATACCGCCACGCCGACCGGGCGCCGGAATTTGCCGACGCCTGCGGAATCCAACAGGCCCCACCCGGGGCCTTTTTCACGCCTGGAGCACCCGCGATCATGCACGACGACGCCACCGCCCCCACGCATCCGGACCACATCCACGACCTGCAAACCCGCCGGCTGGCCGATGCCATCGTCGAGATGCACCTGCTGTCCGAAGACGGCACCCGCCCGCCGCCCGACGCCTACCGGCTGGCATTCGCCGACCCGGAGTTCCTGCTGCGGCGCGAGACACGCGGCATCCGCTTCCAGCTCGAGTTGCTCAAGCCCGATCTGGCTCAGGCCGACGCCGGCATCGAAAACACCATCGTCGTGTTTGGCAGCGCGCGCTTTCGCGAACCGGCCGAGGCCGATGCTGCGTGGCACCGGGCGCAGGCCAGTGGTGATACCGAAGCGATCCGCCGCGCCGAGGCGCTGCGGCGCAACGCCCGCTTTTACGACGAGGCGCGGCGCTTTGCCCAACTGGTGGCGGCCTACAGCCAATCCTGCCCCAAGGCGGATCAGCTCTACATCGTCACGGGCGGGGGGCCCGGCATCATGGAAGCGGCCAACCGCGGCGCGCACGACCTCGGAGCGCCCAGCGTCGGGCTCAACATCCTGCTGCCGCACGAACAAGCCCCCAACCCCTACATCAGCCGGGAGCTGTGCTTCAAGTTCCACTACTTTGCGCTGCGCAAGATGCACTTTTTGATGCGCGCGAAGGCGCTGGTGGCCTTCCCCGGCGGCTTCGGCACGCTGGATGAGCTGTTCGAGGTGCTGACCCTGGTGCAGACCCGCAAGGCCAAGCCGGTACCGGTGTTCCTGTACGGCAGCGCGTACTGGAAGCGCCTGATCAACTTCGACGCCATGGTCGACGAGGGCGTCATCTCGCCCGAGGACCTGGATCTGTTCACCTATGTGGACACGCCCGAGGCGGCCTGGGAGGGCATTCGCCACTTCTATGGCCTGCCCGAGGCCTGCCCGGTGGACGGCACTCCCGCCGCTTGAGCGGGACGGCTCGCGCGGGACGCCCCTGCGTCAGCGGTCTGCCGCGCGGCGCTCCGGCACGGCGTCGCGCGGGACGGGCGCCTGGGATGCCAGGCGCATGTGCAGCGCAGCCTGGGCCATCAGGTTGGCGGACACCGGCGCCGTCACGAACACGAACAGCGTGATCAGCAGCTCCGCGATGCCGGGCCGGCCATGCGCCAGCGTCACCAGCATGGACGCGATCAACACCCCGCCCACGCCCAGCGTGGAGGCTTTGGTGGGGGCATGCAGCCGCATGTAGAAATCGGGAAAGCGGATCAACCCGATCGCCCCGACGAGCAGAAAAAACGACGCAACCAGGATCAGCACCGCGGCCAGGTTTTCCAGTACGACGCTCACGTTCGGCCCCTTCTCACTCGATCACGTCACCGCGGGTGACATAGCGCGCCAGCGCCACGGTCGAGACGAACCCCAGCATGGCCACGATCAGCGCCGCCTCGAACAGCAGCTCGGTGTCGAAGCGGATGTTGAGCAGGATGATCAAGGCGACCATCCCCATGTAGAGGGTGTCGAGCGCCAGGATGCGGTCGGGCAGCTCGGGCCCGCGCAGCAGACGCCAACTGCACAGCAGCACCGACAGCGCCACGACGACGATGCCGATGTTGAGTGCCCACAGCAGCAATGGACTGCTCATGCCTGCCCTCCCGTGCGCACACCGTGCGGGCTGTCGAGATCGACCTGAAAAATCCGCATCAGCGGGGCCTCGTAGCGGGCCTTCATGTCGGCCACCATCGCCTGCGGATCGTCGCAATTGAGGGCGTGGACCAGGATTTCGCGCCGCTCTTCGTCGATGGTCATGGACACGGTCCCCGGAGTGGTGGTGATGATGCTGGCAAACAGCGCATTGACGCGCGGATGGTCGGTGGCCAACGGCACGCGCAACCACGCGGGACGCGGCCGCTGCATCGACCCGAGCGTCAGCCGGGCCACCGTGATATTGGACACCACGATGTCCCACAACACCACGAGCAGCAGGCGCACCACCGTCGGCCAGTGCAGGCGGCTCGCATCGCCCAGAAAGGGAGCGAGCAGGCGCGGCACGCCCCAGGCAAGCGCCAGCGCCGACAGCAGATGCACCAGCGCCAGGCTGTGGGACAGCATCAGCCACGTCACGCCAAGTTGCAGCGACAGCACCGGATGGGGAAACAGCACCCGCCAGCCGGTGGGCGGCGTGCCGGGGCGGGTCGGCTCACGGGGGATGGCGCTCATGGCCGGCTCTCCTGTGCATCGGTCGGCGGTGCCGTTGGGCTGCTCGGCGCGGCCGGGCGGCGGCCGTCGTAGGGCCGCGTGGTGGGCACACCCACGCCGCCCTGGCGGGCCAGGACGGCGCTGGCATAGCGGGCCTTGTCGGTCAACTGCTGGGCCAGGGCGTCCGTATAGTTCTTGATCGGTGCGGCCCAGACGGCCATGGCCACGGTCACGGCCATGAAGGCCCACGGAGCGGCCAGCAAGCGGGCGCTGGTGCCCGACGCCTGCGGTGCCACCGCGGGCTGCACATGCCAGAACATGACGACACCGGCGCGGGCCAGCCCCAACAGGGTCAGAAAGCCCACCCCGATCAGCACGCTCCACACCCAGGGCTGCGCGGGCAGTCCCGCGGTGCTTTGCAGCAGCATCACCTTGCCCAAAAAACCGGGCAGCGGCGGCAGCCCCGCCGCCGACGCTGCGCCAAACAGCATCATGACGCCAAGCAGCACGGGCTCGCGCACCGCGGGGGCCGGCTGCAGCCGGTCGTGCATGGCCCCGCGCTGCGCCGCGGCCAGTTCCACGAACAAAAACAGCCCGGCGATCACGACGGTGCTGTGCAGCAGGTAGTACATCGCCGCGGACAAGGTCTCCGGCGTGAACAGGGCCACCCCCGCAACGATCGTGCCCACCGAGGACACGGTCAGGTACGCGACCAGCCGCCCCAGGGTGTGGGCCGCCAACGCGCCCAACACCCCAAGGACACTCGTCAACAGCGCCACGGGCAGCAACCAGGGCTGTACCGTCAGCGACGCGGCCCCGGCATCGACCCCAAAAATCACCCAATGGACGCGCACGATGCTGTAGACACCCACCTTGGTCATGATGGCGAACAGCGCCGCCACGGGGGCACTGGCCGCGGCGTAGGTCCCCGGCAGCCAGAAGTACAGCGGCACGAGCGCCGCCTTCAGGCCAAACACCACCAGCAGGATCAGCGCGGCGGACTGTGCCAGCCGCAGCGATGCGCCGTCCAGCCGCGCCACGTGCAGGGCGGCGTCGGCCATGTTGAGCGTGCCGGTGACCGAGTAGAACATGGACAACCCGATCAAAAACAAGGCCGACGCCGTCAGGTTGAGCACCACATAGTGCACCCCCATGCGCAAGCGCTCGCGCCCCAGGCCGTGCAGCATCAGCACGTAGGACGCGATCAGCAGCACCTCGAAAAAGACGAACAGGTTGAACAGGTCGCCCGTGAGGAACGCCCCGCTGAGCCCCATGAGCTGGAAATGGAAAATGGCGTGGAAATGCCGACCGCGCGTGTCCCACCCTCCGCAGGCGTACCACAGCACCGGGACTGCCACCAGATACGTCAGCAGCACCATCAGCGCCGACAGGCGGTCCAGCACCAGCACGATGCCAAACGGCGCCGGCCACTCGCCCAGCTCGTAGACGGTCAGCTCGCCGCCACTGGCCCGGCCGACCAGGGCCACGGCCAGGGCCAACCCCAGCAGGGCCGACGCCAGGCTGAGGCGCCGCCGCCAAGCGGCCCGCCCGCCGTCGTGCCCGCCCCCTTGCGCGGACATTCCATCGTGATCGCCCAACAACAGCAGGGCCATCCCGGTGAAGGACGGCAGCAGCACCGACAACACCGGGGCATGCTGCCCCCAAAAACCCAGCAATGCCGCCCCCATCACGCCGCCCCTCCGTCACGCGCGCCCGGCGCCGCCCCGCGGCTGCCGCCCGGCTCGGCCCCGTCCACATGGTCGCTGCCCCCCTCGTGGTGGCTGCGCAGCGCCAGCTCTACGATGAAGCCGGTGGTGGCAAAGCCGATCACGATCGCCGTCAGCACCAGCGCCTGGGGCAGCGGATCCGCCACGGGCTCGTTGCCGACGAGGATCGGATGCGCATCGGTCCACAGCCGCCCCATGACGAAGATGAACACATTGACCGCATAGCTGATCAGCGACAGACCCAGCACCACCGGAAAGGTCCGCCCGCGCAGCAGCAGGTAGATGCCGCAGGCGGTCACCAGACCGATGCCCGTGGCCACGAGAAACTCCATGCTCATGGGTGACGTCCTCCGCGGGGCGGGGTGGACGGAGGCGCCTCCACGCTGGCCGCCCCCAGAACCGATATGGTCAACAGCGTGGCGCCCACCACCGTCGCATACACCCCCAGGTCGAACAGGGCGGCGCTGGCCAGCGGCAGCTCACCGAGCAGGGGCACCTGCGGATGGCCATGCGCACTGGTGAGGAACGGCCGCCCAAACACAAACGCCCCGGCACCGGTCAGCCCCGCGATGGTCAGCCCCGAGCCGATCCAGCGCACAAACCGCCGCCCGCCCCCGGTGCGCAGCAGCGCCTCGGCGCGGTCCTGGCCCATCGCCATGGATTGCAGCACCAGCGCCACGGCAGTCACCAGCCCGGCGATGAAGCCCCCACCCGGCATGTTGTGGCCGCGCATGAAGATGTAGACCGCCACGACCATCGCCACCGGCAGCACGACCGACGCCGCCACCCGCAGCAGCAGCGGATGCTGCGCGAACGTCCAGCGCCGCCCCTGCGCATCGACGATCGGGCGGTGGGTGCGCATCCCTTCCATGAGCGCCAGCACCCCGATCGCCGCGATGGCCAGCACCGTGATCTCGCCAAAGGTGTCGTAACCGCGGAAATCGACCAGGATCACGTTCACGACGTTGGCGCCTCCCCCCATGGGCAGCGACTGCTCGAGGAAATACCACGCAATCGAGGCGTGATCGCGCGTCAGCATCACCCACGCGATCCAGGCGATCCCCGCGCCCCCCGCCAGCGCCAGCGCGGCGTCGCGCAGCCGGCGATTGCTCGACGATTCGCGCGGGGAGTGCTGGGGCAGCAGCGCCAGCCCCATCAGCAGCAGCACCGTCGAGACCAGCTCCACCGACAACTGCGTCAGCGCCAGATCGGGCGCCGACAATCCCACGAACACCAGCGAGGTCACCAGCCCCACCACGCCCACCAGCACCACGGCCTGAAAGCGGTGGTGGTGCGTCATCACCAGTGCCACGCAGGTGGCCGCCAGCAGCAGCCAGACCACGACGGCCAGCGGGTTGGCCGGCAACAGCTCGCGCCCGCCGGTGCCGATGTGCTCCCCCATCAGCGGGGCCGCGGCCACCACGATGGCGGCGCCCAACATCCACGCCACATAGCGCTGCAACGAACCGTTTTCCAGCGCCACGGACACCCGCCCGGCCAGGGCAAATGTCGCATCGACCGCGGACTCGAAGATCTGCCGCCCCGTCAGAGCCCCAAACCAGGCTTCGGATTGGATGCGATGCAGGCGCCGGCCCCGGGCCAGCCGGGCGTAGAACAGCCCACCGCCCACCAACGCCACGACGCTCATGAGCAGCGGCAGATTGACGCCGTGCCAGATCGCGAGGTGATAGTCCGGCAATTCGCGCCCGACCATGGCCGTCGCCGCCACATGCACCAGGGGCCCGAAGGTGGCGGCCGGCAACACCCCGACCGCCAGACAGGCCACCACCAGCAGGATGACCGGCAGCTTCATGCCCAGCGGCGGCTCGTGGGGATGGCGGTTGGGCACCTCGCCCAGCGGACCGTTGAAAAACGTGTCGTGCACGAAGCGCAGCGAATACGCCACGCTGCAGATGCCCGCGATCGTCACCGCCGCCGGCAGCCATACCCCTGCCGCGCCGGCGCCCGCCACGGCTTCGGCAAAGAACATCTCTTTGGACAAAAAGCCGTTGGTCAGCGGCACCCCGGCCATGGAGGCCGCCGCGACCAGGGACAGCGTCGCCGTCCAGGGCATGAACGCCCACAGCCCGCCCAACTGCCGCATGTCGCGCGAATGCGTCTCGTGGTCCACGATGCCGGCCACCATGAACAGCGACGCCTTGAACGTGGCGTGGTTGAGGACGTGGAACACCGCGGCCACGGCGGCCAGCGGCGAGCCCAAGCCGACCAGACAGGTCACCAGCCCCAGGTGGCTGACCGTGGAGTAGGCCAGCAGCCCCTTCAGATCGTGCTTGAAGATGGCGATGAAGGCGGCAAACACCAAGGTCGCCAACCCCGCCGCGGTGACGATGCCCTCGAACCAGCCCGAGCCGCCGAGCACCGGATACATGCGCATGAGCAGGAACACGCCGGCCTTGACCATCGTGGCCGAGTGCAGGTAGGCCGACACCGGCGTCGGCGCGGCCATGGCATCGGGCAGCCAGAAATGGAACGGAAACTGCGCGCTCTTGGTGAACGCCCCGAGCAGGATCAGCAGCAGCGCCGGTACGAACAGCGGGTCGGCCTGGATCTCGGCCGCGCGGCCGGTCATTTCGCTCAGCTCGAAGGTGCCGGCGATCCAGCCCAGCATCACCAAACCCGCCAGCATGGCCAGCCCGCCGCCGCCGGTCACGGCCAGGGCCTGGCGCGCGCCGCTGCGTGCCTCGGGCCGGTGGCTCCAGTACCCCACCAGCAGGAAGGACGACACGCTGGTCAGCTCCCAAAAGACGACCAGCAGCAGCAGGTTGTCCGACAGCACCACGCCCAGCATCGCGGCCATGAAGAGCATCATCACCGCGTAGAACTTGGCCGCCGAATCCTCGGGCGACAGGTAGTAGCTCGCGTACAGAATGATCAACAGCCCGATGACCGTGATCAGGCCCGCAAACAGGAACGACAGGCCATCGAGCCGCAAGCCGACGTTCAGCCCAATGTCATTCACCCAGGGGTGGAACTCGTACACCCCCGCACCGCTCCAAACGGCCGGCGCGTGCAGGACCAGCAAGGCCAGACTGCAGGCAGTCACGGCCGCGGCGGTCACCGCCGTCCAGCGGCGCGAACGGCCGCCCAGCCACCCTGTCAAAGTGGTGCCCGCGAGCAAGGGCAGTAAGACGATCAACAGCAGCACGGCAATCGGTCTGGCATGGGACAGGCGCGCACGGCGCCCGATCCGCCGCAGGGCGGGACGGGTCGAAAACCACCGATTGTAGGGAAGCGCGCCGGGGCGTTTTCGGCGCGGCGATCAGCCGCGGCCGGGGGGAAGCGACCCGGGTGCCGCGGGCCCCGCATCGCCGCCGACCACCGGGGCTCGCGCGGCGTCGGCCTCCTGCCCGGCTTCGCGCACCGCGGCACGGGCCAGCAGGTTGGAGGCGACGGGCAGCGTCGCCAGCAAAAAGCCGATGATCAGCAGCAGGCGCCAGGTCCACGACGGCTCGGCCACCGCAAACGCTGCGCCCGCGCACACCAGCGCCACCGCCAGCGTGCCCGCCTTGGTCGCGGCATGCTGGCGCGACAAGGCATCGGGCAAGGCGACGACGCCCCAGGCGGCGATCACCAGCAGGACCGCCCCGCCCCCCAGCAGCCACGCCCCAAGCCCGCTCATCGCCGCTCCTCCCCGCCCTGATCCACGACCCGGGCCCAACCCACCGTGGCCACGAAGCCGACGAGCGCCAGCCCAATCGCCACGTCCAGAAACACCGTGCGCGCCGTGGCCAGCGCCGCCGCCACGCACAGCGCCACCGCCGCCGCCAGAAAAATGTCCAGCGCCACGATCCGGTCCGCGTGGCGCGGCCCGCGCACCATGCGCCACGTGGCCAGCGCAATCGCCAGCCACGCGCCGACGATCAGCCACCACAGCACCGGGCTCATGCCACCCTCCCTGGGGCAGCCATCGCCCGGCCGAACAGCGCCACGAGCCCGGGCTCGAAGTCCCGGCGGATACCCTGCACCAACGCCTCGGTGTCGGACGCATCCAGCACATGCAGCAGCAGCTCGCAGCGCTCCAGATCAATGTCGATGGTGGTCGTGCCGGGGGTGAGCGTCACCATGCACCCCAGCAGGGCTGCGCCCTGCGCGCTCATCGGCGCAAAACGCACCCGCAAAAACGCCGCAGGCGGCGGCCGGCGGTCGCCCAGACTGGCGCGGGCGATCACCGCCACCGTCTGCACACCGGAGACCACCACCGCTTTCAAAAACCGCACGACCAGCACCGCGGCCGCCCATGTGCGTTGCACCCAGCGCCCCATGTCAGCGTCCCCCCAACGTGTCGGCCGCCGCCAGGCTGTAGGCCAGCAAGTGCTCGGGCTGCAGCCCGATGGCGAGCGTGATCAACGCCAGCCCCCCGGTCACGGCCCACGCGGGCGCCAGCCGGGCGTCGGCGGGCGGGGTCCAGTCCGGGCGGGGATGCGCCTTCCAGAACGCTTCCATCCAGATCTTCATCATCGAATACAGGGTCAGGACGCTCACCAGCAGCGCCACCCCGGTCCAGACGATGCGCCCCTGGTGCAAGGCCTCCTGCAGCACCCACAGCTTGGCCCAGAAGCCGGACAGCGGCGGAATGCCCACCAGCGACAGCGCCGGCACCAGAAACCACACCCCCAGCAGGGGACGGGTGCGGTACAGCCCGCCGATCCGGCGCAGGTCGTAGCTGCCGGTCAGGCGCCAGACCATCGCCACGATCAGGAACAAATTGGCCTTCACCACGATGTGGTGCAGGGTGTAGAACAGCGTCGCCGCATCCCCGGCGGGGCTGGCCAGGGCCACCCCGAGCAGGATGTAGCCGATCTGGCTGACGATGTGAAACGCCAGGATGCGGCGCATGTCCCAGTGGTAGGCCGCGCCCAGCACCCCGAACAGCATGGTCGCCGCGGCCACCCAGCCCAGGGCCTCGAACAGCACGTCGGGCGTGGTGACGAACACATCGCGCATGGCGCGCAGCACCGCGTACACCCCCACCTTGGTGAGCAGCCCCGCAAACAGCGCCAACACGGGCGCCGGCAGCGTGTGGTACGACGCCGGCAGCCACGCGAACAGGGGGAAAGCCCCCGCCTTGATCAGAAACGCCAGCAACAGCCCCGTGACGGCCAGCGTCGATGCCCACGGCGCCACCTGGGGCCAGGCGTGCGCGATGGCCCCGTAGTTGAGGTGGCCGCTGACCGCATAGACCATGCCGACGGCCATCAGCAGCAACAGCGTGCCCAGCAGGTTCAAAACGAAATACTTGAAGGTCGCATCCAACTGGTCCGCGCGCCCGCCGATGGCAAACAGCCCCACGGCGCAGATCAGCATCACTTCGAACCACACATACAGGTTGAACAGATCGGCGGTGGCAAACGCCCCGCCGACGCCGACCAGCACCCCGTGCAGCAGCGGCAGCGTCAGCGGGTGGGTCGGCCGCGTGTCCGCATCGCTGGCCAAAAACGCCAGCGACGCCACCCCCATGACCGCAGTGACCAGCACCAGGGCCGCGCTCAGGCGGTCCACCAGAAATTCGATGCCGAACGGCACCCCCCAGCCGCCGAAGACGGCCTGCGCCGGGCGGTCGGCCGCCGCCTGCGCGACCAGCGCCAGCGCGCAGCCCAGCAGCGCCCACGCCCCCGCGTGGCCCAGCCACCGTTGCAGGCGCGGCTGCCCCATGGTCAGGGTGGTCGCGGCCACCGTGGCCAACGGCACCAACACCGGGGAGACGGCCAGCGCGCTCATCCGCGGCCCTCCGGCGCAGGGTCGGCCCGGGGCGGCCACACTGGCTCGTGCGCGGCCTCCGCAACGGGCGGCTTGACCGCATCGGTCGGCACGGGCTCGGCCAGCCGCAGCGCCAGGGCATCGTCGGTGCCCACGCGCTGGATCAGGCGCAGCACCAGCGCGAGCGAAAAGCACACCAGCGCAAAGCCGATCACGATGGCCGTCAGCACCAGCGCCTGCGGCAGCGGATTGGCCGCGTCGCGCAGCACGGTCTCCCCCGGCACGACGACCGCCGGAGCGGACGGCCCCAGCCGCCCCGCGGCAAACAGCGCCAGATTGATCGCGCTGCCGACGATCGCCAGCCCCATCACCGCGCGAAAGACGTCGCGGGACAGCGCCAGGTACACCCCGGCCGCCACCGTCACCCCCACCGTCATGGCCAACACCCAGATCATGGCTCGCCCCCCTCCGTGGCCTGGGTCGCCTCGCCCAGCGCGAGCAGCGCCAGCGCATAGCCGGCCAGCGCCCCCCACACGCACAGATAGACCCCCAGGTCGAACAGCAGCACGGTGGACAGCGGCAGCGCCGCATCCCCCACGGACAGCGCCCCCCACCAATGCGTCAGATAAGCCTGCCCCTGCCACCAGGCGGGCACGCCCGACAGCCCCGCCACAGCCACGCCCGCCGCCGCCAGCCGCAGCGGCGAACCCAAGGGCAGACGGCGGCGGGCCGCCCCGCTGCCGCACGCCACCGCCCACAGCACCGACGCCGACGCCGCCACCAGCCCGCCAATGAAGCCGCCACCCGGCTCGTTGTGCCCGCGCAGCAGCACCCACAGCGACGCCAGCACGATCACGACATACAGGGGGCCGGAGACGACCTCGAGGATGACCGAGCGGGTTTTCATGGTGCCGCCCCTCCGCGGGTTCCCTGGGGCATCTGCTGGCGCATCGCCCCTGGCTGACCGCCGATGGCGCGCAACAGCGGCCACGCGGCCAGCAGCGACAGCATCACGACCGTGATTTCGCCCAGGGTGTCCAGCGCGCGGAAGTCCACCAGAATCACGTTGACGACATTGCGCCCCTGCGCATCCGGCACGCTGCGCTGCGCAAAAAACTGCGACAGGCTGGCATCGAACGGAACGGCCACGCTGACCAGCAACCACAGCGCCACCACTGCCCCAAAGCCCACCGCCACCGCGGCGCGCAGCGCGGTCGGCTGCGGCGCATCCAGCCCGTGGCCCAAGCCGCGGCGGCGCAGCTTCATCAGCACCGACGCCACGACGATCACGAACACGGACTCCACGACGAACTGCGTGAACGCCACATCGGGCGCCCCGGCAAACAAAAACACGACGCCGCTGCCAAAGCCCACCAGACCCGCCGCCAGCAGCAGCACCAGCCGGTCGTGCTGGAACAGGGCCAGCACCGCCCCCAAGGCGATCAACGCGCATGCGCCGCCGAAGCCCCAGCCCGGCGGCGTCCAGTCCGGCCACACCCAGGCCGCCCCTCCCACCAACAGCACGGTGCCCAAGGCGGTCGTCAACACCGCGAGCATCGCCACCCCGTAGCCCGGCAGGCGCCCGTGCTGCAGCCAGCGGGTCGCGGCCGCCGCCACGGTGGGGATCGCCCGCAGGCCGCGCTCGTACTGTGACGCCATGCCGATGGGCCCGACGCGCACCGCCACGCGCTCGAACAGGCGGTGCAGCGGATCCCAGAAAAAGAACACCGTCAAGCCGACCGCCAGGGTCACGGCCAAGGATAGCAGCGAGGGCCCGATCTCCAGCGCCAGCGCGACCACGACCGCTTCCGTCCCTGGCGTCATGGCGACCGAGGCCTCGGCGATCAAATCCTGCACCACATAGGGGAACACCCCCAGGACGATCCCCAGCCCGGCCAAGGCCAGCGGCGGCAGCACCAGCGCCCAGCCCCCTTCGTGAGCCTCGGGGGTCTCGTTGCTGCCGGGGTGGCGCCAAAACACCCGGATCGCGGCCACCGCCGCCACCGCCACGGCGATGGCGCCAAACACGGTGTTGGCCGCCCGCGCGAACGCGAACACCTCATCCCCGCCTTTGGCGGCCAGGATCACGTCCTTGGCGATGTAGCCAAACGACATGGGCATGCCCGCCATGGATGCCCCGGCCAGCAGCGCAGCGGCGGCCGTCCACGGCATGGCATGGCGCAGATTGCCCAGCCGGTCGATGACCCGCGTGCCCGTGCCGTGGTCGATGTTGCCCGCGACGAAAAACAGGGGCGCTTTGTACAGCGCGTGCGCCAGCAGCAGCGCCCCCACGGCGACCGTGGCCCCCTCGCCGCGCAGCCCCACCAGCGTCACCAGCGTTCCCAGCGTCGCCACGGTGGACCACGCCAGAATGCGCTTGAGGTCGCGCTCCCGCAGCGCCAGCACCATGCCCCACGCCGCGGTGAGCGACCCGGCCGCCTTCAGCGCCCACTCCCACAACGCCCATTCGCCAAACCCCGGGTCGAAGCGGGCCAGCAGATACACCCCCAGCTTGACCATCGTGGCCGAATGCAGGTAGGCCGACACCGGCGTCGGGGCCGACATGGCGTTGGGCAGCCAGAAATGGAAGGGAAACTGCGCGCTCTTGGTGAAGGCGCCGACCAGCATCAACACCAGCGCCGCGGTCAGGGTCGGGGATGCGGGCATCTGCGGCAGTTGCGCGACGATGGTGCTGATGCTCGTGGTGCCCATCGCCTGGCCGAGCAGGATGAAGCCCGCGAGCAGCGCCAGACCGCCGGTTCCCGTCACCAGCAGGGCCTGCTGCGCCGACTTGCGGCTGGCCGCGTCCTCGTGGTGGAAGCCGACCAGCAGAAACGACACCAGGCTGGTCAGCTCCCAAAAGACGAACAGCGTGATCAGGTTGTCTGCCGTCACACAGCCGATCATCGCCGCCATGAAGAGGGACAGCAGCCCATACAGCCGTCCTTGCTGGGGATGCCCGGCCAGATAGCCCCCGGCATACACGAACACGGCCGTGCCCACGCCCGTGATCATCAGCAGCATCAGCGCCGACAACCCGTCGATGTAGAAGGCGAGCTCGATCCCCGCGCTCGGCACCCAGGCCCAGCGGGCCTGGATCGGCAAGTCGTAGTGGCTCAACAGCCCCAGCACCCAGGCCAGCGCCGCCACCGGCAGCAGGGTGAACGCCGCCCGCGCGGCGAGGCCGAGGCCGGCGTCCGGTGCGCGCGGGGTGTGGTGGGCGTGGGCCATGGTCGGTGGGTAGCTGTCGATCCGCCAGGCCCCGCCTCCTCAAGGATCCTGCGCGGTGCCGTGCTCGAACGACGGATTCCGCACCGGCGGGAGAGTTCCCGCGCGCAGGGCCGGCCCGCGTGCCCGCACGGCCACCCCCACCCTGCCCTGCGCCCGCGCCGCAGCCCGATTCACGGGCGCGGCTCCCGGGGATGGTTCACCGGCGTCAAGGCGCGGCCTTCGGTCAAGTAGGCGATCAGGTTGTCCACCGCCAGATCGACCATGGCCCGGCGCGTGCGCACGGTGGCGCTGGCGATGTGGGGCGTGAGCACCACATTGGGCACTTCCAGCAGCCCGGGGTGGACGGCCGGCTCGCCCTCGAACACGTCCAACCCCGCGGCGGCGATGCGCCGGTCGCGCAGGGCTTGGGCCAGCGCGGCATCGTCCACGATACCGCCGCGCGCCAGGTTGACCAGCACGGCGGTGGGCTTCATGCGCGCCAGTTCCGCCGCGCCGATGATGTGGTGGTTTTGCGGCGTGTAGGGCAGCACCAGCACCACGTGGTCCGACTCGCGCAGCAGGGTGTCCTTGTCCACCCAGGTCGCACGGCAGTCGGCCTCGATGGCCGCATCGAGCCGGCTGCGGTTGTGGTAGAGCACCCGCATGCCAAAGCCATGCGCGCCGCGCCGGGCAATCGCTTGGCCGATGCGGCCCATGCCCAGGATGCCCAGCGTGGTGCCGTGCACCTCGGCCCCGGCGAACAGGTCGTAGGACCAGCGCGTCCAGCGGCCGGCGCGCAGGTAGTGCTCGCTCTCGGTCACCCGGCGCGCGGCTGCCAGCAGCAACGCAAAACCAAAGTCGGCCGTGGTCTCGGTCAGCACGTCGGGGGTGTTGGTGCCGACCACGCCGTGGGCGTCCATCGCGGCGACGTCGAAGTTGTTGTAGCCCACCGTCATGTTGGCTGCGATGCGCAGCGTGGGGCAGGCGCGCAGCAGCGCGTCGTCGATGCGCTGCGTGCCGGTCAGCAAAGCCCCGGCCTTGCCTTGCAGGCGGCGGATCAGCTCCTCGGCGGACCAGTCTTCGTCGGCCTCGTTGGCTTCGACGTCGAAGTGCGCGCGCAGACGCTGCACCGCCTCGGGGAACACGGCGCGCGCCACCAGGACCGACGGCCGACGGACGGCGGAATCATGCATGGGCCACTCCCAGCGGTAAACGGGTCATTCCAGCCACGTCACGAAGCGCTCGATCGGTTCGCGCGGGGTGACGAAGCGGTTGACCGTCGCCTCGGGGTCGGCGTAGCCGAGCGACAGGCCGCACACCAGCATCTCCTGCTCGGACGCACCGATGTGCGGCAGGATGATGCGCGCATAGTGGTTCCACGCCGCCTGGGGGCAGGTGTCCAGGCCGTGGGCGCGCGCCGCCACCATCAGGTTTTGCAAAAACATCCCCGTATCCAGCAGCGAGCCGCGCCCCATCACGGTATCGATGGTCACCATCAACCCCACCGGCGCGTCAAAGAAGCGGAAGTTGCGCTGGTGCTGGGCATGCATCTTGTCCTTGTCACCCTTGCCGATGCCCAGCAGCCCGTACAGGCCCCAGCCGTTCTCGCGCCGGCGGTCGATGTAGGGACTCACCCACTGGCTGGGGTAGTAGTCGTAGGCCTCCTGGTACTCCGCCGCCAGCGCCGGGTTGGCGCGGATGGCATCGTGGGCGGCGCACACTTTGTCCACCAGCGTGTCGCGCGCCTGCCCCTGCAGGACATATACCTTCCAGGGCTGGGTGTTGGTGCCCGACGGGGCACGCGCCGCCACCCGCAGCAGCCGCTCGATCAGTGGCCGGGGCACCGGCCGCGGCAAAAAGGCGCGCACCGAGCGGCGACCGACGATGGCCGCTTCGACCTGCGCCGGATCCAGCGGCTGGGCCCAGGCGCGCAGCGGATCCAGGTCCGCCTCGGCGTCGGCGATGGGCTCGGGTGCGTTCATGTCAGGGCCTCCAGGGTGCGTTGCAGGGCGGCGGGCAGCGCGGCGACCGGCCGCCGGCTGTCGCGATCGACATAGACGTGGACGAAGTGGCCGCGCGCGGCGCAGGTCTGCGCCCCCGCGGCGAAGATGCCCACTTCGTAGCGCACGCTGGAGCGGCCGATGTGGGCGACGCGCAAGCCGGCCTCGACCGGCTGCGGAAAGGCCAGCGGCGCGAAGTAGTGGCACTGTGTCTCGACCACCAGGCCGATGACGTCACCACCGTGGATGTCCAACGCCCCCTGCTCGATCAGGTGGGCGTTGACGGCGGTGTCGAACCAGCTGTAGTACACGACGTTGTTGACATGCCCGTAGATGTCGTTGTCCATCCAGCGCGTGCCGATGGGGCGAAAGGCGCGAAAGTGCGTCCTGGGCAAGGGCTGCGGGCGCTGGGGCGCGGGCGCGGCGGGATTCACGGCGGCGGTCTCCTCGGTGGTTCTGCCGCCGATTCTGCCACCGCGCGCCAGCGTCGCCAGTACGACAGCGCCACCGCATAGGTGGTGCGCTGCACGCGCACCGTGGTGGCGATGTCGCGGCCATAGCCGCCGGCCATGGTCATGGCCACGGGCAGGCGACGCTGCCACGCCCAGTCGAACACGCGCCGATCGCGCGCCTCCATGCCATCGTCGCTCAGGCGCAGCCGCCCCAGGCGGTCGCCCTCGTGGGGGTCGGCGCCCGCCAGGTAAATCACGAAGTCCGGCTCGAAGCGCCGCTCCAGCTCGCCCAGCGCCCACTCCAGCGCCTGCAGGTAATCGGCGTCGCCACAGCCGTCGGGCAACTCCACGTCGCAGTCGCTGGGCTCCTTGCGGAAGGGGAAGTTGCGCGCCCCGTGCAGCGACAGCGTGAACACCGACGGGTCGTCGCGAAAGATGCTGGCCGTCCCATTGCCCTGGTGGACGTCCAGGTCCACGATCGCCACCCGCAAGGGCCGGGCGCGTGCCGACGCCCCGCGCCGGGCCCATTCGGCCTGCATCAGGCGCGCCGCCACCGCGGCGTCGTTGAAGACGCAAAACCCGCCCCCTTTGTGGGCGTAGGCGTGGTGGGTGCCCCCGGCGATGTTGGCGGCGACGCCCTCGCCCGCCAGCGCCACCCGGCTGGCCTGGATGGTGGCGCCGACCGAGCGGCGCGCCCGCTCGGCCATCGCCGGGCTCCAGGGAAAGCCGATCTCCCGCTGCAGCGCCGGGGCGAGCGTCCCGTGGGTGATGGCGTCGATGTAGGCGGGTGTGTGGGCCAGCGCCAGCTCGCCGTCGCTGGCCGGCTCGGCCTGCTGCAGGCGAATGTCCGGCTCGCCGGCCAGGGCGTCGCGCAACAGGGCGTACTTGGCCATGGGGAAGCGGTGGCCCGGGGGCAGCGGCAGCACGAATTGGGTCGCGTAAAACACCTGCATGGCGCGCAGTGTGCCAGCGCGGCGCCACGCCCGCCGGCCGGCGCCCTATGCCCCGCAGATGCCGTCCCGATGCCCCGCGCCCCGCCGCATATCCGGCACAAATGCTGCGGCGCAACATGGCTTGCAAAATTCAACGGCGCCCGTATAATGAAAGCCATGCTGCAGCGCAGCAATTTCACCACCACGACCAGCGGAGGACGACATGCTAACCCCTGAACAACTGGCCGCCGCCCACAAGGCCAACATCGAAATGCTGTTCGGCCTCACCCGCAAGGCCTTCGAAGGCGTGGAAAAGCTGGTCGAACTCAACCTGCAGGCCACCAAGGCGGCGCTGCGCGACTCTGCGGACAACACCCAGGCCCTGCTGTCGGTCAAAGACGCGCAAGAACTTTTGCAACGTCAGGCCGCCCTGCTGCAGCCGCTGGCCGAAAAGGCCGTCAACTACAGCCGCCAGCTCTACGACATTGCGGCCACGACGGGCAGCGCCTTTGCCCAGGCGGCCGAGCAAAACGCGGCCGACGTTCAGCACAAAGCCATGGCCGTGATGGACAACGTCGCCAAGAACGCTCCGGCCGGCACCGAAGCCGCGGTGGAGGCCATGCGCAACGCCGTCAATGCCGCCACCTCGGCCATGGAAACCGTCCAGCAGGCCGTCAAGCAGGCCGCAGAGCTGGCCGAAGCCAATTTCCACCAGGCGGTGGCCCATGCGCAGCAAAACCTGCCGTCCGCCGCCGCCCAGGCCCCCAAAACCGCCACCCGGACGCGCCGCAACGCGGGTTGACGGGCGGACCCTTTCGCTTCGAGTTGTCTCCTCGGGTCTCTTCGAAATCAGATTCAGGGACCCTTACCAGCCCCGCTTCGGCGGGGCTTTTTTTCGGCGTGGGGCCGTTCAGCGCGCGGCCTGCGGGCCCGCGAGCAGCGGCCGGCGCAGGGCCAGCAGCTGCTCGCGCAGGCGCGGCAACCCCGCCTGCATGGCGGCGCGCCCCGCTGCGATGCTGCGCTCGCGCGAGGCGAAGTCCGCGCTGCCGATGCCGTCCAGCCGGGGGCGAATCACGACGTCCGCACTGCCGAGGACATAACGGTTGATCGTCTGGCCCATGATGGTGAACGTTTGCAACAGCACCCGCACCGGGTCGGTCTGGCCCAGCGGCTCGGCGGGGCTGGAGATGTCCACCGCAATCACCAGCTCGGCCCCCATCTCGCGCGCCTGCTCGACCGGCACCGGCGCCACCAGGCCGCCATCCACATAGGTCCGCCCCGCGATCGGCACCGGCGAAAACACCCCCGGCACCGCGCTGGAGGCCCGCACGGCGGTCCCCGTGTCCCCGCGGCGAAACAGCACCGGCTGACCGGTGGCCAGATCGGTGGCCAGAATGCCCAGCGGCAAGGGCATGGCCTCGATCAGCCGCCCCTGGACCATGCGGTTGACATAGCGCGCCAGCGCCTCGCCGCGCAACAGCCCCCGGTTGAAGATCGGCACGGTCCAGTCCGCAATCGTCGCTTCCTCCATCTCCAGCGCCGCGCGCTCCAGCGCCGCCCCCGACAGGCCGTGGGCATACAGGGCCGCCACCAGACTGCCGGCGGATGTACCGACCACCAGATCGGGACGCACGCCCTCGCGCTCCAGCACCTGGATGACGCCGATGTGGGCAAAACCGCGCGCCGCCCCACCGCCCAGAGCCAGCCCCACCCGCGGCGGCCGCGTCGGCGGCGGCGGCGGTGGGGCGGGCGGCGCAGCCGGGGGCACCGCGGGAACCGGCGGGGACTCGGGCTCGCGGGGCGGCACCGCACATCCCGCCAGGGCCCACGCGGCCACCGCCGCCGCCCCGCCGCCCAGCCATCGGCGACGGGCAAGGTCGGGCGTTTGGGCCCATGGTCGGTTCGTCTTCCGATTCAATCGTTCAAACATAACGATAATGATTCTCGTTTGTGATAATATACATCCCGTAGCGCATCCTTTCCCGCACCTCTTATCCGCCACACCGATTCCGGTCTGAACAAGGAGTTCTCCCCATGTCGAATCTTCCGTCGTCGCTGCGCCGCCGTGTCATGCAAGGGGCTTTGACGCTCCTGTCGCTGACCGCACCGTGGATGCTGGTGCCCACCGCCGCGTCCGCCCAGGACAAGGTGCTCAACCTGTATTCGGCGCGCCACTACCCCGGCGACGAGTTCATGTACGAAGCCTTTACCAAGGCCACGGGCATCAAGATCAACCGCGTGGACAGCGACGACGCGGGCATTGTCGCGCGTTTGCGGGCCGAGGGCCCCGCCTCGCCGGCCGACGTGGTGCTGCTGGTGGACGCGGCGCGCATGGCCGCCGCCGATGCGCAGGGGCTGTTTCGCCCGATCAAATCGGCCAAGCTGGACGCGGCCATTCCGCCCGAGCTGCGCGCCGCGCCAACCCCCGACGGCGTGACGTGGACGGGCTTTTCCACCCGCGCGCGCGTCATCGTGTACGACCCGCTGCGCGTCAAGGCCGAGGACGTGGCCACCTACGAGCAGCTCGCGGATCCCAAGCTCAAGGGCCTGCTGTGCACGCGCAGCGGCTCGCACCCCTACAACCTGTCGCTGTTTGCCACCGTGATCGAGCGGCTGGGTGACGAGAAGGGGCAGGCCTGGCTCAACGGCCTGGTGGCCAACATGGCGCGCGCACCCAAGGGGGGCGACACCGACCAGATCCGCGCCGTGGCCAGCGGCGAGTGCGGGGTGGCGCTGTCCAACACCTACTACATCGCCCGGCTGGTCAAGTCCGACAAGCCGGAAGACCGCAAGGTGATGGAGCGGGTGCGGGTGGTGTTCCCCAACCAGGCCACGACGGGCACCCATGTCAACATCGCGGGGGCGGCCGTGGCGCGTCACGCCAAGAACGTGGATGCCGCGATCGCGTTCATGGAGTTCCTCGCCAGCCCACTGGCGCAGGAATATTTTGCCAATGGCAACAACGAGTTCCCTGCGGCGCGCGGCGTGCGGCTGGACAACCCTGCGCTGCGGGCCATCGGGGGCGAGCGCTTCAAGGCCGAGAACATCCCGCTGACCGTCGTCGCCAAGAACCTGACCAAAGTGCAGCAAATGCTGGACCGCGCCGGCTACAAGTGACCCCCGGCGCCGCCGCCTGGGCGGCGCCCCACCCTCTCCTGGTCGTGTGCACCCGATGGTGCTTGCCGCCCGCCCCACCGGCGGGCGCTTTTTTTGGCCTATGATTGACGTTTACGTCAACGTCAATTCAACAGGAGATCGGCCATGGAAATCGCGGGCAAGGTGTATGTGGTCACGGGCGGCGCCTCGGGCCTGGGCGAAGGCACGGCGCGCATGCTGGCCGCGAACGGCGGCCGCGTGGTCATCGCCGACATGCAGGCCGAACGCGGCGAGGCCGTGGCCCAGGACATCGGCGGCGTCTACGTCCGCTGCGACGTGAGCCAGGAAGCCGACGCCCAGGCCGCGATCGACCGCGCGGTGGCGCTGGGCAAGCTGGCCGGGCTGATCAACTGCGCCGGCATCGCCCCGGCCGAAAAAACCGTGGGCAAGAACGGCCCGCACAGCCTCGCGCTGTTCAACAAGGTCATCCAGGTCAACCTGGTCGGCACCTTCAACATGATCCGCCTGGCCGCACAGGCCATGAGCGCCAACGACCCCGAGCCGACCGGCGAGCGCGGCGTGATCGTCTCCACCGCCTCGGTCGCCGCCTTCGAGGGCCAGATCGGCCAGGCGGCCTACAGCGCCTCCAAGGGCGGCGTGGTCGGCATGACGCTGCCGATCGCGCGCGACCTGGCCCGGCTCGGCATCCGCAACATGACCATCGCCCCAGGCATCTTTGGCACCCCCATGCTGTTTGGCATGCCGCAGGAGGTGCAGGATGCACTGGCCGCCATGGTGCCCTTCCCGTCGCGCCTGGGCCGCCCGGAGGATTACGCCAAGCTCGTCAAGCACATCATCGAAAACGACATGCTCAACGGCGAGGTGATCCGCCTGGACGGCGCGATCCGCATGCAGCCGCGCTGACGCGACGGGCGGCCAACCGCGCGGCGGCTGATCGGCGTCAAGTCGCCGCACCAGTTCGCAAGGCGGTCCCGCCCTATACTTCGGCGCCATGGGCAGCCCCGCCTCCACCCCCCAGGAAATCGCGCGCGAAGCCGTCAAGCTGCTGACGGCGCGGCGCCTGCCACCCACCCCCGACAACTTCCAGGCGGCCTACCACGAGGTGGCCGGCACCCGGCCGCTGCAGCCCTTTCCGCTGGCGCAGTTGCGCCAGATCGCGCAAGCCCTGCCCGAGCGCACCCCGGCCCAGGTGCGCTTCAAGGCCCTGTTCAACAAAGCCGTCTCGCGCCACAGCTGGGACGACCTGGAAAAGCTGCTGACGCAGAATCCGCTGGCGAGCGCCGCACCGGCCGCAGCCCCAGAGCCCGCCGTGCCCAGCGCACCCAGTGCCCCCCCCGCCTCCGCCCCCGGTAGCGAGGGGGCCCTGCTGCCGCCCGACCTGGCCGAACAGACCGCGCGCCTGATCGACGTGGGCCTGCCGCTGGTGGCCGCCGACGACGCCCGCCTGCGCGAGATGGGTGAGGAGCTGGTGCGCTACCTGCGGCTGGAGCAACAGCACGCCCCGACGCTGCGCCGCATGCTGGCGGACTACGCCTACCGGCTCTCGTTCGGCGTGGAGGAGCAGCTGGGCGTGCGGCAGGGGCTGCTGGGGCTGCTGCGGCAGGTGTTCGAGCACATCGACGCCATCAGCCCCGACAACCCGTGGCTGCGCCAGCAGATGCAGGCGCTGGTGCAGGCCGCCCAGCCGCCGCTGTCGCAGCGCCGGCTGGAGGACCTGCAATCGCGGCTGAAAGACGTCATCGTCAAGCAGGCCGAGGCGCGCGAGCAAACCGTGCGCGCGCAGGCCCTGATGCGCGAAACGCTGGCCACCTTCCTGGAGCGGCTGGCACAGACGGCCACCAGCACCGGCCAGTACCAGGCCAAGTTCGAAGCCTGCGCGCAGGCGCTGGAGCGCGCCGACAGCCTGGCCGACATGGCCCCCGTGGTGCAGGATGCCATCCAGACCGCACGCGCCTTTGCGGTGGACACCCAGCGCGTGGCCGAGGAGCTGACCGAGCTGCGCGACCGCGCCGACCGCGCCGAGGCCGAGGTACAGCGCCTGCGCGCCGAGCTGGATCAGATGGCCGAGCTGGTCACGCACGACCTGCTGACCGGCGTGCTCAACCGCAAGGGACTGGCCAGCGCCATCGACCGCGAGACGCGCCGCGCCGAGCGCACCGGCACGCGCGTGTGCATCGCGCTGCTGGACGTGGACGATTTCAAGCGCCTCAACGACACGCTGGGCCACCTGGCCGGAGACGCGGCGCTCAAGCACCTGGCCGACGTCGCGCGCCGCAGCCTGCGCCCGCAGGACACCATCGGCCGCTACGGCGGCGAGGAATTCATCATCGTGCTGCCCGACACCACGCCGGAGGAGGCCGCCGGCGTCGTACAGCGGTTGCAGCGCGACCTGAGCGCCCACCTGTTCCTGCAGGGCGAGCAAAAGGTGCTGATCACCTTCAGCGCCGGCATCACCGAACTGCGGCACGACGAGTCGGTGGAGGCCGCCATCGCGCGCGCGGACGCCGCGATGTACCGCGCCAAGCGCGCGGGCAAAAACCGGGTGATGACCGGATGAATCACCAGCGTCGTGCTTGGCTGCAACGCACCACCGTGCTGGGCGGCGGTGCGATGCTGGCGCCTTGGCTACTGGGCTGCGGCGACGAGTCGCCGCTGACCGTCGCCTACCACCCCTGGCCGGGCTACGCACCGCTCAAGCTGGCGGACAGCCTGGGCTGGTGGGACGACGGGCGCCTGCGCGGCCTGCCCACGGGTTCCGCCAGCGCCTCGCGTGTGGCGCTGGCCGAGGGCCGGGCCCAGGCCGCCGCGCTCACGCTAGACGAGACGCTACTGGCCGTGGCCGACGGCTTGCCGCTGCATGTGGTGGCACTGTTCAACCTGTCGCATGGGGCCGATGTGGTGTTGGCCAAGCCGGGCTTTACTGACCGCACGCGCTGGGTCGGCGCCCGGCTGGGGCACGAGACGGGCACCGTCGGCGAGCTGATGACGGCCAGTTGGCTGGAATACGTCGGCTTGCGTGCCGAGGACGTGACGGGGGTGCATCTCACGGCCGACGAACACCTGTCGGCCTGGAAGGACGGGCGGGTGGATCTGCTGGTCACCTTCGAGCCCACGGCCTCGCGGCTGGAGTCGCTGGGCGCGAAACGGCTGTTCGACAGCAGCCAACTGCCCCCGGAACGGCCGATCGCCGATGTCCTGGCCATCCGCGCGGATGCCTGGCCCAGCCGGCGCGCGGCCCTGCGGACGCTGGTGCGCCAGATTTTTGCGGCCCAGCGGCACCTGATGACGCTGCCCGTGGACGCCGCCTACCGGCTGGCACCCTGGCTGGACGTGCCCCACGCGGCGGCGATGCGCACCTTCAGCGGCCTGCGGCTGACCAACTGGGCGGACAACCGCGAATGGCTAATCGGCCAACCCGCCCCGCTGCAGCGCGCCGCCGAAGGCCTGGCGTCGTTCATGGGCCGCGTCAACATACTGCGGCCGCTGCGCTTGCCCGAGGATCTGGTCGTCGGCAGTGCCCTGCCCGCGGAGGAACCGCGGTGATGGTGCGGCGTCTGTATGCTGCCGTGTTGCACGCCGCCATCCTGGCGGCGATGGCGGTGGTGGCGCTCCTGTCCAGCCCTGGGATTGCGCGCGCCGACCACACCGAACTGCGAGTGGGGATCCTGGCCTATCGCCCGATGGACGTGGAGGAGCGCGACTGGGCCCCCGTCATCGATGCCATGCAGCACCGGCTGCCCAGCGTGCGGCTGCATGTGCGCCTGCTGCACTACACGGCGCTGGACAATGCTGTGCGCGCCCGCGAGTTGGACGCGGTCATCACCGACCCCGGCCACTATGTGGCGCTGCGCTACAGCGATGGGCTCAGCACCGTGTTGGCGGCCGTGGCGCGCCGTCGCCTCGGCATCGAGACCGAGGCCTTTGGCGGTACGGTGCTGGTGCGGACCGACAGCCCGCTGCAACACTGGCAAGACCTGCGCGGCAAGCGGGTGGGCGTCCCGCACGAGGAGTCGATCGGCGGCTGGCACCTGCAGCGCTACGAGCTGCTCCGCCGCGGCGTGCGCGACGACGAGGTCACTTGGGTGCGCGTGGGCATGCCCCACGACAATGTGGTTCAGGCCGTGCTGGATGGCCGGGTGGACGCGGGTTTCGTGCGCGATGGGGTGCTGGAGGCGATGCTGGCCACGGGCCGCGTCCCCCCGGATCGCCTGCGCGTGCTGCAACGCCAGGATTTGCCGGGGTATCCGGTCGCCGTCAGCACTCCGCTGGTGCCCGAATGGCCGGTGGCCGCCCTGCCCCATGTGGACAGCCAGACGCGCCGGGCGCTGCTGCTGGCGCTGCTGGACGTCCGCGACGATCCCGCCCTGCGAACCGGCGGACTGGCAGGCTTCGTGTTGCCCCAGGGCTATGTCGCCGTGGAAGACATCCTGCGCGAGCTGCGCGTGCGCCCCTTCGGCGTGCCACAACTGACCTGGCGCGAGACGGTACAACTCAACGCCGCTCCCTTGGCCGCCGTCGGCGGGGCCGTGCTGGTGCTGCTGGCCCTGCTGGCCCTGCTGGAGCACCAGCGCCGCCGCCTGCGCCAGGCGCTGCGTGACAAATCCGCGCTGCTCCACGAACTGGCGCTGACCGCCAAGACCTTCGACAGCACGCAAGGCGTGCTGATCACGGACGCCAAGGGACGCATCGTGCGCGTCAACCGCGCCTTCCAGGCCATCACCGGATACACCGCCGAGGACGCCCACGGCCGCACACCGGGCGAGCTGCTGCGCTCGGGCCGCCACGATGCGGCCTTCTACCGGGCGATGTGGGAGGCCCTCAGCGAACGCGGCCATTGGGAAGGCGAGGTCTGGAACCGCCGCAAGAGCGGCGACGTCTTCCCCGAGTGGCTGACGATCAGCGCGGTCACGGATGCGGTGGGCAAGGTGCGCCACTACGTGGCCATCTTCCACGACATCAGCTGGCGCAAGCAGGCCGAGGCGCAGATCGAAAACCTGGCCTTCTTCGACCCGCTGACGGGACTCGCCAACCGCCGCCTGTTGCTGGATCGGCTGCAGCAGTCCATCCGCCAGGCGCGGCGCAACGCGCGCTGGGGCGCGGTGCTGTTTCTGGACCTGGATTTTTTCAAGAGCATCAACGACACCTTCGGCCACGATGCCGGCGACGCCGTGCTGCGCACCATCGGCGAGCGCATCCGCACCACGCTCCGGGAGCAAGACACCCCCGGCCGGCTGGGGGGTGACGAATTCCTGGTGTTGCTGCCCGCCACCTTCGAGCGCCGCGACGACGCGGCGCTGGCCGCCCAGACGGTGGCCGACAAGCTCGGCGCGGCCCTGCGCCAACCCATCCCGCACCAGGACCAAGCCATCACGCTGACGCTGAGCATCGGCATCGCCTTGTACGGCGACCAAGACGACGACGACCACGCCACCGAACTGCTCAAGGCCGCCGACCTGGCCATGTACAGCGTCAAGCAGGCCGGCCGCAACGGCGTGGCCTTCTTCGACCCCGAGATGGAGGCTGCGATCCGCCAGCGCCACCAGCTTCAGCACGACCTGGCCCGCGCCATCGAGGCCGGCGAGCTGCGCGTCTATCTGCAGCCGCAGGTGAATGCGGCCGGCCGCATCGTCGGCGCCGAAGCGTTGGTGCGCTGGCTGCGCGCCGACGGCACGCTGGTGCCGCCCGGCGAGTTCATCCCGCTGGCGGAGGAAACCGGCCTGATCCTGCCGCTGGGCGACTGGGTGCTGCAACAGGCCGCCGCGCTGCTGCGGCGCTGGCAAGACGACCCCGTGCTCGCCGGCCTCCACTTGTCGGTCAACGTCAGCGCCAAGCAGTTCCGCGACCCGGCGTTTGGCCAGCGGGTGCAGCAGGCGCTGGCGCAGCACGGCATCCCCGCCCGGCTGCTGGAGCTGGAAATCACCGAATCGGTGTTCCTGGAAGACCTGGAAAGCGCCCGCGCGACGCTGCGCGCGCTCGACGCGCAGGGGGTGTCGCTCGCGCTGGACGACTTTGGCACCGGCTACTCCTCGCTGGCGTACCTGGCCGAGCTGCCGTTCGACACCATCAAGATCGACCAGCGCTTCGTCGCCCGCCTGGGCCAGCACAGCCGGCAGGACGAGGCGATCATCACGACCATCATCTCGCTGGGCCGCAAGCTGCGCATGCAGGTGCTGGCCGAGGGCGTGGAGACCGAGCAGCAGGAAACCTACCTGCTCAGCCACGGCTGCCACCTGCTGCAGGGCTACCGCTACGGCCGGCCGATGCCGGTGGAGCAGTTCGAGAAGCAGGCGCGCGGGCAGCCGCGCGAGCCGACGGCCTGACGCGCCACCCCGCCTGCATATCATCGTCACGCGCCCGGCGGTGACCGGGCGCCCGATGCCCGACAATGCGCGCGTGAGCATCCCTTCCGCTTTTTTGCAGGACCTACTGGCGCGCGCCGACCTCGTCGAGGTGGTCGGCCGCCACGTGGCGCTGCGCAAGAGCGGCGCCAACTACCTGGGCCTGTGCCCCTTCCACGGCGAGAAGTCACCCTCGTTCACGGTCAGCCCGGCCAAGCAGTTCTACCACTGCTTCGGTTGCGGCGCGCACGGCAACGCGATCGACTTTCTGATGGCGCACACCGGCGCGGGCTTCCGCGAGGCGGTGCACGACCTGGCCGCCCAAGTGGGCCTGACGGTGCCGGAGGAGGAACGCTCGCCCGAGCAGCGCGCGCGCGAGGCGGCGCAGCGCCGCGCGCAGCAGACGCTGACCGAGCTGATGGCGCAGGCCGCACGCGCCTACCGCGCGCAGCTGAAGGCCAGCCCAAGGGCGATCGACTACCTGAAGGGCCGCGGCCTGACCGGCGGGATCGCCAAGACCTACGGTCTGGGCTACGCGCCGGCGCAGCGGCGCTTTCTGTCCACCGTGTTCGCCGACTACCAGGACGCGCGGCTGGTGGAATGCGGACTGGTCATCGAGGGGGACGGCGACGAGGCGCGCCGCCACGACCGCTTCCGCGACCGCATCATGTTCCCGATCCGCAACGTCAAGGGCGAGGTGATCGGCTTTGGCGGCCGGGTGCTGGACGGCGGCGAGCCCAAATACCTGAACTCGCCGGAGACGCCGCTGTTCCACAAGGGCGAGGAGCTCTACGGCCTGTACGAGGCGCGCAGCGCCATCCGCCAAGCCGGCTGCGCGCTGGTGGTGGAAGGCTACATGGACGTGGTGGCGCTGGCGCAGCTGGGCTTCGGCCACGCGGTGGCGACGCTGGGCACCGCCTGCACGCCGGAGCACGTGCGCAAGCTCCTGCGCTTCACCGACGACGTGGTGTTCGCCTTCGACGGCGATGCGGCCGGGCGGCGCGCGGCGCAGCGGGCGCTCGCCGCCGCACTGCCGTGGGCCGGCGACACGCGGCGCTTTCGCTTCTTGTTCCTGCCGCCGGAGCACGACCCGGACAGCTACATCCGCACCCACGGCGCCGAGGCGTTCGCCGCGGCGCTGGCGCAGGCCACGCCGCTGAGCCGCTTCGTGCTGGAGGTGGCCGCCGACGGCTGCGACCTCGCCACCGCCGAGGGCCGCGCGCGCGCCACCGCGCAGGCGCGCCCGCTGTGGCAGGCGCTGCCCGAGGGGGCGCTCAAGCGCCAGCTGCTGCACGAGCTGGCCGACCTGGCCGCGCTGGAGGTGCGCGACCTGCAGCAGCTCTGGCAGGACGCCGCCCCCCCGGCGCGCGGCCCGGCCCACGCCAGCCGCCCCGCCGCCGCGCCGCCGGGGCGCACGGTGCGATCCTCCCCGCACGCCACGGCCCCGACGCCGCAGGCCCCGCCCCCCGCGGCGGCGCCGCGCACGCGCTGGCCAGCGCGGCCGGATGCGGCGGCGCTGCAGGCGCGCCGCGCCGCGCGCGGGCTGCTCGGCCGCGGCGACCGCATCGCGCGCATCGTGCTGACCACGCCGGAGGCCTGGGACTGGCTGACCGCCGACGACCATGCCCTGCTGGCGCAGGAGCCGCCGCCGCACGGGCCGCTGTTCGCCTGGCTGGAGGCGCAGTGGCTGGAGCACGGCCCGCAGCCGTGGGCGGCACTGCGCGAGGGGCTGCGCGGCCAGCCGTTCGAGGCGCTGGCGGTGGCGCTGCACGACAGCGGCCTCGGGCTCGCTCGGATGGACGACGGCGCGGCAGACGATGCCCCGACCGACGCCGCCGAGATGCGGCGCGAGCTGCGCGAGCTGTTGCGGCGTATGCGGATCGAGGCGCTCAAACAGCTGGAAACGGCGCTGCTCGCCCGCGCCGGCTCCGACCCCGATGCGCAAGCCCGCTACCGCGAGGTGGTGGCGGAACGCGCCCTGTTGCAACAGGGAGACGATTCGATATAATATAAAGTTTCGCAAGTGCGACAGCAGCACCTCCGGACAGGGCCATAAGTCGGACTGGTGGCGCGGGCCCATCCCGCCGACCGCCAGCCGCGCACACGGGACGACACCCCGTTGGCCAGGGCGCACCAGGCGCCCGCCCCGCAAGGACTGCACACCAAATGTTCGCCCACCCCGCTTGCGAAGCCGGCCGGCCATCCCCATGTGGGCGTGGCCGTGCGTCGATGTCGTAGTCTGCGTACCTGGGCGAGCGTGTCGCCCCCCAGGGCCGTACACGCGCGACGGCGTCGTGCCCGCCGGTCGTGTTCCGCTCGTCCGTCCCCGTCAGGCCCGGCCCCGAACCGGGCAGAAAGCGTTTGCCGTGAGCACCCGTTCCAAGAAAACTGCTGCCAGCCCCGCCGAAACCCCCGAAGCCGCGCCCGCGCCCGCCGCCCCGGCACGCAAGCGCACGAGCAAAGCGGCCGCCGCCTCGGCCGACGCGGCCGTGACGCCGGCGGCGACCACGGACGCTGCCGCCGAAACGGTAGCCACCGCATCCCCGGCCGAGAAGCCCGCGCGCAAGACCGCCGCCAAAACCGCCAAGGCCGGCGCGGCGTCCAAAGGGGGCGCCAAGCGCGGCCGCAAGCCGGCCAAAAAGGCCGAGGAGGATGTGTTCGACGACGCCGAGCTGGGCGACCTCGACGACGATCTGGTCGATGAGGAAGTCGAGGCCGTTGCCGACGAGACTGCGGAGGCCGAGCCGACGGAGAAGGCCAAACCGCTGCGCATGAAGCTGTCCAAGGCCAAGGAACGCGCCCTGATGAAGGAGTTTGGCCTGGACGACACGGTGCTGACCGAGGAAGAAGCCAAGCTGCGCCGCGAAAAACTCAAGCAGCTCATCAAGCTGGGCAAGACCCGCGGCTACCTGACCCACGGCGAAATCAACGACCACCTGCCGGACAAGTTGGTCGAGCAGGAGACGCTGGAAGTGGTCGTCTCGCTGCTCAACGACATGGGGGTGGCGGTCTATGACCAGACGCCGGACGCCGAAACCCTGCTGCTGACCGGCGCGCCCACCGCCGTGACCACCGAGGAGGAGGCCGAGGAGGAAGCCGAGGCCGCCCTGTCCACCGTGGACAGCGAATTCGGCCGCACCACCGACCCGGTGCGCATGTACATGCGCGAAATGGGCACCGTGGAGCTGCTCACCCGCGAGGGCGAGATCGAGATCGCCAAGCGCATCGAAAGCGGGCTGCACGAGATGATGGCCGCGATCTCCGAGTCGCCGGCGATCATCCACGACATCCTCTCGATGGCGGAGGAAATCCGCGAAGGCAAGACGATCATCTCGGCCGTCGTGGACGGTTTTGCCGATGCCGACGAGGCCGACGACTACGTCGCGGAAGAGGACTTCGACGACTACGAGGACGACGACGATGGCAAGGGCGGCTCCAAGGCGCTGACGCGCAAGATGGAGGAGCTCAAGCGCGAGGCGCTGGAGCGCTTCGACGCCATCCGCGCGCTGTTCGACGAGCTGCGCCAAGTCTACGAGCAGGACGGCTGGGGCTCGCCGCGCTATCAGGCCGTGCAGGCGCGCATCACCGAGACGCTGATGACCATCCGCTTCACCGCCAAGGCCATCGAGACGCTGTGCGACAAGGTGCGCCAGCAGGTGGACATGGTGCGCAAGGTCGAGCGCGAGCTGCGCCGCATCATCGTCGACAAGTGCGGCATGCCGCAGGAAAAATTCATCGCCGACTTCCCGCCCAACCTGCTCAACCTGCAGTGGGTGGAGCGGCAGGCCGCGGCCGGCAAACCCTGGAGCGCGGTGCTCGGGCGCAACATCCCCGCCATCCAGGAGCTGCAGCAGCGCCTGATCGACCTGCAAACCCAGGTGGTGATTCCGCTGGATCAGCTCAAGGCGATCCACAAGCGCATGAACGAAGGCGAGGCCACCTCCCGCGACGCCAAGCGCGAGATGATCGAGGCCAACCTGCGCCTAGTCATCTCGATCGCCAAGAAGTACACCAACCGCGGGCTGCAGTTCCTGGACCTGATCCAGGAGGGCAACATCGGCCTGATGAAGGCGGTGGACAAGTTCGAATACCGGCGCGGCTACAAGTTTTCCACCTATGCGACATGGTGGATCCGGCAGGCGATCACGCGCTCGATCGCCGACCAGGCGCGCACCATCCGCATCCCGGTGCACATGATCGAGACGATCAACAAGATGAACCGCATCAGCCGCCAGCACCTGCAGGAGTTCGGCGTCGAGCCGGACGCCTCGATCCTGGCGGAAAAGATGGACATGCCGGAGGACAAGATCCGCAAGATCATGAAGATCGCCAAGGAGCCGATCTCGATGGAGACGCCCATCGGGGACGACGACGACAGCCACCTGGGCGACTTCATCGAGGACACGGCCAACGTGGCGCCGATGGACGCGGCGATGCAGGCCGGTCTGCGCGACGTGGTCAAGGAGATCCTGGACACCCTGACCCCGCGCGAAGCCAAGGTGCTGCGCATGCGCTACGGCATCGAAATGTCCACCGACCACACGCTAGAGGAGGTCGGCAAGCAGTTCGACGTCACGCGCGAGCGCATCCGCCAGATCGAAGCCAAGGCGATCCGCAAGCTCAAGCACCCGAGCCGGTCGGAGAAGCTGCGCAGTTTCCTGGACAACCTGTAAGCTCAGGACACGCGAAAGCGCGACACGGCGGCCACCAGCTCATTGGCCTGTTGGCGCAGGCTCGAGGCCGCCGCGGCGATTTCTTCGACCAGGGCGGCATTTTGCTGCGTCCCCTGGTCGATCTGCCCCACCGCCGCGCCTACCTGATCGATGCCGGCCGCCTGGGCGCGCGCGAGCACTGCGTCGCGGGTGTCGGCGTGGGCGAGCTTGACGTCCCAGCCGCCCAGCCAACGCAGGCCCTGGGGGGCCAGGGCCCGGCCCAGGATCGTCCCCACCTCCCCCAGCCCGACCAGGCCGACGCGCGTGACCGCCGGCACGGTCTTGGCGGCATCGCTCACGACGTCATCCACAGCGCAAACAGGGTGATGCTGGGGAAGGCTGCCAGGATGGCCGTGCGCACCAGATCGCTGATGACGAACGGCGTGACCCCGCGGTAGGTCTGCACGATCGGCACGCTGCGCGCCATGTTGTTGATGACGAACAGGTTCATCCCCACCGGCGGGGTGATCAGACCGACTTCCACCACGATCAGGACCAGGATGCCGAACCAGATGGCGGTTTCCTCCGGCGTCATGCCGAAGTCCAACCCCATGATCATCGGGAAGAAGATCGGGATGGTGAGCAAAATCATGGACAGCGAATCCATGACGCAGCCCAGCAGCAGGTAAATCACCAGAATCAGGGTGAGCACCAGCCACGGGCTCAGGCCCTGGCCGATGACCCATTGGGCCAGTTCCTGCGGCAGTTGCGACAGCGCCAAGAAGGTGTTGTACAGCCCCGCGCCCAGCACGATCATGAAAATCATGCCCGTGGCGATGGCGGTGCCGTAGATGGCCTCGCGCAGCGTCTTGGCATTGAGCCCGCCCGCCAGCCACGCCGCCAACCCGGTGCCGAAGGCGCCGACCGCGGCCCCTTCGGTCGGGGTGAAGAGGCCGGTGTAAATCCCGCCCACGACGGACAGGAAGATGACGATCACCGGCCAGGTGCTGCCCAGGGCTTTCCAGCGCTCGGCCATGGGCACGGGCGCCATGCGCCCGGCGCTGTCGGGCTTGAGGCGCACATAAATCGAAATCACGATGATGTAGCCGACGGCGGCCAGAATGCCCGGCACGAACGCCGCGAGAAACAGCTTGGCGATGTTCTGCTCGGTCAGGATGGCGTAAATGACCAGCACCACTGACGGCGGAATGAGGATGCCGAGCGTGCCGCCCGCGGCCAGACAAGCCGTGGACAGGGCGCCGGAATAGCCGGCCCGCCGCAGCTCGGGCAAGGCCACCTGCCCCATCGTGGCCGCCGTGGCCAGCGAGGAGCCGCAAATGGCCCCAAAGCCCGCGCATGCCCCGACGGCGGCCATGGCGACGCCGCCCTCGTAGTGGCCGATCCAGGCCTCCGCCGCCTTGAACAGCGACCGCGACAGCCCCCCGAGCGCCGCAAACTGCCCCATCAGCAGGAAGAGCGGGATCACCGACAGGTTGTAGTTGGAAAAGGTGGTGAACGTCACCTGCTTGAGCTGATTGAGCAGCGGCACCGGGGTGCCGTACACCAGGTACGCCCCGACCAGACCGCACACGGCCATGGCCAGCCCGATGGGCACGCGAATGAAGATCAGCGCCAGCAGGACCGGAAACGACCACGCGGCCAGTTCGATTCCCGTCATCTCAATGCACCCCCGCGGATTCGACCGGCCAACCCTCGGGATAGCGCGCCAGTCCGAGATTGATCAACGTCTTGGTGACGTAGGCCAGGCAGCCGATGACCGCGCCCACGAAACACGCGGCATAGGCCCACCACACCGGCATTTGCAGGATGAAGGTGGTCTCCAGGTACTCGCGCTTTTCGAGCATGCCGTCCCACAGCTTCCAGGTCAGTGCCAGCCACAAGACCAGCATCAAAACATCGCACACCATCGAGACCGTCTTTTGCAAAAAGGCCGACAGGTGGTTGTAGAGCAGGTCCACGGTCGCGTGCCCGCCGCGCAGATAGGTCCACGGCAGGAACAAAAACACCGCCACGCCGGTGCCGACCTCCACCAGCTCGAAATCGCCCGGCACCGGTCCGAGCCCCACGCCGGAGAGCGCCCGGCCGGTGATGCTGGTCACGCTCATGAGCGTGATGGCGCACAGCACCACGCCGCCCACGATGGCCGACCCTTGAGCGAGTCGAAATACCCAAGTCGTCATAATGATGTACTCGTTTGTGGAGCGCCCCCGGGACCGGGGCGCCACCGGCAGCCAAACGCGCATGGCGAATCGCCATGCATGCGCCCACTGCACGACAGTTTACTTGGCGTACTTGGCCAGCAGGGCCCGCGCCTCGCTCGCCAGCTGGGCGCCGTCGATGCCCTTGGCTCGAACCTCTTTGACCCAGTCGTCCTCCACGCTGCCTGCGATGCGCAGCCAGCGCTGGGTCTCGGCCAGCTCGAGCTGGGTGATCTTGTTGCCGGCCTTGGTGGCGATTTCCCGGCCGCTCTTGTCACCCTGGTCCATGGCCTTGCCAAAGAAGGCCGACGTCTCCGCCCCGGCGTTGTCGTCGATGACCTTCTTGAGATCGGGCGGCAGCGACTCGTACTTGGCCTTGTTCATCGAAAACGCAAAGGCCATGTTGTAGAGCGCCTTGTCGCCGGCGAAGGTGGTGTGGTTCTTCACCATCTCGTGCACGCGCAGGGACGGGCCCACCTCCCAGGGAATGGTGGTGCCGTCGATCACGCCCTTGGACAGCGCCTCGGTGACCTGCGGCACGGGCATGCCCACGGGCGTGGCGCCCAGCTTGGTGAGCATGTTGTTGACGATGCGCGTGCCACCGCGGATTTTCATGCCGCGCACGCTCTCCAGCCCCGTGACGGGCTGCTTGGTGTGGAATAGGCCCGGGCCGTGGGTGTGCACCGCAATCAGCTTGACGTCCTTGAACTCGTCGGCCGCAAAGCGTTGCGCGAACTCCCAGGCCGCTCGCGAGGTGATTTCGCCGGCGCGGTCGCTGTTCGGGGTGATGAAGGGCAGCTCGAACACCTCCATCTTCGGGAAACGGCCGGGGGTGTAGCCCAGCACCGTCCAGGTCACATCGGCCACGCCGTCGCGCGCCTGGTCGAACAACTGCGCCGGCGTGCCGCCCATCTGCATGGCCGGGAAGATCTGCACTTTGATGCGGCCGCCGGACTCGGCCTCGATCTTTTTGGCCCACGGCTCGATGGCCAGGCGCGGCACGTTGGCCTGCGCGGGCAGAAAGTGGTGCACGCGCAGCGTCACCTGCTGTGCCCACGCGGCACCGGCCAACACCGCGCCACCGAGGGCGACGGTCAGTGCACGAAGCGACCAGGGGGTTTTCATGTCATGTCTCCTGCGGATTGCGATGGCGCGGGTGGCCGCGCGAGGGTGGATATGCCGAAAATAAACAGCACACTGACGATTATTACAATGAATCAATCGGCGTGCCGATTTCAAACCCAGGGGTTTGCCCTAGGCGCCCGGAACCGTCGGCCCGACGGTCGTGCGCATGAACTGTAGTGCGTGCCGTTAGCCTGCAAAACTGCCATGGCAAACAAACTGCTATAGCAAAACGCAATACCCGGTTCAACGGCACGCCATGGCCCGGCGGCCGGTCCTCGGGGTGGGGGCCCATCATCAGCCGCGGGCGGGCAGCACGGTACCGCGGCACTCGCCAAAGCCGATGCGCGCCGCCCCCGGCGCCTCGCACCAGCCGCGCAGCACGACCGTGTCGCCGTCCTCCAGAAAGGTGCGCTGCTCGCCACCGGGCAGGCTCAGGGGCTGTTTGCCACCGAGCGTGAGCTCAATGAAAGCCGCCGCCTGCTCCAGCGTCGGGCCGGAGAGCGTGCCGGTGCCCAGCAAATCCCCCGGCTGCAGATTGCAGCCATTGACCGTGTGGTGGGCCACCATCTGCGCCACGGTCCAATAGGCGTGGCGGTAGCTGGTCTGCGCCACCACGTGGTCGGCCATCCCCTGCTCGCGCATGCGCGGCGTCTGCCAGCCGATCGACAGGCGGATGTCGAACGCCCCCTGCGCGCGGTTGGCCGGATCGTCCAGATACGGCAACGGCTGGGGGTCGGTGGCCGGCCGCTCGAAGGGGACGCGGTACGGGGCCAGCGCCTCCAGCGTCACGACCCAGGGCGAGATCGTGGTGGCAAAGTTCTTGGCCAGGAACGGCCCGAGCGGCTGGTATTCCCAGGCCTGGATGTCGCGCGCCGACCAGTCGTTGAGCAGCACGATGCCGAACACATGCGCCTCGGCCTCGGCCACGGGGATCGCGTCACCCAGCGCGTTGCCGGGCCCGACGAAGACGCCCAGTTCCAATTCGATGTCCAGCCGCCGGCTGGGCGCGAGGGTGGGGGCATCGGCGTCCGGCGCCTTGACCTGCCCGCGCGGCCGGTAAAAGGCCTGCGGCGACACCCCGATGCTGGAGCTGCGGCCGTGGTAGCCGATGGGCACCCATTTGTAGTTGGGCAGCAGCGGGTTGTCGGGCCGGAACTGGCGGCCGATGTTGGTGGCGTGGTGAACCGAGGTGTAGAAATCGGTGTAGTCGCCGATGCGCGCCGGCAGGCCGTACTCGGCCTCGGCCTGCGGCACCAGACAGGGCTCGATGACGGTGCGCTGGGGGCTGCCCTCGCGCAGCGCCCGCGACAGGGCCAGCCGCAGCGCGCTCCAGTGGGCCGGCCCCAAGGCCATCAGCGCATTGAGCTGCGGCTGTGCCGCCGCAGCCAGCGCCTCGGCGGCCAGACCCTCGAACGGGTGGGCCCGGTGCAGCGCCGCCAGATCGACGATGGCGTCGCCGATCGCCACCCCGCCGCGCCAGGATTCGCCGCGATCGCGTCGGCGAAAGCTGGCAAACGGCAGGTTCTGGATGGGAAAGTCGTGACCCGGGCGGTTGGCACCGTCCACCCAGCTGCGCAGGGCGGGGTCGTGGGTTTCGTTGAGCAAGGACATGGGCGGCAAGGGTGTGGGCGGGGTATCGCGCTCGAAGGTATCCGGCCGGGGTGGCGTTCAGCCGGCCGTCGCGAGGGTGTTGGCGCGGGCCAGCGCGATCGCCTCGGACAGCACGGCGCGGTCGCCGACGTGGTTGGCCAGGATCAGCACGAGCTTGGCCAAGAACATCTCCGCCTGCTCGTCCTGGAGGTCGCGCTGGGCGTGGATCAGTTCCTCGTAAAAGGCGTCGGGCTCGGCGATGTGGGGTTGACGGTTCAAAGGCATGACAGGTCTCCGGGGCACGGGGGCGTCGCGGAAAATGGCATCAAGCGAGGGCATGGCCCAGCGCCCGCGCCAGCGCGGCCTCGGCCGCGGCGCGGTCGAAGCGGCGCCAGCGGGCCGCGACGTACTGATCGGGGCGGATCAGGTACACCGTGCCCGGCTGACCATCGTAGCGTTGGGTGAGCACGCCGGCGCGGTCGATCAGGTCGCGCCCGACCTGCAGAACCTGGGCCTCGACGCCGCCGAGGCGCACCGGCTCGGCCGGGCCAAAACTCAGCAGCACGAAGCCGCGGCCCAGTTGGTTGAGCAGCCAGCCCGGCTGGCCGTTCACCTCGACCGGGGCATCGGCGCAGTTGGTGCCAGGGGTCATGCGGCCAGCGAACGGCTCGGCGGTCTCGGCATCGGGGGTGTTGAGCGGCGAGTGCACATAGGGCGTCGGCGTCGACAGCCGCCCGCTGTTGACCAGCGGGCGCGCGAACGGCTCGGTGCGCGCCAGCTCCAGCACCGCATTGCGCAGGCGCAGCGAGGTGCGGCTCTTGGGCGTGATGAAGTCCGTCGAGCGCGTGGAGTTGAGCAGGTTGTCGTCGGCGGCGAACGCGCGCTCGTCGTGGTAGGTATCCAGCAGGGCCTCGGGCGCGTCGCCGTCCAGCACCGCCTTGAGCTTCCAGCTCAGGTTGTCGCAGTCCTGCACGCCGCTGTTGGCCCCGCGCGCGCCGAAGGGCGAGACCTGGTGCGCCGCATCGCCGGCGAAGATCACGCGGCCGTGGCGGAAGCGGTCGATGCGCCGGCACGCGAACTGGTACACCGACACCCACTCCAGCTCGAACGGCACGTCCGGCCCCAGCATCGCCTGGATGCGGGGGATGACCTTCTCGGGCTTCTTCTCCTCGTTGGGGTCGGCATCCCAGCCGAGCTGGAAGTCGATGCGCCAGACGTTGTCGCACTGCTTGTGCAGCAGCACGCTCTGGTTGCGGTGGAAGGGCGGGTCGAACCAGAACCAGCGCTCGGTCGGGAAGTCGGCCTTCATCACCACGTCAGCGATGAGGAAGCGGTCCTGGAAGAACTGGCCGGTGAAGTCCGCGCCGATCATGCGGCGCGTGTCGCTGCTGGCGCCGTCGCAGGCGATCAGCCACGACGCCTCGGTCTTGAAGATGCCGTCGGGCGTCTCGATCGTCAGCACCACGTGGTCGTCGTGCGTCTCGATCGCCAGCACCTTGTGCTTCCAGCGCAGGTCCACCAGCGGTGACTCGTCGCACGCGCGCACCAGCCGCTCCTCCAGGTAGTACTGCTGGAGGTTGATCATCGCCGGCATCTTGTGGTGGTCTTCGGGCAGCAGGTCGAACTGGTAGACCAGCTCGTCGCGGAAGAACACCTTCCCCACCTTCCATTGCACCCCCTGGGCCACCAGATCGTCACCCAGGCCCAGGCGATCCCAGATCTCCAGCGGGCGCTTGGCGTAGCAGACGGCTCGCGAGCCGATGCTCACGGTGTTGTTGTCGTCCAGCACCACGGTGGGAATGCCACGGGCCGCGCAGTCCAAGGCCTGGGTCATGCCGACGGGGCCGGCGCCGATCACCATCACGGGGTGGCGCACACGCTCGCCGCTGCGCTGTTCGTCGCTCTGCCGATACTCGTACTTGGGATAGGTGTAGGTGTGCAACATGGTCAAGGGTTCGTCAGGGCGAAACCAGCCCAAGCCGCTGGCGAAGCGGCCGACGGGTCACTGTCACGCGGAAATCGGGCGGCTCAGTCGAGCGCGTGGAATTCCTTCTCGTGCATCCAGGCGGCGTGCTTCGGCGCGCGCTTGGTCTGGGCCCACTCGTTGAGCATGTCCCACTTGACCGCATCGAGCTTCTCGTACATGTCGGGCGTGCCGACATCGGCCGCCAGTTCCACGCGGTGGCCGTTCGGGTCGAAGAAGTAGATGCTCTTGAAGATGGTGTGGTCCGTCACGCCAACGACGGGGATGCCGGCCGCCTCCAGGCGCGCCTTCGTGGCCTCGAGCGTCTCCACGCTGTCCACCTTGAACGCGATGTGCTGGACCCATTCGGGCGTGTTCTCGTCACGGCCCATGGCCGGCGAGTTGGGCAGCTCGAAGAAGGCAAGCACGTTGCCCTGGCCGGCGTCCAGGAACACGTGCATGTAGGGATCGGGCGCCTTGGTGGACGGCACCTGGTCCTCGGCGATCGCCAGGACGAAGTTCATGTTCAGGTGCTTCACGTACCACTCGACCGTTTCCTTGGCGTCCTTGCAGCGGTAGGCGACGTGATGGATGCGTTCGATCTTCATGATCTGTCTCCTCTGAGGTGGTGCGGGATCAGCCTTCCAGGGTTTCCCACATCTGGCGGTCGCGCTCGGCGGTCCACACCCGCGGGTCGGGGTATTGCGTGGCCTCGTCGTAGCAGCGCGTCACGTCGAACGGCATGCAGTGGTCGAAGATGACCCAGTGGCCGTACTTCGGCTGCAGCCGCGCGTAGGTGTCCTTGTAGACCGTCTTGAGGTCCTTGCCGGCCTTCACCCCTTCCTGGACGCAGGCGTACACGTCGGAGATGAACGCCTTGGTGCCGGCCAGGCCCGCCTGCACTTCCTCGGGCGTTTGCAGCGCTGCACCGCGGCCGGGCACGAGCTTCTCGGGCCGGAGCGCGGCGATGTTGTCCAGCGTCTGCGGCCAGTCCTTGAAGTAGGCATCCCCGGCATAGGGCGTGGCGTCGAACTCGACCAGGTCGCCGGAGAACAGGATCTTCTGCTGGGGCAGCCAGGCCACCGTGTCGCCCTTGGTGTGGCCGCGGCCCAGTTGCAGCAATTGCACTTCCAGCTTGCCCAGCCAGATCGTCATCTTGCCGGTGAAGGTGATGGTCGGCCAGGTCAGGCCGGGCGGCACCGACTCGACCGCACGGAAGAGACGCGGGAAGCGGCCGATCTCGCTGGCCTTGTCCTGCTCGCCGCGCTCGACGATGAGGTCGTAGGTGTCCTGGCTGGCGATGATGTGCTCCGGCTGGTAGGCCGAGGCGCCCAGGACGCGCACCGCGTGATAGTGCGACAGCACCACGTACTTGATCGGCTTGTCGGTGACCTCGCGGATGCGGCGGATCACGTCCTGCGCCATCGCCGGGGTGGCCTGGGTGTCGATCACCATCACGGCGTCGTCGCCGATGATGACGCCGGTGTTGGGGTCGCCCTCGGCGGTGTAGGCGTAGGCGTGGTCGGACAGCTTCGTGAAGCTGACCTGCTTGTCCTGCAGGTCGGCCTGGCTGGCAAAGGCTTTGGTGCTCATCGGGGGACTCCGTGGGCGCAGGCCGGAAATTTATCCATACCTAACGCATTTGTCATACAACAACGCGGATGATACGCGAGGTCGTTGTACCATGTCTAACGAATTCGACTAAGTGAAAACCCTGACGCCGGTGCGCCCGCACGACCCGAGCGGCGGCCCGACAATGATGGACATGAATCCAGCACGGCAACCCTCCCTGGCGACGGACGGCGGTCTGGGCGACGAGGCCGAGTCGCGCGGATCACGCGGCATTCAGAGCGTGGAGGTGGGGGGGCAGTTGCTCAAGGCGCTGGTGCGCAGCGGCTCGGCCCTGCCGCTGAAGGACTTGGCGCGCGCCGCGGGCATGGCCGCGGCCAAGGCGCACCCCTATCTGGTGAGCTTTGGCAAGATCGGCCTGATCGAGCAAGACCCGGTCAGTGGTCACTACGGCCTGGGGCCGTTGGCGTTGCAGCTGGGGCTGATCGGGCTGCAGCAGGTGGACCCGGTGCGGCTGGCGGTGGCCGAGCTGCCTGCGCTGGCGCAAGCGGTGGGTTGCACGGTGTCGGCCGCGGTGTGGGGGCCGGTGGGCCCCATCATCGTGCATGTGGAGCACGGCCCCACGGCTGTGCACGTGGCCATGCGCCACGGCACTCCGGCGTCGCTGCGCCACACGGGCACGGGCAAAATCTTTGCCGCCTTTGCGCCCCCCGCGGCGGTGACCGAGGCCCTGGCGCGCGAGGGCGAAACGCACGCCCTGCAGGATCCGGCCTTCGTGGCCGAGCTGGACGCCATCCGACGCGAGCGCCTGAGCCGCGTGCGCGACGAGCTGCTGCCCGGCATCAGCGCGATGGCGGTGCCGGTGTTCGACGGCTTTGGCCGCCTGGCCCTGGCGATTGCCGCCATCGGCCCCAGTGCCCTGCTCGACCTGAGCCCCGGCAGCACCCAAGCCCACGCCCTGCGCACCGCCGCCGAACGGCTGTCGCAACGGCTGGGGGCCATTGGCGGTCTGTGACCGTCGCGCGGGATCAACGGCCCTCGAAGCGGGCGGGGCGGCGCTCGGCAAACGCCGCTCGGCCTTCGGCGAAGTCGCGGCTGGCGTGGGTCGCCACCTCGCGCGCGCGCCAATCGTCCGGGCGGCGCTCCCCCAGGGCGATGTCGTGCAGTGTCTGTTTCATGCCCTGGACGGCCAGCGGTGCCAGGGCCAGCACCTGCGCGCACCGGCGGCGCACGGCGGCGTCCAAGTCGGCGGGCTCGACCAACTCATCCAGATAGCCCAGCGCCAGCAGTTCGGCCGCGCCCAGCGGTTCCGCGAACAGGAACAGCCGGCGCGCCGCCGACAACCCCAGCGTGGCCACGCAGCGGCGCATGCCGCTGGGGTAGTAGTGCAGGCCCAGCGCGGCTGCGGGCATGCGCAGCTCCATCCCCTGGACACCGATGCGAAAGTCGCACGCCAAGGCCAGGTCGGTGGCCCCGCCATAGACACTGCCGGCCAAGGCCGCGACCGTGACCGGGCGCGCCCGGGCCAGCGCGTCGGCTGCATGGGCAAAGGCATCGACGGCCGCCCCGGCATCCGCCCCGAATCCGCCCAGGTGGAAACCGGCACTGAACACCGGCGCATCCGGCAGCACACGCGCGCCGAGCACGAGCACCCGCACCGAGGCGTCGCGGTTGGCCGACTCGACATGGCGCACCAGCGCGCGCAAGTCTTCGTCGTGCAGGCGATTGCGGTGGCGCGGACGGTTGAGGGTGATCGTGGCCACACCGTCATGGACCGCATAGAAGGGGCTGGAAGCGTCGTCGTGCATGGCACGGGAGTATGCCGCTCCCGCTCGGGCTCTTCGGGTGGCCCTGGGATCGGGGAGATGGCGTCTGCGGGTTTTCCCGGATCCGAAACGGGGCGTGAAACCGCTACATTCGCCATATCGTTATTTTTTGTAACTGTATTCATGAATGCCACCCCCGATCTCCAAGCCGTCGACGTTACCCTGGACGGCGCCGTCGCCATCGTTCGGTTGCGGCGCCCGGCCAAGCGCAATGCCCTGTCGGATGGGCTGATCCTGGCGCTGCGCCAAACCTTCGAAACCCTGCCGGAGGCCGCGCGCGCCGCGGTCATCTGCGGCGAGGGCGAGCACTTCTGCGCCGGGCTGGATCTGTCGGAACTGCGCGAGCGCGATGCTGGGGAAGGCGTGATGCACTCCCGCCTGTGGCACACGGCGCTGGAAGCCATCGAGAAGGGCCGCGTGCCCGTGGTGGCGGCCCTGCATGGCGCCGTGGTCGGGGGCGGGCTGGAGCTGGCCAGCGCCTGCCATGTACGCGTGGCGGACGACAGCGCGTACTTTGCCCTGCCCGAAGGCTCTCGCGGCATCTTCGTGGGCGGCAGCGGTTCGGTGCGCATCCCCAAGCTGATCGGCGTGCCGCGCATGATGGAGATGATGCTGACCGGCCGGGTCTACGACGCCGAGGCCGGCGAGCGCATCGGGCTGGCGCAGTACCGCGTGCCGGCCGGCCAGGCGCTGCCCAAGGCGCTGGAGCTGGCCCGCCGCATCGCCGAGAACGCCCCGCTGACCAACTTTGCGCTGATGCACGCCCTGCCCCGCATTGCCGAGCAGGCCAGCGACCACGGCCTGTTCACCGAGGCGCTGATCTCCGCCATTGCCCAGGCGGCACCGGAGGCCAAGGCCCGGCTGCGCGCCTTCCTGGAAGGCAAGGCCGCCAAAGTGCGCAAAGACGCCTGAGCCGGCCGCCCACGACACGCACGACCAGAGAGGACGAGGAGACATGAACGCGATGGACATTCCACCGGGGCCGCCCGATGCCGCACAGGCGCCGTTTCGCCCGCTGCGCTTTGGCGTGACGCGCGTGCAGGTGCGCGACGGCGAGCGCGGCACCCATTACCTGCGTGCCGAGCAGGCGCTGCAACCCTACCCCGACCGCCTGACGGATCGCCTGCAGCACTGGGCGCACACCCGGCCGCAACGCACGCTGTTCGCCCGCCGCCGGCGCGAGGTGCGCGCCGACGGCACGACGGGGCTGGGCGACTGGCAGCACGTCACGTTTGCCGAGGCCTGGCAGACCGCGCGCGCGATTGCCCAGGGCCTGCTGTCGCGGGGACTGTCCGCCGAGCGGCCCGTGCTGATTCTGAGCGAAAACAGCCTGGAGCACGCGCTGCTGGCGCTGGGCTGTCTGGTGGCGGGCGTGCCCTGGGTGCCGGCGTCCCCGGCCTATGCGCTGCTCAGCAGCGACTTCGACAAGCTGCGCCACGTCTGGCGCACGGTCACCCCGGGCCTGGTGTTCGCCCAAGATGCCCGCTACGCCCGCGCCATCCAGGCCGTGGTGCCCACCGAGGTGGAGACGGTGCTGGCCGAAGGCGCGCTGCCCGATCGGCCCACCACGTCGTTCTCGGCGCTGGCGTCCACCCCTGCGACCGACGCCGTGGACGCCGCCATGGCCGCCACGGGGCCGGACACCATCGTCAAGTTTTTGTTCACCAGCGGCTCGACCAAAGCGCCCAAGGCCGTCATCAACACCCAGCGCATGTGGTGCGCCAACCAGCAGCAAATGACGCAGTCCATGCCCGTGCTGGCCGAAGGCGACCTGGTGCTGGTGGACTGGCTGCCGTGGAACCACACGTTTGGCGGCAACCACAACTTCGGCATGGTGCTCTACCACGGCGGCACGCTCTACATCGACGACGGCAAACCCACCCCGGCGCTGATCGGCGAGACGCTGCGCAACCTGCGCGAGATCGCACCGACCGTGTATTTCAACGTGCCGACCGGGTTCGAGGCGATCGCCCACGCGATGAAGACCGACGACGCCTTGCGCCGCACCCTGCTGTCGCGCGTGCGCATGTTCTTCTATGCCGGCGCGGCGCTGGCCCAACCCATCTGGGACAGCCTGTACGAGAGCGAGGTGCGCGAGACCGGCGAGCGCATCGTCATGACCTCCGGCCTGGGCATGACGGAGTCGGGGCCGTTTGCGCTCTTCGTCACCAGCCCGGATGTGCGCGCGGGCGACCTGGGCATCCCCACCCCGGGCCTGGAAGTGAAGCTGGTGGACATCGAGGGCAAGACCGAGGTGCGCTACCGCGGCCCCAACGTCACGCCCGGCTACTGGCGCAACCCCGACGAGACCGCGGCCGCCTTCGACGAGGAAGGGTTCTTCCGCTCCGGCGACGCGGTGCGCTGGATCGACGAAACCGACGTGCACCGCGGGCTGCGCTTCGACGGCCGCATCGCGGAGGACTTCAAGCTCGCCACCGGCACCTTCGTCAGCGTCGGCCCGCTGCGCGCACGCCTGATCGCAGCGGGCGCCCCCTACGTGCAGGACGCGGTGATCACGGGCCTGAACCGCAACGAGGTGGGCGCGCTGGTGTTCCCCACCCCCCGGGTGCGCGAGCTCTGCCCGCTGCCGCCCGATGCCTCGCTGCACGACGTAGTCGAACACCCGGCGGTGCTGGCGCACTTCCAGCGCGTGGTCGACGAGCTGGCGCGGCAGGCCACCGGCAGCGCCAACCGCATCGCCCGGCTGGTACTGCTGGCCGATCCGCCCACCATCGACCGCGGCGAGATTACCGACAAAGGCTCGATCAACCAACGGGCGGTGCTCACCCACCGCGCCGAGACGGTGGAGCAGCTGTACGCCGATGCGCTGCGCCACATCGTCAAGCCCACCGTCTAGCCCCCGACCGACACCCCCTCCACGAGGACCTTGCCATGAGCGACCCCCTGCGCCAGCCGCGCGGCCTGTTCAACCTGTTCGACGACTGCTGGATTTTGGACGGCGCGCGCACGCCGATGGTGGACTACTGCGGCGCCTTCGGCAGCCTGTCGCCCACCGACCTGGGCATCCACGCCGCGCGCGCGGCGCTGCAGCGCGCCGCCGTGGCGCCCGAGGCGGTCGGCGCCGTGCTGGCCGGCAACATGGCCCCCGGCGATAGCTTTCAGTACATGCTGCCGCGCCACATCGGCCTGTACGCCGGCGTGCCGATCGACGTGCCGGCGCTGATGGTACAGCGCATCTGCGGCACCGGCTTCGAGCTGTTCCGCCAGGCCGGGCTGCACCTGCGCGACGGCGTCGACGTGGCGCTGCTGGCGGGGACCGAGAGCATGACGCGCAACCCCATCGCCGCCTTCGAGCACCGCACCGGCTTCAAGCTCGGCGCCCCAGTCAAGTTCGAGGATTTCATGTGGGAGGCGCTGAAGGACCCGGCCGCCGGCGTCGACATGATCGGCACGGCCGAGAACCTGGCGCGCCGCTATGGCATCACCCGCGCCGAGGTGGACGCCTATGCGGCGCGCTCGTTCGAGCGGGCATTGGCGGCGCAGGCAAGTGGCTTTTTGGCCGGCGAGATCGAGCCCGTCACCCCCACCACCTTCGAGCGCGAGGGCTACGCGCCGCGGGCGCTGCGCCTGCCGCCGAAAGTGGAGCGCGTGGACACCGACACCCACCCGCGCCCCTCGCCGCTGGAGGCGCTGGCGCGCCTGCGCCCGGTGCACCCGGGCGGGGTGCAGACGGCCGGCAACAGCTCGGCGCTGGTGGATGCGGCGGCGGCCGCCGTGGTGGCGGGTGGCGCGTTCACCCGCGACTGGCAAACGCGCACCGGACGTGCGCCGCTGGCGCGCGTGGCGGCCGCCGCGGTGGTCGGCGTGCCGCCGGAGATCATGGGCATCGGCCCGGCACCCGCGATCCGCCTGCTGCTGCAGCGCGCCGGGCTGACGCTGGACGCCATCGACCGCTTCGAGATCAACGAGGCGCAGGGCGCGCAGGTGCTGGCCGTGGCGCGCGAGCTGGGGCTGGACGAGGCGCACCTGAACGTGCACGGCGGCGCCATCGCGCTGGGGCATCCGCTGGCGGCCACCGGCGTGCGGCTGACGCTGACCTGCGCGCGCGCGCTGCGCGCCTGCGGCGGGCGCTACGGCGTAGCCTCGGCCTGCATCGGCGGCGGCCAGGGCATCGCGCTGCTGCTGGAAAACCCCGATGCCCCGACCGCCGCCTGATCGAACACCCACCCCCAACGCTGGGCCGCCCTCCCCGCGGCCCCCAGGAGACACCGATGCAACTGAATGGACAAACCGCCCTGGTCACCGGCGCCGGCTCCGGCCTTGGCGAGGCCACGGCGCGCGAGCTGGCTGCCCGTGGCGCACGCGTGGCCGTCATCGACCTGTCGGGCGAAGCCGCCGCGCGCGTCGCCGCCGACTTGAACGCCGCCCACGGCGCCGGCACGGCACTGGCGCTGGCTGCCGATGTCGCCAGCGCCGACGGCCTGCGCGACGCCTTTGCCCAGGCCGCCGCCGCGCTCGGCCCGGCGCGCATCCTGATGCACGTGGCCGGTATCGGCACCGCGCGGCGCATCGTCGGCAAAGACGGCCAGCCCGCCCCGCTGGAGGACTTCGAGCGCGTCGTGCGCGTCAACCTGATCGGCACCTACAACGCCGCGCGCCTGTTCGCCGCCGCCTGCGCCGCCCTGCCCCCGCTGGAGGATGGCGAGCGCGGCGTGATGGTATTCACCGCCTCCGTGGCGGCCTTCGACGGCCAGGTCGGCCAGCAGGCCTACAGCGCGTCCAAGGGCGGCGTGGTGGGCATGACGCTGCCCATGGCGCGCGATCTGGCGCAGCATGGCATTCGGGTCTGCACCATCGCGCCCGGGCTGTTCGACACGCCGCTGATGCGCACCTTGCCCGAGGCCGTGCAGCAGTCGCTGGCGGCCAGCATCCCGTTCCCGTCGCGGCTGGGCCGCCCCCAGGAGTTTGCCGATCTGGCCTGCCACATCGTCACCAACGGCCACCTCAATGGCGAGGTGATCCGGCTGGACGGCGCGCTGCGCCTGGCCCCGCGTTGACCCTTGCCGGAGGCCCTGCGGATGAGCAAGACCACGGTCTACGAGGTGGAGGTGATGTTCGGCGACTGCGACCCGGCCGGCATCGTCTTCTTCCCCAACTTCAGCAAGTGGATGGACGCGGCGTCGCTGCACTTCTTCGTGCAGTGCGGCGTGCCGCCCTGGCGCGAGCTGGTCAAGACGCGCGGCATCATCGGCACGCCGCTGCTGGAGATCCACACCCGCTTCCTCAAGCCCGCCACCTACGGCGAGCGCCTGCAGGTGTATACGCGGGTGGAAGAATGGCGGGAAAAAGTCTTCATCCAGCACCACGTGGTGCGCCGCGGCGACGACGTGCTGTGCGAGGGGCGCGAGACGCGCGCCTTCTGCATCCGCCACCCCGACGACCCGGACCGCATCAAGGCGATCCCGATCCCCGCGGACATCCGCGCCCTGTGCGGAGGCTGAAGGAATGACGCAGCCCTATCGCCCCGACGCGGCGCTGTCCGCGCGCTGGCTGCTGGACGTGCTGGATGCGCCGGCCACTTGGCGCGAGCTGCCGGCGCTGGCCGAGCACGCCGACGCCGACCTCACCCGCCAGGTGCTGGAGGAGGCCGCCACCTTCGTGCACGAGGTGGTGGCGCCGCTGAACCGCGTCGGCGACGAGACCGGCGCGCGCTGGCACGACGGCGCGGTGACGATGCCGCCCGGCTTTCGCGACGCCTACCAGGCGTTCTGGCGCGCCGGCTGGCCGGCGCTGTCGGCCCCGCCGGCGCTGGGCGGCCAAGGCCTGCCGGTGGCGCTGGAGTTCGTGCTGTACGAGTGGCTGAGCGCCGCCAACCACGGCTGGACCATGGCACCCGGCCTGCTGCACGGCGCGGTGGAGTGCCTGCGCCACCACGCCAGCCCCGCGCTGCAGGCGCAGTACCTGCCCAAGCTGGTCAGCGGGGAGTGGCTGGCCACGATGGCACTGACCGAGCCGCACGCCGGCAGCGACCTGGGCCTGGTGCGCACGCGCGCCACGCCGGCGGGCGACGACGGCTACCGCATCGAGGGCACGAAGATCTTCATCTCCGGCGGCGAGCACGACCTGACCGACAACATCGTGCACCTGGTGCTGGCGCGGCTGCCGGACGCCCCGCCCGGCCCGAAGGGCCTGAGCCTGCTGCTCGCCCCGAAGTGGCTGCCGGATGGCCGGCGCAACGCCATCGTCTGCGAACGGATCGAGGCCAAGATGGGCCTGCACGCCAGCCCCACCTGCGTGCTGCGCTTCGACGGCGCCGAGGGCTGGCTGGTCGGCGCGCCGCACCAGGGGCTGGCGGCGATGTTCGTGATGATGAATGCGGCGCGGCTGCACGTGGCGCTGCAGGGCATCGGCCTGCTGGACGCCGCGTGGCAGAAGGCGCACGCCTACGCGCACGAGCGGCGCCAGATGCGCGCGCCGCAGCGGCGCGACCCGGCGCAGGCGGCCGACCCGATCATCGACCACCCGGCGGTGCGGCGGCTGCTGGACACGCAGCGCGCCTGGATCGACACCGGCCGGCTGCTGGCCTACCGCACGGCGCTGGCACTCGACGTCGCCCACCACCACCCGGACGGCGCGCACCGCCAAGCCGCGCAGCGATGGTGCGCTCTGATCACCCCGGTGCTGAAGGCCGCGTGGACCGAACAGGCCTTCCACGGCGCCAGCGACTGCCTGCAGGTGTTCGGCGGCCACGGCTATGTGCGCGAGCTGCAGGCCGACGCGCCGGCCGACGCCGCGTGGCACGCCGGCGCGCAGCGGTTGCACGCGCTGCTCACCCGGCTGGCGGCGGCCGACGAGGCCCGGCGGCTGGCGCTGTTCCCCGTGGCGGGGGACTTCCTGCGCGCGGTGGCGCTGACGCTGATGGGCTGGGCGCGTGCGCGGCTGGGCCGGCACGACGCGACGTGGGACGGCGAGGTTGGCGCGGCCTTCGACCGCTGGGTTTGGCCCGAGCAGGCCTGGCGCTGCGAGATGGTCGAGCGCGCGCTCGTCTAGGCCGTGCGCCAGCGCCGCCGCCACGCGCCGTAGATGCGGTCGGCCAGGCGGTAACTCGCGGCCTGGTGGGCGGCAGTGGCGGCGCGCATCGCCGCCGGCGCCTGCACCGTCTGCGGGTGCGCGCCGACCGCGTCCGGATACACCTCGCCCGGGTTAGCCAGCCAGCTCTCGATCTTGAGCGGCGTGATCTCGATGTGGAACTGCATGCCCAGATGCGGCCCGAGCGCGAACGCCTGCACCGCGCAGGCGTCCGAGGCCGCCAGCACGGCCGCCCCCGGCGGCAGCGCCACCACGCCGTCGTAGTGCCACTGATAGACCACCGGGGCGGGCTCCTCGCCCAGCCATTCGCGCGCCGCGGCGCTGCCGTCGTGCCGGATCGGCAGCCAGCCGATCTCCGGCCGCGCCAGGCGCTCGACCCGGCCGCCCAGCGCGCGCGCCATCAGCTGCGCGCCGAGGCAATGCCCCAGCACCGGGACGCCCGCCGCGTCGGCCTCGCGGATCAGCGCCTCGGCGTGGCGCAGGCTGGCGCGCTCGTCGTTGGCGCTCCACTCCCCGCCCAGCACCGCCAGCGCCCGGTAGCCGGCCACCGAATCCGGATAGGTCTGCCCGGCCTCGGCGCAGAACACGTCCCAGCGCGCCCCGACGGCGTCCAGCCATGTCGCCAGGTAGCCGGGCGGGTCTTCCAGGGTGTGCTGCAGCACCAGCACGTCGGCACGGGCCGTGCTGGCGGCGGCAGGGGTCGAGATCACATCGGTCATGGTGGCCGGCATGGTAGCCGCCTCGGGCCGCCCCCCCGCGGTTGGCAGGTGCCATTGCCCGCCCCGCGCGGCGGACCACCCCGGCGGGGGTACCCCAGTCCGGGCCGCGCGCGCAGTCGCGCTAACATCCCGGCCGTGGATACCCCGCAACCCTCCCCGCGCTGCGGCGAAAACGCCGCCGACGCCCCCGCCCCGCGCCTGGACACGCGTTTTCTGGAGTCGCTGATCGGCTACAACGCGCGCCGTGCGGCGCTGGCCATCATCGGCCATGTGCTGCAGCGGCTGGCCCCGTTTGGCTTGCGGGTGGTGGATTTTTCGGTGCTGACCGTCATCGCGCATAACCCGGGCATCACCTCGCGGCAGGTTTGCGCGGCACTGGACATCCTGCCGCCCAATCTGGTGGGGCTGGTGCGGGCGCTGGAACGGCGGGGCTGGGTGGAAAAACGCGGTCACCCCACGGATCGCCGGGCGCAGGGGCTGTATGTGACGCCGCAGGGGGCCGAAGTGCAGGCGCAGGCGCAGGCGCAGGTGGGCGCGCTGGAAACCTCCGACGTCACCCACCTGGACGCCGGGGAACGCGCCACCCTGATCCGGCTGCTGCGCAAAATCTACCTGGGACCCGACGCCTGAACGCCCCGCCTAGGGCCTGTTAACACTATCGCAACGATTCGACGATCAGTGCGAAGTGGATGAAGGCCGCGAACATGACGTCGAGCTTGTCGAAGCGGCTGAAGATGCGGCGGAACCCTTTCAGACGGCGCAACAGGCGCTCGATTTCGTTGCGGCGCTTGTAGATCTCGGTGTTGTACGCCCATGGCTGGGCCCGCAGCGGATGCGGGGGCGCCGCACCGCCGAATACGTCGCCGCCAAGGCGGCGCGGCCGACCGAGCTGCACATGATCGGGCCGGTGATCGAGGCGCTGGAGACGCAGCAGCCCTGGAACCGCTGATGCGGCCCTGGCTTGCGCTTGCCGTTTCCATCGCAGCCCCTCTCCCGCTTGCGGGAGAGGGGTCGGGGTGAGGGCCCGCTGTCGCGCTTGGCACATCCCCCCGCACCGCGCACAATTCCGGCATGCGCGCCGTCCTGATCCTGCTGCTTGCGATGATCGGCGCGACCGCCTGCCGAGCCGGAGACCGCGTGGACGCGAGCGAGACCTTTTCCGATCCGAAGGCGGCCGAACTCGCGGCCGCGGTCGCCGAGGGCGACGCCGCGCGCGTGCGCGCGCTGGTGCGGCAGGGCGCGGATCCGAACGCGCGCGGCGCGCGCGGCGTGACCCTGCTGCAGTTCGCGATGCTCGCGCAAAGCCCGCGCGGCTTCACGGCGCTGCTCGAGGCCGGCGCCCATCCGGCGCGTCCGGGCCTGGGCGGCAGCACCGCGGTGCACGGTGCGGCGCTCGCCGACGACACCGCCTATCTCGACGCGCTGATCGCGCACCGCGCCGACCTCGACGCGCCGCACGCCGAAACCGGCGCCAGCGCGCTCGCCGAGGCCACCGGCGCGCGCACCCGGGCGCAGTTCGCGCGCCTGCTCGAAGCCGGCGCCGACCCCAACCGCGCCGACCGCATGGGCAACACCCCGCTGCACCAGGCGGCCAAGCTCAACGACGCCGCTCAGGTGCTGGCCCTGCTCGAAGCCGGCGCCGACCCGCGCGCGCGCAACCGGCAGGGCGCGACGTTCCAGACGTACCTGTTCAAGACCCCCGACGACCGCCTCACCGCGCAGGCGCGCGCCGAACGCGCGCAGGTCGTCGCCTGGCTGCAGGCGCACGGCATCGAACGCGAGGCAGTGGCGCCGTAGCAAGTCGCCGGTTCGTCCGCAAGCGACGCAAGGAGCCGTTGTTCGTCGATGTCCCTTGCGGGCCTTGCGGACGGTGCCCGCCCGTCCGGCTCAACCCGCGGCCAGCCGCGCGCGCAGCGTCTCGGCCTCCAGCGCCGGCGCGAACAGGTAGCCCTGCGCGCCGTCGATGCCGCACTCGCGCAGGCAGGCGCACTGGCGCTCGTGCTCGACGCCCTCGGCGACCACCTCGATGCCGAGCGTGCGCGCGAGCGCGGCGACGGCGTGCACGATGGCGAGGTCGTGGCGGTCCTCGGGCAGGCCGGCGACGAAGGCGCGGTCGAGCTTGATCGCGTCGACTGCGCCCACATCGGCGCAACTGACGAAACTGGCCAACACCATCGCGCATCGCGTGTGCCGGCACCTGACGCGCCGCGGCTGGCTGGAAGGCGAAGACGAATCCGTGTTCCTGTCCGACAGCGCGGGTAGCGACGACGGCATGGATGGGCTGCGGATGAGTTCGATGACCTACCGCATCGCCACCGGTCGCGACGCTGGCCGCAAGGTCGTCA
>NZ_VJOO01000039.1 GCF_007556755.1 Tepidimonas fonticaldi | reverse complement strand
GTCCCGACCCCCATCCCCACCGCCCGCCCCGCCCAAGCCCGCGCCCCAATCGGGTTGGCGCCGGATGCTGTGGGGGGCGCTGACGGTCGTCTTGGGCACGGGGCTGGCCGCAGCGATGCTGGTCGCCCTTGGCCTGGCGATGGCCTACCCCAACCTGCCCGACGTCAGCGAGCTGACGGACTACCGCCCCAAGCTGCCGCTGCGCGTGTACGCGCGCGACGGCTCGCTGCTGGCCGAGTTTGGCGAGGAGCGGCGCAACCTCGTGCCGTTCGAGGACATCCCGCCGGTGATGATCAACGCGGTGCTGGCCATCGAGGACGCGCGCTTCTTCGAGCACAACGGCATCGACTACCGGGGCCTGCTGCGCGCGGCGCTGGCCAACCTGGGCGAAGCCAAGAGCCAGGGCGCCTCCACCATCACCATGCAGGTGGCGCGCAACGTCTATCTGTCCAGCGAAAAGAGCTACCTGCGCAAGATCTACGAGGTGCTGCTGACCTTCAAGCTCGAGCACCTGCTCACCAAGGAGCAGATCCTCGAGATCTACATGAACCAGATCTTTCTGGGCCACCGCTCGTACGGCTTTGCAGCGGCGGCGCACACGTATTTCGGCAAATCGCTCAAAGATCTGACCATCGCCGAAGCGGCCATGCTGGCCGGCCTGCCCAAGGCGCCGTCGGCGTATAACCCGATCAGCAACCCCAAGCGGGCCCGGGCGCGCCAGCTCTACATCATCGACCGGATGCTGGAAAACGGCTTCATCACCGCCGCCGAGGCCCAGGCTGCGCGCGAGGAGCCACTGCGCCTGCGCCGCTACGACGCCGAGCAGGCCATCCACGCCGAGTACATCGCCGAGATGGTGCGCCAAACCATCGTCGAGCGCTATGGCGAAGACGCCTACACCGCCGGCCTGAAGGTCCACACCACCATCGACCCGGCTCTGCAGCGCGCGGCCTGGCGCGCCGTGCGGCAGGGCGTTCTGGACTTCGAGCGGCGCCAGTTCTACCGTGGGCCGGAGCGCTTCATCGACCTGCCGGCCAACCCCGCCGCCCGCGAGGCGGCCATCGACGATGCGCTGACCGCCGTGCCGGATAACGAGCCGCTGCTGACCGCCGTGGTGCTGTCGGCCGACCCGCGCAAAGTGGTCGTGGTGCGCGGCGACGACACACCGATCGAGATCACCGGCGAGGGGCTGGAGTCGGTGCGCTCGGGCCTGAGCGACAACGCCCCGCCCCACTTGAAGCTGCGCCCCGGGGCCGTGGTGCGCATCGTCAAGGGCGCGCAGGGGTGGTATCTGACCCAGACCCCCGAGGTGGAGGCAGCCTTCGTCGCCGTCGATCCGCGCGACGGTGGCATCCGCGCGCTGGTCGGCGGCTTCGACTTCGAGCGCAACAAGTTCAACCGCGTCACGCAGTCGCAGCGCCAGCCGGGCTCCAGCTTCAAGCCCTTCATCTACTCGGCCGCTCTGGAAAAGGGCATCATGCCGCAGACGGTCGCCAACGACGCGCCGCTGTTCTTCCCGGCCAGCGTGACGGGCGGCAAGCCCTGGGAGCCCAAAAACTACGACGGACAGTACGAGGGGCCGATGACCATCCGCACGGCGCTGGCCAAGTCCAAGAACATGGTGTCGATCCATGTGCTGCGGGCCGTCGGCACCCAGTCGGCGCAGCAGTGGATCACCCGCTTTGGGCTGGACCCTGCCAAGCATCCGCCCTACCTGACCATGGCGCTGGGTGCGGGGGCCGTGACGCCGCTGGAAATGGCGGCCGGCTACGGCGTGTTCGCCAACGGGGGGCACTACCTGCCGCCGGTGCTGATCACCCGCATCACCGACCCCAAAGGCCGGGTGCTGCTGGAGGTGCCGCCGCAGGCCACGGACGAGGCCAACCGCACCCTGCCCGAGCGCAACGCCTTCCTGATGGGGCAGCTTCTCAACGAAATCACGCGCAGCGGCACCGCCGCGCGGGCGCAGGCGACGCTCAAGCGCCCGGATCTGTACGGCAAGACCGGCACCACCAACGACGCGCAGGATGCGTGGTTCGTGGGCTTTCACCCGACGCTGGCCGCGGCGGCTTGGCTGGGCTACGACACGCCGCGCAACCTGGGGCGGCGGGCCACGGGCGGGGCGCTGGCGCTGCCGATCTGGATCGACTTCATGGGCCAGGCCCTGCGCAACACGCCCGTGCACGAGCTCACCCCGCCCTCGGGCGTCGCGTTCGTGAACGGGGACTGGGTGTACGACGAGTATGCCGACGGCAGCTACGTCAAACGCCTGGGCTTTGGCGATGCGGCCAGCCTGCCCGCGGGCGAACCGCCCCCCGACGGCGGGGCCGACCCGCGCGAAAAGCGCAGCATCCTGGATCTGTTCCGGCAGTAAGCCACCGCCGCCAGGTCACGGGGCGGCGGATCACGGTACGAACGTCAGCGGCACACCCGCCTGCGCAGACGCTTCGCGCGAGAGGTGGGCAAAAAACTCCCCCGCGCCCTTGGTGTCCATCCAGTGTTGGCCGTCGAAGCGGTAGTGGTAGCCGCCAGAGCGCGATGCCATCCAAATCTCGTGCAGGGGCTTTTGCAGATTGATCACGATCTGGCTGCCGTTGCGGAAGGTCAGCGTGATCATGCCGCCCACGCGCTGGTTGTCGATGTCCGCATCGGTGGTTTCGTTCAGGCGGTCGCAGTTGAGCTCCACCGCCTTCAGGGCCGCCTCGGCCCGGTCCAGGTATTCGAGATCGGTCATCACTACAATCGCCCGCATGCAAAGAAGTCGGCGCATTGTAGGACCGCGTCTGGCCGCCTGGGCGGCCGTGCTGGCCATGACCCTGTCGGGATGTGGCCAGAAAGGCCCCTTGACGCTGCCCTCCGCCCCCCAGCCCCCCGCCGCCACGACCGATGCCCCGCGCTGAACCGACCCCACCCTACCTGCCCGGCGTCCCCCATTTTGCCTACCGCGACGGCGAGCTGTGGGTCGAAGGGCTGCGCGTCGCCGATCTGGCGCGCGAGCACGGCACGCCGCTCTTCGTGTACTCGGTGGCGGCCATGCGCGCGGCGATGGCCGCATACCAGCGCGGGCTGCAGGGGCGCGACGCGCTCATCTGCTATGCGATGAAGGCCAACTCCACGCTCGCAATCCTGGAGGTGTTCGCCCGGGCGGGCTGCGGCTTCGACATCGTCTCCGGCGGCGAGCTGGAGCGCGCCCTGCGCGCCGGGGCGGCGCCCGAGCGCATCGTCTTTTCGGGCGTGGGCAAGACCCGCGCCGAAATGCGCCGCGCGCTGCAGGTCGGCATCGGCTGCTTCAACGTCGAAAGCCGCGCCGAGCTGGACGTGCTGGACGCCGTGGCGCGCGAGCTGGGCGTGCGCGCGCCGGTCAGCCTGCGCGTCAACCCTGACGTGGACGCGCAGACCCACCCCTACATCTCCACCGGGCTCAAGGGCAACAAATTCGGCATTGCGCACGACGAGGCGCTGGACGCCTACCGCCACGCCGCCAGTCTGAGCGGCCTGTCGGTGGTGGGCATCGACTGCCACATCGGCTCGCAGATCACCAGCATCGGCCCTTACCTGGATGCGCTGGACCGCGTGCTCGACCTGGTCGAGGCGATCGAGGCCGCGGGCATCCCCCTGCACCACCTGGACCTGGGCGGCGGCCTGGGCATCGAATACCACGGCGAGCAGCCCCCCGCCGCGGATGCGCTGTGGCAGGCGATGCTGGCGCGCCTGGACGCGCGCGGACACGGCCGCCGGCGTCTGCTGCTGGAGCCAGGCCGCTCGCTCGTGGGCAACGCCGGCATCTGCGTCACCGAGGTGCTGTACACCAAACCCGGCGCGGCGAAGAACTTCCTCATCGTCGATGCGGCGATGAACGACCTGCCGCGCCCGGCCATGTACGAGGCTTACCACGCCATCGCGCCGGTGCGGCCGCGCCCCGACGCCCCGGCGGCGGTGTGGGACGTGGTCGGCCCGGTGTGCGAGAGCGGCGACTGGCTCGGGCGTGACCGGGAGCTTGCCGCGCAGCCGGGCGACTGGCTTGCGGTCGGCTCGGCCGGCGCCTACTGCATGAGCATGGCCAGCCACTACAACACGCGCGGCAAGGCCGCCGAGGTGCTGGTCAGCGGCGAGCGCGCGCAGCTCATCCGCGCGCGCGAAACGGTGGCCGACCTGTGGCGGCAGGAGCGCGCGCTCGCGCTCGACTGACCGCGGCGCGCAGCCGCCAACCCAGCAGCAGCGCCAGCAGCGCGCCGTACACCGCCACCTCGCCCCAGAGGCGCTTGCCGCTGCGCATCCAGAACCAGTGCAGCAGCACAAGCAGCGCCACCGCGTACACCAGCCGGTGCAGCGCGCGCCAACGCCGCGCGCCCAGCCACCGGATCGCGGCGTCGAACGAGGTCGCCGCCAGCGGCACCAGCAGCAGCACCGCCACCGCGCCGACGAGGATGAACGGCCGCTGCGCGACATCCCGCGCGATCGCGGCGAGGTCGCCGCCCTGATCCAGCCACGCGTACGCCAGCAGGTGCAGCAGCGCGTAGCCGAACGCCCACAGCCCCAAGCCGCGGCGCCAGCCGGCCAGCGCCGGCCAGCCGGTCAGCTGCCGCAGCGGCGTGACGAGCAGCGTCAGCCACAGCAGCCGCAGCGCCCACAGGCCCAGGCCCCGGATCAGCGCCTCGGCCGGGTTGGCGCCAAGGCGGTCGGCCAGCGCCAGCCCCCACAGCCACGCCGCCGGGGCCGCCAGCAGCAGCGAGGCCCAGGGCTTGGCCGCACGCAGCCAGCGGTCCACGTCAGTAAAAGCGCCGCAGGTCCATGCCGACGTACAGCCCCGCCACCTGCTCGGCGTAGCCGTTGAACGGCTGCGTCTTCAGGCGCGGCGCGAACAGCCCGCCCTGACCCAGCCGCCGCTCGGTGGCCTGGCTCCAGCGCGGGTGCGGCACGTCCGGGTTGACGTTGGCGTAGAAGCCATACTCGTGCGGCGCCGCCACGTTCCAGGCGGTGGCCGGCTGGCGCTCGACGAAGCGGATGCGCACGATGGACTTGGCGCTCTTGAAGCCGTACTTCCACGGCACCACCAGTCGCAACGGCGCGCCGTTCTGCGGCGGCAGCAGCTCGCCGTACAGGCCGAAGGCCAGCAGCGTCAGCGGATGGCGCGCCTCGTCCATCCGCAGCCCCTCGACGTAAGGCCAGAGCAGCACGCTGGAGCGCAGGCCGGGCATCGTCTCGCGGTCGGCCACGGAGTGGAACTCGACGAACTTGGCGCTGCCCAGCGGCCGCGCGTGCTCGATCAGCGCCGACAGCGCATAGCCGATCCATGGGATCACCATCGACCAGCCCTCGACGCAGCGCAGGCGGTAGACGCGCTCCTCCATCGGGGCGAGTTTCAGCAGATCGTCCAGATCCAGCGTCAGCGGCCGCGCCACCAGCCCGTCCACCTGCACCGCCCAGGGCCGCAGCCGCATGCGGTGCGCCAGCCGGGCGGGGTCTTCCTTGTCGGTGCCAAACTCGTAGAAGTTGTTGTAGCCGGTGACCAGCTCGTACGGCGTGGGCGCCTCGGGCGTGGGGGCACCGGCGACGGTGCTGGGCCGGGCGGCCAAAGGCGGGCGCTGCCCGGGCCGGCCAGCCGGGGCGGACGCCGTCGCCCAAGCGGCCGGCGCGAGCGCCGCCCCCGCTGCCCCCGCCGTCACCCAGCCCGCGCGCTGCAGCCATGCGCGGCGGTTTTCCACGACCGCCCGTGGCGTGATCTCGCTGGGCCGCGGCTGCATCGGGGCCACCCCTGCCGGATCAGAGCGCGCCGTAGCTGTGCAAACCGCTCAGGAACATGTTGACGCCCAGGAAGGCAAACGTCGTGATGCCCAGCCCCACCAGCGCCCACCACGCCGCCACCGTGCCGCGCAGCCCCTTCATCAGGCGCATGTGCAGCCAGGCGGCGTAGTTCAGCCAGACGATCAGCGCCCAGGTCTCCTTCGGGTCCCAGCTCCAGTAGCCGCCCCAGGCCTCGGCGGCCCACAGCGCGCCCAGCACCGTCGCGATGGTGAAGAAGGCAAAACCCACCGCGATCGCCTTGTACATCACGTCGTCGAGCACCTGCAGGCTCGGCAGCCGCTCGGCGATGCGCCGCCGCGCCGCCAAAATCCCGCCGACGATCAGTGCCGACACGCCGAAGTAGACGAACCAGTAGCTGCCGCCTTTGGCCGCGGCATCCTGCCGGAACACCAGCGGCTCGAAGCACAACACGATGCCCAGCAGCCACAGCGGGGCGAGCTTGACCCAGCTCGTCTCGCCGGCGCTCTGTTTGATCAAGTAGGCAAACGCCAGCATCGCCGCAATCGCAAACGTGCCGTAGCCGATGAAGTTGGCCGGTACATGCAGCTTCATCCACCAGCTCTGCAGGGCAGGCACCAGCGGCTGAATTTGGTGCGCCTCGCGCACCACCGTGTACCACAGCAAAAAGCCCACCGCGGCGCTGACGATCAGCATCGCGAACGCCCCCATGCTGCGCGTCTGGTAGCGGTCCTCGTAGTACAGGTAGTACGTCGCCGTCAGCCAGGCGAACAGCACGAACACCTCGTACAGGTTGCTGACCGGGATGTGACCGATGCCGGGGCCGATCTGGTGGCTTTCGTACCAGCGCACCATCGTGCCGACCAGCGCCAGCGTCACCGCCACCCAGGCGATGCGCGAGCCGAGCCGCTCGGCCGTCTCGCCCCCGCGCGGCGCCAGCAGCCCGATCCAGTAGAACACCGTGCTCATAAAGAACAGCACGCTCATCCACAGGATGGCCGACTGGCTGGACAGGAAATACTTCAGCAGGAACACCTGATCGGCGCGCGCCAGATCGGCACGGCCATCCGCCTGATAGAGCCCGATGGCCAGCAGCGCCAGCGCCGCCACCACCACGGTCAATGGCTGCACCGGGCGCCAAAACCACGCCAGCGCCACCAGGCTGGGCACCGCGCCGACCAGAATGGCCTTTTCGTAGCCATCCATCGCGTGGCCCCACTGCCACAGCGCCACCGCGGCACCGGCCACGGCCAGCAGCGCATACAGCCAGTCCCACACCGTGCGGCGGGCCAGCCAGCCGCGCGCGCCGCTGTCCGACGCGCTGCGCTTGTCGAGCTTGAGGTCGATGGTTTGGGAAGCGGACGTCATGTCGAACCCTTGGACGCGGGGGGATGCAGCAGGCCACGCAGGCCGTCGAACTCGCGGTCGTTGTCGAGCAGCTTGCGGTTGCTCGACAGCGCCATGGTCGCGCGGGCGCCGTCGCCGGCCGGGGCCAGCCACACCCACAGGCGCCGTTCGCGCACGTAGAGCATGGCAAAAACCCCGATGATCAGCAACAGACACCCCAAGTACACAATGGTCTTGCCCGGCGCGCGCGCGACCTGGAAGACGCTGGCCTGCACATGCTCGAAGTCCTTGAGCTGGAAGGTTAGCGGCGCGGGGTAGAAGAAGGCGTCGGACAGGCTCAACACCGCCTGCGTCATGAAGGCCGCGGTGGCGTCGCCGCGCTGCGCCGGCGGCAGGCCGGCCTGCTGGCGGCTGAGCTGATACAGCTCGAACAACGTGCCGTTCAGGATGCGCAGCAGCACCTCGCCGGCGCGCTCGCGCTCGGCCTCGGGAACGTTGACCTCCATGAAGGCCGACAGCGCCTGCAGCCCCCCCAGACGGGGCACGCCGTTGTGGGGCAGGCGTTCGATCTCCGGGTCCTCACCGGCGAACAGGTCGATCGCGCGCTGCGCCGACCCGGCGAGCGCCTGCACCACGGCAGGCGGCTGGTCGGGCGCCGCCAGCGCCACGTAACGCCGCACCGCCATCTGCCGCATCGCCGGATCGGCCAGCGCCGCGCGCAGCCGCGCAAAGCCGTCCAGGCCGTCGTTTTCGTCCACCGGCACGCGCAGGTAGCGGAACGGCTCCTGCGGCGTGTCGCGCACGCCCAGCAGAATCACGCGCTGGCCGTCCAGGTCGATCGGCAGCATGTAGTTGTGGAACTCGCGCGCCTGGCCCGCTTCGTCGCGCAGCTTGTAGGTGATGCTGGGGCCGACGTTGCGCAGCACGCGCTCGGTCACCGTCTTGTGGCCAGAGCCCAGCCGCGACTCGATCGCCTGGCGCAGGTCGACCTTGCGCACATCCACGCCGGCGGCGGCCGTGCCGCCAAAGTTCTCGACGTTGATGACGCGCAGCCCCGTGAACTCCAGCCGCAGCCGCTCGTCGCCATTGGTCAGCGCGGTCGCTTCGCCGATGCGGCCCTGCACCTCGAACGGCTTGACGCTCGCCCCCATGGGCACCGCGCGCAGTTTGACCAGCGAACCGCCGTCGTCGAAGCTGGACTGGTAGATCTGGATGCCCCGGTGCTCCACCGGGTGGTTGACCTCCACCCGCGCCGGGCGCGCCTCGCCCGTGTAGCGGTCGTGGATGACGATCTCGCTGGCAAACAGCCGCGGCATGCCGGTGTCGTAGTACTCGACGATGAACTTTTTCAGCTCCACGTCGAACGGCAGCTCCTGCAGGATCACCCCCTCGGGCTGGGGCAGCACGGCCACACCGGCGCGCGTGCCCTCGGTGACCAGCAGGTTACCGCGAAAGGTCGGGTTGGCGTCGCTCAGGCGGTGCTTGGCGGGCACGTCGGCGATCAGCCCGCCGCCCTGGAACGCCTCCTTGCCGCCAAACCAGAGCTGCGCCCGCACCATCAAATCCCCGTCGAACAGGCCGCCGATGCAAATGATGACGATGGCCGCGTGCGCCGCCAGGTAACCGATCTTGTTGGCCGCCCCCGTCTTGGCGGCCACCATCCAGCCGGTGCCGCTGGGGGTTTCGCGCGACTGCAGGCGCACCTTCCAGCCGCGCGCCAGCAGCCCCTGGCCAATGCGCTCGGCGGCCGCGCGCGGGGCCTCGGCCAAGGTCGCATCGGCCTTGTGGTGGAAGGCCTGCAGGCTTTGCTCGCGCACATGCTCTTTGTACTGGCGCAGGTCGGTCAGGATCTTGGGCGTGTTGCGCACGATGCACAGCGTCGTGCTCACCACCAAAAACGCCAGGATCAGCAAAAACCACCAGGCGCTGTAGACGGAGTACAGGTCCAGCGCCCCGAACACCTCGGACCAAAACGGCCCGAACTGGTTGACGTAGTTGTTGATCGGCTCGTGCTGCTTGAGCACGGTGCCCACGACCGACGCGATGCTGATGACCGTCAGCAACGCGATGGCAAAACGCATCGACGACAGCAGCTCGACCGCCGACGCGACGCGGCGGGACTGGAGTCGCAGCTCGATACCGGCGGTGGAAGCACTCATGCGGACGCGGGGCACAAAAAAGGCAGGCCGGGTGGGGGCCTGCCTCGACTGAGAGTTGGGGTCACGCGGAAGGTTCCACGCGGGGGCCGGCTGCCGGGTCGAATATTATCGAACGCTGATATTCTCCGGCGGCCGGCGGGGCCTTTGGACGGAACACGGCCGACCCGCCGATCAACGCAAACCGGCGATGTAGTCGGCCAGGGCCTTGATTTCGTTGTCCGTCAGGTAGCGCGCAATCTCGTGCATCTGCTTGTTGTTGGCGCGCTCGTTGGAGCGGAACGCCTTGAGCTGCGTGGCCGTGTACTCGGCGTGCTGGCCGCTCAGGCGGGGATACTCGGCCGGGATGCCGCTGCCGCTGGGGCCGTGGCAGCCCGCACAGGCCGGGATGCGGCGGTCGGTGATGCCCCCGCGGTAGATGCGCTCGCCCAGGCGCACCAGCTCGGCGCTGGTGGAAAACCCGGTCGCGCCCTTCTGGCTGGCCAGCCAGTAAGCGATGTCGCGCATGTCGTCGTCGGACAACTGGCTGGCAAAACCCACCATCACCGCATTGGCCCGCTTGCCCGACTTGTACTCGCGCAGCTGCTTCATCAGGTACTCCGGGTGCTGCTGCGCCAGCTTGGGGTTGGCCGCGGTCGTCGAGTTGCCATCCGCCGCGTGGCAGGCCACGCACACCTGCCCAAACAGTGTCGCGCCGCGCTTGAGGTCGGGCTGGGCGGTCTGTGCTTGGGCGGACCAGGACAGGGTGGCGGCGAGGGCGGCACCAATGAGCGTGACGATGGGTTTCATGGTGTGGTCGCTGTGTGGGCGCGTGAAAGTGCGGGCCGGGGCCGGCCCCGACGCATCGGAATAACCGCCAGATTCTACAATGGCCCCGAAACCGCCCTGTATGACGACGCCCACCCCCTCCCCCACGGCCGCGGCCCAGGCGCGCGCCTGGCTGCACACAGCCCGCTTTTTGACCGAAGCGCCGCAACTGCAGCACCTGCCCCCCCTGGCCGCGCCCGAGATCGCTTTCGTTGGCCGCTCCAACGCCGGCAAATCCACCTGCATCAACACCCTCGCGCAGCAGCGGCAACTGGCCTTCGCGTCGAAGATGCCGGGCCGCACGCAAAGCATCGTGCTCTTCGCCCTGGGCAAGCAGGGCGCCACCGACGCGGTGCTGGCGGACCTGCCCGGCTACGGCTACGCCGCCGTGCCGCAGGCCGCCAAGCGGCGCTGGCAACAGGTCATGGCCAACTACTTGGTCAGCCGGCCCAATCTGCGCGCGGTGGTGATGCTGTGCGACGCGCGGCTGGGCCTGACGGAGCTGGATGAGGCGCTGCTGGACATCATCCGCCCGCGCGTCGAGCAGGGGTTGGACTTTCTGGTGCTGCTGACCAAGGCGGACAAGCTCTCGCGGCAGGAGCAGGCCAAGGCGCTGTCGATTGCGCGACTGCAGACCGCTGGGGGCGATGCGATGCTGTTCTCCGCCCTCAAGCGCCAGGGCGTGGACGAGGTGGCCCTGCGGCTGTGGGACTGGTCGCATCCCGCGGCCGCGGCCTCAACCACCTGACTCCTGGCGCGGCGGGGCCCACCCCGGAGCCCGCGCCCATGATCGAAACCTTCTCGCTCCCGCTGCCGCACGGCATCACCCTGAGCGTGCGTGCCGCCGGCCAGACCGGCCGGCCCGTACTGCTGTTTTTGCACGGCTTCCCGGAAGCCGCCTTCGTCTGGGACGAGGCGCTGGTGCGGTTTGCCAAGCCAGAGCATGGCGGCTGGCGCTGCATCGCGCCCAATCTGCGCGGCTACGAGCGCTCCAGCGCCCCAGCCACGGCCGAGGCTTACCGGGCTCGTCACCTGATGCAGGACATCGCCGCGCTGATCGACGCCGTCACCGCTGCGGGCCCCACCCCCGGCCGCGTCGCCGCCGTGGTCGCCCACGACTGGGGCGGCGCTGTGGCGTGGAACCTGGCTGCGCTGCAACCACAGCGGCTGCAACGGCTGATCATCCTGAACTCGCCCCATCCGGGCGCGTTTTGGCGCGACCTGCGCCACTCCCCCGCACAACAGGCCGCCAGCGCCTACATGAACTTTCTGGCCCGGCCCGACGCGGCGCAACGCCTGTCGGCCAACGGCTATGCCCGGCTGTGGGCGTTCTTTCGGGGCATGTCGGACACCTCGGCCTGGCTGACGCCAGCCCTGCAGGCGCAGTACGAGGCCGTGTGGGCGATGGGGTTGCAAGGCGGGCTGAACTACTACGTCGCCTCGCCCTTGCGGCCACCCACTGCGGACGACCCCGGCGCGGCGGGGGTGGAGCTGCCCGATGAGCTGCTGCGCGTACGGGTGCCGACGCGGGTCGTCTGGGGCCTGCAGGACCAGGCCCTGCTGCCCGGCCTGCTGGACGGGCTGAGCGACTGGGTGCCGGACCTGCACATCGAACGGCTGCCGCAAGCCTCGCACTGGCTGCTGCACGAGCAACCGGCGCAGGTGCTGGCGTTGATCGGCGGGTTTCTGCCCTCACCCGAGGGGGCGGGGTGATTCGCGGGGTGATTTGTAGCGCGCGTAGCCCCACAGGTACTGCTCGGGGCAGCGGCGAATCAGCAGCTCCATCGCCCGGTTGATCTGGGCCGCCGCCTGCGCCGGGTCGGTGGCCAGCGGCTCGTCCATCGCCTGCGCCCACGGCTGCACATGCACCACATAGCCGCGGCCCCACGGCAGCCGTTGCCCCCACGCGAGCAGCACCTGCACCCCGGGCTGCTGCGCCAGCCGCGCCGCCAGCGTCATGGTGTAGGCCGGCCGGCCAAAAAACGGCGCCCACACGCCCAGCCCCTGCGGCGGCACCTGGTCGGGCAGCAGGCCCACGGCCTCGCCACGGCGCAGGGCCTGCATGAGCTGCCGCACCCCGGCCAGCGTCGTGGGTGCCGCGGCCATGCCCGGGCGCTGCCGCGCCTGCCGCAGCAGCGCATCCAACGCCGCGTGGCGCGAAGGCCGGTACAGCACGGTGATCGGCGCGGCGTGCGGCACGCCAAACCGCTCGGCATAGGCGCGCGGCGTGACCTCGAAGCACCCCAGGTGCGGCGTCAAAAACAGCACCCCGCGCCGCTGGGCCAGCGCCGCCTCGATGTGCGCCGCCCCCTCCCAACCGACGGGCACGGGCGGCCCAAACCACAGACGCGGCAGCTCCGCCACCTGCTGCCCGGCCGCCCCGATCGATGCCCAGCGCGCGCGCCCGCTCAAGCCAGCCTGCCGGGTGTGCGCCCACCACCGGCGGCGGTAGGTGGGCGACGCCAGCCACACCCCCCAGCCCGCGCACCAGCCCAGGGCGTGCAGGGCCAGGAGGGGCCAGCGGGACAGCACCGCGAACCAGGCCCTCACGGCGTGCTCCCCCACAGGCTGGACAGCGGCAGGGCCCACAGGCCGACCCCCATGGGCAGGGTTTCGGCCCCGTCATAAAGCAGCACGCCCATCCGAAACCGCTCCCCTGCCACCGTCCGCAGCTTGGTCAAGCCGCGCCAATCCCGCTCGCCCACGGTCGCCGCCGCCTTCACCTCCACGCCCACGACGTGGCCGGCGGCATCCTCGATCACCACATCCACTTCGACCTTGTCCGCGTCCCGGTAATACAGCAGCCGGTATTGCCCCTGCGCCACGCTGGCCAGCTTGAGCAATTCGGCAAAGACAAAGGTTTCCAGCACATGCCCGTACGGGACCCGGTCCCGCTGCACCGCTTCCGGGGTCAGATCCAGCAGCGCGGCCAGCAAGCCGGCGTCCGTGAACTGCAGCTTCGGCGTCTTGACGATCCGGCTCAGGCCATTGCGCGCCCACACATCCACCCGTCGCAGGAGGTAGAGCTGCTCGAACACGCCCAGGTAACGGGCCGCCGTCTTGCCGTCCAGGCCCACCTCGGCACCCAGGCGGGTGTGGTTGCACATTTGCCCCGCCATCTGCGCCAGCGCCCGCAAAAAGCGGGGCAATTGGTCCAGCTTGTCGATGCTGGCCACCTCGCGCACGTCGCGCTGCAGGATGGCCTGCAAATACTGCCGCGCCCATGCCGCGCGCCGGCGCGGTGTGGCACGCGCCACCGCCTCCGGATACCCGCCCCGCAGCACGCGCTCGGTCAAGTCGGCCCCCAGCGCCGGCCGGTCCGCCCGCAGCAGGCGGCCCGCAAACACTTGGTCGATCCAGTTGTCGGTGCGTCGCTCGATCTCCCCCTGCGCCAGCGGCAGCAGATGCAGGGTCTCCATACGGCCGGCGAGCGAATCCGCCACCGTGGGCAGCGCCATCAGGTTGGCAGACCCCGTCAGCACGAACCGGCCGGCGCGGCGGTCCTCATCCACGCTCTTCTTCAGGGCCAGCAGCAACTGCGGCGCACGCTGCACCTCGTCGATCACCGCACGATCCAAACCACGGACCAGGCCCACCGGGTCCTCCCGCGCCGAAAGCAGCGTCACGGCATCGTCCAGGGTCAGATACCGCAGACCCGCCCTCTGCGCAATCTGTCGCACCAGCGTGGTCTTGCCCGACTGGCGCGGACCGGCCAGCAGCACCACCGGCGTGTCTTGCATGGCCTCGATCAGGCGCGGCTCTACCCAACGAGGGTACAAAGCGGGCGGAAACATCGGGCGATGATATCGTAAAGATCGGATTGAATGGCCGAAAATTCCGGAATCGATGCGCATGGATTCCGGAGATTGCACCCGGCCCTCTACCCCCATACCCCGCCCGGATTCCCCGGCTCAGGCCGGCTTCGGCTACACTTCGCCCCATCGCCGAGTTACCGAACTACTTGCGGGCGATTCACAAATGCCGCTAAAGCGTTCGCCAACACGCCCGTTTGGGGCCGGCGAAACGCCGGCAACCCAACGACAGGAGTGTATAGCCATGGCGAACGACTTCCTCTTCACCAGCGAATCGGTGTCCGAAGGCCACCCGGACAAGGTGGCCGACCAGATCTCGGACGCCATCCTGGATGCGATTTTCGAGCAGGACCCGCGCAGCCGCGTGGCGGCCGAGACGCTGTGCAACACGGGGCTCGTCGTGCTGGCCGGCGAGATCACCACCAACGCGCACGTGGACTACATCCAGGTCGCGCGCAACACCATCAAGCGCATCGGCTACGACAACACCGAGTACGGCATCGACTACAAGGGCTGCGCGGTGCTGGTGGCCTACGACAAGCAGAGCAACGACATCGCGCAGGGCGTCGACCACGCCAGCGACGACTACCTCAACACCGGCGCCGGCGACCAGGGTCTGATGTTCGGCTACGCCTGCGACGAGACGCCCGAACTGATGCCGGCGCCGATCTACTACGCGCACCGCATCGTCGAGCGCCAGGCGCAGCTGCGCAAGGACGGGCGCCTGCCCTTCCTTCGCCCCGACGCCAAGAGCCAGATCACGATGCGCTACGTCGACGGCCGCCCGCACAGCATCGACACCGTGGTGCTGTCCAGCCAGCACAGCCCCGAGATGAGCGACGGCAAGCACATGAAGCCGGCGTTCATCGAGGCCTGCATCGAGGAGATCATCAAGCCCGTGTTGCCCAAGGAGTGGCTGCACAACACCCGCTACCTCATCAACCCGACGGGTCGCTTCGTCATCGGCGGCCCGCAGGGTGACTGCGGCCTGACCGGGCGCAAGATCATCGTCGACACCTACGGCGGCGCCTGCCCGCACGGCGGCGGCGCCTTCAGCGGCAAGGACCCGACCAAGGTCGACCGCTCCGCCGCCTACGCCGCGCGCTATGTGGCCAAGAACATCGTCGCCGCGGGGCTGGCGCGCCAGTGCCAGATCCAGGTCAGCTACGCCATCGGCGTGGCGCGGCCGATCAACGTCACCGTCTACACCGAGGGCACGGGCGTCATCCCGGACGAGCAGATCGCTCGCATTGTCAACGAGGTGTTCGACCTGCGGCCCAAGGGCATCATCCAGATGCTGGACCTGCTGCGCCCGATCTACGGCAAGACCGCCGCCTACGGCCACTTCGGCCGCGACGAGCCGGAATTCACCTGGGAGCGCACCGACAAGGTGGCGGTGTTGCGGGATTTGGCGGGGGTCAAATCACCTGCAAGGCCTTGAGGATCGGCAGCCGCTGCTCGTTGAAGCTCTGCGCCTGGGTGCTGAGTACAGCCAACGTGACGGCGCAGCCCTTCAGCGGCGGCGGTTGTGATTTTTCGGCCAAAACTGACGCTAGCGTTCCCCGTTGCCCCCTTCGCCGTTTTTGCACGAATGGCGGCGCCGTTCGTTGAACTCTTGTCGGTTGATCTCGCTCCAGCGCTGCAACCAGTAGGCCGCCATGGCCACCGGCAGCAACGTGGTGAGGATGATCACCAGTTGCCACCACGCCTCGCTGACGGGCTGTTTGTCAAATCCGCCGTAGTCCAGCGCGACTTCCATCAGGAGGATCAACACCGAGCCAGCGAGACAGCGGTTGTGGAATCGGGTTTTCACCATCAAGCCCATTGCCGCACGGCACTTGTCCGAAAAGCTGCACGACACGACACGCTTTTACGCTCAGGCCGCCGTGATCGAAGCCCTGCTTCGCGTCGTCTCTCCCAGCACTCGCTGGGGCGAACGGCTGGCTGAATTGTTGGCGCAACATCCGAAGGTGCGCCTGGATCGGCTGGGTTTCCCACAAGGCTGGCTGGAGCGCGCGTTCTGGCAACGGTAGCGTTCACCGCACCCAGGCCTGACCGCCGGCGCACCGCGCGGCGTATCCTCTGCGGCTTTTGGTTTGGAAAGAGGAGCTGGGATGGGGATGGCGTTAGGTCTGCTGACCTTGGCCGTCGGCTTCGTGCTGGGCCGCTTGAGCGTGCGCCGCTACCGGCGGGATCGCATTGCCTGGGCGCAGCGGCGCTTGCAGTTGCAGGTGCTGTCACTTGAACTCAAGAGCCTGCACTGCAAGGTGGTGTCTGCCCAAGGCCGGCGCACGCCCCCGGCTCAGCGGCGCTTAGTGCGCACGCGGCCGACGCTGCAGAGGTGGCAAAAGCGGCTGATTGCCTGGCTGCGTCTCCACTTTCCGTGGCTGACCCGCTTCATGCGATTTTCGCCTGGCGCCTATATTCGCTGGCTGCAAGCCGGGGCGCGGCGACGGCACGCGATGAAGATCGCCGAAGGCAAAGCGCGGGGCCGGCCGCCAACACCGCCGTTCATTGTGGATGCCATCGTCGCCATCAAGCGCGACCACCCGCGCTACAGCGCCGGGCACATTGCCCGCATGATTTCGGGTGGGGAGCTGAAGTTTCGCATCAGCAAAAAGACCGTGGCGCAGATCCTCAAGGCCCACGGCTTCAAGCCCAGCCCGAAGGGCAAGCGCCCGCCGCGCGAGGAAGAACCTGGCTGGGTGGCGACGCTCTACAACCAGCACGTCATGGCCATCGATTTCAAGAGCGCATCCGACTTGGCCGGCAACACCCTGGCCGTGCTCAACCTCATCGATCATGGCCGCCGTGTGCTGCACTGGTCTCGGGCCACCTACCATCCCACAGCCGAATGGGTGGCCCAGCAGCTGCGCAATGCGTTCATGGATATGGATGCGCTGCCCGAGGCCATCGTGATGGACAGAGACAGCATCTTCCTGCCCATCGTCAAGCAGACGCTGCCGGCCATGGGCATCAAGACCATCCGCATCGGCTACAAGTGCCCCTGGCAAAACGCGGTGGTCGAGCGCTTTCATCGCACGCTGCAAGACGAGCTTCTGCGCGATGTTCAGCCCATTCACGACCGGCATCTGAACCGGTTGCTCACGCAGTTCCGGCAGTACTACAACACCGCCCGCCCGCACATGGCTTGTGGCGTGGAGCCGCCGATCCTGCCGGATATGACCAACCACCCTGCGGTCAACGATCCGGACTTCTTCAAAACGCCAAAAAAGCTCGTGCGCCAGAAGTGGCTGGGCGGCCTGCACTCGAGCTATCGCTGGGCAGCGTAGTTCTCGACTGACAAGTTTGCGAGTCACGGTCATCGGTGCCGGCAGCCGAGGCCCCGTCACGCCTGAAATTCCGACATCCACCAATCCTGAGCACACCTTCACCCTACGGGAAGGTCTGACTGTGCTTGCCGGGAACAAATACAGGTGTCGTGTCCCGGATGATTGGTTAATTGGTTCACGCCGTGGTTTACTCTTGGCCCGAGAGGTCATGCTGGAGCTGAAACGATGCATCTGAGGCTGCACAAGAACGCCACCACGACACCCAGGATCCG
>NZ_VJOO01000038.1 GCF_007556755.1 Tepidimonas fonticaldi | reverse complement strand
GGTCCGGGGCGACCGGCAGATCGGCCAGATCGCCCGCCACGGAGCCCCCACCGCGATGAGCATCCGCAACCTCGAATTTTTGTTCGCCCCCCGCCGTGTGGCGGTGTTCGGTGCGTCCGACCGGCCGCACAGCGTCGGCGGCACGGTCTGGCGCAACCTGTCCCGCGGTTTTCAGGGGGAGCTGTTTGCGGTCAACCCGCGCCAGCCCGACCTGGGCGTACCCGTGGCGCGCGATCTGGCCGATCTGCCGGTCGCCCCGGACCTGGCCGTCATCTGCACCCCACCCGCCACCGTCCCCGGCCTGATCGCCCGCCTGGGCGAGCGCGGCACGCGGGCCGCGGTGGTGGTCACCGCCGGGCTGGATGCCGCGCACAAACAGGCCATGCTCGACGCCGCGCGCCGCCACACGCTGCGCATCCTGGGGCCCAACTGCATCGGCATGCTGGTGCCCCACCTGGGGCTCAACGCCAGCTTCGCCCACGCCGATGCCCAGCCCGGCAACATCGCCTTCGTCTCGCAGTCGGGCGCACTGGTCACGGCGGTGTTGGACTGGGCCAACGACCGGGGCATCGGCTTCTCGCACTTCGTCTCGCTGGGCGAGCACGCCGATGTGGACTTCGGCGACATGCTCGACTACCTGGGCAGCGACGCGCGCACCCGCGCCATTCTGATGTATGTGGAGTCGGTCACGGCGCCGCGCAAGTTCATGTCCGCGGCCCGGGCCGCGGCCCGCAACAAACCGGTGATCCTGGTCAAGGCCGGCCGCTCGGCGCAGGGCAGCCGCGCGGCCGCCTCGCACACCGGGGCGCTGGCGGGGTCCGACGACGTGTTCGATGCCGCCATCTCGCGCGCGGGCATGCTGCGCGTCAACACCCTGCACCAGCTCTTTCTGGCGGTGGAGCTGCTGGCGCGCTTCCGCGACAACCGCAGCGAGCGGCTGCTGGTGCTGACCAACGGCGGCGGCGCGGGCGTGATGGCGGCCGATGCCGCCGCGCACATGGGCGTGGAGCTGGCGAGCCTGAGCCCCGACACCGTCGCGCGGCTGGACGCCGTGCTGCCCGGCAACTGGTCGCGCGCCAACCCGGTGGACATCATCGGCGATGCGCCCGCCCAACGCTATGTGGATGCGCTGCGCATCCTGCGCGAGGACCGCGACAGCGCCATCCTGTTCATCCAGGCCCCCACCGCCATCGTCCCCAGCGACACCATCGCCGAAGCCTTGCTGCCGCTGGCCACCGAACGCCCCCCGCGCGTGCTGGGCTGCTGGCTGGGCCACGGCGCCGTGGCGGCGGCGCGGGCGCGTTTTCGCGCCGCGGGCATCCCCGACTACCCCACGCCCGAAGAGGCGGTGCGCGCCTTCTCGTTCCTGCGGCAGTACCACCGCCACCAGGCGGAGCTGATGGAAACCCCGCCCGCCCTGCCCGAGGGGCTGGCGCCCGATCTGGACGGCATCCGCCAACTGGTGCGCGAGGCGCTGGCCGCCGGCAGCGAGTGGCTGACCGAGCCCCAGGCCAAGGAGCTGCTGCGGCGCGCGGGCGTGCCCGTCACCCCGCTGCGCAGCGTCCCCGCCGACCCCCAGGCCGCCGTCGCCGCGGCCGATGCGCTCGGCTACCCGGTGGTGCTCAAAATCCTGTCCACCGACATCACCCACAAGTCCGACGTCGGCGGGGTGAGGCTCAATCTGCACGACGCGCAAGAGGTGCTCGAGGCCGCCCGCGCCATGCTCGAGCGGGTGGCCCAGCGCCGGCCCGACGCCCGCATCGAGGGCTTCACCGTGCAACCCATGGTCCGGCGGCGCCATGCGCACGAGCTGATCATCGGCGCCAGCATCGACCCGCTGTTCGGCCCGGTGATTCTGTTCGGCCAGGGCGGCACGGCCGTCGAGGTACTGGCCGACCGCGCGCTGGCGCTGCCCCCGCTCAACGTCGCGCTGGCCGAATCCCTGATCGAGCGCACCCGCATCGCGCGGCTGCTGCGCGGCTACCGCGACGTGCCCCCGGCCCACCGCCCCTCCATCCACGCCGCGCTGCTGGCCGTCTCGCAACTGCTGGCCGACGTGCCGGAAATCGCCGAGATCGACATCAACCCGCTGGTCGTGGACGCGGACGGCGCGGTCGCGCTGGATGCCCGGGTGCGCATCAGCGCCGAGCGCCCCGCCGGCGCGGCGCGCTTTGCCATCCGCCCCTACCCGCAAGAGCTGGTCGAAACCCTGGACTGGCACGGCCAGACCCTGACCGTGCGCCCTATCCGCCCCGAGGACGAAGCCCAGCACCTGGCCTTCCTGGAGCGGGTGGACCCCGAGGACATCCGCCTGCGCATCTTCTACAGCCGGCGCAGCATCGAGCACAGCGAACTTGCCCGCCTGACCCAGATCGACTACGACCGCGAGATGGCCTTCATCGCCACCCGCGTCGGGCCCGACGGCACGCCGGAGACCATTGGCGTGGTGCGCGGCATCTGCGACCCCGACAACGACACGGCCGAATACGGCATCCTGGTGCGCTCCGACCTCAAGGGCATGGGCCTGGGGCGGCTGCTGATGGAGCGGCTGATCCGCTACCTGCGCGGCCACGGTACGCGCCGCATCGTCGGCACCGTGCTGCGCGAGAACAAGGGCATGCTCGGCCTGGTGGAGCGACTGGGCTTTGCCATCACCCCCCACCCGGAGGACCCGGACCTGCGGCATGTGGAGCTGCCGCTGCAACGGTGAGCGCAGAGCGGCGGGCGCGTGGGGTGACCGCTCGTCGCTTTTTTGCTGCAGCGCAACAAAAACGCTTGCATTTCCGGCGCGCCCCCCTATACTAAGGGTCATGTTGCAGCGCAGCATAAACCGCCGGACACCATCACCGGACGGACGCCCTTCAGGCAGGTTGCGCGCCATGGCCCATTGCCCATCCACCCGCTCACAAGGAGTCCCACCATGATGACCATCGAACAAATCGTCGCCCTGCACAAGAAGAACGCCGCCACCGCGTTCGACCTGGGCGAAAAAGCGCTGGCCGGCGTCGAAAAGCTGACCGAGCTGAACCTGCAAACCGCCAAGACGCTGATGGCCGAAACGGCCGAGCACACCCAGGCCTTCCTGGGCGTGAAGGACATGCAGGATCTGGTCGCCCTGCAAAACGCCATGCTGCAGCCCGTCGGCGAAAAGGTCGCCGCCTACAACCGCCATGTGTACGACATCGCCTCCAGCCTGAGCGCCGAGTTCGCCAAGGTCGCCGAGGCCCAGGCCGCCGAAGCGCAAAAGCAGTTCGTCAGCGCGCTGGACAGCGCCGTCAAGAACGCGCCCCAGGGCAGCGAGCCGGCCGTGGCCGCCGTCAAGAACGCCGTGTCCACCGCCGCGGCGGCGATGGAGTCGGTGCAAAAGGCCGTCAAGCAAGCCACCGAACTGGCCGAAGCCAACCTGAAGGCCGTGGCCACCACCGCGGTCAACGCCACCAAGTCGCCGCGCGCGGCCAAGGCCTGATCGAGACCGGGGCCCGTTCCCAAGGAACCGGCCCTTCGTCTGCGCGACACCCCGCGGCCTGCGCCGCGGGGTGTTCGTTTTGGGGCACCGCATAATCGATGCTTTGCATTCCACCCCGAGAGGAGCTATCGATATGTCCATCGACACCATCGGCATCGTCGGCGCCGGCACCATGGGCAACGGCATCGCGCAGGCTTGCGCGACCAGCGGCCTGAACGTCGTCATGATCGACGTCAGCGACGCCGCGCTGGCCAAGGGCCTGGCCACCATCGCCGGCAGCCTGGACCGCCTGATCAAGAAAGAAAAAATCACCACTGCCGACAAGGACGCGGCGCTGGCGCGCATCCGCACCTCGACCCGCTACGACGACCTCCAGGGCGCGCAGCTCGTCATCGAGGCCGCCACCGAGAACCTGGAGCTCAAGCTCAAGATCCTGCGCCAGCTCGACGGCCTGCTGGCGCCCGAGGCCATCGTCGCCACCAACACCAGCTCGATCAGCATCACGCAACTGGCCGCCGTCACCGGGCGCGCCGACCGCTTCATCGGCATGCACTTCTTCAACCCGGTGCCGATGATGGCGCTGGTGGAAATCATCCGCGGCCTGCAGACCAGCGACACCACGCACGACGCCGTGCGCGACCTGGCGCTCCAGCTCGGCAAGACGCCGATCACGGTGAAAAACTCGCCCGGCTTCGTCGTCAACCGCATCCTCGTGCCGATGATCAACGAGGCCTTCTTCGTGCTGGCCGAGGGGCTGGCCAGCCCCGAGGACATCGACGCCGGCATGAAGCTCGGCTGCAACCACCCGATCGGGCCGCTGGCGCTGGCCGACATGATCGGGCTGGACGTCTGCCTGGCGGTGATGAACGTGTACTTTGCCGAGTTCAACGACAGCAAGTACCGCCCCTGCCCGCTGCTCAAGGAGATGGTGGCCGCCGGCTACCTGGGCCGCAAGACCGGGCGCGGCGTCTACCGCTACTGACCCCCGGTGCCGGAGCCGGCCGCCACCCGCGGGCGGCCGCGTCCGACCCGACGGCCGGCAACACGCACACCCACACCAGCGCGTACAGACTGGCCCGCAGCGACGGCAGGCGCACCCCCGCCGCCGGCCCTAGGGTCGGGGTTGGAGACGGCGCCTGCCCGTCAGGATGGGCTGGCATCGCGGCCCCCATCGCGTCGCAGCCGACGCCGCCACCACGCGGCCCAATCGTCCAGATAGCAGTAGATGACCGGTACCACCACCAGCGTCAGCAGCGACGAGGTCACCACACCCCCGATGACGGCCTGCCCCATGGGGGCGCGCTGCTCCGAGCCTTCCGACAGCGCAAACGCCAGCGGCACCATGCCGAACACCATGGCCAGCGTCGTCATCAGGATGGGGCGCAGCCGCACCCGTGCCGCCAGCAGCAGGGCCGCTTCGCGGTCCAGCTTCTCGCCGGCCAGCCCCTCGCCGCTGGCACCGGCGCGCGCGCGGTTGGCAAAGTCCACCAGCAGGATAGCGTTCTTGGTGACCAGCCCCATCAGCATGATCACGCCGATGATGGAAAACAGGTTGAGCGTGGAGCCGAACATCAGCAGGATGAGCACCACGCCGATCAGCGTCAGCGGCAGCGACGACATCAGCGCGATCGGCTGCAGGAAGCTCTTGAACTGCGAAGCCAGGATCATGTAGATGAAGATCACCGCCAGCGCCAGCGCCGACAGCGCGTAGCCGAAGGACTCCTGCATGTCCTTGGTGGAGCCGCCGAACTTGGCGCGGTAGCCGGGCGGAAAGTCGGTGCTGTCGAGCACGCGCCGGATATCGGCCGAGACCTCGCCGAGCGAGCGGCCGGCGACGTTGGCGGTGATTTCCACCTCGCGCGCCAGATCGCGCCGGTTGATCTGGTTGGGCCCGGTCGAGGGCCGAATGTCCGCGATCTGCGCCAGCCGGATGGCGCGCGGCGTGCCGTCCGGGCCGGTGACGGTCAGCGTCAGGTGCTGCAGCGTATCGACCGACTCGCGCGCCTGCGGCGCCAGGCGGACCTTGACGTCGTAGCTCTGGTCATCCGCCGCGCGCCAGTTGCCCACGGTCTGGCCGGCGATCAGGCCGCGCAGCGCCTGGGTGACGCTGCCCACGCTCAACCCCAGGTCGGAGGCGGCGTCGCGCCGCACCACGATGTCCACCGTGGGCTTGTTCGGCTTCATGCTGGTGTCCAGATCCACCAGCCCGGGGATGTGCCGCAGCCGCTCGGTGACCTGATCGGTCAGGCGCTGCAGCGCCTGCAAATCGGCGCCCTGCAGCGACACCGAAATCGGCTTGCTGCCCCCCACCGGGTCCAGCAGGCCCACGTGCGTGACGGTGATGCCGGGCACGCGCGCCAGCCGCTCGCGCAGCACGGCCGACATTTGGTCCACGCTGCGCTGGCGGGCCTTGCGGTCGACCAGGCGCACATAGACGGTGGCCACATTGCGCCCCTGGGCCGATCCGGTGTTGATCGTGGTCAGGGTGTATTGCACCTCCGGAAATTCGCGCAGGATGGCGTCCACCTGCCGGGCCTTGGCCTCGGTCACCTCGATGGACGAGCCGGTGGGGGTGTAGAAGCTGAGCGTCGTCTCGGAAAAATCGGCCTTGGGCACGAACTCCGTGCCCATCACCGGCACCAGCGCAAAACTCGCCACCAGACTGCCGGCGGCCACGGCCAGCGTGGTGCGCCGGTGCGCCAGCGACCAGGCCAGCAGGGCCTGGTACCCCTGCCCCAGCCGGTGGGTGAAACGCTCGACCGCCGCGGTCAGCCGCCCCAGCGTGCGGTCGTACAGGGTGCGGCGCGACGCCGGCTGCCCCTCGGCGTGGATGGCCGGGTCGTGCCAGACGCTGGAGAGCATGGGGTCGAGGGTGAAGCTGACGAACATCGAGATCAGCACCGCCGCCACGATGGTGATGCCGAACTCGTGGAAGAACTTGCCGATGATGCCGCCCATGAAGCCGATGGGCAGGAACACCGCGACGATGGACAGCGTCGTGGCCAGCACGGCCAGACCGATTTCGTGCGTGCCGTCGAGGGCGGCGCGGTGCGCGTCCTTGCCCATCTGCACATGGCGCACGATGTTCTCGCGCACGACGATGGCGTCGTCGATCAGCAGGCCCACGCACAGGCTCAGCGCCATCAGCGTGATCATGTTGATCGAGAAGCCAAACCCGTACATGAACAAGAAGGTGCCGATCAGCGCAATGGGCAGCGTCAACCCGGTGATGACCGTCGAGCGCCACGAGTTGAGAAACAAAAACACGATGGCCACCGTGAGCACCGCGCCCTCGATGAGCGTCTGGCGCACGTTGGTGACCGCCACGCGGATGGGGCGGGCGTTGTCGCGCACCACGTCGATGGCCATCCCGGCGGGCAGTTCGGCGCGCAGTTGCGACGCCACGCGGTTGAGGCCGTCCACCACGTCGATGGTGTTTTCGCCCTGGGCCTTTTGCACATCCAGCGCCAGCGTGCGGCGGCCGTCGAACAGCGCCAGGCTCTCCACCTCCTGCGGGCCATCGACGACATCGGCAATCTGCCCCAGCCGCACCGGGACCGTGCTGACGCCCGTTCCCCGGCGCGCCACGATCAGGTCGCGAAAGGCCTCGGGCTCGGGCAAGCGCCCCTTGACCTGCACCACCCGTTCCGCCTCGCGGGAGTGCAGCGAGCCGGCGGGCAGGTCCTGGTTTTCGGTGCGCACGGCCTGCAGCACCTGCTCCACGCCAATGCCGTAGGCCTCCATCGCCTCGGGCTTGAGGTAGAGGTTGATCTCGCGCGCCACCCCGCCCACCAGCGTCACCGAGCCCACGCCGCGCACATTCTCCAGCCGCTTCTTGACCACCTGGTCGGCGTAGGTGGTCAGCTCCACCGGGCTGCGGCTGCCGTCGGGCGAGGTCAGCGCCAGCGTGTAGATCGGCCGCGAGGCCGGGTCGAAGCGCAGCACCCGCGGCTCGCGGACCTCGTCGCGCAACTGGGCGCGGATGCCGGCCACCTTTTCGCGCACATCCTCGGCGGCCTGGCGGCCGTTGACGTCCAGATTGAACTGCACGATCACGACCGACTGGCTGTCGTAGCTGCGCGAGAAAAGCTGGTTGATGCCCGCGATCGAGTTGACCGCCTCCTCGATCTTCTTGGTGACTTCGGTCTCGACGATCTCGGGCGAGGCACCGGGATACTCGACCTGCACCACGACGACGGGAAACTCCACGTCCGGGAACTGATCGACCTTGAGCCGCTGCAACGAAAACAGCCCCAGCACCACGAAGGCCAGCATGACCATCGTGGCCAACACCGGGTTGGCGATGGAGACGCGGGTGAACCACATGGACGCGCGCCCTCACTGGCCGGCGGAGGCCGCACTCAGGCGCACGGCCGTGCCATCGCGCACGCCCCCGATGGTGCCCGCCAGCACCCGGTCACCGTCGGCCAGCCCGCTGCGGATGATGCGCACCGGCTCCCCATCGGCTTCGGCGCTGGCCTCCACCTCGACCGTGCGGCGCACCAGGCGATCCGTCTGCAGCAGCCACACATAGGGCTGGGGCGCATCCAGCCGCACGGCCGACTCGGGCAGCGCCAGGGCCGTCTCGCGCGCCACCTCGATGCGGCCGGTGGCAAACAGCCCGTGGCGCAGGCCGTCACGCGCCTGGAGCGCCAGATAGACCGGCACCGCCCGAGTGCCCGCCTGCACGCTGGGGTTGAGGCGCACCACGCGCGCCGGCACCGGCTCCGGCAAACCGTCCACCCGCAGCGTCGCGGGGGCGCCCACGCGCACCGCCCCCACCTGTTCGGGCGGCAACGCGGCGCGCAGTTCCAGCGCGCTCAGGTCCACGATTTCCAGCACCCGCGCATCCACCGCCACGCGCTCGCCGGGCTGCACGAAGCGCTGCGACACCCAGCCGTCGATGGGCGCGCGCAGCACCGTGTCGTCCAGCGCCTTGCGCGCCACGTCCGCCGCGGCCTCGGCCGCCAGCAGGCCGGCGCGCGCCCCGGCCGCATTCGACACCGCCGTGTCCAGCGCGTTGCGCGAGATGAAGCCCTGCTCCACCAAGGCCCGGTTGTTCTGCAGCGTGCGCTCGGCAATCTCCAGCTGGGCGCGGGCCGATTCCGCCTGCTGCCGCGCCTGGCGCACGCGGGCCTCGAACTCGGTGGCATCCAGCCGCCCAAGCACCTGCCCCGCCCGCACGGCCTGGCCTTCGCGCACCGTCAGCTCGCGCAGCTCCGCCGCCACCTTGGCCTTGACCAGGGCGGTGCGCACCGCCTCCACCGTGCCGCTGACCGGCAGCGTGCGCAGCACCGGCCGGCGCTGCGCCGTCACCAGATCGGCAGGGGCCAGCTCCAGCGCCGCAGGGGCGGTGGACACCGCCACCTCGGTCGATGCGCGGCGCTGCATCACCCCCCGCACGGACAGGCCCACGATCAGCGCCACCACGGCCAGCGGCAGGCCCCATCGGACGATTCGCTTCATCCTGCAACCCTCATCGGACGGTCCGCCACAGCCATCACCGGTTGACGAAGGAGCCGGACTTGCCGCCGTGCTTTTCCAGCAGGCGAACGTCCGTGATCACCATGCCCCGATCGGCCGCCTTGCACATGTCGTAAATGGTCAGCAGCGCCACCTGCACGGCGGTCAGGGCCTCCATCTCCACCCCGGTCGGTCCGACGGTCTCCGCCGTGGCCTGCACGCGCACGGCGGCGGCGTCGGGCTCGACGGCGAACTCGAGCGCCACGCGCGTCAGCGCGATCGGATGGCACAGCGGAATCAGATCGCTGGTGCGCTTGGCCGCCATGATGCCCGCGATGCGCGCCACCCCCAACACGTCGCCCTTCTTGGCGCTGCCTTGCTGGATGAGGGCCAGCGTCGCCGGCTGCATGCGGATGCGCCCCTCGGCCACGGCCGTGCGGTGGGTGGCGGCTTTGGCGCCGACGTCCACCATGTGGGCCTGGCCCTGGGCGTCGAAATGGGTGAGTGGCGAAGCGGTCTCGGGGGCGAGGGAGGAGGCGGTCATGGCTGGCAGGGAATTCACGGCACCGACGCGGCATCATACGGGGATGAGCGAGTCCCTTCACCGCACGACGCCAGCCATGCCCGATGACGACGCCCCGCCGCGCCTGGCGCCGCTGGGTTGCCGGCGACGCGACTGGCTGGCGGGTGCCCTGCGGGGCGCATTTGCCGGGGCCACCGCCCGCGCGCTGCTGCCCTGGCTGGGCGTGGCCGGCGCGGCCGTACCGGTGGGCGCTGGTGCAGCCACGGGTCTGCCGGCGCTGGGCGATGGCGGGGATCTGACGCTGTCGGAGGAGCGGCGCATCGGCGACCAGATCGCGCGAGCCATCTACCGCGACCCCGCCTACCTGGACGACCCGGTGTTGGGCGACTACCTGCAGCGCATCTGGGGGCCGCTGTTCCAGGCCGCGCGGCGCCGGGGCGAGCTGTCGGACGAGTTGGCCGAGCGCTACGCCTGGCAATTGCTGCTGGCCCGCGACCGCACGGTCAACGCCTTTGCGCTGCCCGGCGGCTACCTGGGCGTGCACCTGGGGCTGATCGGCGTGACCGGCAGCGCGGACGAGCTGGCCTCGGTCCTCGCGCACGAGCTGTGCCATGTCACGCAGCGCCACATCGCCCGGCTGCTGAGCCGGCAAAGCCAGCAGGCCCCCCTGGTGCTGGCGGCGATGGTGCTGGGGGCGCTGGCCGCCAGCGCGGCCCGCAACGCCGATATCGCCAGTGCGGCAATCGCGGGCGGCCAGGCGGTGGCGATGCAGGGGCAGCTCAACTTCTCGCGCGACATGGAGCGCGAGGCCGACCGCATCGGCCTGACCGTGTTGCAGGCGGCAGGCTTCGACGGCCACGGCTTCATCGGCATGTTCGACCGGCTGCAACAGTCGGCCCGCCTGAACGACGACGGCAGCTACCCCTATTTGCGCAGCCACCCGCTGACCACCGAGCGCGTGGCCGACATGCGGGCACGCCTGCCGTTGGAGGCGGCGGCCCGCACGCCGGGTGCGGCGGCCGGCCCCGTGTCGCCCACCGGCCACGCCTTCATGGCGGCGCGCGCGCGGGTGCTGGCCGATCCGGCCCCAGACCGGCTGCAGGCACACGCGAGCGCAGCGCTCGATGGACACGACGGACGCGCGGCACGCGACCCCGGGCGCTTGTATGCCGGCGCGCTGGCCTGCGCCTGGCTGCGCGACGCCCCCGGCGCGCTGCGCCTGCTGCCCGCCGTGCGCGAGGCGGCGGATGCGGACGATGCCCGGCTGGCGGCCGATCTGCTGCGCCTGGAGCTGCTGTCGATGCTGCGCACCGACCCGCGCCTGCCGTCCGCCGAAGGGCAGGCCCTGCCCACCTGGGCGGAGCGGGGGCTGGATACGGGGGGCCGCGCCGGGCTGCTGCTGGCGGCCGGAGCGGCGACCGCGCTGCCCGGCCCCGTGGCCCAACGGGCCGTGACCCGGCTGCAGGCGTGGTGCGTGGAGCATCCGCAGGACGCCGGGGCCTGGAGCGCCCTGGCAGCGGTGCAGCATGCGCTGGGCCAGCCCGTGCGCGCCACCCGCGCCGAGGGCGAAGCGCGGCTGGCCTGGCTGGACCCGGCGGGTGCGTTGGACCGCTTCCGCGCCGCCCAGCGGCTGGCGCGCGAGCGCGGGGTGGACGATCTGATGGAACTGTCCGTGCTGGACGCCCGCGCCCGCTACGCCGAGGGCCTGCTGCGTGAGCAGCTGGCCGAGCAGGCGCCACGCCGCTGACGCACGCGCGCCGCTGCGGCTAAGATCATTGCCCCGATTCCGGGCAGCCCCCGTTTTTGGCATTCACCCCGTACATTCGCATGGCCGGCATTCACATCACCGACATCGAGGCCGCGATCAACCACTGGCGCGCGCGCCAGCCTTCGCCCGACGGCGTGACCCTGGGGCCCGAGCTGCGCGCGCTGGCCGAGGTCTACGCGCTGATGGTCTATTACCGCACCGACGAAGCCGACGAACGCACCATGCCGCGCGCCGCCTGGGCGGCCTGGAAGGCGTGGTACGACACCACGCCGGACACGCCGTGCATCGCCATCTGCTCCACCAACCAGGGCGATGCGGTCTGCAAGGGCTGCGGCCGCACGCACGACGAGGTGACGCACTGGCCGGCGATGACGCCCGGCGAGAAGCGCGCCGTCTGGCGCCGCATCACGCGCGACGGCAGCGCCTGGCGCTTCAACGTCTACGCCGAGCGGGCGGTCGAGCGCCGGGGCGCGACCGCGCCGGACGCGTCCCACGCCGGCGCTCCTTCAACGGAAGCCCGGCCGGCACCGTGACGCCCGTGCCGCCGCCCGGCGGCGGCTGCGGGGCGTGCGGTCAGATCCGCCGCGCCAGCTCGGTGGCCTTGCCGGTGTAGCCGGCGGGGGTGAGCGCGCGCAGGCGCGCCTTTTCCGCGTCGGGAATCGGCAGGCCGTCGATCAGCGCGTGCAGCGCCTCGCGCGTGACCTGCTGGCCGCGCGTGGCGGCCTTCAGCCGCTCGTAGGCGCCCGGCACGCCGTAGCGGCGCATCACGGTCTGGATGGGCTCGGCCAGCACCTCCCACGCGGCGTCCAGGTCGGCCGCCAGGGCCGCGGCGTTGAGCTCCAGCTTGCCCAGGCCCGTCAGCAGCGACTGGTGCGCCAGCACCGCGTAGCCCAGCGCCACGCCCATGTTGCGCAGCACGGTGGAGTCGGTCAGGTCACGCTGCCAGCGGCTGACCGGCAGCTTCTCGCTCAGGTGGCGCAGCAGCGCGTTGGCCAGCCCCAGGTTGCCCTCGGCGTTCTCGAAGTCGATCGGGTTGACCTTGTGCGGCATCGTGGAGGAGCCGATCTCGCCGGCCTTGAGCTTCTGCTTGAAGTAGCCCAGGCTGATGTAGCCCCAGACATCGCGCGCCAGATCGACGAGGATGGTGTTGCTGCGCGCCACGGCGTCGAACAGCTCGGCCATGTAGTCGTGCGGCTCGATCTGGATGCTGTAGGGCTGAAACGTCAGCCCGAGGCCAACCGGCGCCTCCGGCGGCGTGTCCGGCCCCGGCGCCGGCGTCTCCACCACGCTGCGGGCGAACGCCTCCCAGTCCACCTCCGGGTAGGCCGCCAGGTGCGCGTTGTAGTTGCCGACCGCCCCGTTCATCTTGGCGCGCAGCGGCACCGCGGCGATGCGCTCGCGCGCCGCCTCGAGCCGCGCCACCACGTTGGCCAGCTCCTTGCCGACGGTGGTGGGGCTGGCGGTCTGGCCGTGCGTGCGCGACAGCATCGGCGCCTCGGCCCAGGCGTGCGCCAGCTCGCGCAGCCGCGCGAGGATCGCCTCCAGTCCCTGCAGCAGCACCGCGCGGCCGGCCTGCAGCTGCAGCGCGTGGCTGGTGTTGTTGATGTCTTCGCTCGTGCAGGCAAAGTGCACGAACTCGCCGGCGCGCTGCAGCTCCGGCCAGCCGGCGAACACCCCAGGCACGCCCAGCTCGGCGTGGCCGCGGATCCAGTATTCCACCGCCTTGACGTCGTGGTTGGTGGTCTTCTCGATCGCCTTGATCGCCGCCGCATCCGCCGGCGCAAAGTCGCGCACCACGCGCCGCAGGTGCGCGCGCGCCGCCGCCGACAGCGGGGGGAATTCCGGCAGACCCAGGTCGCTCAGGCGCTCGAACCACGTCAGCTCCACCTGCACGCGCCGGTGCATGAAGCCGTATTCGCTGAAGATCGGCCGCAGCGCGGCGACCTTGGCGGCGTAGCGGCCGTCCAGCGGCGACAGCGCGGTCAGCGCGGCGTCCGGCGCGGCAAGGGAGGCGTCAGCGTGGGCTTGCATAGTGACCCCGATTGTAGGCGCCCGGCCTCTCTACAATCGGCACCCCGGCGCCGGGGCCCCATGGGGGCGACGGCACCGCCACGACCCGCTCCTCATGACCATGAAACTCAAGCTCATCGGCAGCCTCACCAGCCCCTACGTGCGCAAGGTGCGCATCGTCATGGCCGAGAAGAAGCTCGACTTCCAGTTCGAGCAGGCCGACCCCTGGGCCGCCGACAGCTCGGTGCCGGACGCCAACCCGCTGGGCAAAGTGCCCTGTCTGGTGATGGAAGGCGGCGAGGCGGTGTTCGACTCGCGCGTCATCGTGGAGTATCTGGACACGCTGTCGCCCGTGGGCAAGCTGATCCCGGCCAGCGGGCGCGAGCGCGCCGAGGTCAAAACCTGGGAGGCCCTGGCCGACGGCGTGCTGGATGCGGCGGTGAGCGCGCGCATGGAGCAGGTGTGGAGCGGCCGCGCGCCGCACGAGCGCAGCCAAGCCTGGGTGGATCGGCAAATGGCCGCGGCGCAGCGCGCACTCAAGGCCATGAGCCTGGGGTTGGGCGACCGGGCGCACTGCCACGGCATCCACCTGACGCTGGCCGACATCGCGGTCGGCGTGGCCTTGGGGTATTTGGACTTCCGCTTCCCCGCCGTGGATTGGCGCAGCGCCTACCCCAATCTGGCCCGGTTGCACGAGCGGCTGTCGCAGCGCCCCAGCTTTCAGGACACCCTGCCGCCCGCGTAACGGAATAAAAAAGTACCGCGAAGCACTCCCCGAGACAACAGGAGGAGGGAGGGAGGAGGAGAACCGCCTCGGCGAGTTTTCCAGCCAACACGGGCAACCACCGCATCGACCGGGCTTCGCGGCACACAGAAACCATTGCGTGCTTGCCATGATAGAGCGCAGCCCGCAAAAAAAGTTCCCGACACCGTTCAGGGGGCGCACACAGGGCGCGGCGCCCGGCCTTGTATGGGGGGCCACTCCCTGGCTTGGCGCCGCGCGTGGCGCCCTCGGCCTCCACGCCGAGGGCGAGCCAGGTGTCGGCGAGTCGGGCAGGCATCCACGCGGCGAGTTCGTTCGGCAGGTGCTTGCGCGTGCGGGCTTTGGCTTCGCGCAGTGCCTCGCTCAAGCGCAGGTGGGGCACGAGGTCGACGACGATGGGCTGGCCGGGATGCCAGTAGCTGGAAATCTGGAGCACTGCGGGCCCGCTCAGACCCCGGTGCGTGAAGAGCAGGTCGTCCAGGAACTCGCCGCGCCCCTTGCCCTCGTCGGTGGCGATCCGCACTTCGAGCGACACCCCCGCCAACGCCGCGAAGGGCGCCCAGGCCGCAGCGTCGAACGTGAGCGGCACCAGGGCGGGCCGGGCAGGCACCACGCGGTGGCCGAACTGGCGAGCGAGCCGGTACCCGAAGTCGGAGGCACCGATCTGCGGAATCGACAGGCCGCCCGTTGCAACGACGAGTCGGGCGCCGGCCACGACGCCGGCACTCGTGTCGAGTTCGAAGCGGGCGGCCGTGTGCCGCACGGCGTGCACGGTGCACGGTTGCCAGCGCTGGACACCCCCGGCCTCGCATTCGCGCAGCAGCATGCGGATGATGTCCTCGCTCGACTCGTCGCAAAAGAGCTGCCCCTTGTGCTTCTCGTGCCAGGCGATGCGGTGGCGCTGCACGAGTGCCAGGAAGTCTCGCGGCGTGTACCGGGCGAGCGCCGAGCGGCAGAAGTTCGGGTTGGACGAGAGGAACTGCTCGTGCGTGGCGTCACGGTTGGTGAAGTTGCACCGCCCGCCGCCCGAGATGCGGATCTTCTCGGCGACCTTCTTCGCGTGGTCGAGCACCAGGACCTTGAGGCCGAGCTGACCCGCGACACCCGCACAGAACAGGCCTGCCGCCCCCGCCCCGACGATTACGACATCGAACTGCTGCATCGGGCGGATTATCCTTGGCGCTGTCCCGCAGAATCGGGCCGATCCTCCATCCTCGTTTGCGCTTGGCGCCGCCCTCGCGGCCACGGCGTCTTCCTCGGAGACCTCATGAAGACTGAAGTGTGGTGGGCGTACTTCTTCGCCTGCTGGGTCATCGCCGTTTCGCCGGGGTCGGGCGCGGTGCTGTCGATGAGCCACGGCCTGTCGTACGGCGTGCGCAGGGCAAGCACGACGATTGCCGGATTGCAGGTCGGGCTCATGGGGACGCTGCTGATCGCTGGCGGCGGACTGGGGGCCATCCTGCTCGCCTCCGAGACGGCCTTCATGGTCATCAAGGTGGTGGGGGCTGCCTACCTCATCTGGCTCGGGGTGCAGCAGTGGCGTTCGCCGGTGCACACCTCAGGCAAGACGGTGCAAGTGGCACCCATGTCGGCACGCCGGCGCTTCTTCACGGGGGTGTTCACGAACCTGACGAACCCCAAGGGTATCGTCTTCATGGTGGCGGTGTTGCCGCAATTCATCGACCCGGCGCGGCCGCTCGCCCTGCAACTGCTGATCCTCGGGGCGACGATGTGCGCGGTGGACCTCGTCGTGATGCACGGCTACGCGCTGCTAGCCTCGCGCTTGCAGGCCCTGTTCCGCCGCCCGCAGGCGATGCGCTGGCAGAACCGCTTTTTCGGCAGCGTGCTCATGGCTGTCGGCGCGGCCCTGTTCTTCGTGCGCCGCCACGCCCACTGACGGCTCAGCACTCCTGCACGGCGGCCGGTGCCGGGTTGAGCCCGGCGCGAGGCGGCGGCGCTGCCGCACCCGCCTGCGCGGAGGGGGCAGTGACGTGCGGGCTCGCCACCGCCAGCACGTCGCCCACGATGATGATGGCGGGGCTCGCGAGACCGTGCCGCGAGAGGGCCGCCTGCAAGTCTCCCAAGCGGGCGTGCACGCGCCGCTCCTGAGGCAAGCTGGCGTGCTGCACGATCCCCACGGGGGTCGCGGCGGGGAGCACCTCCAGCAGCCCGCGCTCGATCTCGGCCGCCGAGGCCACGCCCATGTAGATCACGAGGGTGTAGCCCTGCGATGCGAGGGTGGCCAGCGAGCGCCAATCGGGCGAGGGGGCGCCGTCGCGCGTGTGGCCGGTGGCGAAGATCACGCCGTGAGCATGGTCTCGGTGGGTGAGAGGCACGCCCAGTGCCGTGGCGGCGGCGATGCCGGCCGTGATGCCGTTGACCACCTCCACGCGCAGCCCCGCTGCTTCGAGCGCACGGCGCTCCTCGCCCGCACGGCCGAAGAGGCACGGGTCGCCGCCCTTGAGTCGCACGACCCGCTCGCCTCGCCGCGCCTCGGCGATCATCCAGCGTTCGATGAAGGCTTGGGGGGTGCTGCGGCAGCCGCCCCGTTTACCGACCCGAACGATGCGCGTGCTCGGGCGCGCATAGCGCAACACAGCGTCGCCGACCAGATCGTCCACCAGAAGGACGGTGGCGCGCCGGATGGCTTTGACGGCCGCGACGGTCAGCAGGTCGGGATGACCCGGGCCCGCACCGACCAGGGTGACCACAGGGGCGCGGGGTGGCTCGGTGGGTGGGAGTTCATGCGGGAAGTTCATGCGACGTGCCGCTCGCGCAGGGGAGTTGCGCGAGGGTCTGCAAGATGCATTCCACTTGCTTGAGGATGGGCGCGGGGACGGGCTGCTCGCCGCTGAGCACGCCTTGGATGTACTGCGCCGTGGTGGGGGCGTCGCACTCGCGCGGCAGCGGCGGCAGGTCGGTTAGCACGCCTTCGCGCGCTGTGACGCTCAGCCCGGGCTGCCGGCGGCCGGCGAGGAAGACCTCCATGCGCGGCGTGCGCCTCGGGTCGGCCACTGGCTCGCCTTCCGTCCCCCGCAACAGCAACGCATGGGCGGCGGTGCGCTCCAGGAACTGCGCGAGTGTTTCGCCGTACTCGGGGTGGGTGTAGTTCACGACGCGCAGCGCCTGCCCGGGCGCCGTGGGGGCGAGGATCTTGGCGACGGTGTGCGCGGGGTTGCGCAGCCCGATCACCCTGCGCACGTCCAGCAGCCGCGCCAAGGGCGGGCACAGGGCCTCGGTGGGGATGAAGGCCGGTTGGCGACGGCCCCAGGCGTGCAGGATCGCGCCGGCATCGCTCGCTTGCGGCACACCCAGGGCCATGAGAATCTGCGCCGTGGTGACCCGACCGGGATCGTGCCCCACGCCATGGACCAGCACCGGCACCCCTTCCTGTGCGAGGAGGAGCGCCAGCAGCGGTGTCAAGTTGGGCAGGCGGCGTGCGCCGTTGTAGGACGGCAGCACCACGATGGGGCGCGGAGCGGGCACCGGAATGCAGCGCTCGGTGACGGCATCGAGAAAGCCTCGCAGCTCGTCCAGGGACTCGCCCTTGATCCGCATGGCGATGGCGAAGGCGCCGAGTTCGAGATCGGTGACCTGGCCGTCGAGGATGCGGCTCATCAGGTCGTAGGCCTGATCCCTGTCCAGGGACCTCGCTCCTTCCTTGCCCCGGCCGATTTCCTTGATGTAGTGAGAAATGCTCATGTCGCTCCCTGGAGATGGGACCACCAGGGCGGCCCCGCGGCGTTGCCGCACGCCGACCGCTGCCGCAATTCTCGGACCAGCACGCCGCCTGCGGCAGGAGGCGGGGCATAACCCCGGGCGGCGATGCGATCGGGGCTCACGGTCATCTCGCTCGGGGGGGGCGGGAGAGAGG
>NZ_VJOO01000037.1 GCF_007556755.1 Tepidimonas fonticaldi | reverse complement strand
CGCGGGGCACCTCGATCCGCAGCGGCCCGCCGTCGGTCAGCACGGTCTTGCCGCTGCGGCCGTTGCGATGGTTCCCGCAGCCGCCCTCGGGGCTGGCCAAGTGCACGCCCAGCTCAGCCCCCAAGGCGCGCTCGATCACGGCCTTCTTCAGCTTCTGGAACACGGCCTCGACGCCGGCGGCGTCCATCGGTCCGGGGATCAGCTTCTCAAGCAGCTCGTCGGGAAGAATGGCGTCCGGCTTCGCGGCGGGGGTGGTCTTCTTGCGTGGCATGGGGGCTTCTGAACATCGTCATGGTAGGCCCCTCACACAAAAATCCTGACACCCTCGCCCCGGGCAAGGTCGCCACCCAACACGACCAGCCCTTGCTGGTGGCGCTGACACGCGCGTTCTACTGGCAACAGTTGCTCGAAGATGGAATGGTCGCCAGCGGCAGCGAGATCGCCCAGCGCGAAGGCCTGCACCACTCGACCGTCAATGAACTGCTGCGGCTGACGCTGCTGGAGCCGGCCATCATCCAGGCCATCCTGGCTGGTCAGCAGCCCAAGTGCATGAGCCTGCTGTGGTTCCAGCGCAACCCGCTGCCGACCGACTGGGTGGCGCAGCGGGAGGTGGTGACCGCGTTCGATGCGTGAACAGGTCCGTCGTTCTTCAACCCACTTCAATCGGTTGATGCTGGCAACCATTTGATGCCCGCCACCGCCAGGTTTTTCTGGCTGATGTGGGTGCTGAATATGGGCAAAAGGGTCTGCACATTGGTGTCAAAGCTGTGACGCCACATGGCTTGCAACTTCTTCAGCGCGTTTTCATTCCGGTAGATGCTGCCGTCCCAGTCGATGAGCATCATCGCGACATCACCGTCGTCGGCCAGCATACACAGCAGGGCATCATCGGCGTCCTTGTCCAGCGATGCTTTCAGCTCATCTTCATAGTCGGCCAGTACTTCAACGTACAGGTCGATGCTCAGTGGGCTCTGCCCGGACAGCGCTGACTGCAGATCGGCAGCGATTTTCTTCTTGCTGGTCATGGTCGACATTTTCGCTGCAAGGACCCCATTCACTCGATGCCGACCGAATGGGTGGCACAGCTGGAGGTGATGGCGAGGTTTGATGCCTGACCGGGCTACGCGCCCTCGATCACCCGTGCCACGTCTCCGTGGCATTCGGCGCACTTGCCCACCAGCAGCAAGTCGCGCCCCTTGATGGTGCCGCTGAAATTGGTGATCGTCACTTCGTGACGGCAGCACCCGCACCAGACGTTGGACAGCAACCGCTGGCGGATGTCGGCAGGGATGGCCTCCCACCGCTGCCGGGCGGGCTCGGTAAAGGTCGGCAGGGATTCCACTGTCGGGGACAGTACCCCGGGCTGCTGTTCGATAAGAAGCAGGTCTGCTGCCTGGCAGGCGCTGTGGAGAACGAAAGTCGACACGGGCATCCCTCCAACTTCTGCCGCGCGGCGCAGCAGGTCCCGCTGCTGGGGCGTCATCCGCAACGTGATGCGAACGCCGTCAAGGAATGCCTCGTTTTTCTCCTGCATCGGGATACCTTAGCCCTGAGCCTGATTCAGGCCATCACGATCTGGGTGTGCACCTCGACCTTGAGCGCACGCTTGATGGCAGCAAAGACTGCCGAGATGTTGCTCATGGTCGGGTTGCCCGACTGCGACAGCATCCGGTGCAGACTCTTGGCGGGCTTGTGAATTTCCTCGGCCAGCGCCTCGAAGCCGACCGTGGCATTGACCAGGTCGCGCAGGATCAGCTTGGCCGATTCCGGTTCTCCATTGACGAACAGGGTGATGGCCTCGTCCAGAAGCGCCTGTGCAAAGGCCGGATCGTTCTGCACGCGCGCGGCCACGGTTTCTTTGAAATCACGGGTCAGTGCCATGTTCACTTTCCTTGTCTAGTGGATGCCTTGCGGCGCTTGTAGTCTTCCCACAGCGCCACGGCTTGGTCGATGTCCTGCTGCTGGCGCTTCTTGGTGCCGCCGCCGATCAGAATGATGATCTTCAGACCGTCCTTGGCCAGGTAGATGCGCAACCCTGGCCCCCAGTCGATCTTGTACTCGCCAATGCCGCGAAACCACTCGACGTTGGACAGGTTGCCCTGCTCCATGCGACTCACCGCCACGCGCACCTTGGCGGCGGCGACAGCTTCCAGCGAACCGAACCACTCTGCGAAGGGGCTGTCGCCATCGTCCAGCAGTAGTTCTTTGATCTGGTAGCTCATGGGCTTGATGGTAACGTATAAGTTCCCTTTGTGCCAGAGCAGATGCGGTGTGCTGCCCGACCGGTGGGGTTGGTTGACACGAAATGCCGCGCGTAAGTACTTGATTTTTCAAGAGCACCCACTGCGCCTACCCGCAGGCCAAACGGAGAAAAGAGACGGCTCTGGACGGAAAAGTGGCAGATTCCGGGCGTTCTGGCGAGGTGCCACCCGCAGCACTTCCCCTCGCCACCCGGGGGAAACGCCAAAAGGAAAGGGCCCGGAGATATTCCGGGCCCTTGTATATGGTGGAGCTGGGGGGACTCGAACCCCCGTCCGCAAGCCTTCTTCGCGCAGTTCTACATGTGTAGCCGTCTGGACTGGATCTCGCCCGAGGCGCCGCGCAGCGGCACGCTGCGTCCCGGACCAGCAACCTTGGATCTCATCGTGCGGCAAGTTGCCCGCCGCCCGACCAGCCGATGAAGGTTCCCTTGCTGCCGGAGGACCTTGCGGCCCCCGCGGCCCGGCCTATCGGCCGACCGGTGCAAGGCTCGCCGGATTAAGCGGCGAGGGCGAAACGTTCGTCGTTCGCAGTTACTTTTTTGCTGCGGTTTAACGAGGTGACAGCACCTCGACATGCCCTGCTGCGGGTCCGAACCCACGTCGAAACCAATGCAGCCCCGTGCCTTCTTAGTTTACGCCAGATCCAGAAAGTTCAAGAGCGCCTGCGGCGACTCGATGATGGCGTCGGCCGCCCAGGCCTCGACATCGGCGGCCACGCCCAGATAACCGTAGCGCGCCGCCACGGTGGGCATGCCGGCCGCGCGGCCGGCGACGATGTCGCGCTCGTCGTCACCGACGTAGAGGCAGGCCTGGGGCGGCAGTTGCAGGCGCCGGGCAGCCTCCAGCAACGGGGCGGGATGCGGCTTGGGGTGGGGCGTGGTGTCCCCGCCGATGACGGTGGCCGCCGTGGCGAACAGCGGTATCGCGGCGGTCAACGGCAAGGCAAAGCGCTCCACCTTGTTGGTGACTACCCCCCACGCGACCTGCGCGCGATCCAGCGCCGCGATCAGCTCGGCCACGCCGTCAAACGGCCGCGTGCGGCGCGTCAGCACCTGACCGTAGGTGTCCAGATACTCCGTCCGATACGCCTCGAACTCAGGGTGTTCCGGGGTCAAACCGAAGGCGGCCTCGATCATGCCGCGGGCACCGCTGCTGGCGCGGGGGCGGTAGTAGGCCTCGTCCAGCGGCGGCAAACCCCGACGCTGGCGCATCAGGTCGGCCGCGTGGCCCAAATCCGGAGCACTGTCCACCAGCGTGCCATCCAAGTCGAACAGCACCGCGCGGATACCACGCCAGCGGGTCATGCCGCCCCCCTGCGCGTGGCGAACAGATAGTTGACGCTGGTGTCGTCGCTGAGCCAATAGCGGCGCGTCAGCGGATTGTATTCCAGCCCGCGGGTGGCCTGCAGATCCAGGCCGGCGTGCCGGCAGTGGGCCGCCAGCTCGCTGGGGCGGATGAATTTGCCGTACTCGTGCGTACCGCGCGGCAACAGGCGCAGCACATATTCCGCGCCAACGATGGCAAACAAAAACGATTTGGGGTTGCGGTTGAGGGTCGAGAAGAACACCCACCCCCCGGGCTTGACGAGCGTGGCGCAGGCCGCGACCACCGACGCCGGGTCGGGCACATGCTCCAGCATTTCCATGCAGGTCACGACATCGTAGTGGCCGGCCTGCTCGGCGGCCAACTGCTCGGCGCTGATGCGCCGGTAGGTGACCCCTTGAACCCCCTGCTCCAGCGCGTGCAACTGGGCCACCTTGAGGGGCTTGTCGGCCAAATCGATGCCGAGCACCCGGGCACCTTGTCGGGCCATGGCCTCGGCCAGAATACCGCCGCCGCACCCCACGTCGAGCACGGCACGGCCACCCAGCGGGCCGGCCAAACCCTCGATCCACCCCAATCGCAGGGGGTTGATCTGGTGCAGGGGGCGAAATTCGCTTTCGGGGTCCCACCACCGGTGGGCCAGCTCGGAAAACTTGGCCAATTCGGCCGCATCGGCATTCAGGGGTGCATCCATGGGTGGATTATCGCCCGCCGGAACACCCACCACCGCCCCAAAAGCGAAAGCCCCGCCGGGGCGGGGCTTCGCGTCGGCCGCTGGCGCGGCCACATGGACACGACGCCCGGCTGCAGATGCGCCGGGCGCCCATCGATGCCGATCAGCGGGTGCCGACGACTTCGATTTCCACGCGACGGTTCTTGGCGCGGCCTTCGCGGGTGCGGTTGTCCGCCACCGGCTGGGTTTCGCCCTTGCCTTCGGTGTAGATGCGGTTGGCGTCGATGCCCTTGCTCACCAGGTACGCCTTGACGGCCTCGGCGCGGCGCACCGACAGCTTCTGGTTGTAACCGTCGGGACCGGTGGAGTCGGTGTGGCCGACCGCGATCACGACTTCCAGCTTGATGCCCTTGACCTTCTCGGCCAGATCGTCCAGGCGAGCCTTGCCTTCGGGCTTGAGGACGGCCTTGTCGAAGTCGAAGAAGGCATCGGCGGCGTACGTCACCTTGGCGGGCGCCGGCGCAGCAGCGGGGGCCGGAGCCGGAGCAGGCGCCGGGGCCGGGGCAGCCGCCGGAGCGGGGGCCGGCGCCGGGGCCGGGGCAGGGGCAGGGGCCGGCACGATGGCGCCGTCGCAGCCCTGGGCGGCGGTGGCGGGCGTCCAGTTGGCGTTGCGCCAGCACAGCTCGTTGGTGCCGTTCTTCCACACCAAGTCACCGGTGCCGTTGCGCCAGTTGTCGATGGTCTGAGCGCCGGCGGCAGAGGCCATGGCGGCCGTCGCAAACAGCGCTGCGATCTTGGTCAACTTGTTCATTGGGTTCCTCTTGGTCTTGGGGACGAGACGGGAGATTGTGAGCGAGCCAACAACCCAGGCAAAACCTGTCGGCTGTGAATCCATTGTGCCATAAGCGATACCTATGCCAAGCACCGGCCGGCCACAGCGCGGCAACAACGCGACAATGCCCCCGCCCCAGTGTCGCCCACGAACAACAGACACACCCCCGGCACACACCCGACGGCCGGCCCGCGCGCGTTCCTTACAATAAAGCGGTTTGCCCGCCAGACCCTTGGCGGCGCTCGTCGGACGCGGGGCATCGGCCTGGCCGTCCGCACCCATGCGGCGTTCCCATGACTTCGTTTGCCAAAGAAACCCTGCCCGTCAGCCTTGAAGAGGAGATGCGCCGCAGCTACCTCGATTACGCAATGAGCGTGATCGTGGGGCGCGCGCTACCCGACGCCCGCGATGGCTTGAAGCCCGTGCACCGGCGCGTGCTGTACGCGATGCACGAGCTGGGCAACGACTGGAACCGGCCGTACAAGAAGTCGGCGCGCATCGTCGGCGATGTCATCGGTAAGTATCACCCGCACGGCGACAGCGCGGTCTACGACACCATCGTGCGCATGGCGCAGGACTTCAGCCTGCGCCACATGCTGATCGACGGCCAGGGCAACTTCGGCTCGGTGGATGGCGACGCCGCCGCGGCGATGCGCTACACCGAGATCCGGCTGGCCAAGATCGCCCACGAGATGCTGGCCGACATCGACAAGGAGACGGTCGATTTCGGCCCCAACTACGACGGCAGCGAGCGCGAGCCGCTGGTGCTGCCGGCACGGTTGCCGAACCTGCTGGTCAACGGCTCGGCCGGCATCGCGGTGGGCATGGCCACCAACATCCCGCCGCACAACCTCAACGAGGTGGTGGACGCCTGCCTGCACCTGCTGGCCCACCCCGAGGCGACGGTCGACGACCTGATGACCTTCATCCCGGCGCCGGACTTCCCGACCGCCGGCATCATCTACGGCATCCAGGGCGTGCGCGAGGGCTACCGCACCGGGCGCGGGCGCGTGGTGATGCGCGCGCGCTGCCACTTCGAGGACATCGACCGCGGCCAGCGCCAGGCCATCGTCGTCGACGAGATCCCGTACCAGGTCAACAAGAAGGTGCTGCTGGAGCGCATCGCCGAGCTGGTGCGCGACAAGCGCATCGAGGGCATCGCGCACATCCAGGACGAGTCCGACAAGTCCGGCATGCGCGTGGTCATCGAGCTCAAGCGCGGCGAAGTGCCGGAGGTGGTGCTCAACAACCTGTACAAGCACACGCAGCTGCAGGACACCTTCGGCATCAACATGGTGGCGCTGGTCGATGGCCAGCCCAAGCTGTGCAACCTGAGGGATCTGCTCGACATCTTCCTGCAGCACCGGCGCGAGGTGGTGACGCGGCGCACCGTGTTCGAGCTGCGCAAGGCGCGCGAGCGCGGCCACGTGCTGGAAGGTCTGGCGGTGGCGCTGGCCAACATCGACGAGTTCATCCGCATCATCCGCGAAAGCCCCACCCCGCCGGTGGCCAAGGCCGAGCTGATGGCGCGCCGCTGGGACAGCGAACTGGTGCGCGCGGTGCTGACGCGCGCGCGCGCCGACGGCGGCACGGTCAACGCCGACGACTACCGCCCCGAGGGGCTGGCGCGCGCCTACGGGCTGCAGGCCGACGGGCTCTACGCGCTGTCGGAGACGCAGGCGCAGGAGATCCTACAGATGCGGCTGCAGCGCCTGACCGGTCTGGAGCAGGACAAGATCGTCGCCGAGTACAAGGAAGTGATGGCGCAGATCGACGATCTGCTCGACATCCTGGCGCGGCCCGAGCGGGTGACTGCCATCATCGGCGACGAACTGCGCGCCATCCGGGCGGAGTTTGGCCAGAGCAAAGCCGGCGCCCGCCGCAGCCACATCGAACACAACGCGCAGGAACTCGACACCGAGGACCTGATCGCGTCGCAGGACATGGTGGTGACCCTGTCGCACGCCGGCTACATCAAGAGCCAGCCGCTGTCGGAGTACCGCGCGCAACGCCGTGGCGGGCGCGGCAAGCAGGCCACCGCCACCAAGGACGACGACTGGATCGACCAGCTCTTCATCGCCAACACGCACGATTGGATTCTGTGCTTCAGCAACCGCGGGCGGCTGTACTGGCTGAAGGTGTGGGAAGTCCCTGCCGGCGGGCGGGGCGCGCGCGGGCGGCCGATCGTCAACATGTTCCCGCTGGCCGAGGGCGAGAAGATCAACGTGGTGCTGCCGCTGACCGGCGAGTTCCGCAGCTTTCCGGCCGATCACTATGTGTTCATGGCCACGGCGCACGGCGTGGTCAAAAAGACGGCGCTGGACGAGTTCAGCAACCCGCGCAAGGCCGGCATCATCGCCGTCGATTTGGACGAGGGTGATTACCTGATCGGCGCGGCGCTGACCGACGGGCGGCACGACGTGATGCTGTTCTCGGACGCGGGCAAGGCGGTGCGCTTCGACGAGAACGACGTGCGCCCAATGGGCCGGCAGGCGCGCGGCGTCAAGGGCATGGCACTGGAGGACGGCCAGCGCGTCATCGCCATGCTGGTGGCCGAGGACGAGAGCCAGAGCGTGCTGACCGCCACCGAAAACGGCTACGGCAAGCGCACCTCCATCACCGAGTACACGCGCCACGGCCGCGGCACCAAGGGCATGATCGCCATCCAGCAATCGGAGCGCAACGGGCGCGTGGTTGCGGCCACCCTCGTGCGTCCGGAGGACGAGATCATGCTCATCACCGACCGGGGCGTGCTGGTGCGCACGCGGGTGGCGGAGATCCGCGAGCTGGGCCGCGCCACGCAGGGCGTCACGCTGATCGCGCTGGACGACGGCGACCGCCTGAGCGGCCTGCAGCGCATCGCGGACAACGATGAGGGCGAGGACGCCCCCCCGCCCGCGGACGCGGACGGCACGGAGGGCTGACACGGTGGCACGGCGTCCCTACAACTTCTCGGCCGGCCCGGCCACCATGCCCGAAGCGGTGCTGGAACAGGCGGCGGCCGAAATGCTCGACTGGCACGGCAGCGGCATGGGCGTGATGGAAATGAGCCACCGCGGCAAGGCCTTCATGGCGATTGCCGAGCAGGCCGAGCGCGATTTGCGCACCCTGCTGGCCATTCCGGCGCACTTCAAGGTGCTGTTCAGCCAGGGCGGTGCCCTGGCGCACAACGCGATGGTGCCGCTCAACCTGGCCGGGCGGCGCCCGGCGCGGGCGATGGACTTCGTCCTGACCGGCAGTTGGAGCCAGAAGTCCGCCAAGGAAGCCGCGCGCTACGGCGAGGCCCGCATCGCCGCCAGCGCTGCCGACACGGGCTTTACCACGCTGCCCGACCCGGCCACGTGGCGGTTGAGCGCAGACGCCAGCTATGTGCACCTGTGCAGCAACGAAACCATCCACGGGGTGGAGTTCCACACCCTGCCGGACTTGGCCGCGCTGGGCAGCGACGCGCCGCTGGTGATCGATTTTTCGTCGCATGTGCTGTCGCGCCCGATCGACTGGAGCCGCGTCGGCCTGGCCTTCGGCGGCGCACAAAAGAACATCGGCCCAGCCGGATTGACGATCGTCGTGGTGCGCGAGGATCTGCTGGGCCATGCGCTGCCGATCTGCCCCAGCGTGTTCGACTACCGCGCCCTGGCGGACGCCGATTCGCTGCTGAACACGCCCCCCACCTACGCCATCTACGTCGCCGGACTGACCTTCCAGTGGCTGCTCGCGCAGCGCGAAGGGGCGCTCACCGGCGTGGCGGCGATGGAGGCGCGCAACATTGCCAAGGCACAGCGCCTGTACGACGCGATCGACGGCTCATCCCTGTATGTCAACCGGGTCGATCCCGCCTGCCGCTCGCGCATGAACATCCCCTTCTTCCTGCGCGGCGACGACGGAGCGCCGTTGCAGGACCCCGCCCACCCCCGCAACGCCGCGTTTTTGCGCGGGGCGGAAGCGCGCGGGCTGCTGCAGCTCAAGGGCCACAAGTCGGTGGGCGGCATGCGTGCCAGTCTCTACAACGCCATGCCGATGGCGGGAGTGGAGGCTCTCGTTGACTACCTGCGGGACTTCGAGCGCGACGCCTGAGCGCCGACGGCCCGGCCCCCTCAGCGGCCCGACATGACCGACGACTCCCAAACCCCGTCCCCGACCGCCCCGCCCTCGCCGGCCGCCAGCCCCCGGCTGCTGGCCCTGCGCCAACAGATCGACGCCATCGACCGACAACTGCTGGCACTGCTCAACGAACGCGCCCGCATCGCCGAAGCCGTCGGCGAGGTCAAACGGGCCGAGGGTTCGCCCTTCTTCCGGCCCGACCGCGTGGCGCAGGTCATCGCCAACATCGAAGCGGCCAACCCTGGGCCGCTGCGCAACCAGCATGTGGCCGCCATATGGCGCGAGATCATGTCGGCCTGCCTGGCGCTGGAGGCCCCGCTGCGGGTCGCGGTGCTGGGCCCCGAGGGTACCTTCTGCGAACAGGCGGCGATCGATTACTTCGGCAGCGCCGCCGACCTGATTTACTGCCCCAGCTTCGATGAGGTGTTCCACGCCACTGCGGCGGGCACCGCGCAGTTTGGGGTCGTCGGCGTGGAAAACTCCACCGAAGGGGTGGTGGCGCGCTCGCTGGACCTGTTTCTGCGCTCGCCGGTGCACATCGTGGGCGAAATCAGCCTGCTGGTGCGGCACAACCTGCTGCGCCAGACCCCCAGCCTGGACGGCATCGAGGTGGTGATGGCCCATCCGCAGGCGCTGGCGCAGTGCCAGGGCTGGCTGTCCACGCACCTGCCACACGCCGAGCGCCGTGCCGTGGCCAGCAACGCCGAGGGGGCGCGGCTGGCCACGACGAACCCCGCCTGGGCCGCCATCGCCAGCGAACGGGCCGCCGCCCAGTACGCGCTACACATCGTGGCGCATGCCATCCAGGACGAGGCCTACAACCGCACGCGCTTTGCGGTGATCTGCCTGCCGCAAACCATGGCCACCCCCCCGGCCAGCGGGCGCGACTGCACCAGCCTGGTGGTGTCGGTCCCCAACCGCCCGGGGGCAGTGCACGATCTGCTACGCCCGCTCAAGGCGCACGGCGTGTCGATGACGCGCTTCGAGTCCCGCCCGGCCAAATCCGGCCAGTGGGAGTACTACTTCTACATCGACCTCGCCGGGCACCCGTCCCAGCCCCATGTGGCCGCCGCCCTGCAAGAACTGCAAGGCCTGTGCGCTTTCTACAAGATGCTGGGCGCCTATCCGGTGTCGGAATGAGGGGGCGATGAGCACGCCCTCCCCCACCACGGTTGACCGCGACACGCCCGCGGCGCCGCCCCGATTCGAGCAACTGGGCGTGATTGGCTGCGGGCTGATGGGCGGCTCGTTCGCCCTGGCCCTCAAGGCCGCCGGATTGGTGCAGCGGGTGGTGGGCTATGCCCGCTCGCCGCAGACACTGGCTCGCGCCCGTACGCTGGGCGTGATCGACGTCGAAGCGCCCTCGGCGCTGCTGGCTGCCTCCGGTGCCGACCTGGTGCTGGTGTCGGTGCCGGTCGCCGCGACGGGCGAGACGCTGCGGGCCATCCGCCCCCTGATCGGCCCGGACACCCTGGTCATGGATGTGGGCTCGACCAAAGGCGATGTGGTGGCGGCCGCGCGCCAGGCGCTGGCCGACCGGCTGGGCCAGTTCGTGCCGGCACACCCGATCGCTGGCAAGGAGCGCGCCGGCGTGGAGCATGCCAGCGCGGATCTGTACCGCGGCTGCCAAGTGATCCTGACCCCACTGGCCGAGACCGCCCCCGCCCTGACCGCGCGCGCCCAGGCGCTGTGGCAGGCCCTGGGGGCGCGCGTGCGCACCATGACGCCGGAGGCGCACGACGCCGCCTATGCCGCCGTCAGCCACCTGCCGCACCTGCTGGCCTTCGCCGCGGTGCGGGCGCTGGCGGGGCAGCCCTGCGCGGCGGATTTCCTGGGACTGGCCGGGCCGGGCTTTCGCGACTTCACCCGCATCGCCGCGAGCGACCCCGACGTCTGGCGCGACATTCTGCTCGCCAACGCCGCCCAGGTGCGGGCGCAGGCCCGGCACTTCCGCGCGGCGCTGGACACGTTCGAAGCCGCCCTGGACGCGGGCGACGCACACACCCTGCGCGAGCTGATCGCCGAGGCCAGCCGCATCCGCACCCAATGGGCCGCCGGCGCCTACGCCGCCGCGCCCCCGTCATCCGATCCCCCATGTACCGCACCGCCTTCCTCGACATCCCCCCGCTGACGCGCGCTGCCGGCAGCGTGCGGCTGCCCGGCTCCAAGAGCATCTCCAACCGCGTGCTGCTGCTGGCCGCGCTGTGCGACGGCGTGACGGTGATCGAGGATCTGCTCGACTCGGACGACACGCGGGTGATGCTGGAGGCCCTCGCGACGCTGGGCTGCGGGCTGGAGCGACTCGGGCCCACCACGGTGCGCGTGCGCGGGCTGGCCGGCCGGCTGCACGTGCGCGAGGCGCGCCTGTTTCTGGGCAATGCGGGCACGGCGATGCGGCCGCTGACCGCCGCGCTGACGGTGCTCACCGCCTTGCAGGGGGGGCGTTTCGAACTCTCGGGCGTGCCGCGCATGCACGAGCGCCCGATCGGCGACCTGGTGGACGCCCTGCGCCAATTGGGCGGCACCATCGAGGACCTGGGCCAACCCGGCTATCCGCCGCTGGCGGTCGGCGCCCCCGCCCCGACGCCGTTGCGGCTGGACGCGCCGATCCGGGTGCGCGGCGATGTCTCGAGCCAGTTTCTGACCGCGTTGCTGTTGGCGTTGCCGCTGGCCGCGCAGACGCGCACCGTGACCATCGAGGTGGTGGGGGAGCTGATCTCCAAGCCCTACATCGAGATCACCCTGCGCCTGCTGGCGCGCTTTGGCGTGGACGTGCAGCGCGAGGGCTGGTCCCGCTTCACGATTCCCGCCGGGGCGCGCTACACCACGCCGGGGCGCATCCATGTCGAGGGCGACGCCTCGTCGGCCAGCTACTTCGTCGCCCTGGGGGCGATTGCCGCCACCGACGCTCCCGTCACCATCGAAGGCGTGGGGCTGGATTCCATCCAAGGGGACATCCGCTTCGTCGAGGCCGCCCAGGCCATGGGCGCCCTCGTCGAGGGCGAAGCCAACCGCCTGCACGTGCGCCGCGGGGCCTGGCCGCTGCGTGCGCTGGATCTGGACTGCAACCACATCCCCGATGCCGCCATGACGCTGGCGGTGATGGCGCTGTATGCCGACGGCCCGACGACGCTGCGCCACATCGGCAGTTGGCGCGTGAAGGAGACGGACCGCATCGCCGCCATGGCCGCCGAACTGCGCCAACTGGGCGCCACCGTGGACGAAGGCCCCGACTGGCTGCGGGTACACCCGCTGGGCACCGACGGACGCGGCTGGCGGGCCGCCGCCATCCACACCTACGACGACCACCGCATGGCCATGTGTGCGTCACTGGCGGCCTTCAATCCCGCGCGGGTGCCGGTGCGCATCCTGGACCCGCAGTGCGTCGGGAAGACCTTCCCCGATTATTTCGAGACGCTGTGGTCGGTGGTGGAGGCCGCGCCGGCCGATATTCCGGTGATCTGCATCGACGGCCCCACCGCCTCGGGCAAGGGGACGCTGGCTGCCGCCGTGGCCCACCGCCTGGGCTACCACGTGCTGGACTCCGGCGCCCTCTATCGGGTGGTCGGGCTGGCTGCCGAGCGGGCCGGTCTGCCCACGGACGAGGCGGCGCTGGCCGACCCCGCGCTGGCGCAGCGCCTGGGGGCGTTGGCCGAGCGGCTGCCCGTGCGCTTTGCCGACGGGCGCATCTGGCTGGCGGGGGACGACGTCACCGACGCGGTGCGCAGCGAAGCGGCGGGCATGGCGGCGTCGCGCGTGTCGGCCGTGCCGGCCGTGCGCGCCGGCCTGCTGGCGCTGCAGCGGGGGTTCCGGCGCCTGCCCGGTCTGGTGGCCGATGGGCGCGACATGGGCACGGTGGTCTTTCCGGACGCACCGCTCAAGGTGTTTCTGACGGCCAGCGCCGCCACGCGCGCCCGGCGCCGCTACGAGCAGTTGATTTCGCGCGGTGAAACTGCTAGCATTGATGGTCTTTTGGCCGACTTGGAGGCGCGGGATGCGCGCGATCGATCGCGCGCGGCCGCGCCGCTCAAGCCCGCCGAAGACGCGCTTGCCCTCGACAACTCGGAGCAGACCATCGAGCAATCGGTGGACACCGTGCTGACGTGGTGGCAGCGCAGCCGACCGTTCGGTGGCTGAGGGCGTCCGCCTCGGCCCGACGGCCGGTCCTGCAGGGCCCCGAGGGCGCAGCCGGATGACATGTCCGCACGCCGGAGGGTTCGACAACCCACCACCCGACGCCCGTTCGGGTGACAACCCAACCGCCGCCGGTCCCGGACGACCGCGGCACCCAGGAATCTGCATGTCTGAATCGTTTGCCGCCCTGTTCGAAGAGTCGCTCAAGCGCGCCGAAATGCGCGCCGGCGAAGTCATCACCGCCGAGGTGGTGCGCATCGACCACAACCATGTGGTCGTCAACGCAGGGCTGAAGTCCGAGGCCTACATCCCCCTGAGCGAGTTCAAGAACGATCAGGGCGAACTCGAAGTTCAAGTCGGTGACTTCGTCGCCGTCGCGGTCGAAGCCGTCGAAAACGGCTACGGCGACACCATTCTGTCGCGTGACAAGGCCAAGCGCCTGGCCTCGTGGATGGCGCTCGAGAAGGCGCTGGAGTCGGGCGAATTCGTCACCGGCACCACCACCGTCAAGGTCAAGGGTGGCCTCAAGGTCATGGTCAACGGCATCAGCGCCTTCCTGCCGGGCTCGCTGGTCGACACCCGCCCCGTCAAGGATTTGACGCCTTACGAGGGCAAGACCATGGAGTTCAAGGTCATCAAGCTCGACCGCAAGCGCAACAACGTCGTGCTCAGCCGCCGCGCCGTCATCGAGGCCAGCATGGGCGAAGAGCGCGCCAAGCTGCTCGAGACCCTCAAGGAAGGCGCCATCGTCACCGGCGTGGTCAAGAACATCACCGAGTACGGCGCCTTCGTCGACCTGGGCGGCATCGACGGCCTGCTGCACATCACCGACATGGCCTGGCGCCGCGTGCGCCACCCGAACGAGGTGGTGCAAGTCGGCCAGGAAGTCACGGCCAAGGTGCTCAAGTTCGACCCCGAGCGCCAGCGCGTCAGCCTGGGCCTCAAGCAAATGGGCGACGACCCGTGGCTGGGCGTGGCACGCCGCTACCCGGCCGGCACGCGCCTGTTCGGCAAGGTCACCAACATCGCCGACTACGGCGCCTTCGTCGAGCTGGAGCCCGGCATCGAGGGTCTGGTGCACGTCTCCGAGATGGACTGGACCAACAAGAACGTCGCGCCCAACAAGATCGTATCCATCGGCGACGAGGTCGAGATCATGGTGCTCGACATCGACGAGGACAAGCGCCGCATCAGCCTGGGCATGAAGCAGTGCAAGCCCAACCCGTGGCAGGAGTTCGCCGACACCCACAAGCGCGGCGACAAGGTCAAGGGCCCGATCAAGTCGATCACCGACTTCGGCGTGTTCGTGGGCCTGGAGTCGGGCATCGACGGTCTGGTGCACCTGTCCGACCTGTCCTGGAACGAACCGGGCGAGACCGCCGTGCGCAACTACAAGAAGGGCCAGGAAGTCGAGGCCGTCGTGCTGGGCGTGGACGTCGAGCGCGAGCGCATCAGCCTGGGCATCAAGCAGCTCGACGCCGATCCGTTCACGACCTTCGTGTCCATCCACGACAAGGGCGCGACGGTCACCGGCACGGTCAAGAGCGTCGATGCCAAGGGCGCCGAAATCGACCTGGGTCAGGACATCGTCGGCTATCTGCGCGCCAGCGAGATCTCGCGTGACCGCGTCGAGGACGCCCGCAATGTGCTGAAGGTGGGCGACGAGGTCACGGCCGTGATCGTCAACGTCGATCGCAAGAACCGCGGCATCCAGCTCTCGATCAAGGCCAAGGACGCCGCCGACCAGCAGGAAGCCATGGCCAACCTGAGCCAGACCCCCGGCAACGCCGGCACCACCAACCTGGGCGCGCTGCTGCGCGCCAAGCTGGACGGCCAAAACGGCTGATCCCGCACCGCCCGACCCGGGACGCCCCCGGGCCGCGCGCACCACAGCCCGGCCGGGGTCGCCCCGCCGGGCTTTTTTCATGGGGGCCGCCGTGGGCCGGCCGCCTGCCGCACGCCGGCTTTGCTGGGCATAATGGCGGCATGAACCGCAGCGATCTGTTCGATGCCCTGGCCGAGCGTTACCCGCATTTGACCGCATCCGATGCGGAGGCCGCGGTCAAAACCTTGCTGGAAGCCATGACGGAGAGCCTGGTGGCCGGGCAGCGCATCGAAATCCGCGGTTTCGGCAGCTTCTCGGTCAGCGAGCGCGCCGCGCGGCAGGCGCGCAATCCCCGCACGGGCGAGCAGGTCGACGTCCCCCCGAAGCGGATGGTGCACTTCAAGCCCGGCAAAGCCCTGCGGGAAGCCGTCGACGGGCCGCAGCGGGGGGCGACATGAGGGTACTGGGCTGGCTGCTCAAGGCGGCCGTGTTCCTGCTCATCTTCGCGTTGGCGATCAACAACCAGGCCCCGGTGCGCGTGCACGGGCTGTTCGGGGCGCAGTGGGAGGCCCCGCTGGTGCTGGTGCTGCTGCTCGTCCTGTTTGCCGGTGTGCTGTTGGGCATGGCGGTGATGGCGCCGCTGTGGTGGCGCGCGCGCAGAACGGCCCGCCAGAGCAGCACGGCCACGCCCCCCACCACTCCCGCATCGTCCACGGCCGCGCCCGCGCTGGAAGAGCCGCCCCATGGGGTTTGACCTCTCGTGGCTGCTGTGGGCGCTGCCTGTGGCGTTCGCGCTGGGCTGGCTGGCCTCGCGCTTCGATCTGCGGCAGTGGCGGCTGGAGAGCCGTCAGGCGCCGCGGGCCTATTTCCGCGGCCTCAACCACCTGCTCAACGAGCAGCAGGACCAGGCCATCGATGCCTTCATCGAGGCGGTGCGGCACGACCCGGACGCGGCGGAGTTGCACTTTGCGCTCGGCGGGCTGTTCCGCCGCCGGGGCGACTACGACCGGGCGGTCCGGGTCCATGAGCATCTGCTGGCCCGTGCCGACCTGCCGCCGCGCGAGCGCGAACGGGCGCAGCACGCGCTGGCGTTCGACTTCCTGAAAGCGGGCCTGCTGGATCGGGCCGAGGCGGCCTTCACCGCCCTGCTCGGCTCGCGCTACGACACCGACGCCAAGGTCGCCTTGCTGGGCATCCACGAACGTTCGCGCGACTGGGCCCGCGCGGCCGAGATGGCGCAGGCGCTGGAAGGCAGCGACCGCGGGAGTTTTCGCCTGCGTCTGGCGCACCACCGCTGCGAGCAGGCGGCCGCGCTGCACCGCCAGGGGCACACGACCGAGGCGCTGGCGCTGCTGGAGTCGCTGGTCCATCAGGTGCCGCAGTCGGCGCGGGCGTGGGCGGCGCTGGCCGATCTGCGCCAGTCGCTCGGGCATGTCGATGGCGGTCTGGCGGCGTTGGAGGCCTTGGCCGACCATTGCCCGGAGCACGTTCCGCTGATCGCGCACAGCCTGGCGCAGTGGTCCCTGATGGCGGGCACGCCCGAGCGGGCGCGCAGCCGGCTGGCCGACTGGGCGCAAGCGCATGCGCCATCGCTGGACGTCACGCAGGCGCTGGCCACGCTGGACCCGGATGCGGCGACGGCACGCCAGCGCTACATCGCCCATCTGCGTCAGGAGCCGTCCCTGGTCGCGGCCACCCTGTGGCTGGCCGGGGTGCCGCTCGGCACCGCCGACGAAGAGCCGCTGGTGCGGCGGGCGCTGGAGCGCGCCGGCGAACCCCTCAAACGCTACCGCTGCGCGGCCTGCGGATTCGAGTCGCGCCAGTACTTTTGGCACTGCCCCGGCTGCCAGGGTTGGGACACCTATCCCCCCCGCCGCGTGGAAGAGCTGTGATCCGCCGGCGCCGTCAGCCCGCCACGGCGGCCTTGAGAACGCTCTCGTCGGCGATGCGGTAGAGCCGACCCAGGCGGTCCAGCGGCTCGATGGCACCGGCACGGACCAGGGCGCTGATTTCGCGGCTGACGGTTTCGAGCTTGAGGTCCATCATGGCGCCCATGTCCTCGCGCGAGAACAGCGTCACCACGCCCGGGTCGGTGGCGTGGCGCATCTTCAGGATGAAATTGGCCACGCGCTGGCGCGCCGTGCCGAAGTTGAGCGCGGCGAGCCAGTCGTCCGCCTCCCTGAGCGCCTGCTGCCACTTCTGCAACAGCCGCCAGTGCAGACGCGGGGAGTTCTGCGCCAAGCGGTGGACGACGTCGGTGGGAATGCGGCACAGCGATGCCTCGGTCAGCGCCGTGGCCTCGCTGTCGTAGCGGCTGGTGGCCAGCGCCTCGAGGCCGACCACGTCGCCCGGGCGCAGCACGCGCAGCACGCGCTGGCGCCCGTCGGGCGTGCTGCGCACCAGCTTGACCAGGCCGCTGCGCAAGGTGAAGACGCCAAACGCCGCCTCGCCCTCGTGGTAGAGGGACTGTCCCGCCGCAAACACCAAGTCGTCGATGGGCGCGTGGATGAGGTTGAAGTCCTGCTCGTTGAGGTCGGCAAACAGCACCATGTCGCGGATGCCGCACGTCTTGCAGTCGGCCGTGCCCCGCCACGCGGATTCGGTCTTGATCGGAATCATGGGCGAATTGTCGCCCGAGCCGCCGTCGCACGGCGGCCGCCGTTCAGGACACCCGGGGCGCGTACTCGCCTTTTTCGTACCGCTGGCGCATGGCGTCCAGGCTGTAAACCGTGCCGATGCGGCTGGCCATGCCGGCGCTGCCGAAGGCCTCGTAGCGCGCCTGGCAAATGGCCTTCATCGCCTGGGTCGCGGCCTTGAAGAACTTGCGCGGGTCGAAATTCTTGCGGTCCTCGGCCAGGTGTTTGCGGATCGCCCCGGTGGCGGCCATGCGCAGGTCGGTGTCGATGTTGACCTTGCGCACACCATGCTTGATGCCCTCGACGATCTCCTCCACCGGCACGCCATAGGTGGTGCCCATGTCGCCGCCGTAGATGTTGATGATGGCCAGCCAGTCCTCCGGCACGCTGGAGCTGCCGTGCATCACCAGGTGCACGTTGGGGATGCGGGCGTGGATGGCCTTGACGCGGTCGATGCGCAGCACCTTGCCGGTGGGCTTCTGCGTGAACTTGTAGGCGCCATGGCTGGTGCCGATGGCGATCGCCAGCGCGTCGACCTGGGTCTTCTGCACGAAGTCGGCGGCCTCGTCCGGGTCGGTCAGCAGCATCGAGTGGTCCAGCTCGCCCTCGGCGCCGTGGCCGTCCTCTTCGCCGGCCTTGCCGGTCTCGAGGCTGCCGAGGCACCCCAGCTCACCCTCCACCGACACGCCGCAGGCGTGCGCGATGTCGGCCACCTGGCGTGTGACGCGCACGTTGTACTCGTAGCTGGCCGGGGTCTTGCCGTCCTCCAGCAGGCTGCCGTCCATCATCACCGAGCTGAAGCCCGACTGGATCGAGCGCATGCACACGCCCGGCGAGGCGCCGTGGTCCTGGTGCATGCAAATCGGGATGTGCGGGTACGCCTCGACCGCCGCGGCGACCAAGTGGCGCAGGAACGGCTCCCCGGCGTAGGAGCGCGCCCCCGCCGAACCCTGCAGGATGACGGGGCTATCCACCGCGTCGGCCGCCTGCATGATGGCATGGATCTGCTCCATGTTGTTGACGTTGAAGGCCGGCAGGCCGTAGCCGTGCTCGGCGGCGTGGTCCAGCAGTTGGCGCAGGGTGATCAGGGCCATGGGGCACCTCCTTGGGCAATCGTGGGATGGGGAGTGAGGCTCAACCGCGCGCGACGATGCGCGCCATCTCCAGGCACTTGGCGGCGTAGCCCCATTCGTTGTCGTACCAGGCCACGACCTTCACGAACGTCTCGTCCAGCGCCATGCCCGCCTTGGCATCGAAG
>NZ_VJOO01000036.1 GCF_007556755.1 Tepidimonas fonticaldi | reverse complement strand
CCCCAGGGCGCCCGCCCCCAGCACCCCAAAGGCCACCCACGACAGTGCCGCCCCCTCCAGCCGCAGCGCCAGCACCAGCGGCACCATCACCCACATGGTGTAGAGCTCCCACATGTGGCCGAAATACCCCAGCACCGAGCTGCGCACCCGCCGGTTCGACCACAGCGTCGCCAGCGCACGCCCGTCGAAGCTCCGCGCCCGCGGGGCGGCGGACACAGCGCAAGGGGGCTCGCCGAGCGCCAGATACAGCCCCACCCCGCCCAACGCGGCCAGCGCGGCCACCCCCAGCATCAGCGACTCCCACGGCAGCGCCGCCCCCAACGCGCGCAGCCCATGGGCGCTGGCCGACCCCAGGATCAGCGCCGCGATCAGCAGCCCCATCGCCGCGCCCAGCCCCTCGCGAAACCACTGCGCCGCGAGCCGCATGCCCACCGGATAGATGCCCGCCAGACACACCCCCGTCGCAAAGCGCCAGACCATCAGGGCCTGCGGATCGCGCACCATCGCCCACGCCCCGACGGTGAACGCGGCAGCGGCCACCGAACACAGCAAGAACACCCGCCGCGGCGGGTACCGGTCGGCCACGGCCAGCAGCGCAAACGCCAGCGTGCCGGCGATGAAGCCGAACTGCAGCGCCGACGTCATCGACCCGACCCAAGCCAGCGGCCAGCCCAGTTCGCGCTGCAAATCGGGCATCACCGCATTGACGGCAAACCACGGCGACGTCCCGGCAAACTGGGCCAGCACGAGCACCGGCAGCACGTGGCGCGCAACGGCGGTCATGCCTGCACTGTAGCGCCCCGCCGATGCGGCGGATACCGGATAATCCCCCCATGCCGCGAATCGAACTCACCCCCGCCCAGCGCGCCGCCCACCGCGGGGACGCGCACCACCTCGAGCCGGTCGTCATGATCGGGGCCGAGGGCCTGACCGACGCCGTCAAGGCCGAGGTGGACGCGGCCCTGAATGCGCACGGCCTGATCAAGGTGCGTGCCCTGGAAGGCGACCGCCCCCAGCGCGAAGCCTGGCTGCAGACGCTGGCGGACGAGCTGAACGCCGCACCGGTGCAGCACATCGGCAAGCTGCTGGTGCTGTGGCGCCCCATCCCGCCCAAAGCCAAAACCGTCGACGAGGACCGCAAACCCGGCCCGCGCGAATACAAAGTGGTCAAATACAGCAAAAAGGGCGGCCAGCGCCCCGAGATCAAGACCGTGCGGGTGCTGGGCAACCAGCGGCTGACGCCGGGCGGGCTGGTCAAGAAGGCCAAGCGGCGCCAAAAGAGCGCCAAAAAATCCGCGTCCACCGCCGGCTGATCGGGCCCGGCTGCGGCGGGGCGGCGGTTTCCATGGCATCCTTGGGTGCATGAACGACCGCATCGACCCCGCCCTGCTCGACAACCCCCTGCTCGACTTTGCCGATCTGCCGCGCTTCGACGCGGTGGAACCCGGCCACGTCGCCCCGGCCATCGAATCGCTGCTGCGCGAGGCCGACGCCGCCCTGCAGCAGGTCACCGCCCCCGACTTCCCGGCGGACTGGAACGCACTGGCCGCCACCTTGGACGTGGCAACGGAGCGCCTGGGGCGCGCCTGGGGCACCGTCAGCCACCTCAACGCCGTGGCCGACACGCCGGCACTGCGCGCCGCGTACAACGCCATGCTGCCGCGCGTCACGGACTTCTGGACCCGGCTGGGCGCGGACGAGCGGCTGTACGCCAAGTACAAGGCCATCGATCCCGCGCGCCTGAATGCGGCCCAGCGGCGCGCGCGCGAAATCGCGTTGCGCGGCTTCGTGCTCGGCGGCGCCGAATTGCAGGGCGAGGCCAAGGCACGGTTTGCCGCGATCCAGGAGCGCCAGGCCGAGCTGGCCCAGAAGTTCAGCGAAAACGCCCTGGACGCGACCGACGCCTATGCCTATTACGCCAGCGAAGCGGAGCTGGCCGGCGTGCCCGACGATGTGCGCGCGGCGACCCGCCAGGCGGCCCAGGCCGAGGGGCGCGATGGCCACCGCCTGGGGCTGAAGCTGCCGGTGTACCTGCCCGTCATGCAGTTTGCCCACGACCGGGCGCTGCGCGAACGGCTCTACCGCGCCTACGGCACGCGCGCCAGCGACCAGGCCGAGGGTGATGGGACGCGGTTCGACAACACCCCATTGATGCGCGAGCTGCTGGCCCTGCGCACCGAAGAGGCGCGGCTGCTGGGCTACCCCAGCTTCGCGCACGTCTCGCTCGTGCCCAAGATGGCGCAATCCCCCGAGCAGGTGATCGACTTTCTGCGCGATCTGGCCCGGCGCGCCCGCCCCTACGCCGAGCAGGACGTGGCCGACATGCGTGCCTTTGCGGCCGACCACCTGAACCTGCCCGACCCGCAGGCCTGGGACTGGCCCTACATCGCCGAGCAACTGCGCCAGGCGCGCTACGCCTACAGCGAGCAGGAGGTCAAGCCCTACTTCCCGCTGCCGCGCGTGCTGCAAGGGCTGTTTCGCATCGTCGAGACGCTGTTCGAGGTCCGCATCCGCGAGGACCAGGCACCCGTGTGGCACCCCACGGTGCGATTTTTCCGCTTGGAGCGCGACGGCGGGCTGATCGGTCAGTTTTACCTGGATCCGTCGGCGCGCGCCGGCAAGCGCGGCGGCGCCTGGATGGACGATGTGCGGGGCCGCTGGCGCCGCCCGGACGGTGGCGGCCTGCAAACGCCGGTGGCGCATCTGGTGTGCAACTTCGCCGACGGGGTGGATGGCAAGCCCGCCCTGCTCACGCACGACGACGTGATCACCCTGTTCCATGAATTTGGCCACGGCCTGCACCATTTGCTCACCCAGGTGGATGAGCACGACGTCGCGGGCATCGGCGGGGTGGAGTGGGACGCCGTGGAGCTGCCCAGCCAGTTCATGGAGAACTTCTGCTGGGAATGGGTGGTGCTGCAGCAGATGACGGCGCATGTGGACACGGGCGAGCCCCTGCCGCGCGCGCTCTACGACAAGATGCTGGCGGCCCGCAACTTCCAAAGCGGTCTGCAGACGCTGCGCCAGATCGAGTTTGCGCTGTTCGACATGCGGCTGCACCTGGAAGGCGCCCCGGATGGCGACGTGATGGCCCTGCTGCAGCAGGTGCGCGACGAGGTGGCCGTGCTGCAGCCGCCCGCGTGGCACCGCATGCCGCACACCTTCAGCCACATCTTTGCGGGCGGCTATGCGGCGGGCTACTACAGCTACAAATGGGCCGAGGTGCTTAGCGCCGACGCCTATGCCGCCTTCGAGGAGGCAGCCGCGCAGCGCGGATCACCACTGGATGTCGAGGTCGGGCGGCGCTACCGGCAACAGATCCTAGAAGTCGGCGGCAGCCGCCCGGCGTTGGAATCCTTCCGTGCCTTCCGCGGCCGCGACCCGCAAATCGACGCGCTGCTGCGCCACCAAGGCATGGTCTGAACCGTGATGGTGTGACAGGGCGGGCAATGACTGTCACTCCCCTGTCACACGAATGTCGGAAAGTGCGCGCTTGGCGACAGTTCCACGCCTCGCGCACCCCGACATGGCTCTTCTTCGCTCCCTTCGCATTGGTCCCCGCCTGGGGGTCGCCTTCGGTCTGCTGCTGGCCATGATGGCCGTGCTGGCGGCGACGGGCCTGGTGGCCGTGGTGTGGACCAGCGATCGCGTGACGACCGTCTATCAGAATCGGGCCGTGCCCCTGCAACGGCTCGGGGAGCTGAATCAGCTACTGCAGCGCAACCGCGCGCTGGTCATGGACATGCTGATCGACCCGGGCCGCGCCAATGTGGAACGGCATGCGCAGGAATACGCGCAGAACGACCAGCGCATGCAGGCCATCTGGACCGACTACCAATCCCGCCCCCATGACCCGGACGAGCAACGGGCCGCCGATGCCTTCGAGCAGGCGCGCGCGGCCTATGTCGCTCAAGGCCTGGACGCCGCCGCCCGCGCCATGGCCGAGGGCCGCTACGACGACGCGCAGGAGCTGTACCTGCTGCAGGTCAAGCCGCAGGAGCCCGCCGTGCAAAACGCGCTGCACGCGCTGCTCGCGATCAAGCTGGCCCAGGCCAACCAGGAGTACGAGGCGGCGCAGGCCCTGCGGCGCACGGTGACGGTCGCACTGATCGCCACGTCCGCGGTCGCCCTGCTGCTAGGGGTGTGGTTGGCGTGGCGCATCACCCGCTCGATCACCGGCCCCGTGCGCCAAGCCGTGCAGGTGGCGGACCGGGTCGCCGCCGGCGACCTCACCGCTCGTCCTGCCGTGCGGGGCCGGGATGAGCTGGGCGACATGCTGCGCGCCCTGGCCACCATGCAGGCGCGGCTGAGCACCCTGATCGGGGACGTGCGCGACGTCTGCGACAACGTGGCGGCCGGCACCCACCAGATCGCCGCCGGCAGTGCCGACCTGTCGCAACGCACCGAATCGCAGGCCGCGCAACTGCAACAGACGGCCGCCGCGATGGCGGAGCTCAACGGTGCCGTGACGCGCAACACCGAAACCGCCCGCTGCGCCCTCGAGTCGGCCCTGCAGGCCCGCGCGGCCGCCGGCGATGGCGGCCGGCTGATGCAAGATGTCGTGGCGACGATGGGCGACATCGCCGCCGGCAGTCACCGCGTCGCGGACATCACGGGCGTCATCGACGCCATCGCCTTCCAGACCAACATCCTGGCCCTGAACGCCGCGGTCGAGGCCGCCCGGGCCGGCGAGGCGGGGCGCGGCTTTGCCGTGGTCGCAGGTGAGGTGCGCGGGCTGGCCCAGCGCAGCGCTGCGGCCGCGCGCGAGATCAAGGACCTGATCGCCAACGGCGTGGCGCGCGCGCAAGCCGGATCCGCCCTGGTCGATCGCGCGGGGGATAGCGTCGCGGGCATGGTCGCCCACATCGAGCGGGTCACGGCGCTGATCGAGTCCATGGCCCAGGCGAGCCTGGAGCAGGCGTCGAGCCTGCAGCAGATCCACCTGGCGCTGGGGCACTTGGACGACACCACCCAGCGCAACGCCGCCCTGGTGGAGCAAACCACCGCTGCCGCCGAGAGCCTGCGCCGACAGGCCGGCCACCTGGCGGATGCGGTGCGTGTTTTTCGCTTGGAGCCGAGCGAGATCGGACGGCTGCCCGGCTGAGCGGGGGCGAGCCGTTCAGGGGGCGTCGAACGCGATGGTGCGCACCCCCTCGGGCGTGCCCAACAGACAGACGTGGGCGCGCTGGTGCGCGAACACACCCACCGTCACCACGCCAGGCCAGTCGTTGACCATGGATTCGAAGGCCACGGGGTCCGAGATGCGCAGGCCGTGCACATCCAGGATGTGCTGGCCGTTGTCGGTGACCAGCGGCACGCCATCGCGCAGGCGCACCCGCGCCTCGGCCCCCAGGGCCGCGAACTGCCGGATCAGGCGCTGGGTGGCCATCGGGATGATCTCCACCGGCAACGGGAAGCGCCCCAGCGTCTGCACCCACTTGGACTGATCGGCAATGCAGACGAAGCGCCGCGCCTGCGCGGCGACGATTTTTTCCCGCGTCAGCGCCGCCCCGCCCCCTTTGATCATGTAACCGCGGGGATCGATCTCGTCGGCACCGTCGATGTACACCGCCAGTTCGCCCACCTCGTTGGCGTCGAACACGGCAATGCCGTGGGTCCGCAGCCGCTGGGTGGACGCCTCCGAGCTGGACACCGCGCCGGCGATGCGCGTTTGCGACTGGGACTGAGCCTGGGCCAGCGCGTCGATGAAGCAATTGACGGTCGAGCCCGTGCCCACGCCGACGATCTGCCCCGGCTCCACATACGCCAGGGCGGCACGCCCCACCAGGGCCTTGAGTTCGTCCTGTGTCATCGCCGCAGCGGACGGGTCGCGATTCATCGTGCAGGATCCTGTCTGTGTGAAAAAAGCGGGGGCTCGGGGTGCGACAATCGGCCACCATCCGGCACAGTGCCGACGACCGATACAACGACCGCGATTATCCGATGGCCTGGATCCCCTACGCGCCGGCCCGCGCGCTTTTGTTCCGGCTCGATGCCGAAGACGCGCACGATCTGACTGTGCGCACCCTGGAGCGCTTGCAGCACTCCCCCCTGCTGTCCCTGGTGGCCCAACCCCGGATCGACGATCCGGTCACGCTCGCCGGCCTGCACTTCCCCAACCGGGTGGGGCTGGCCGCGGGGCTGGACAAAAACGCCCGCTGCATCGATGCCTGGGCGGCTATGGGTTTTGGCTTCGTCGAGGTAGGCACCGTCACCCCGCGGCCTCAGCCCGGCAACCCTCGCCCGCGGCTGTTTCGCCTGCCGCAGGCCGAGGCGCTGATCAACCGTTTCGGCTTCAACAACGACGGGCTGGACGCCTTCGTCCGCAACGTCAACCGCTCACACGTCCGCCGGGGCCGCGCCGGCGCGCGCCCCTTGGTGCTGGGCCTCAACATCGGCAAAAACGCCAGCACCCCCATCGAGCGCGCGACGGACGACTACCTGATCGGCCTGGAGGGGGTGTACACCCAGGCCGACTACATCGCGGTCAACATCTCCAGCCCGAACACACAAAACCTGCGCCAGCTGCAGGGCGATGCGGCGCTGGACGGCCTGCTGCAGGCCCTGGCGCGACGGCGTGCGGACCTGGCCGACCGGCTCGGCGTGCGGCGGCCCATCTTCGTCAAAATCGCGCCCGATCTGGACGACGGGCAGATCGCCGTCATTGCCGACGCCCTGCTGCGCCACGGCATGGACGGCGTCATCGCCACCAACACCACCCTGGCGCGCGATGCGGTCCAGGGCCTGCCCCACGCGCAGGAGTCCGGGGGCCTGTCCGGCCGGCCGGTGGCACGCAGCAGCAACCGCGTCATTGCCGCGCTGCGCCAGCGCCTCGGGGCCGGCTTTCCGATCATCGGGGTCGGCGGGGTGATGGACGAAGCCTCCGCGCGCGACAAGCTCGCGGCGGGGGCGGACCTCGTCCAGCTCTACACAGGGCTGATTTACCGCGGGCCGGACCTGGTGCCGACGGTGGCCCGGGCGCTGCGCGACAGCCGGGGGGCGGTACGATGATCGACGCCACCGTGGCCTTGGCCTTCTTCGGCGCGGCGGTGCTGCTGGCGCTCAGCCCCGGGCCGGACAATCTGTTCGTGCTGATGCAATCGGCCACCCACGGCCGGCGCACCGGCTTGCTGGTCACGCTGGGCTTGTGCACGGGGCTGCTGGGGCACACCGCGGCGGTCGCGCTGGGACTGGCGGCCGTGCTGGCGGCTTCGCCCTGGGCCTTCTGGGCCCTCAAGCTGCTGGGGGCGGCGTATCTGCTGTACCTGGCCTGGGGGGCTTGGCGGGCGCCCACCGGCCCCATCGATACGGCCCGGGTACCGCCGCTGCGCCCGCTCGCGGCCTACGGGCGGGGCATCGTGATGAACCTGACCAACCCCAAGGTGGCGCTGTTCTTCCTGGCCTTTCTGCCCCAGTTTGCCGATCCCGAGCGGGGCGCGGTGGGCTGGCAGATCCTGCAGCTGGGCGCGCTGTTCATGGTGGCCACGCTGCTGACCTTCGGGTCGTTTGCGGTCTTTGCGGGCTGGATCGGCGGGGCGCTGCGGCGTTCCGCCCGGGCGCAGCGGGCGCTCAACCGGGCGGCTGCCGTCGTCTTTGCGGCGCTGGCGGCGCGCCTGGCTTTTGCCTCGCGCTAGCCCGAGGCCCGGCCCGGCGAGACCAGGACATCGCAGGGCGCTTCGGACAGCACATGCTCCGTGACGCTGCCGAACAACAGTTCCTCCGCGGCGCTCAAGCCGTGCTTGCCAATGACGATCAGGTCGCACGCCCGACGGGCGGCCTGTTGCACGATGCCCGGCGCCGCATCGCCCTCGTGCAGCGTGACGTGGTAGCGCAAGGGCGGCCAGCCCCGCTGTCGCGCCAGTTCGTGCAGGCGAGCGGCGGCGCGCTCGCGCGTCTTTTCCCGATACAGGGCGATCATGTCGTCGTCCACGCCGGCAAACCGCAGTTTTTCTTCGAACGGCACGGTGTAGGCGTGCAGCATCTCGACCGCGGCGTGGGGCGCGAGCGCATCGGCCAGCGCCAGGGCCGGTGCCGACCAAGGCGAAAAGTCCACGGGCACCAGCGCGCACCGGTAGCCGTGTTGCACCGGCTGGCGCACCACGAGCAAGGGATAGGTGGCCTTGCGCAACAAACGCTCGGCCGTGGTGCCCAGCAACAGGCGCTGCAATCGCCCGCGCCCATGCGCGCCCACGACCACCCAGCGCGCGGCGCAGCGCAGCGCCGTCTCGCCGACCGCGTGCACCGGATGCCCCTGCGCAAACACCGGGTGGACGGGCCAGCCCTGCTCGTCCTGTAACCGGCGCGCCGTGGCCTGCAACGTGGCCTGCGCATCGGCCACGATGCGATCCGACGGCCGCGCGGCCCCCAGCCATTCCCGCAAGGCGACCATCCAGTCGTTCGGCAGGACGTGCAGCAAGATCAGCGGCACGCCATGCTCGCGGGCCAACTGGGCGGCCCGCTGTTCGGCCAGCCGCGCGCCGTCGGAAAAATCGGTCGCCACCAACACGCCACCCGTGGGCGGGTCGGCCGGGGGGTGGCTGCCATCGTCGATCGTCATGGGTTTGCTCCGGAAGCAGGCGGCACCGTCAGCACGCCGACCAGGTGTTCGGCTGCGTGCACGGCGGCGTCGCGAAAGGGCAGATAGATGTGCTGCACGTCCAGGCGCTGCAGCTCCTGCAGCGCCGCTTCGTCGCGCGCGGTCACGGCGATCGGGCCCGCGTAGCCCGCGCCGCGCAGGGCGTGCACCAACGCGCGGGTGGACGACACCAGCGGCAGGGTCAGCACGAAGCCCCCTGCGATGGTGAAGGCCAGCTGCCCCAGGCCCGTGGCGAGCGCCACCGGCCCGATGTGGCGCACATGGTGCAGGTCGAGCTTGAGGCCGACGATGAACAGCAGCACCGTCACCCCGATTTGCGCCAGCAGCGCCACCTGATCGTGGGCCTTGACCCAGCCCAGGCCAGCCGGTCCGAGGGCGATGCCGACCACGATGTACGCGATCAGCACCGGCTGGCGCAGCCGCACGAACAGCGCGCCGGCGGCGGCCGCGACCAGCAGCAAAATGGCAAACTCGGCAAAGGGCGTGGCAGTCATGCTGAGGCGATTCTGCCTCGCGCCTGGCGTTCCCGCCGTGGTTTGATCCGGATCAAGAAGCTGCCAAGGCGTCCACGACGCGCTCGCCCACCGCCAGCGCGCTCGTCAACCCCGGCGACTCGAAGCCCAGCAGATGCACCAGTCCGGCCCAGCGGTGCTCGTGCGGGCCGTCCAGCCGAAAATCCGGCGCCGACTCGCCGGGCCCGTGGATCTTGGGACGTACGCCGCTGTAGGCCGGCTGCAGCGCACCGTCGGGCAAAGCCGGCCAGTAGCGGCGGATGGCGTCATAAAACACCGACGCACGCTGCGCATCGACGGCGTAGTCCAGCCCGTCCGGCGAGGCGGCGTCCACCCACTCGTGGTCGGGGCCAAAGCGCGCCTGCCCGCCCAGATCGAGCGTCAGGTGCACGCCCAGCCAGGCGTCCTGCGGCGCGGGATAGATCAGGCAACCGAACGGCGAACGCCCGACCAGCGCAAAGTAACTGCCCTTGGCATAACGGGGCCGCGGCCAGCGCTCGGGGTCGGGCCCCTGGATGGCGCGCGCCACATGGCAGGCCCACAGCCCCGCCGCATTGACCAGCACGTCCGCCTGCAACTCGAAGGGCTCGCCCTCGCGCGTCGCGCCCCGCACCCGCCAGCCGCCGTGACCCTCGGCGCCGATCGGCTCGGCCGAGGTGAACACCGAGCCCAGCGCGACGCTGCCTCCAGCGGCCTCCAGATCGCCCTGCAGCGCCACCATCAGGCCGTGGCTGTCCACAATGCCCGTGCTGGACGACCACAGGGCGGCATGGCAACGCAGGGCGGGCTCGCGCTCGCGCGCCTGGGCGGCGGACAGCCACGACACGGGCACGCCATTGGCCTGCGCGCGCGCCCCGAGCGCCTGCAGCGCATCCGTTTGTTCGGGTTCGGTCGCAACGATCAGCTTGCCGCAGCGGCGGTGGCCGATGTGCCGCTCGGCCACATAGTCGTACAACAGCGCCTTGCCACGCACGCACAACTGCGCCTTGAGCGATCCAGGCGCGTAGTACAGCCCGGCGTGGATGACCTCGCTGTTGCGGGCGCTCGCGCCGGTGCCGATGGCCGTTTCGCGCTCCAGCACGACCACATCGCGCCCCGCACGGGCCAGCGCGCGGGCGACCGCCAGGCCGATCACCCCCGCCCCGACGACCAGCGCCCCCACCCGCTCCATCGCGTCAGCGGCGGCGGCTGCACCGCAGCCACCCCAGCAGGGCTGCGGCCATCGCCAAAAAGTTCAAAAACGACCAGTTCGCGATCGTCAGACCCAAAAAGGTCCAGTCGATGGCCGTGCAGTCCCCGCTGCCGCGAAAGATCATGGGGATCGCCCGCTTGAGGGGGAAGGACTCGATCATGCCGAACAAATCCCGCCCGCAGGTCAGGATTTCGGGCGGATACCACTGCAGCCACGACTGGCGCGCAGCCACCGCCGCCCCCGCCAGCGCCAGCACGAGCGCCAGCCACGCCAGCACGCGCCGCAGCCCGGGGCCCGCCGCGGCCGCGACCGCCGTGGCCAGCGCCACCAGAATCAGCGCATAGCGCTGCACGATGCACATCGGGCACGGCTCCAGCCCGACACCGTGCTGCAGGTACAGGCCATAGCCGAGCAGGCCGCCGCACCACAGCGCCAGCCCCCCCAGCACCGCACGGGGCGACGCGGCCACCCACCCGGCCCAGCCACCGCGGCCCGAGACCTCAGTTGGCATCGGCAAACGCCCTCTCGATCACGAACTGCCCGGGCGTGCTTGTGTTGCCCTCGACAAAACCCAGGCGTTCGCACATGGCCTTGAGGTCGCGCAGCATGGCGGGGCTGCCGCAGATCATGACGCGGTCGGTCTCGGGGTTGAGTTGCGGCAGGCCCAGTTCGCGCGCCATCTGGCCGCTTTGCACCAGATGCGGAATACGGCCCTGACGCTCGAAGGGCTCGCGGGTGACGGTGGGGTAGTACAGCATCTGTCGGCTCACGTACTCACCGAGGAATTCGTGCTGCGGAAGTTCCTGCGTCAGATAGTCGCGGTAGGCCAGCTCGGCCACCTGCCGCACGCCGTGCACCAGCACGACCTTCTCGAAGCGCTCATAGGTGGCCGGATCGCGCACGATGCTCAGAAACGGCGCCAACCCCGTGCCGGTGCCGAACAGGTACAGGTTCTTGCCGGGCAACAGGTAATCGATGACCAGCGTGCCCGTGGGCTTGTGGCCGACGATCACCGTGTCGCCGGGCTGGATGTGCTGCAGCCGGCTGGTCAGCGGGCCATCGGGCACCTTGATGCTCAGGAACTCCAGATGCTCCTCGTAATTGGCGCTGACGATGCTGTAGGCGCGCAGCAGCGGTTTGCCGTTTTCCAGCCGCAGCCCGATCATGGTGAACTGGCCGTTGAGGAACCGCAGCCCCGGGTTGCGCGTGGTCGTGAAGCTGAACAGCCGGTCGGTCCAGTGGTGGACGGTCAGGACGCGTTCTTCGTCGAATGCACTCATGATCAGGTGATGGAAAATCGCGATGGCCCAGCGTAGCCGCCCGCGGGGCTGGCGGGCTTGTCCTGCCTCAATCCCCGGCCCCTTTGGGGAAGGGACAACTGGGTTACAGTCCGGGCCCGATGAAACCGCTGGGGCCTGTGGGGGACCGGCGGTCGCCCACCGGGCAAAACCCGCATCGTATCAAACCCCTTATGCCGTTTCCGTGGGGCGTTTATCACCACGGGGCATGAGACAGATTTTTTGCGCAGGAGCACGACACCATGGCACGCACCGTTCGCTGCATCAAACTCGGCGTCGAAGCCGAGGGACTCGACTTCCCCCCCTACCCGGGCGAGCTGGGCAAGCGCATCTGGGAAAACGTCAGCAAACAGGCCTGGCAGGACTGGCTGCGCCACCAGACCATGCTGGTCAACGAAAACCGCCTGAACCTGGCCGACGCGCGCGCGCGGCAATACCTGGCGCGGCAGATGGAAAAGCACTTCTTTGGCGAAGGTGCGGACGTCGCCGCCGGCTACGTGCCCCCGACGCAGGGGTGACATGGCCGACGTCGTGGTCGAGTGGCTGCCGGACGGCACGCCGCGCAGCCCCCGCTTCGACGACATCTACCGCAGCCGTGGCGCCGACGGTCAGGGCGGCCTGGCGCAGGCGCGGCACGTGTTTTTGGGCGGTTGCGGCCTGCTGCCCGATGACGGGCAGTCTCCGGCTTGGGCGGGCGCGGCGCGCTGGCACGTGCTGGAAAACGGCTTCGGTCTGGGGCTGAACTTTCTGGCCACTTGGCAAGCGTGGCGGGCCGATGCATCCGCCCCATCCACGCTGTGCTACACCGCCACAGAGGCCCACCCCGCCACCGCCGACGACCTGCGCCGCAGTGCGGCCCCGTTTGCCCACCTCCAGCCCCTGGCCGCGGCGCTGGCCGAGCGCTGGATGGGGCTGCTGCCGGGCGTGCACCGCTGGACCTGGGAATGGCCCGCCGACGGCGGCGATGGCCCCAGCCGGCGCCTGCTGTTGACCCTGTGCGTGGGCGAAGCGGCGCGCTGGCTGCCCACGCTGGACGTGCCGGTGAACAGCGTGTTTCTGGACGGCTTCGACCCGGCCGCCAACCCCGACATGTGGTCGCCCGATGTGCTGCGTGCGGTCGCGCGCTTGTGCCAGCCGGGTACCCGGCTGGGCACCTGGACGGTGGCGCGCGCGGTCCGCGACGGGCTGGCGCAGGCGGGTTTTCGGGTCGAGAAGGCCCCGGGCTTGCCTCCCAAGCGGCACTGCCTGCGGGCGGTGTTCGCGCCGAGCTGGACACCCCGGGCCGCTTTGCGGTCTGCGAGCGCCCCGGCCGCGGCGCCGGGATCGCCCCCCCCGCAGAGCCACGCGGTTGTGATCGGTGCCGGTCTGGCCGGCTCGGCGGCCGCTTGGAGCTTGGCCGCGCGGGGCTGGCGTGTGACGGTGCTGGACGCAGCCGACGCCCCCGCGACCGGCGCATCGGGCTTGCCCGTGGGGCTGGTCGCCCCGCATGTGTCGCCCGACGATGCGCCGCTGTCGCGTCTGACCCGGGCGGGCTTGGCCAGCACCCTGGAGCGGGCCCGGGCGCTGCTGACGCCGGGTGTGGACTGGAGCCCCAGCGGTGTGTTCGAGCACCGCGTGGAGGGCAAGCGCGCCCTGCCCGACACGGGGGCGTGGCGCGAACACGGCCAGGTTTGGAGCGAGCCGGCCGATCCCGCGCGCACGGTGCGCGCGGGCCTGCCTGCGGACACGCCCGCCCTGTGGCACCCCCAGGCGGCGTGGCTGCGGCCGGCGCGGCTGGTGGCCGCCCAACTGGCCCGCGCCGGCGTGCGCTTCGTCGGCGGAGCGCGCGTCGCCGGTCTGCGCCGCACGACGGATGATGCCGAGTGGATCGTGATCGACGACACCGGCCGACCGGTGGCCCAGGCCCCCGTGGTCGTGGTGTGCGCGGGCTTCGGCAGCTTGGCGCTGCTGCCGCACACCGACCGAATGCCTTTGCCTCTGCATGCCCTGCGCGGACAGGTGACGTGGGGACCCATGGCCGCCCTGTCGCCATCGGCGGCGAGCGCCTTGCCGCCGTTTCCTGTCAACGGGCACGGGTCGCTGATCGCCGGTGTGCCCGGGCCCGATGGGCAGCCGCTGTGGTGCATGGGCTCCACCTTCATACGGGGCAGCACGGATCGCGCCGTCCAAGCCGCGGACCATGCCGCCAATCTGGACAAACTGCGCCGCTTGCTGCCCCCGGCGGCCGAAGCGCTGTCCCGCCTCTGGCCCCAGGCACACGGCTGGGCCGGCGTGCGCTGCACGCTGCCGGACCGCTTCCCCGCCGTCGGGGCGGTGGAGCCCGATCGGCTGCCCGGCCTGTGTGTGCTGACGGGGCTGGGCGCGCGCGGGCTGACCCTGTCCGTGCTGTGTGGCGAGGTATTGGCGGCCGAACTGCACGGCGAGCCTTGGCCCGTAGAGCGCCCGTTGGCGCAGGCCCTACTGGCCCGGCGCTTTGCCGCCCCGCGCGGGCGAAGCAGTGCAGGCGGGGGGCTGATTCAGTCGCCGTAGCGCACCATCACGTAGCGGCCCGGCGCCGGCCCGAGCGCCGGATCCTGCGGCGGCTGGCGCGCCGGCACCTCCTGCCCGCTGCCGCGCTGCTTGAGCCACGCCGACCACGACGGCCACCAGCTGCCCTCCAGCCGCGGCGCCGCGGCCAGCCACTCGTCCGGGGTGCGCCACGGATGATCCGCGGGCGTCGTCAGCAGGTGGTGGTAGCGCCCGCGGTGCCCCGGCTCCGACACGATGCCGGCGTTGTGCCCGCCGTTGGTCAGCGCAAACGTCACGTCGGCCGAGACCAGGTGATGGATCTTGTACACCGAGCGCCACGGCGCCACGTGGTCCTTGACGGTGCCGACCGCAAACACCGGCACGCGGATGTCGCGCAGCGCGATCGGCTGCCCCTCGAACTGGAAGCGCCCCTCGGCCAGGTCGTTGTTCAGGTAGCAGCTGCGCAGGTACTGGCTGTGCATCACCGCCGGCAGGCGCGTCACGTCCGCGTTCCATGCCATCAGGTCGTTGCCGACCTCGTCCTCGCCGAGCAGCCAGCGCCGCGTCTGGCTGGACCAGACCAGCTCGCGCGAGTGCAGGAACTGGAACGACCCGGCCATCTGCTGCCCGGTCAGGTAGCCGCGCGCGGCCATCATGTCCTCCAGCAGCCGCACCTGCGCCTCGTCGATCAGGATGCCGAGCTCGCCGGGCTCCTTGAAGTCGGTCTCGGCCGCCAGCAGGGTCAGGCTCGCCAGCACGCCTTCCTCCGCCGCGCCGACCGCGTACTGGCAGCCCAGCCGCGCGTCGCCACCGCCCAGCGCCGCCGCGGCGATGGCGGCGAACGTCCCGCCCAGGCAATAGCCCATCAGGTGCACCGGCGCGCCGGTGGCGCAACGCACGTGGTCCAGCGCCGCCAGCACGCCGTCGCGCACGTAGTCGTCCATCGCCAGCAGGGCGTCGTCCTCGTCGGGGTTCTTCCACGAGACGATGTAGACCGTGTGGCCCTGCCCGACCAGCCAGCGCACCAGCGAGTTGTGCGGCGACAGGTCGAGGATGTAGTATTTCATGATGCACGACGGGATCACGAGCACCGGCTCGCGCTGCACCGTCGGCGTCGTCGGCGCGTACTGGATCAGCTCGATCAGGGCGTTGCGCAGCACCACCTGCCCCGGCGTCGTCGCCAGCCCCCGGCGGGGCGCCAGCTCCGGGTCGAAGCGCCGCGGCGGCGGCTGCAGCCCCAGCCGCCACTGCACGTCCTCCACCATGCGGCCCCAGCCCTTGACAAGCGACTGGCCGCCGGTCTCCCAGGCGCGCTGCAGCGCCTGCGGGTTGGTCCACAGCACGTTGCTCGGCGCCCAGGCGTCCAGCCACTGGCGGCCGTAGAAGCGCATCTGCTCGCGGCTGTGCGGCTGCATGCCGCGCAGCGCCGCGGCCTGCTGCCACCACAGCTCCAGCGCCTTGCCGGCGCTGGCCAGCCCCGACCACGGCCAGCGCTGCCACGCCGGGTCGGCGTAGCGCGCATCCTCGCGCAGCGCGCGCGCCAGCGGCGAGGCGTCCTCCGCCTGCGCGCCATCGTCACCCGGACCGCCCTGCGTCCCACTCCCTCCGCCTGCCTCGCCGGTGCCGGCTGCGGCCGCACCGGACACCCCAGGTGCCAGAAAGGCCGTGACCGTGCCCATCCCAGCGCGCCACGCGTCCTGCCACCACGCCTGGCCGAGTTCGGCCGCCTGCCGCGCCAACCGCCGTTGCGACCCCGGCGAACTCAGCACATGCAGCGCCCAGTCCGTGGCCGCCAAGGTCAGCGAAATGGGCGACAGACCGCTCCACAACTGGGCCATCAGCACCGACGCCTGTTGGTCCATCGCTTCGGCCGCGTCCGCCTGCCGGCGGTGGGGCTCGCATGCCGCTCGCGGGGGTCCGCAGTCGGGCCCGGCGGGAAGGGACGAACGGCGGCGGGGCGTATCGGTCATGGGCAAGGCCTCTGGAGCGGTCGACGCACGAACACCGTGCACCGAGACAATAACCGCTTTGCCGGCCGGCGTGCTGACCCAGATCAACCAGCCTCGCGCCCCGAGCGCCTACAATCCGCCCTCTGCCGAGACCCGACGCGCGGCCTGCGCCGCGATGGGGCGCTGGCCGCCCCCGAAAGACCCTGCGCCATGACACACGTTGTTACCGAAGCCTGCATCGCCTGCAAGTACACCGACTGTGTGGACGTCTGCCCCGTGGACTGCTTCCGCGAGGGGCCCAACTTCCTGACCATCGACCCCGACGAGTGCATCGACTGCGCGGTGTGCGTTCCGGAGTGCCCGGTCGGCGCCATCTACGCCGAGGAAGACGTGCCGCGCGACCAGCAGCACATGATCGCCCTCAACGCCGAGCTGGCCAAGCTGCCCACCTGGAAGAGCATCACCAAGCGCAAAGCGCCGCTGCCCGAAGCCGAGCAGTACAAGGACAAGACCGGCAAGCTGCCGCTGCTCAAGCGCTGATCGCCCGATCGCAGGAGCGGCGCGCGCCGCCCCGACCACCATGACGTCCGCCTCTCCCATCCGCACCGATGCCGTCGTGATCGGCGCTGGGCCGGTCGGGCTCTATCAGGCCTTTCAGTTGGGCCTGCAAGAGCTGGGCGTACATGTCGTGGAGGGTCTGCCCCACGCCGGGGGGCAATGCGCCGAGCTGTACCCCGGCAAACCCATCTACGATCTGCCGGGCATCCCTGCCTGCAGCGGGCAGGAGCTGACGCAGCGGCTGTTGCAGCAGTTGGCGCCGTTGCGGATCCCCCTGCATTTGGGGCAAATCGTGACGTCGCTGCAGCGCTTGGCGCCCGACAGGGCCGAACCGTCTCCGCGGTTTCGGCTGGCAACGGACGGCGGCCTGGCCTTCGAATGCGATGCGCTCGTCATCGCTGCGGGCGTGGGTGCGTTCCTGCCGCGCAAGGTGCCGGTACCCGGGCTGGAGGCTTGGGAGGGCCGCCAGGTGCATTACCGCGATCCCCCCGCCGACGTCTGGACGGGCCAGCGCATCGTCGTCATGGGCGGGACCGAATCCGCCGCGGCACTGGCGCTGCAACTGGCGGACGGCGGGGCGGCCGATGTCACGCTGCTGCACCGCAACGACCGCTTCGCCATCGACGCCGAACTGGATGAACGGCTGCAGTCCGCCATCGGCGCGGGTTGGGTGCGCCTGTGTATGGGGCAGCCGGTGGGGGCCATCGCCGCCGCCGACGGCCGTCTGGAGGCGCTGGAGATCGCCACCGCCGACGACCGGCGGCTCACGCTGCCGCTGGATCTGTTCATGCCCCGGCTGGGGCTCAATCCGCGCCTCGGCCCGATTGCCGACTGGGGGCTGGCGCTGGAGCGCAAGCACCTGGTCGTGGATACCGAGGGCTACCGCACCTCGGAGCCGGGCATCCATGCGGTGGGCGATGTCAACACCTACCCCGGCAAGCGCAAGCTGATCGTGTGCGGCTTTCACGAAGCGACCCTGGCCGCATTCGCCATTGCCCAGTGGCTGCGCCCGCAGGAGCGGGTCGTCCTCGAATACACCACCACCAGCACCCGGCTGCAGCGGCTGCTGGGTGTCGGGCCGGGCTGATCAGTCGAGCAGCCGCATCGGCACCGGCGCATAGCCGTGGTTGAGCGGCCCGCTGCCCTGGCCGGTGCGCACATGCGCGCCAGCGGCAATCGCCCCCCGCACCCAGCCCTGGGCGGACTGCACCGCCTCCTCCAGCGTCTGGCCGATGGCCAGGAACGAGGCAATGGCCGACGACAGGGTACACCCCGTGCCGTGCACGTTGTCGCTGACGATGCGCTCACCACTGAGGCGGATCCAGTACGCCGGCGGCTCGCCGCGAATGGCCAGCAGGTCGGTGACCACATCCCCGGGCAGATGCCCGCCCTTGAGCAGCACGGCTGGCGCGCCGCGCTGCAGCAGATCGGCGGCCGCGGCCTCCAGCTCGTCCACCTGCACCAGTGGGCGGCCCAGCAGCAACGCGGCCTCGTCCAGGTTGGGGGTCACCACGGTGGCGCGCGGGAACAGCTCGCGCACCAGGCGCTCGATGGTCGCGTCCTCGATCAAGGTGTCGCCGCTGGTGGCCACCATCACCGGGTCCAGCACCACGTTGGGCAGGCGATAGGTGTCGATGGCCCAGGCCACGGCATCGACGATGTCCGGCGCATGGAGCATGCCGATCTTGACCGCATCCACGCCGATGTCCTCCACCACGGCGGCGATCTGCTCCTTCAGAAACGACGCGGGCACCCCCTGGATGGCGCGCACCCCCAGGGTGTTTTGCGCCGTCAGTGCCGTGATCGCCGTCATGCCGTAGCAGCCCAGGGCCGCGATGGTCTTCAGATCGGCCTGGATGCCGGCACCGCCACCGGAATCGCTGCCGGCAATGGACAACACCCGCGGGTAGCGCGAGCGGTGCGGGTGGGCAAGATCGTTCAGATGCGACATGTGTGACATTATCCGCCGCCCGTGCACGGACGTGGCGCCCGCGGGCGCGGCGCGGGTTTTCCCTGGGGTACCATCGGGGGCATGCGCTCCCGCGAACCCGTCCTGATCCTCGGCGCCGGCCTGATGGGTCGGCTGCTCGCCCTCACGCTGGCGCGGGCCGGTCACCCGGTCCACATCGTCGACCCCGCCCCCGACGCCACGCAGGCCGGGGGAGCCGCCCGCGTCGCGGCCGCCATGCTGGCACCGCTTGCCGAATCGGCCGTGACCGAGCCCAACGTCGTCGCCATGGGGCGCTACGCCCTGCCCCGCTGGCAGGCGCTGTGCGAGGGGCTGGCGCAACCGGTGTACTTTCAGCAAAACGGCACGCTCATCCTGTGGCACCGCCAGGACGCGCAAGAGGCCGTCCGCTTCGAGGCGCTGCTGCGCCACACCACCGCACGTCTGACCGATTTGCCCGCCCCGCGCACGCTGGACGCGCAGGGCGTCGCCGAGCTGGAGCCGGCCGTGGCCGGGCGCTTCCAGCGGGGGCTGTACCTGCCGGACGAAGGCCAGCTCGACAACCGCCAACTGCTCGATGCGCTGCTGGCCACGCTGGCCACGCTGGGCGTGGCGGTGCAGTGGGGCACCGCCATGACGCTGGAGCAAGCCCTCGGCTGGCAGAACGACCACCCAGACGGCTGGGTGCTCGACTGCCGCGGCCTGGGCGCCCGCGAGGACTGGCCTACGCCAAATGCTGCGGGCGGTGGCCCCCTGCGCGGGGTGCGCGGCGAGGTGGCACGCCTGCACGCGCCGGACGTCACCTTGCAACGCCCCACCCGGCTGCTGCATCCGCGCTACCCCATCTACATCGCCCCCAAGCCGGGCCATCTGTTCGTCATCGGCGCCACCCAAATCGAGTCCGATGACCTGTCCCCGGCCAGCGTGCGCTCCACCCTCGAGTTGCTCAGCGCCGCTTATGCCGTCCACCCCGGCTTTGCCGAGGCCCGCGTGCTGGAGTTGTGCGCCCAATGCCGACCCACCCTGCCGGACAATCTGCCCGCCGTCGTCGAGCGCGCACCGCGCGTGCTGCAGATCAACGGGCTGTACCGCCACGGGTTCATGATCTCGCCCGCGGTGCACGACGCCGTCATCGAGTATCTGCAGACCGGCCGCACCGACCTGGCGCAGCGCCTGGGGCTGGCATTCGCCCGGGCCGAGGCCGACGCCCCCGTCCGCACACCATGAAGATTTGGATCAACGCGCAACCCGCAGAACTGCCCGACGGCGCCAGCGTCGCCGATGCGGTGGCCCGCGCCACCGATGGCCAGCCCCCCCAAGCGCCGTTTGCCGTGGCCGTCAACCTGCAGTTCGTGCCGCGCGCACAATACGCCCTCACGCCGCTGCGCGATGGCGACCGCGTCGAAGTCATCGCCCCCGTCACTGGCGGCTGACCCACCATGACCGCACTCCCCACCCCAGCGTCCCCCCCGTCCGATCCGCTCCTCCTGTACGGCCAAGCGTTTGGCAGCCGCCTGATGCTGGGCACGGCGCGCTACCCCTCGCCCGCCGTGCTCGAGCAGGCCGTCCTGCGCGCCTCGCCCTGCATGCTGACCGCATCGCTGCGCCGCCAGGGGGCGCTGGGCCTCGATGCCTCGCACGGCTTTTGGACGCTGCTGCAGCGCCTGGGCGTGCCGGTGCTGCCCAACACCGCCGGCTGCCACAGCGTGCAGGAGGCCGTCACCACCGCCGAAATGGCGCGCGAGGTGTTCGGCACCGAGTGGATCAAGCTCGAGCTGATCGGCGACGACTACACGCTGCAACCCGACACGCTGCAACTGCCCGTGGCGGCGGACCTGCTGATCCAACGCGGCTTCAAGGTGTTGCCCTACTGTACCGACGACCTGGTGCTGTGCCAGCGCCTGCTGGACGTAGGCTGCCAAGCCGTCATGCCGTGGGCGGCCCCGATTGGCACCGGCCTGGGCCCCGTCAACCCGCACGCCCTGCGCACCCTGCGCGAGCGCCTGGACGTGCCGCTGATCGTGGACGCGGGGCTGGGCCTGCCGTCCCACGCCTGCCAGGTGATGGAATGGGGCTTCGATGCCGTGCTGCTCAACACCGCCGTGGCGCTGGCGCAAGACCCGGTCGCCATGGCGGGCGCCTTTGCCGATGCGGTCGCGGCAGGTCGCGCCGCCTATCTGGCGGGGGCGATGGCCCCTCAAGCATCGGCACAGCCGAGCACCCCCGTGCTGGGCACCCCCTTCTGGCACCAAGGCTAAAACTCCCCATGCCCCCCGCCCCCGCTG
>NZ_VJOO01000035.1 GCF_007556755.1 Tepidimonas fonticaldi | reverse complement strand
CAGGGCCTCGGGCGCCCGCCAAGGCGGCGATGACGGGGCCTGAGCGGCACCGAGAACCCCGAACTGAACGACGCGAGCGCCCTCATGCCGGTTCAGCTCTCGGAAATGGGGTTTTGCGAAGTGCCCTCTACTGGGAGGGCTTGTGCGAGCTGCGCACCCTGGATGGTCGCCGCGTGGGACGCGGGTATCTGGAGCTGACCGGCTACGGGGGCGCCCTGCGGCTGTGAGCACAAGGCGGCCGCGGTGTTGGGGATAGGAGATGCCATCAATTCAATAGTTGAATATTTATTGAAATGTTTTATGATGGCTTTCATGCTGACCGAAGCCCAAACCGTCCAAGCCCTGGCCGCCTTAGCCCAGCCCGTGCGGCTGCGCGCGTTTCGCGCCCTGGTGGTGGCGGGGCGCGAGGGGCTGACGCCCAGCGCCCTGGCCGAGGCGCTGGGGGCGGCCCCCAGCGCGCTGTCCTTTCACCTCAAGGAATTGCTGCATGCCGGCCTGGTGACGCAGGAGCGGCAGGGCCGGCATCTGATTTACCGGGCCGCGTTCGATGCGATGCAGGCGCTGCTCGCCTACCTCACCGAAAACTGCTGCCGGGGCGACGCCTGCATCACCCCGGACGCCCTGGCCTGCGATTGTTGATCCCTACCCGTCCGAAGGAGAACTCCGTGAAGCGCTTCCACGTCCATCTGCATGTCCAGGATCTGGACCAGAGCATTGCGTTTTACTCGCGCCTGTTCGCGGCCGAGCCGGTGCGCGTCGAGCGCGACTACGCCAAATGGATGCTCGACGATCCGCGGCTGAACTTCGCCATCTCCACGCGCGGCGCGGCGCCGGGGGTGGACCACCTGGGCTTTCAGGTGGACGAGGCGTCGGAGCTGGGCGAGCTCAAGGCCCGTGCCCAGGCCGCCGACATGGCCCTGCTCGACGAAGGGGCTACCACCTGCTGCTACGCCCGCAGCGAAAAGCATTGGGTGACCGATCCCCAGGGCATTGCCTGGGAGCATTTCCACACCCTGGGCGACATTGCCGTCTTCCGCGAGGCGGATGCCGCCTCCGGCGCTTGCTGCGCGGCGGCCTGCTGCTGAGGATGCGGCCATGACCTCCCGCCCCCTGAACGTGCTGTTTTTGTGCACCCACAACTCCGCCCGCAGCATCCTGGCCGAGGCGCTGCTCAACGACCTGGGCCGCGGGCGTTTTCGGGCCTATTCGGCGGGCAGCAGCCCGCGCCCGAACCAGCAGCCCCACCCCCTGGCGCTGGCCGTGCTGCGCGAGGCGGGCATTGCCACCGATGGGCTGCGCAGCAAAAGCTGGGATGAGTTTGCCGGCCCCGACGCGCCCGAGATGGATCTGATCATCACCGTTTGCGACAACGCGGCGGGCGAGGTCTGCCCCGTGTGGCCCGGACACCCGGCCACGGCCCACTGGGGCTACGCCGATCCGTCCGCGGGTGACGAGCCGGGCGAGGTCAAGCACGAGGCCTTCCGCCGCACCATGCAGCTGATGAAGCGCCGGCTGGAGATGCTGACGCAATTGCCACCCGAGAAGCTGGCGCGCGCCCTGCTGCAGGACAGCGCGCGCGCCCTGGCCGGGAGCTGAGGCCGTGAGCGCACAGTGTGACATTGCCGCCAAGCAGGCGGCTGGCGCGCCCATGAGCGCGTTCGAGCGTTACCTGACGCTCTGGGTGGCGGTTTGCATCGTGGTGGGCATCGCCCTCGGGCAATGGTTGCCGGGCCTGTTTCAGGCCATCGGGCGGCTGGAGGTGGCGCGCGTCAACCTGCCGGTGGGCCTGCTCATCTGGGTGATGATCATCCCGATGCTGGTGAAGGTGGACTTTGGCGCGCTGGGACAGGTGCGCCGCCATGTGCGCGGCATCGGGGTGACGCTGTTCGTCAACTGGCTGGTCAAGCCGTTTTCGATGGCGTTTCTGGCCTGGTTGTTCGTGCGCCAGTGGTTTGCGCCCTGGTTGCCCACGGAGCAGATCGACAGCTATGTGGCCGGCCTGATCTTGCTGGCGGCCGCGCCGTGCACGGCGATGGTGTTCGTCTGGAGCCGTCTGACCGGCGGCGACCCGCTGTTCACGCTGTCGCAGGTGGCCCTCAACGACACCATCATGGTGTTTGCCTTCGCGCCGCTGGTGGCCTTTTTGCTGGGCTTGTCGGCGATCACCGTGCCGTGGGACACCTTGCTCGTGTCGGTGGGGCTGTACATCGTGGTGCCCGTGCTGCTGGCCCAGGCGTGGCGGCGCCGGCTGCTCGCGCGCGGACCGCAGGTTCTGGGTGCCACCATGCGCCGCACGGGGCCGTGGTCCATCGCGGCGCTGCTGGCGACGCTGGTGCTGCTGTTCGCCTTTCAGGGCGAGCAGATTCTGCGGCAGCCGCTCGTGATCGCTCTGCTGGCGGTGCCCATCCTCATCCAGGTGGCGTTCAACTCGTCGCTGGCGTATTGGCTCAACCGGCGCGTGGGCGAGTCGCACGCCGTGGCATGCCCGTCGGCGTTGATCGGTGCGTCCAATTTCTTCGAGCTGGCCGTGGCGGCGGCGATCAGCCTGTTCGGCTTCGAGTCCGGTGCCGCCTTGGCCACCGTGGTGGGGGTGCTGATCGAAGTGCCGGTCATGCTGGCGGTGGTGTCGATCGTCAACCGCAGCAAGGGATGGTACGAGTCGGGTATCCGCCCATCACGGGCGTGACGGGGTTGATGGGTCGTAAATCATCGTCTTCCATCGATGGTTTCCACCAAAAAAATCGATGGAACCGCATGCCTGAGCGCGGCTACAGTTGAACGTTTGACGTCGTTTGACTGAAGGTCCGCATGCAAAGTCTGCTCGATCCCGCCATCCTGTTCTTCGTCTTTGGTGTGCTGGCCGGCGCGGTACGCTCCAACCTGGAGATCCCGCCGGCCATCGCCAAGTTCCTGTCGCTGTACCTGTTGATGGCGCTGGGGCTCAAGGGCGGGTTCGCGCTGGCGCAGGCGGGCTTCAACCCCGAGATCCTGCTGGGCATCGGCGCGGCCATGGCCATGGCGGTGATCGTGCCGTTGATGGGTTACGCGTTTTTGCGCCGCCACGTCTCGCGCCTGGACGCGGCGGCCGTGGCGGCGTGCTACGGGTCGGTCAGCGCGGTGACGTTCGTCACGGCGACGCAGTTTTTGACCAGCGCCGGGCTGGCCCCCGGCGGCCACATGACCGTGGCGATGGTGCTGATGGAGTCGCCGGCCATCATCGTCGCCGTGCTGCTGGCCAACGCCATCCGCAAGGAGCGCGGGGTGGACGGCTCGCCCGATCTGCGCATCGGGCACATCCTGCACGAATCCTTCACCGACGGCGCACAGATGCTGCTGCTGGGGTCGATGGTGATCGGCTACCTGAGCGGCGAGACCGGCAAGGCGGTGATGCAGCCGTTCTCGGGCGATCTGTTCAAGGGCATGCTGGCGTTCTTTTTGCTGGACATGGGCCTGATGGTGGCGCGCAACTTCCGCGAGGCGCGCAAGGCGTCGCCGGTGCTGCTGGCCTATGCGGGGCTGGCGCCTCTGGTGCACGCCAGCATCGCGCTGGGGTTGGCCACCGTGCTGGGCATGCCGGTGGGCGACGCGGTGCTGCTGATGGTGCTGTCGGCCAGCGCCTCGTACATCGTGGTGCCGGCGGTGCTGCGCTACGCGATCCCGGAGGCCAACCCGGCGCTGTACTTCGGGCTGAGCCTGGGGGTGACGTTCCCGTTCAACATCCTGATCGGTATCCCGCTGTACACCCAGGTGGCGCGCGCGGTGCTCGGCTGATCGGCGTGCGCGGCAGGTGTACGGGGCCGATGTGGTCATCCCCGTGATGCACTGGGGTTGGGAATACGAACCGCGGGCGAGCGCCCGCCAGCGCGCCCTGGCCCGGTGGATGATCGATGCCGGCGCCGATGCCGTGATCGGGGGGCATCCCCATGTGGCCCAGGACACCGAGGTCTACCAAGGCCGCCCGATCATCTACAGCCTGGGCAATTTCGTGTTCGACGGCTTTCGTGCCCCGGAGACGACGACCGGCTGGCTGGTGCGCCTGACCGTCGATCGCCAGGGTGCCGTTCGCTGGACGGCGATGGACGTGCGCCTGGACCGCCACGGGGCGCCACATCCCCAGGCCGATCGGCCCGGGTGGTGCTGGGCGCGCGGCAGCGCAGAGGCCGTGCGCTGCCCGGTGCCGATCCCGCCCCGCTGATCCGTGGCGCCATTGGTGCGTGACGCACCGGCCCGGTGTCAGTCGTCCTCGTCCTCGTCGTCGTGGTGCCGGCCCTTGGCCGATGCCCCCGGCGCCGCGAGCGTCCAGCCCGACGTGGCAGTGCCCCCCGGCGCCGTGCGGGTTGGGGCGTTGGACCACTCCCACGCCCAGTAGGCCAGCACCGCCAGCACCAGCAGCAGCGCCAGCGCGCCGTGGTTGCGCGTGACCAGATCCGGGCCACGGCCCGGGGTGCGGCCGGTCAGCATCGGCCGCGCCAGGTTCTGCCGCCGCCACACGCTCAGCGCGGCGAGCAGCCCTAGGTGCGCCAGCACCAGCGCCAGCATCCCGTTGCCGAAAAACTCGTGCACTTCCTCCAGCCACTCGCCGCCCCAGTCGTGGAAGGTGGCCACGCCGCTGGCCACCAGCGGCGGCACCGCCAGCAGCAGCGCGGCGATGACGCCGGCCAGCGCCAGGTTCTGGCCCTGCCGGCCAGCGCCGGCCAGCGCGTTCCAGTCCCCCGTGCGCAGCGCCTGCAGCGTGGCGCGCGCCCACCCGGGGGCGGCGGCGAGCTTGCGCGCCAGCGCCGCCAGCCGCACGTGGCGCGGGCCGACGAGGCCGTACAGCACGCGCCAGCCCAGCAGCCCGGCCATCGTGTAGCCGAGCACGACGTGCACCAGCCGCCAGCGCTCACCGTCGGCGGTGAGGTAGGCGCCGACGAAGCTGAGCGCGAACAGCCAGTGGAAGGCGCGCGTCGGCGCGTCGGTGACGCGCCGGCCGGGGGCCGGCGGGTTGGCCGCGGCGGCGCCGTTGGGGCGCTCGGGGAGATCGGGTCGGGTGGTGGCGAACATGGCGTCGGCTCCGGCAAAAAGGGATCAGTCGTCCAGGAAGGCGCGGCGGTAGCGCGCCGGCAGGTCGGCGGGCATGCGCAGGTCGTGTTCGTCGAAGCGGCCCTGCTCGGCGCCGCCGTGGCAGGCGGCGCAGTTGGCCGCGCTCTTGACGCTGGGCAGGCGCCAGACGGCGTCGTCGAGCTGGCGGTGCTTGCGCTCGAACCAGGCGCTGCGCGTGAGGCGGTCCTGCGGCGGCGGCTCGGGGCCGACGCGCTTGCCCGTTCCGGCGTGCGCCTGCAGCCAGGTGGCAAGCTGCCGCACCGTGGCGGGGTCGAGCGAGGCGTCGGTGCCGTAGTGGCGCTCGAGGCTGCCCATCAGCCGCTGCCACGACGCCGCCGGCAGCAGCCCGGGCGGGTAGGCGACGTGGCAGGCGCCGCACTCGCTGCGGTAGGCCGGGGGCACCTGGGCCGGCAGGCGCACGCCGTCGGCCAGCGCCGGCCACGCTGGCAGGGCGGTCAGCAGGGCGGCGGCGAGGCGCCGCGCGCGCGATCGTGTCGAGGGGGTGGTCATCGTCGGGGCTCCTTCGGGCGTCCGGGCGGGGTCAGCGCAGGCGGGTCAGCCAGGCCAGCACGTCGGCCTTCTCGGCGGCGGTGCAGGCGCGGCCGAGCACGTCGCCGCAGTTGCGCCGCAGCCACTTGTCGACCTTGGCGCGCTCGGTCAGCGCGTCCGGGTTGGCGGCGGGGGCCAGCGGCGGGATCGTCTTGCCGGTGCTGGCGTGGCGGCCGGCGCGGGTCGGCGGCTCGCCGTGGCAGCTGCTGCACGACCACTCGCCGCCGTGGCGCTGCGTGAACAGGCGCTGGCCGGCGGCGGCGTCCCCGGCGCGGCCGGCCTCGGCCTCGAAGCGGGCCAGCTCCGCCGCCGGCGTGGTGTCGCCGGCGCGGGCCAGCACGGCGGTGACGGTCAGGATGGCCGCCAGCGCCGCGCGCGCGGCGGCCTGGCGGGTCGGTCGGGGGCATCGGATCGGGAGGGTCATGGTCGGCTCCGGGTATCGCGGTTCGGATGCGTGCAGGATGCCGGCAGGGGGCCGTCGCCAGCGTGAACGCGGCGTTCATCGGCGGTTAAGCTGGCGGGTGCAGCCTAGCGGCCAACCGGCCGCGGGGCCAGGGCACGGGGCGGTCGTCGGCCTCGGTGCAGGCCCTGCGCGAGGCTGTGCGGCAGGGTGACGCCGACGCGGTGCGCAAGGCGCTGGGTGGCCTGAAGGCGTCGTACGCGCGGCTGTTCGTCAAGTTCGGCTGACCCGCGGCGCGGTGGGGGCTCCGCCATGGTGGCGTCCGGAGTGTCGCGGGGACGCGACGCGCACGGCAGGCCATTCATGCGGGGTTCAGGACGGCGCCCCTACCATCCTCGGCATGGCAGAACGTCCGAGCTCTCGCGGTGAGGGGCGCGGCGCGCCTCGCCGGCCGCGGCGCGGCGCGGCGTGGGCGCCGGCCCTGGTGCTGGCGTGCGTGATCGGCTGGGCGCCGCCCGGCCACGCCGATGGGGGGGGCGATCAGCGGCGCGCGCGCGAAGCCGTGCTGGCCGGCGAGATTCGGCCGCTGGGCGAGATCCTGCAGCGGGTGCAGCCGCAGTTGGGCGGCGAGGTCATCGCCACCGAACTGGAGCGCGAGCACGGCCGCTGGGTGTACGAATTCAAGGTGCTGCGCCCCGACGGGCGGCTGGTCGAGTGGTATGTGGATGCGCGCGACGGCAGCGTGCTCAAGACCGAAGTGAAGAAAGGCAAGCGGTGAGGGTGCTGCTGGTGGAAGATGAGGCGGCGCTGGCGCAGCGGCTGGCGGCCAGCCTGCGCGCGGCCGGCTACACGGTGGACGTGGCGGCCGACGGCCGCCGCGCGTGGGAGCTGGGCGGCGTGGAGCCCTACGACGCCATCGTGCTGGACCTGGGCCTGCCGCAACTGGACGGACTGACGGTGCTGCAGCGCTGGCGCGCCGAGGGGGTGACGGCGCCGGTGCTGATTCTGACCGCGCGCGACGCCTGGCAGGACAAGGTGGCCGGCATCGACGCCGGGGCGGACGACTACCTGACCAAGCCGTTCCATACCGAGGAGCTGCTGGCGCGCGTGCGCGCGCTGATCCGCCGTGCCCATGGTGCTGCGCACCCGGTGCTGCGCTGCGGCGCGCTGGAGCTGGACACGCGCCAGCAGCGCGCCAGCGTGGCGGGCCAGCCCCTCGTGCTGACGGCGCAGGAGCTGCGCGTGCTGTCGTACCTGATGCACCGCGCCGGCCAGGTGGTGCCGCGCACCGAGCTGGCCGAGCACCTGTACGGCAGCGACGCCGAGCGCGACTCCAACACCATCGAGGTGTTCGTCGCCCGGCTGCGGCGCAAGCTGCCGCCCGGCAGCATCGAGACGGTGCGGGGCCTGGGCTACCGGCTGGAGGCCGCCGGCGGATGAGGCGCTGGGCCGCCTCGCTGCGCTGGCGCCTGCTGCTGGCGGCGCTGCTGGCGGTGTCGTTGGCGCTGGTGCTGGCCGGGGTGGCGATCGCGCGGCTGTTCGAGCGCCACGTCACGCAGCAGTTCGACCTGCGGCTGCAGGACCAGCTGACGCAGCTGCTGGCGGCGCTGGAGCCGGATGCCGACGGGCAGCCGGTGCTGGCGCGGCCGCTGGCCGACCCGCGCTGGCAGCGCCCCTATGGCGGCCTGTACTGGCAGGTGCAGGCGGTGGGGCGCGCCGAGGCGGAGCCGGCGCTGCGCTCGCGCTCGCTGTGGGACGAGCGGCTGCCGCTGGCCGACGACACGCTGCCGGACGGCGCGTTGCACCGGCATGCGCTGCCCGGGCCAGCCGGGCAGCGGCTGCGGGCGCTGGAGCGCGCCGTCCAGTGGGGCGATCACGGGCCGCGCTGGCGCGTCGTCGTCGCCGCCGACACGCGCGAGCTGGAGCAGGCGCTGGGCGCCTTTCACGGTGCGCTGGCGCGGTCGCTGGCGGGGCTGGGCGCGGCGCTGCTGGCGGCGGTGGCGGCGCAGCTGTGGCTGGGCCTGCGGCCGCTGCGCGCGCTGCAGCAGGCGCTGCAGGCGGTGCGCACCGGCCGCCAGACGCGGCTGCAGGGGGCGTTCGCGGCCGAGGTGCAGCCGCTGGTGGACGACTTCAACCGCGTGCTGGCGCACGACGAGCAGGGCGTGGAGCGCGCGCGGCGGCTGGCCGGCAACCTGGCGCACGCGATCAAGACCCCGCTGGCGGTGATCGGCACGCTGGCCGAGGAGTTGCAGCCGCGCGAGCCGGCCCTCGCCACCGCGCTGCAGGAGCAGGTGCAGCGCCTGCGCGAACAGGTGGACTGGCACCTGCGCCGCGCGCGCGCCGCCAGCGCTGCCCACCCGGCGCGTCCCACGCCGGTGCAGCCGGTGCTGGAGGGGCTGCTGCGCGTGATGCGCAAGGTGCATGCAGCGCGCGCCGACGGCGCCGAACCTCTGGAGCTGGACGTGCAGGCCGACCCGGCGGCGGTTTTCGCCGGCGAGGCGCAGGATTTGCAGGAGATGGCCGGCAACCTGTTGGACAACGCCTGCAAATGGGCGCGCCGGCGCGTGCAGGTCACGGTGCGCCGCGACGGCGACCGGCTGCGGCTGACGGTGGACGACGACGGCCCGGGCCTGACCCCGGAGCAGTGCCGGCAGGTGCTGGCACGCGGGGTGCGGGCCGACGAGCGCGTGCCCGGCAGCGGCCTGGGGCTGGACATCGTGCGCGAGGTGGCCGCACTCTACGGCGGCACGCTGACGCTGGCGCGCGCGCCGCTGGGCGGCCTGCGCGCGGCGCTGGAGCTGCCGTCGGTGTCGGACGCCTGAGGCGCCGCGCTGGTGGCTCGTCGATGTGCGCTTGGTGCGCAAGACCCGGCTGCTCTGCCTCAAGGAAATGCGCGAGCGCCCCGAACTCGCGGATCTGCTCGTCCTCAAGCCGGCCAACCGGCTTTCGATCACGCCCGTGACGCCCGACCAGTGGCGGCGGGTGCTCACGGCCCTTGAATCGATCGCTTGACCATGGAGTTTCAACTCATCGCGGAACTGCTCCTGCTCGGCTCCTGCACCGGGTTCCTGGCGGGGCTGCTCGGTATCGGGGGCGGCATGCTGCTCGTGCCGTTCATGACGTTCATCCTCTCGCACCGAGGGGTGCCCGACGGGCTGGCAGTGAAGATGGCGATTGCCACCTCGATGGCCACCATCTTGTTCACCTCGGTCTCCAGCGTGCGCGCCCACCACAAGCGCGGCGCGGTGCGATGGGACATCGTGCGCGGCCTGGCGCCGGGCATCGTCATCGGCGGCCTGCTCGCCGGCGCCGGTGTCTTTGCCGTGCTGAAGGGCCAGTGGCTGGCGCTCGTCTTCGCGGCCTTCGTCGGCTTTTCGGCCACGCAGATGCTGCTGGACAAGAAGCCCGCCCCTGCGCGCCAGATGCCCGGCATGGCGGGGCAATGGGCGGCCGGGGGCGGCATCGGATTCATCTCGGGGCTGGTCGGCGCCGGCGGGGGGTTCGTGTCGGTGCCGTTCATGACCTGGTGCAACGTGGCAATGCACAACGCGGTGGCGACGAGCGCCGCGCTGGGCTTCCCGATCGCCCTGGCCAATACGGTGGGCTACGTGGTGGGGGGCTGGTCGCTGCCGGCTCCGCTGCCCGGCGTGCTCGGCTACCTCTACCTGCCGGCACTGGCGGTGATCGCGAGCGCCAGCGTGCTCACCGCCCCCTTCGGCGCCCGCGTCGCGCATGCGATGAACGTGCGGCAACTCAAGCGGGTGTTCGCGCTGCTGCTCTACGTGCTGGCAGCCTACATGCTTTACAAGGCGCTGGCCTGATCAGCGCGGATCGAGCGCGATCGGCGCAGGCAGGGTGCAGTTGCCCCCGCGCTCGCCCGCGCGTGCCAACGCCGCCTCGGCCGCTGCGAGCAAGGCCTGGCGGTCCTGCGCGGTATGGGGAAAGCTCGCCACGCCCATCGAGACGGTGAAGCGCAGCTCGCTGCCCTCCAGCAGCACCATCTGCGCCTCGCACTGGCGGCGCACGCTTTCCATGCGGGCATGGGCGGTGGCCAGGCCCACTCCGGACAGGAGCACGGCAAAGCGCTCCTCGCCCAGGCGACAGGGCGCGTCCATCACGCGCGTGTTGCCGCGCAGCAAGCGCCCCAGGGCCTGCAGCACGCGCTCGCCCGCCGCAGCGCCGAGCCTCTCCAGCAGTTCGCCGTAGCGATCGATGCGAATGGCCACCAGCGCGAACTCGCGGTTCTCGCGCAGCGACAGGTCGATCTCGCGGCGCAGCTGCTCCTCGAAGTGGTGCCGGTTGTACACACCGCTCACGGGGTCGCGCACCGGCTGGTCCTGCAGTTCCTGCCGCAGCTCCTCGTTCTGACGCTGCTGAAGCTCGAGTTGCTCGAGCGCGTGGCGCAACTGCGCCTGCAGGCGCCGCACCTGGGTGACGTCCGTCCACAGGGCGCACACGGGTGCCGCAGCGGGGTCGGCCGCGCCGGGCGCGCAGTACCTGAGCGTCTGCAGCTCGATCACGCCCTCGTCGCCACCGGGCAGGCGTTCGTCTCGGTACAGAGGGCGCGACTGCAAGCGCGCGGCCTGGTCGCCGGCGCGCAGCGAGGCCGCCGTCGTTGCGTCGAGCAAGTCCTCGTCGCGCCGCCCGACGACCTCTTGCACCAACCGCCCGAGCATGCGGGCGGCCGCGGCATTGGCATACAGGTAGCGGCCCTCGGCATCCTTGACGACGAAGCCCTCGCGGAAGTGGTCCAGCACAGGACGCAGACAGGCCGCCGCCTCGTCGGCGGTGAGGCCGGGTTGCAAGGGCTCCATCGGGTCGGCAGCTTGGGGATCGGAGGAGGAAGGGCTCATCGGTTCGCGGGCGCCCGTCGCGGGGGCGCACCTCCCGATTGTGGCCCGAACTGCCTTTCGTGGGGCTGGAACGCGTTCGCCACGCGCAACCATTTGACGCGCGCCCCCCGAGTGCGGGATGGGTGGGGGACGGGAAGGGGCCGTCCGTCCTTCAGCCGATGAGCCGGTGCACCTCCTGTTCGTACTGTTGTGTCAGCGCATCGAACACGGACACCAGCTCGTCGGCGGCGCCCATGAGGCCGTCCCAGGCGGGCGGGCTGCCGTGGCAGGCGGCGAGCAGCACCCGCCAGGTCCGCGCAGCCTGGGCCAGCAGCTCGCGTACGCGCTCGGAGGTCAGGGGTGTCTGCCGCAGCGCGTCAAGGGCCGCTTCGAACTGCGCCCGCGTGGGGGCGGCGGCAGCAGCGGCGGCGACCGCATCGGCCTGGCCGAGCGCGGCCAACGCCATTTGCTTGCCATAGCGCTGCGCCAGCATGCGTTGCCGCGCGCATAGGTTGACGACGTTCAAACGCCCTTCGGGCCAGGCAGCCTCCAGGCAGCCGGTCAGGCGTTCGGCGGCCTCCAGCAGCCGCTCTGCCGCCTCGTCAAGCTGGGGCCAGAGGTCCGCCCCCTGCGCTTGCACCGCGACGACCCGGGCCCACTGCTCGGCGGCGGCTCCGACGAGGTCACGGTAGGGGTGGACCACTTCGGAGCGCTGCAGCTCCGACAGCACCTGCGCGACGGTGTCGGTCACCGTTTGCAAGGCGCCTTGCGCGACCGCGCTTGTGCCGGCGCACCCGGCGGCGCTCACCAGCACGTAACGTTGAGAGAGCATCCGCAGCAGCCCTGCGCGGTTGATGGCGTGCGCGCGGGCGGCGGCTTCGACCAGCACCCGCGAAACCTGACCGACACGCCGGTGCTGCCTCATGGAAGCGGTGCGCAGCCAGCGGAACGCCTCCTCCTCCGACATCTGCGTGGCGCGCATCAACACGCCTTTGGCGCGATCGATGAGCTTGCGCTCCTCGTGCTTGTGCGACAGCTCCTCGAGCGCGCGCAGCAGCGCATGCTCCCTGCGGAAGCGCGCGCAGGCGGCGGCGAGGTCGCTGCGCAGGCGCGCGCTCGCATAGCCGTTGACCACATACCCCTGCACGCCCGCCTCCACGGCGGCCTCCAATCGGCGCACGTCATCTTCGAGCGTGTAGACCAGGATGGGCAGCGGGTGGGTCTGCGCGAGCAAGCGCAAGTGGTCGAGGCTGCGCACGGTGAGCCAGTCCTCCCACCACACCAGGGCCTCGGGCGCCAGCCTGATGCACTCGCGCACCAGGTTGGATCCATCGTCTGCACCAAGGACGTGAATGCCCACGTCCCGCATGTCTCGGGTCAGGGCCTCGAGTGCCCGCAGATCCGGCCCTGCCACGATCACTTTGCTCGCCATCATGCCGTCGCAGAAAGCACGGATCGCACCAGCCCTCGTGCGGCTGCTGGCACGGGTGTTGCATTGAAAGGCCCGCATGGGCGCGGCGCAGCGCCCGGTCTGGTCCCCGTACCGCCAGGCCATGCGCACAGTGCGGTGCGCATCTCGAGTCGGACTGACCTACATGCCAGCGTCGGCCCACGTCGCCTCCACAGCGACCGGGACTGGCGCGGCGGGCGACACTCCCATGGCACGTCCTACGAACTTCCTCTCCTCGGGTCACTGGCCCACCTTGTTCGCGTCGTTTCTCTACTTCGACTTCTGCTTCGCGGTGTGGGTGCTCAACGGCGCCATGGGTCCGTTCATCAGCGAGAGCTTCGACCTGACCCCCGCCCAGAAGGGCTTCATGATCTCCGTGCCCATCCTGGCCGGCGCGCTGATGCGTTTCCCGTTGGGCGTGCTGGCACAGTACATCGGCCGCAAGAACGCCGCCATGGTCGAGATGGGCCTGATCGTGCTCGCGCTCGCCTTCGGCTACTTCTTCGTGGACAGCTACGACGGCGTCCTCGCGATGAGCGTGCTGCTGGGCATTGCCGGCGCGAGCTTCGGCGTCGCGCTGTCGCTCGGCTCCGGCTGGTACCCACCGCAGTACAAAGGGCTGGCGATGGGACTGGCCGGCGCGGGCAACTCCGGTACCGTGCTGGCCGTGCTGTTCGCCCCGCCGCTCGCGATGCGCTACGGCTGGCAGTCGGTGTACGGCCTGGCCGCGCTGACCATGCTGCTCCCGATGATCGTCATGTGGCTGTGCGCGAAGGAGCCGCCGGATCGCGAGCACCAGACCTTCCGTCAGCACGTCTCCTGCCTCTTCGAGAAGGACGGCTGGGCCTTCAGCCTGATCTACGTGGTGACCTTCGGCGGGTTCATCGGCTTGTCCAGCTTCCTGCCGACCTACTTCTACGACCAATTCAAGGTCACGAAGGTCGAGGCCGGCCAGCTCACGATGCTGGCGACGCTGATGGGCTCGGCCGTGCGTGTGTTGGGCGGCTACATCTCGGACCGCATCGGAGGGGTGAACACCCTGACGGGCGTGCTCGCGATGGTCGCTGTCTCGCTGGTGCTGTGCGGGATGGCCGGACAATCGGTCGCCGTCACCACGCTGCTCTTCATGCTGTGCTTCGCCGCGCTCGGTGCGGGAAACGGCGCACTGTTCCAACTCGTGCCGCTGCGCTGGCCGCTCACGACCGCAGTCGCGGGTTCGATGATCGGCGAGGTCGGGGCATTGGGGGGCGGCTTCATCCCGAATGCGATGGGCCTGTCCAAGCAGTACTCGGGCACCTACCTGTGGGGCTTCGTATCCTTCGCCCTGGTTGCGCTGGCGATGCTGTTCATGCTGCGGGTCGTGCAGATCCGCTGGACGCGCACCTGGGCCGAGAATGGCGGGCGGGCGCGCACGCAGTTCACACCGACTCCTGCGCAAAAGCGCATCGAAAAGGTGCGCGCGTGATGACCCTCGCACGTCAGCGGAGGCTGCGGATGCAGGTTCTCCAGGTCACCGCCCCCCGCGCGGGCAGGGCCGGCCTATCTCGGCAGGAACAGCAGCCACACGACCAGCAGCACGTTGAAGAGCAGCGAAATCGCCAGCGCCGCCTTCCACAGTGCCGTCGGGTCTCGCGCGACCAGGGGCGTGTGACCCGGGGCCGGCAGCGGCCGCGACGCGCCTCGCTCGAGTGCAAGCAGGAACTCTTCCGCGGTCTCGAAGCGCTGCGCCGCATCGCGAGCCACCGCCTTGAGCACGACATGATCGAGCCAGATCGGCACGTCGGGGCGCAGCCGGGAGGGGGGCCTCGGGTCGCGACGCAAGCGCGCCGTCTGGTAGGGCTCGAGTTCGCCGTAGGGCAGTCGTCCGGTGAGTCCGTGGTAGAGCGCGGCACCCAGGGCGTAGAGATCGCTGCGTGCGTCGGCCGGCTCGCCGGTATCCCGGCCGGGCGCCGGCCATTGCTCGGGGTTCATGTAGCTTGGCGTTCCAGCATGCAGGTGGCGCAGGCTCTCGGGCTCACGGCCGGAAACGGCCACGCCCAGGTCGAGTACCCTCCATTGCCCGTCGTCGCCCAGATGCAGGTTGGCGGGTTTGACATCGCGGTGCACCACCCCCTGGCGGTGCAGCCATCCGAGCGTGCGCAGCACCTGGGACGCCGCCACGACCGCCTCGCCGACCTCGAGGCGTCGCCCCTCGCGCAGCATCTGCTCGAGAGTCTGGCCCGCATGCCATTCGAAGACCACGTAGAAGGCGCTGGGATCGAGCACCTCCCGCACGCGAACCAGGCCCGGCACCTCGCGCTCGGCTGCGCGCTGCCCCAGCCAAGCCTCGTGCGCGAGCATGGCCTGCTCCTCCTCGTCGCCGGCGCGGGCCTCGTGGAGCGTCTTGATCGCCACCAGTTCCCCGGTATGGATGTCACGGGCCTGGAAGAGGCGGTGCACTCCGTTGTCGAGCACGCGGGCGGTGATCACGTAGCCGTCCAGACGGTCACCGACCTTGAGGGAACCGGGGGCGGGCAGGCGGCGGGCCCGCTGGACGATGTCGTCCAGCCGCGTGCCACCGAGCGAGCGCACCTGGAGGACGAGGGCCGTCGCGTTGTCGCGGCCACCGGCGCTGAGCGCGGCGCGCACCAACGCCTCGCTGGCTTGCTGCGCGCCGCCGTGGCGCGCGAGTTCGCCGATCTGTCTGCGCCGCAGCACGCCGTGCACGCCATCGGTCGTCAGCACCAGCGTGTCGCCGGGGTGCAACTCTCCTTGCAGGTAGTCGATGCGGACCGGATCGTCCAGCCCGAGCGCCCGTGTCAGCCGGCTGCGCATGTCGGGGTGCTCGAGGCTGTGGTCCTGGGTGAGCTGCACACACTCTTGCGCTCTCACCAACCAGGCGCGGCTGTCGCCCACGTGAGCCACGGTGTAGCTGTGCCCCTGCAACACGACGGCGGTGAGGGTGGACAACGCCGCGCCGGTCGCGCCCGTGCCCTGCCGGCGTCGGTTGTGGTCGGTCAGCCAGGCGTTGTGAGCGGCGATCACACGGTCGAGCGCCACGCTCGTGTCCCAACTCGCAGGCGTGGCGTGGTAGCCGTCGAGCAACGACATGACGGCGGTCTGCGCGGCCTCCGCGCCGTGTCCCCCGAGCGTGACTCCGTCGGCCACCGCGGCCACCAGCCCGCGGTCCCGTTCATGCGCCTCGGGTATCGCCACGCCCGCGCAGTCCTCGTTGCGGTCCCGCGGCCCGCGTTCGCTGCAGTGCCCGACGTCGACGTCCAGTCCCACCCCCGGTTCCTCCGCCTTGCGGCCACGGCGACCGCGAACGCGATTGTGGCCGCAACGGGCATGCGCGGCACCCGCCGTTGCGCTTCGCACACGGCACGCCGTTTCTGGCCCACCCCTTGCTTGACGAACCCGGCGCAAGCCATGGAGTCCCTGCGATGAAGAAACTGAAACTCGTGATGATCGGCAACGGCATGGCCGGCGTGCGCACGATCGAAGAGCTGCTCAAGCTCGCGCCCGACCTGTACGACATCACCGTGTTCGGGGCCGAGCCGCATCCCAACTACAACCGCATCCTGCTCTCGCCGGTGCTTGCGGGCGAGCAGACGATCGACGAGATCATCCTCAATCCGATCGAGTGGTATCAGGAGCACGGCATCACGCTGCACCTGGGCAAGAAGGTGGTCGACGTGGACCGCCGCCGCCGCGTCGTGACCGCCGAGGACGGCACCACGGCCTCCTACGATCGCCTGCTGATCGCCACGGGCTCCAATCCCTTCATCCCGCCCGTGCCGGGCAAGGACCTGGAGGGCGTGATCGCGTACCGCGATATCAAGGACACCAACACGATGATCCAGGCCGCGCAGCGCTACAAGCACGCGGTCGTGGTCGGAGGCGGCCTGCTGGGTTTGGAAGCGGCCAACGGTCTGATGCTGCGCGGCATGCAGGTGACGGTGGTGCACATCGCGCCCTGGCTGATGGAGCGTCAGCTCGACGAGGTCGCGGGCAAGATGCTGCAGAAGTCGCTCGAGGACCGTGGGCTCAAGTTCATGATCGGCGCCCACACCGCAGCGCTCATCGGCGACAGGGACGGCGGGCGGTCCGGCCGCGTGATGGCCGTGCAGTTCAAGGACGGCCGCGAGGTGCCTGCGGACCTGGTCGTGATGGCGGCCGGCATCCGGCCCAACACCGAACTGGCGGAGAGGATCGGCCTGTACTGCAACCGCGGCATCGTCGTGACGGACACGATGCAGACCATCACCGATCCGCGCATCTACGCCGTGGGCGAGTGCGCTTCGCACCGCGGTGTCGCCTACGGCCTGGTCGCCCCGTTGTTCGAGCAAGGCAAGGTCTGCGCGACGCACCTGGCGGAGTTCGGCATCGGCCGCTACACCGGATCGCAGGTGTCCACCAAGCTCAAAGTGACCGGCATCGACCTCTTTTCGGCCGGCGACTTCATGGGCGGCGAAGGCACCGAGGAGATCGTGCTGTCCGACCCCTGCGCAGGCGTGTACAAGAAGCTCGTCCTCAAGGACGACAAGCTGGTCGGGGCGTGCTTGTACGGCGACACGGTCGACGGCGCCTGGTACTTCAAGCTGCTGCGCGAGGGACGCCCCGTCCACGACATCCGCGACCGGCTGATGTTCGGTGAATCGAACATCGGCGACACCGGCCACGAGGGCCACAACAAGGCGGCGGCGATGGCCGATGACGACGAGGTCTGCGGCTGCAACGGCGTGACCAAAGGTGCCATCTGCAAGGCCATCAAGGACAAGGGCCTGTTCACGCTGGAGGAGGTGCGCAAGCACACCAAGGCGAGTGCCTCCTGCGGCTCGTGCACCGGCCTGGTGGAACAGCTCCTGATGTTCACCGCCGGCGGCGACTATTCGGCCACGCCGAAGAAGAAAGCCCTGTGCGGCTGCACCGATCACAGCCACGAAGACGTACGCCGGGCCATCCGCACGCCACTGCCCGACGGCAGCAAGCTGCTCACCATCGACGCCGTGATGCGCCATCTGAACTGGCGCACGCCCAACGGCTGCGCCACCTGCCGACCGGCCTTGAACTATTACCTCCTCTCCACCTGGCCCAAGGAAGCCCAGGACGACCCGCAGTCGCGCTTCATCAACGAGCGCAGCCACGCCAACATCCAGAAGGACGGCACCTACTCTGTGGTGCCGCGGATGTGGGGCGGCGAGACCACGGCCGACGAGCTGCGCCGCATCGCAGACGTGGTGGACAAGTACAAGATCCCGACGGTCAAGGTCACCGGTGGTCAGCGCATCGACCTCCTGGGTGTGAAGAAGGAAGACCTGCCCAAGGTCTGGCAGGACCTGGGCATGCCTTCCGGCCACGCTTACGCGAAGGCCTTGCGCACGGTCAAGACCTGCGTTGGCAGCGAATGGTGCCGCTTCGGCACGCAGGATTCCACCCAGATGGGCAAGGACCTGGAGCGGGCGCTGTGGCGCATGTATGCGCCGCACAAAGTCAAGCTTGCGGTGAGCGGCTGCCCGCGCAACTGCGCGGAGAGCGGCATCAAGGACGTGGGCGTGATCGGCGTCGATTCCGGCTGGGAGATCTACGTCGGCGGCAACGGCGGCATCAAGACCGAGGTCGCACACTTCTTCTGCAAGGTCAAGACGCCGGAGGAGGTGCTCGAGTACGCGGGCGCCTTCCTCCAGCTGTACCGAGAGGAAGGCTGGTACCTGGAGCGCACCTGCCACTACATCGCGCGCGTGGGCCTCGACCATGTCAAGAAGAAGGTGCTCGACGATGCCGACAACCGCAAGGCGCTCTGGTCGCGGTTGCAGTTCTCCCTCGAGGGCGAGCCCGATCCCTGGTTCGAGTTCGACAAGGCGCAGGTCGACGCGCGCCAGTTCGAGCCGTTGTCCGTCTGAGCCCGCCACCCGCATCGAGACACTGGAGCTGCATCATGAGCCAATGGAAACCGATCTGCCGCGTCGAGGACATCCCCGTCCTGGGTGCCCGCCGGGTGACGCGTGCGCAAGGAGCGGACGTTGCGGTCTTCCGCAACACCGAGGACAAGGTCTTCGCGCTGCTGGACCGTTGCCCGCACAAGGGTGGTCCGCTGTCGCAGGGCATCGTGTTCGGCGAAAGCGTGGCCTGCCCGCTGCACAACTGGACGATCGGCCTGAAGGACGGTTGCGCGCAAGCGCCTGACGAGGGCTGCACGCCGCGGTTCGGCGTGAAGGTAGAGGACGGCCAGGTCTACCTCGACCTGGACGAGCTCAACTCGATCGCTGTCGACGAGAGCTACCTGCAGGCGCAAGCGCTGATCCGCCGCGGCGCGGCCTGAGCGCCGTTGCGCACAGCCGACGGGTGAGCCCCATGCGTGAAACGAAATCGACTTGCCCCTCGCGGCTGGGCTGCGGACACGCCTGCGGCGGTCCGCGGTGCGGCGTCATGGAGCACCCCCCTTTCATCCCCCCGCCACGCGGGGGGCTCCCCGCAGCCCAGACCGGTTCGATCCATGCGTGAAACGAAATCGACTTGCCCCTATTGCGGCGTGGGCTGCGGGGTCGTCATCGAGTCAGAGGGCGAGCGGATCGTCGGGGTGCGAGGTGATCCGCAGCATCCGGCGAACTTCGGTCGGCTGTGCACCAAGGGCAGCACGCTGCATCTGACGGCGGCTGCGCCCCTCGTTCGCCAGACGCGCCTGCTCGAGCCGGCGATGCGCTACTCGCGCGGCGAGTCGGTGCGCCCGGCCGGGTGGGATGCGGTGCTGGACGAGACGGCGCGCAGGATCGCGTCCATCGTCGAACGGCACGGCCCCGACGCCGTCGGCTTCTACATCTCGGGGCAGCTGTTGACGGAAGACTACTACGTCTTCAACAAACTCGCCAAGGGACTGCTCGGCACCAACAACGTCGACACCAACTCGCGCCTTTGCATGAGCAGCGCCGTGGCGGGCTACAAGCAGACGCTCGGGGTCGACGCGCCACCGGCGTGCTACGACGACGTGCAGCACGCGCAGACCATCTTCATCGTCGGCTCCAACACCGCCTACGCCCACCCCATCCTCTTCCGCCGCATCGAGGACGCCAAGCGCGCCAACCCCGAGCTGCGGCTGATCGTCGCCGACCCGCGCCGCACCGAGACGGCCGAAGTGGCCGACCTGTATCTGCCGCTGCAGCCTGGCACCGACGTCGCCCTCTTCCACGGGATGCTGCACCTGCTGCTGTGGGAAGGTCTGGTCGACCATCGCTACATCGCCGAGCACACCAGCGGCTTCGAGGAACTCAAGGCCACGGTGCGCGACTACACGCCCAAGGAGGTCGCCTCGTTGTGCGGCATCGACGAGTCCGCGCTGATGCAGGCCGCGACATGGTTCGGGCGCTCGAGGGCCACGCTGTCGCTGTACTGCCAGGGGTTGAACCAGAGCACCAGCGGCACGGCCAAGAACGCCGCGCTCATCAACCTGCATCTGGCGACCGGACAGATCGGCCGACCGGGAGCCGGCCCCTTCTCACTGACGGGGCAGCCCAACGCCATGGGTGGGCGCGAAGTCGGCGGACTCGCCAACCTGCTCAGCGCCCACAGGGACCTCGCCAACGCGGGGCACCGGGCCGAGGTCGCGCGGCTGTGGGGAGTGCCGGATGTCCCCGCTACGCCGGGCAAGACGGCCGTCGAGATGTTCGAGGCAGCGGCCCGGGGCGAGATCAAGGCGCTGTGGATCGCCTGCACCAACCCGGCACAGTCCATGCCCGATCAACGCACCGTGCGGCAGGCACTCGAGCGCGCGGAACTGGTGATCGTGCAGGAGGCCTTCGCCACCACCACCACCTGCGAGTACGCAGACATCCTGCTTCCCGCCACCACCTGGGGCGAGAAGGAAGGCACGGTCACCAACAGCGAGCGGCGCATCAGCCGCGTGCGGCCCGCCATTCCCGCCCCCGGCGCGGCCCGACACGACTGGCGCATCGTGGTCGACGTGGCCCGCCGCCTCGAACGCCTGCTGCCCCGACGCGCGCCTCACACCCTCTTTCCCTACGAAACGCCCGAGTCCATCTGGAACGAGCACCGCGAGAGCACGCGAGGCCGGGATCTGGACATCACCGGGCTCAGCTATGCCCTGCTCGACGAGGCCGGCCCGCAGCAGTGGCCGGTGCCCGAGGGCGCGACGAGCGGCCGCGCCCGCCTGTACGAAGACGGCAGGTTCCCGACGCCCGACGGCCGTGCGCGCTTTGCCAACGTGCGCTATGCGCCGGTGGCCGAACCGCGCGACGCGCGCTACCCCTTCAGCCTGACGACCGGCCGACTGCGCGACCACTGGCACGGCATGAGCCGCACCGGCACGCTGGGCCGTCTGTTCGGCCACGTGCCCGAGCCCTGCGTCGAGCTCAACCCGGGCGACATGGCGCGGCGAGGCTTCAAGGACGGTGACCTGGTGCACGTGACTTCGCGCCATGGTTCGCTGATCCTCCCGGCCCAGGGCAGCACGCAGATCGCCCCGGCCCAGGCCTTCGTGGCGATGCACTGGGGCGAGGAGTTCGTCTCCGGGCAGACGGGGGCCGGGCAGCCGGCGGGCGGCGTGAACGTGCTGACGGGCTCCGCCTGTTGTCCCGTGTCCAAGCAGCCCGAGCTCAAGCATGCCGCCGTCAAGATCCTGAAGGCGGAACTGCCGTGGTCGCTGCTGGCCGCGGCCTGGCTGCCGGCCGAAGAGGCCCAGGCCGTACGGCTGCAGTTGCGCACGCTGATGCGGCGCTTCGCCTTCGCCACCTGCGTGCCGTTCGGACGCGAGCCCAGCCCGCACGGATGGACCGGCGTGCTGTTCCGCGCCGCGGCGTACGAAGCGCCCGACGCGGAAGTCTTCGAGGCCCTGGAAGGCCTGCTCGGGCTTGCCGGGCGCGACGTGCTGCGCTACGCCGACCGGCGCCGCGGGCAACGCCGGGCGATGCGCCTTGCGCCACGCCCTGGTGAATCCACCGTGATCCTGCGGGCCTTCCTGCTGGCGGGCGATACCCGGGCAGAGGCATGGGTGAAGACGCTGTTGCAGGACGAGCTGCCCGCGCAGAGCTACGGCCGCCTGCTGCTGGTGCCCGGTGCACGGCCTCCCGCCGCCACCGTCCAGTCGCGCGGCCGGCAGGTGTGCACCTGCTTCAACGTCTCGGAGACCCAGATCCTGCAAGCCATGCCCGAACAGGGGTCGGTGGACGAGCGCCTGGCGGCGGTGCAGACGCAGCTCAAATGCGGCACCAACTGCGGCTCCTGCGTGCCCGAACTCAAAAAACTGCTGCGTGGCCAGTTGCAGGCGGCCTGAGACCATGCACCGGGGACGAGGATGAAGCCTCCGCGCCCCCGCCCCCTCTCTCCCGCCC
>NZ_VJOO01000034.1 GCF_007556755.1 Tepidimonas fonticaldi | reverse complement strand
GATCGCCTGGATGGCCGGCGGTGCCGGGCCGGGGGGCGGCACCGGCGGCCATCCAGGCGATCAGGGAGGAGCGCATCGCCTCCTCCACGGACATGTCGATGGGCGTGATCCAGGTGCGCGGCACGAAGAGGGTGTAGCCCCCGATCATGTAGCCCATGGGCAGATAGACCGCGACCCGCTCGCCCGGCAGAAACCCCGGCGGCAGCCCCGCGAGGTGGTGGCGGGTGACCAGGCCGACCGCCTCCCATTCGGCGCCGGGGGGGCGCAGGATGACGACCTGCTGGCTCGTCTCCTCCCGCCGGTGGGGGGCGAAGTAGTCGGCAAAGCTCTTGAGGGAGGTGTAGATGCTCTTGACCACCGGCAGGTTGGTAAAGGGCAGTTCCACCCAGTTGAGCAGCCGGGCCGTGGCCTGGGTGGACACCAGAAAGCCCGCCAGCACGACCAGCGCCGCCGCCAGCAGCAGGCCCAGCCCGGGGACGTAGAAGTCTCCGATCAGCGGCCGCAGCAGCGTCAGCGCCAGTTGCTCGGACCATACCACCAGCGCGTACAGCAGGTACAGCGTGATGCCGGTGGGCAGCACGGCCAGCAGGCCGCGCAGAAAGTACTGGGACAGGCGTTTCATGGCGCAGGTGTAGCCGGGGCGGGTGTCAATTGTGCGACGGCGCGCGCAGGGCCAGCGCGGCCTGGTACAGCGCCCCCTTGGGCAGCCCGGTGATGGCGCTGGCCAGCCGGGCCGCGGATTTGACGGGCAGCTCCTCGAGCAGCAGGCCCAGCACGCGCCGGGCCTCGGCGGGTAGCGCGTCGCCGGCCGCAGCGGCCTCGCCAGGGCCCCCGGGGGGCGGCGCGGTGGGGCGGGGGTGGATCACCAGCGTGAACTCGCCGCGCCGGCGGTGGGGGTCGGCGGCCAGCCAGCCGGCCACTGCCACGCAGGGCAGGGTGACGATGTCCTCGAACTGTTTGGTCAGCTCCCGCCCCAGGGTCACGGGCCGCTCGCCCAGGGCCGACAGCTCGGCCGCCAGTGCCTCGATGCGGTGGGGCGCCTCCAGCAGCACCAACCCGGTGTCGGCCTGGCGCCAGTGTTGCCACGCCCGCTCGCGGGCCGCGCCGCGCGCGGGCAAAAAACCCACGACCGTGACCGCCCCTTCGGCGATGCCGGCCACGCTGAGCAACGCGGTGACGCTGCTCGCCCCCGGCACGGGGATGAGCCGCAGGCCCGCAGCCCGCACCGCGGCGCACAGCCGCGCGCCCGGGTCGCTGATGCCAGGGGTGCCGGCGTCGCTGACGCAGGCAATGCGCTCGCCGCGCCGCAGGCGCTCGACGATGGTTTGGGCCATGCGGCTTTCGTTGTGCTCGTGCACGGCCAGCAGCTCGGCGTGCAGCCCATAGGCCTGCAACAGCCGCGCGGTGTGGCGGGTGTCCTCGCAGGCCACGGCATCGACCGTGCGCAGCACATGCAGCGCGCGCAGGGTGATGTCGGCCAGATTGCCGATCGGGGTGGCCACGACGTACAGCGCCCCGGCCGGATAATGCTGTCCGCCGGCCAGGCGTGCCGCCAGCCCCCCGTCGTCGGGGGCCCCAGGGGCAGCGCTGGCGGACAAGGGAGGCGTGTTCACGATGGCGATGGATGACAAAGCGAGCGGGCCCCGCGATCCGCGGCCGGGCACGAAGGCGCGCGGCGACGCGGCGGAGGCCTTGGCCCTGCAGTATCTGCAAGCCCGCGGCCTGCGCTTGGTGCGGCGCAATGTGCGCAGCCCCGGGCGCGGGGGTGGCGAGGTCGATTTGATTATGGCGGAGTCCGATGGCACGCTCGTCTTCGTGGAGGTGCGTCAGCGCAGCCGCGGCGAGCACGGCGGGGCGGCGGCCAGCATCGGCCGCACCAAGCAGCGCCGCATCGTGTTTGCGGCGCGGCACTTTCTGGCGCGGCTGCCGCAGGTGCCGCCCTGCCGTTTCGACGCCGTGGTGGTGGACGGGGAACTTGGGGCGACAGCGCCGCCTCGGATCGAGTGGCTGCGCGGCGCGTTCGAGGCCGGCGCCTGGGATTGACGAGCCGATAAGATTGCGCCCATGCTTTTGCACCGGATTCAGCAGCACTTCGTCGATGGCGCCGACCTGCAGTACCAGTGCGCCCAGGCCGTGGGGCCGGCGCTGGAGGCCGCGGTCGGCGCGATGCTGTCCGGGCTGACCGGCGGCGGCAAGGTGCTGGTCTGGGGCAGCGGGGTGTCGGCTGCGCTGGCGCAGTCGTTCGTGGCGCAACTGGTGGGCCGCTTCGAGCGTGAGCGCCCCGAGCTGGCCGCGCTGGCGCTGGGCATCAATCCCGCCATCACCACGGGCGCCTTGCCGGGCCTGGATGCGGCGACCTGGCCCATGGTGCGGCAGTTGCGCGCGCTGGGGCTGCCGGGGGATGTGCTGCTGCTCATTGCGGCCGCACCGCCCGGGGCGGATGCGCTGGCCGCCATCGCCGCCGCGCACGAGCGCGAGATGGTGGTGGTGGCCCTGACGGGCGCGCGCCCCGGCGAGCTGCCGGACGTGCTCAAGGACACCGACGTGCTGGTCGCCTTGCCCACCGAGCGGCCGGCGCGTGTGCACGAGGCCCAATTGGTCGCCCTGCATGCCATTTGCGATGCCATCGACGTGCAGTTGCTGGGCGAAGACACCGAAACGGAGATCATCGAACCATGACCCCCATCCCTTCCCTGACCGACCGGGGCACCCGGCGCGCTGGACGGCCCACCTGGGTGACGGCTGTCATGACGGCCGTCGCGGCGACCACGCTGATGACGTCCCTGAGCGGCTGCGCCCCCCTCGTGGCGGGTGCGGCCGTCGGCGGCACGATGCTCGTCGCCACCGACCGCCGCACCAGCGGCACCCAGCTCGAGGACCAGTCCATCGAGCTCAAGGTGTCGAACCGCGTGCGCGAACAGCTCGGCGCGCGCGCGCGCGTCAACCCCACGAGTTTCAACCGCAAGGTGCTGCTGACCGGCGAGGTCGCCTCCGAGGCCGACCGCCAGACCGTGCTGCGCATTGTGCAGGGCGTGGAAAACGTCGCCGGCGTGGTCGACGAGCTGGCGGTGATGGGCTCGCCGTCGCTGACGGCGCGCTCGTCGGATGCGCTGGTGACGGCGCGCGTCAAGGCCGCCTTCGTCGACGCCAAGGACCTGTCGGCCAACGCGATCAAGGTCACCACCGAGCGCGGCACGGTGTACCTGATGGGGCTGGTGACGGCGCGCGAGGCGCAGCGCGCCGCCGACATCGCGCGCACCGTGCCGGGCGTGCAGCGCGTCGTGCGCGTGTTCGAGATCATCAGCGAGGCGGATCTGGCGCGCCTGCAGCCGGCCCCGCCGAAGTCCGATCAGGCCGCGCCGGCCGGCGGCCGCTGAGGCCCCGCGCCGCCATCCGTCGCGGGCCGGGACGGACGCTTCAGCGCAGGCGGCGGATCAGGCTGGAGGTGTCCCAGCGCCCGCCGCCCATGGCCTGCACGTCGGCGTAGAACTGGTCCACCAGCGCCGTCACCGGCAGGCGCGCGCCGTTGCGCCGCGCCTCCTGCAGCACCAGGCCCAGGTCCTTGCGCATCCAGTCCACCGCGAAGCCGAAGTCGAAGCGGTCCTCGACCATCGTCTTGCCGCGGTTGTCCATCTGCCAGCTCTGCGCCGCGCCCTTGCCGATCACGTCCAGCACCAGCTTCATGTCCAGCCCGGCGCGCTGGCCAAAGGCGATCGCCTCCGACAAGCCCTGCACCAAGCCGGCGATGCAGATCTGGTTGACCATTTTGGCCAACTGCCCGGCCCCACTGTCGCCCAGGCGGGTGACGGCGCGCGCGTAGGCGGCCATCACCGGCTGCGCGCGCGCGAACGGCACCTCGTCGCCGCCGCACATGATGGTGAGCTGGCCGTTTTCGGCACCGGCCTGCCCGCCGGAGACCGGCGCGTCGATGAAGTGGCAGCTCTGCTGCCGCGCGGCGGCGTAGAGCTCGCGCGCCACCTCGGCCGAGGCGGTGGTGTGGTCGACGAACACCGCATCGGCCGCCATGCCGGCCAGCGCCCCGTCCGGCCCGAGCACGACGCTGCGCAGGTCGTCGTCGTTGCCGACACAGGCCATGACGAACGCGGCGCCCTCGGCGGCGGCGCGCGGCGTGGCGGCAGCCTGCACGCGGTCGATGCCGCGCTCGGCCATGGCTTGCACCAGTGCTTGCGCCTTGGCGGTGGTGCGGTTGTAGACGGTGACGGTGTGGCCGGCCAGCGCCAGGTGCGCGGCCATCGGCCAGCCCATCACGCCCAGGCCCAAAAAGGCCACGCGCTGCGGGGAGGTGGGTTCGTACGACGCTTTGGGGTTGACTTGGGGCATGGGGCTCTCGGATCAGACGATTTGCAGGTGTTCGGTGCCGGCGGCCAGGTCGCTGTTGCGTGCGCGCTGGCTCTCGAGTTTGATGCGCAGCTTGATGTCGTTTTGCGAGTCGGCGTTGCGCACCGCGTCTTCGTAGGAGATCTGGCGCGCTTCGAAGGCGTCGAACAGCGCCTGGTCGAAGGTCTGCATGCCGATTTCGGTGCTGCGTTTCATGACCTCCTTGATCTCCTGGACCTCGCCCTTCATGATCAGGTCGGCGATCAGCGCGCTGTTGAGCAGCACCTCGACGATGGCCACGCGCCCCTTGCCGTCCTCGCGTGGCAGCAGGCGCTGCGCGACCATGCCGCGCAGATTGAGCGACACGTCCTTGAGCAACTGCGGATGCCGGTCGTGCGGGAAGAAGTTGATGATGCGCTCCATCGCCTGGTTGGCGCTGTTGGCGTGCAGCGTGGCCAGGCACAGGTGCCCGGTCTCGGAGAAGGCGATCGCGTGCTCCATCGTCTCGCGGTCGCGGATCTCGCCCATCAGGATGACGTTGGGCGCCTGGCGCAGCGAGTTTTTCAGCGCGATTTCCCAGTTGTCGGTGTCGATGCCGACCTCGCGCTGGGTGACGATGCAGTTTTTGTGCGTGTGCACGAACTCCACCGGATCTTCCACGGTGACGATGTGGTCGTGCGTGTGCTCGTTGCGCCAGTCCACCATCGCCGCCAGTGTGGTGGATTTGCCGGTGCCGGTGCCGCCGACCACGATGCAGATGCCGCGCTTGGACAGCGCCAACTGCTTGAGGATCTGCGGCAGGCCCAGGTCGTCGATGGTGGGGATTTTGGAGGGGATGGCGCGCAGCACCAGCCCGACCTTGCCCATCTGCACGAAGGCGTTGACGCGAAAGCGCCCGATGCCGGCCGGGGCGATGGCGAAATTGCACTCCTTGGTGCGCTCGAACTCCGCGGCCTGCTTGTCGTTCATGATCGCGCGCGCCAGCGCCTGGGTGTGCTGGCCGGTCAAGGGCTGCGGCGACACCTTGGTGATGACGCCATCGACCTTGATGGCGGGCGGAAAGTCGGCGGTGAGGAACAGGTCGCTGCCGTTGCGGCTGACCAGCAGTCGCAGCAGCTCGTGGATGAAGTTGCTCGCTTGATCGCGTTCCATCGCGCGCTCCTGCGGGGCAGCCCGCCGTCAGACGGGGAAGTTTTCGGGGATTTTGGCCTTGCTGCGCGCCTCGGCGGCCGTGACGGCGTTGCGCCGGACCAGATCGATCAGCGACTGGTCCAGCGTCTGCATGCCGTATTGCTGGCCGGTCTGGATGGCCGAGTACATCTGCGCGACCTTGTTCTCACGGATGAGGTTGCGGATGGCTGGCGTGCCGATCATGATTTCGTGTGCCGCCACCCGGCCCTTGCCATCCGCGGTCTTGAGCAGCGTCTGTGAAATCACCGCCACCAGCGACTCCGACAGCATGGCGCGGATCATGTCTTTTTCCTCGGCCGGAAAAACATCGACGATACGGTCGATGGTTTTGGCGGCGCTGGAAGTGTGCAAAGTGCCGAAGACCAGGTGACCGGTCTCGGCCGCCGTCATCGCCAGCCGGATCGTTTCCAGGTCGCGCATCTCGCCAACCAGGATCACATCGGGGTCCTCACGCAGCGCCGAGCGCAGGGCGGCCGCGAACGAGTGCGTCATTGGCCCCACTTCACGCTGGTTGACCAGACTTTTTTTCGATTCGTGTACGAACTCGATCGGGTCTTCGATGGTGAGGATGTGGCCGGCGTCGTGCTCGTTGCGGTGGTCCACCATCGCCGCCAGCGTGGTCGATTTGCCGGAACCGGTGGGGCCGGTGACCAGCACCAGGCCGCGCGGCTTCATGGCCAGGTCGGCGAAAATGCGCGGGGCGTTGAGGTCTTGCAGCGTCAGCACCTTCGAGGGGATGGTGCGAAACACCGCGGCCGCACCGCGGTGTTGGTTGAAGGCGTTGACGCGAAAGCGTGACAGACCGGCAATCTCGAACGAAAAATCGCACTCCAGAAACTCTTCGTAAGCCTTGCGCTGCGCGTCCGTCATGATGTCATACACCATGGCGTGGACCTGTTTGTGATCCAGTGGCTCGACGTTGATGCGGCGCACGTCGCCATGCACCCGTATCATCGGTGGCAGTCCCGCCGACAGATGCAGGTCCGAAGCCTTGTTCTTGACCGCGAAGGCCAGCAGCTGTGTGACGTCCATTTCTGACCATTATGGCAACGATCGCGAACAATCTCCAAGGCGTTCGTGCGCGCATCCAACAAGTGTGCGCGCGCCACGGGCGCGACCCGGGCGCGGTGCGGCTGCTGGCGGTGTCCAAGACCTTCGGCCCGGTGGCGGTGGCCGAGGCCGCCGCGGCCGGCCAGTGCGCCTTCGGCGAGAACTACGTGCAGGAGGGCGTGGAGAAGATCGCCGCGCTGCGCGAGGCCGGCGTGGCCGGCCTGGAGTGGCACTGCATCGGGCCGCTGCAGAGCAACAAGACGCGGCTGGTGGCCGAGCACTTCGACTGGGTGCAGTCGGTCGACCGGCTCAAGATCGCGCAGCGCCTGAGCGAGCAGCGCCCGGCGCACCTGCCGCCGCTGCAGGTGTGCCTGCAGGTCAACGTCGATGGCGCGCCGACCAAGGCGGGCGTGGCGCCGGCCGAGGCGCTGGCGCTGGCGCAGGCGGTGGCGGCGCTGCCGCGGCTGCGGCTGCGGGGGCTGATGTGCATCCCCGACCCGCAGCCGGACGCGGCGGCGATGCGGCGCGTGTTCGCGCAGGCCGCGCAGCTGTTCCACCAGCTGCGCGCGCAGCTCGGCGCACCCGAGGACTTCGATACCCTTTCGATGGGCATGAGCGACGACCTGGAGCTGGCCATCGCCGAGGGCAGCACGCTGGTGCGCGTGGGCAGCGCGATCTTCGGGCGGCGGGCGTATGCCGCCTCGGCTTAGTCCAGCGCCATCAGCGTGGCGTTGCCGCCGGCGGCCGCGGTGTTGACGCTGACGCTGCGCTCGGTCAGCAGCCCCGCGGGCGGCTGCGCCGCGTCGGGCGCGCCGGTGACGACCGGCACCACCGGCCCGGGCCGGGCCGCCAGCGCCCGCTGCAGCGCCACGAGCTGCGCGGCGTCGCCGTCGAACCACGCCACCTCCGGCGCTGCCGGCAGGGCCGCGAGCGCCGCCTCGACCGGGGCGCCGTCGGCCAGTTCCAGCGGCTGCCCGCCCAGCGCCCGCACCACGTCGGCCATCGCGCGGCGCTTGGCGGCGTCGCGCGCCACGCACAGCACGTGGTGGCGCGGCCCCAGGGCCCAGGTGTCGCGCTGCCCCGTGGGGCCGCGCAGCACCACCGGCGCGCGCCAGTCCGCCGGCTCGGCCGCCCCCGCGAAGGCGCGCGCGCGCGCCACCGCGTCGGCGGGCGGGTCGGCCAGCAGGCGGTAGAGGTAGAGCGGCCCGCCGGCCTTCGGCCCGGTGCCCGACAGCCCCTCGCCGCCGAACGGCTGCACGCCGACGACCGCACCGATCATGTTGCGGTTGACGTAGTGGTTGCCGGCGCGCACCCGCTGCGTCAGGGCGTCGATGGTCTCGTCGATGCGGCTGTGTACGCCGAACGTCAGCCCGTAGCCGGTGGCGTGGATGGCCTCGATCAGCGCCGGCAGCTGCTCGCGCCGCCAGCGAACCACGTGCAGCACGGGGCCGAACACCTCGCGCTCCGGCAGGCGCAGACCGTCCAGCTCGATCAGCGTCGGCGGCACGAAGGTGCCGGCCTGCGCCTCCGGCGGCAGCGGCAGCTGCCAGACGGCGCAGCCGCGCGCGCGCATCGCCTCGATGTGCTCGACGATGCCGGCGCGCGCCGCCGCGTCGATCACCGGGCCGACGTCGGTGGCCAGCCGCGTCGGCGCGCCCAGGCGCAGCTCGCGCATCGCGCCGCGCAGCATGGCCAGCAGCCGCGGCGCGGCCTCCTCCTGCACGCACAGCACGCGCAGCGCCGAGCAGCGCTGCCCGGCGCTGTCGAAGGCCGAGGCGAGCACGTCCTGCACCACCTGCTCCGGCAGCGCCGAGGTGTCCACCACCATGGCGTTCTGGCCGCCGGTCTCGGCGATCAGCGGCACCGGCCGCGCGCGCCCGTCCGCGCCGGTGCGCGTGCGGCCCGCCAGCGCCCGCTGCAGCAGCCGCGCCACCTCGGTGGAGCCGGTGAACACCACGCCGGCGATGCGCGCGTCGGCCACCAGCGCCGCGCCGACCGTCTCGCCGGGGCCGGGCAGCAGCTGCAGCGCGTCGCGCGGCACGCCGGCCTCGTGCAGCAGCGCGGTCATGCGCGCGGCCACCAGCGGCGTCTGCTCCGCCGGCTTGGCCAGCACCGGGTTGCCGGCGGCCAGCGCGGCGGCGATCTGCCCGGTGAAGATGGCCAGCGGAAAGTTCCACGGGCTGATGCATGCCACCGGCCCGAGCGGCCGGGCCGCGCGCGGCCAGTGCGCGCCGGTGATCTGCGCGGCGTCGAAGCGCAGGAAGTCGATCGCCTCGCGCACCTCGGCCACCGCGTTGGCGGCGGTCTTGCCGGCCTCGCGCATCAGCAGCGCGACGAACGCCGGCAGCTGCGCCTGCAGCGCATCCGCCGCGCGGTGTAGGACGGCGGCGCGCGCCTCGGGCGGGGTGGCGGCCCAGCGCATGGCTGCGGCCTGCGCCGCCGTCACGGCGGCGGCCACGTCGTCGGGGCAGGCCTCCACCACCGTGCCGACCACGTCCCCATGATCAGCCGGGTTGACGATGGGCTGCGTCGCGCCGCCATTGGCGGGCGCGAGGCCCTCGGCCAGCCGCGGCGCCGCGTGCAGCGGCGCGGCGCGGCTCGCCTCCAGCGCGCGCTGCAGGGTCGCCAGCGTCCCCTCGTCGGTCAGATCCAGCCCGGCGCTGTTGACGCGGGCATCCCCATACAGCGCCGCCGGGGCCGGGATGCGCGGGTGCGGCAGGCCCAGCGCGCCTTCCGCGCGCGCCCAGCCCTCGACGGTGGCCACGGGGTCTTCCACCAGCGCTTCCAGCGGCACGCTGGCGTCGGCGATGCGGTGTACGAACGAGGTGTTGGCGCCGTTTTCCAGCAGGCGGCGCACCAGGTAGGCCAGCAGCGTCTCGTGCGTGCCGACCGGCGCGTAGATGCGGCAGGGGCGGCCAAGTCCCCCGGCTTCGACCGGCGCCACCACCTGTTCGTAGAGCGGCTCGCCCATGCCGTGCAGGCACTGAAACTCGTACTGATGCGGATGCCAGGCGGCGGGGTCGGCCATCTCGTAAATCGCCGCCAGCGTCTGCGCGTTGTGGGTGGCAAACTGCGGGAACACCGCCTCCGGCGCAGCCAGCAGCCGCCGCGCGCAGGCCAGGTACGACACGTCGGTGTAAGCCTTGCGGGTGTAAACCGGGTAGTCCAGCCCGTCGAGCTGGGCGCGCTTGATCTCGCTGTCCCAGTAGGCGCCCTTGACCAGCCGCACCAGCAGCCGCCGCCCGCTGCGCCGTGCGAGGGTGATCACGTGATCGACCACCGCCGGCGCGCGCTTCTGATACGCCTGGATGACGAAGCCCAGGCCCGCCCAGCCGGCCAGCGACGGCTCATGCGCCAGGCGCTCGAGCAAATCCAGCGACAGCTCCAGCCGCTCGCTCTCCTCGGCGTCGATGTGCAGGCCGATGTCGACCTTGCACGCCGCTTCGGCCAGCGCGCGCAGCCGCGGGTAGAGCTCCTCCATCACGCGCGCATACTGGGCGCGGCCGTAGCGCGGGTGCAGCGCCGACAGCTTGATCGACACGCCCGGGCCGTCGATCACGCCGCGGCCGGCGTTGGCCGCGCCGATGGCCTCGATCGCGGTGCGGTAGGCGTCGAAGTAGCGCTGCGCGTCCTCCTCGGTCAGCGCCGCCTCGCCGAGCATGTCGTAGGAGTAGCGAAAGCCCTGCGCCTCGCGCGCGCGGGCGCGTTCGAGCGCCTCCGCGATCGTCTGGCCGGTGACGAACTGCTCGCCAAGCAGCCGCATCGCCATGTCCACCGCGCGGCGGATCAGCGGCTCGCCGCCCTTGCGCAGCAGGCCGGTCAGCGCCGCGCCCAGCCCGTCCTCGCTGTGGGTGGCGGTCAGGCGCCCGGTCAGCAGCAGGCCCCAGGTGGCGGCGTTGACGAAGGCCGACGGGCTGCGGCCCAGGTGGGCGCGCCAGTCGCCGCGGCCGATCTTGTCGCGGATCAGCGCGTCGCGCGTGGCGGCGTCCGGAATGCGCAGCAGCGCCTCGGCTAGGCACATCAGCGCCACGCCCTCCTGCGACGACAGGGCGTACTCCTGCAGCAGCGCCTGCACCAGCCCCTCGCGGCCACGCTGCGGCGCGCGTTGGCGCAGCGCCTCGGCCAGCCGCTGGGCCAGCGCGGCGACACGGGCGCGTGGTCCTTCCGGCAGGCGAGCCCGTTCCAGCAGGGCAGGCAGCAGTTCCGGCTCCGGCGCGCGCTGCAGCGCCGGCAGCGCCGTCATCGTGGCGGTGCGCGCGTGCGGAGCGTCCGCAAACGGCGCACGGGCGGTGGGGGCAGAGGCCTCGGCGGGCGGCCAGGGGGTGGGGAGTGGGGCGTTCATGACGCAGGCAGCCAAAAGCGATGTCGATTCGCGAAGTCTGTGGTCTTTTCAAGAAAATGAAATTCGGTTTTCATTCAAAAAAATAGTCAAAATATCTGCGTCAATGACGTTTTACAAACTGGGACATGGACGACCTCGACCGCATCGACCTGCGCATCCTCGACGTGCTGCAGCGCGATGGACGCATCACCAACCTGAAGCTGGCCGAAGCGGTGGCCTTGTCCCCGACGGCGGTGCTGGCGCGGGTGCAGCGCCTGACGCGGGCGGGCTACATCCTGGGCTACGAGGCGCGGCTGAACCCCGCCAAGCTGGGCGGCGGGTTGCTGGTGTTCGTGGAGGTGCTGCTGGACCGCACCACGCCCAACGTGTTCGAACAGTTCAAGGCGGCGGTGCAGGCCGCGCCGCAGGTGCTGGAATGCCACATGGTGGCCGGCGGCTTTGACTACCTGGTCAAGACGCGCGTGGCCGACATGGCCGATTACCGGCGTTTTGCCGGTGATGTGCTGTGGCAGCTGCCGGGGGTGCGCGAGACGCGCACCTACGCCGTGATGGAAGAGGTCAAGCACACCCACCGCCTGCCCCTGTTTTGACGGGGCAGGCGGTGGTGCTGGCGGGTGGGGATCAGGCCGCGCGGCGCAGCGACGCGGCGCGCGGACGCAGCAGGCCGAACAGGTTCTTGGGGTCGTCCAGGTCCGGGATCAGGTCGAGCGCCTCCCCCAGGCCCAGTCGCTCGGCCGCGGCATGGACGAAGCGCAGCGCGGCGTAATCCTCCAGCGCGAAGCCGACCGAGTCGAACACCGTCACCTCGGCGGTGTCCATGCGGCCGGGGGCCTGGCCGGTCAGCACCTGCCACAGTTCGGTGACCGGAAAGTCCGCGGGCAGTTGCTGGATGTCGCCTTCGATGCGGGTCTGCGGTTCGTACTCCACGAACACCCGCGCGCCGCGCAGCACGTCGGGGTGCAGCTCGGTCTTGCCGGGGCAGTCGCCACCGACAGCGTTGATGTGCATGCCGGGCTCGACCATCGCCGGCGTCAAGATGGTGGCGTTGGTCTTGTCGGCGGTGACGGTGGTGACGATGTCGGCGCCGCGCACCGCCTCGGCCGTACTGCCGCAGCGGGTCAACGTCAAGCCGCTGCCGCGCAGGTTGGCCATCAGTTTGTCGGTGGCGGCGGGATCGGTGTCGAACAGGCGCAGTTCGCGAATACCGAGCAGGTGCGCAAAGGCCAGCGCCTGGAACTCGGCCTGCGCGCCGTTGCCGATCAGGGCCATGACGCGGCTGCCCGGGCAGGCCAGGGCCTGCGCGGCGACCGCCGACATGGCGGCCGTGCGCAGCGCGGTGGTCAACGTCAGTTCGCTGAGCAGCAGCGGGGTGCCCGTGTCCACGTCGGCCAGCACGCCGAACGCCATCACCGTGGGCAGCCCGACGCGGGTGTTCTTGGGGTGGCCGTTGACGTATTTGAAGCTGTAGAGCGTGTCGTCCGCGATGGGCATCAGCTCGATGACGCCGTCGCGCGAATGGTTGGCCACGCGCGCGCTTTTGTCGAAGTCGGGCCAGCGGCAGAAGTCCTCGCGGATGTGCTCGGCGATGCCGCGCAGGCAGGCCTCCACGCCCAGCGTCTGCACCAGGCGCACCAGGGTCGGCGCGCTCAGGTAACGGGTGGCGGTGCGGGGGCGGCGGGAAGTCGTCATGTCCAAGTCTCCGGTCTGGTCAATGTCAATGGCGAGAGCCGGAAGTGTGGACGCGGCGCGCGACAATGTAAAACGTCAAAATGTTGGCGATATGGGCAACGTCTGACGAAATGTCAGTGGTGGATGAACATATCGATAGGGGGCTCGGATGGACGAACTGGATCAGGCCCTGATAGCCCTGCTGCGGCGCAATGCGCGCCTGAGCGTCGCCGATGTGGCGCACAAGCTGAAGGTGTCGCGCGGCACGGTGACCAACCGCCTGCGCCGGCTGGAGGATGCGCAGGTGATTCTGGGCTATACCGTGCGGCTGCGCCCGGAGTCCGAGCCGGAGCGCATCCGCGCCTGGATGAGCGTGCTGGTGGAGGGCAACCAGACGCGCGCCGTGATCGCCAGCCTGCTGGGCGAGCCCGGTGTGGTCAAGCTGCACGACACCAATGGCCGCTGGGACCTGCTGGCCGAGCTGGAAGCGCTATCGATGAACGAGCTGTCCGACATCCTGGAGCGCATCCGGCTGATCAAGGGCATCCACAGCACCGAGACCAGCATCCACCTGCGCACCTACCGCTGAGCGTCCGTCAGACGGCGGCAGTGGCAACGATTTCGATCTTCCACTCCGGCCGCGCCAGCCGGGCCTGCACGGTGGCGCGCGGCGGTGTGTGGCCGGCCGGCACCCACGCGTCCCAGACGCGGTTCATGCCGTCGAAGTCGGCCAGATCGGCGAGGAAGATCTGCACCATCAGCAGCCGGGTCTTGTCGGTGCCGGCGCGCGCCAGCAGCGCGTCGATCATGCCGAGCACCTGGCGCGTCTGGCCCTCGATGTCCTGCGTGGCGTCGTCGGGCACCTGCCCGGCCAGGTAGACCGTGCCGTTGTGGATGGCCATCTCGGACAGGCGCGGTCCGACGTCGAAGCGTTGCACCATGATGCGTTCTCCTGAGTAAGCGGGGGAAAGGTCAGCCGGCCGCGGCGGCCAGCGCGCAGCGGGCTGCGGCCAGGTCCCAGCCGGCCCAGCCGCAGCTCTTGAACAACACCGGCCCGGCCGTGCGGCGGGTGCGCCGCCAGACCGGCGTGTCGCGCACCACGTCCGCCAGCGTCGGCAGCGCCGCCACGTCCAGCCCGGCCTGCAGCAGGTCGCCGGCCTCGTGGTCGGCGTCGCGGGTGTCCACCACCAGCGTACCGGTGTCGGCCAGATGCCGGCACACGTCAGGCGCCCACTCCACCATGTGGGGGGTGAAGGCACCCACCGCAGCGACGAAGGCGTCGTCCCGTGGCCGCGCGCGCAGCGCCACCGCCTGCGCGGGGGTGCAGCTGACCACCAGCGGGCAGTCGGCCAGCGCGGCGTTGGCGTCGTCCACGCGCTGCGCGTCCAGTCCCAGCCCGCGCGCGTGGGCCACGAGCGCGTCGGCGCTGGCGGCGCGGCGCGAGGCCACGCGCACCGCGCGCACGCCGAGCCCCGCCGCGAAGGCCTCCAGGTGCGCGCGGCCCTGCACGCCGGCGCCGACGATCAGCAGCGGCCCCTGCGGGCGTGGCGCCAGAAGCCGCGCCGCCAGCAGCGACACCGCCGCCGTGCGCCGCGCGGTGACGGTGGGGCCGTCCAGCACGGCGCGGCGCTCGCCGCTGCGCGCGTCGAAGACGACGACATCGCCCTGGATGGCGGGCCGGCCGTGGGCGGGGTTGTCCGGCACGAAGGTGATCAGCTTGGTGATGGCCACGGCCGCGTCGGCGGCGGGCATGACGAACAGGCTGCCGCCGCCCGGCAGCGGCTGCACCAGCCGCGGCGGCACGGTGACGGTGTCATCGCGCAGCAGCGCCTTGATGGCGTCGGCCAGCGCGGGGTAAGGCAGCGCGGCCGCGGTGGCAGCGGCGTCGAGCGCGGTGGGCGGGGGCATGGTGCGGCGAATGGGCGGGCGAGCGTTAGCGGGGGCGCGCGGATCAGGCGGCCGGCGGGGTGTCGGTGGCTGGCGCGTCAGGGGAGTCTCCCGGGCCGTGGTCGGGGGCCGCGGCGGGGCGCTGCAGCGGCAGGGCGAAGGCGAAGGTGGCCCCTTCGCCGGCGCGGCCATCGGCCCAGATGCGCCCGCCGTGGCGCTCGACGATGCGCCGGCACAGGGCCAGGCCAATGCCCGTGCCCTCGAAGTCCTGCGCGCGGTGCAGGCGCTGAAAGACGCCGAACAGCCGCTCGGCCCGCGCGGCGTCGAAGCCCACGCCGTTGTCGCGCACCCAGAACACGGCCTCCGGGGCGCCGTCCGGGCCGGGCCGCCGTTCGGCACCGATGGCGATGATGGCCGGCCGGCGCGGGCGGCTGTATTTGAAGGCGTTGCCCAACAGGTTGTCCCAGACCTGCGACAGCAGCAGCGGGTCGCCCTCCACCGTGGGCAGTGCGTCGGGCAGGTGCAGCTCGCACTCCCCCTCGGCGCGGCGCAGGGCCGGGTCGTGCTGCACGCGGTTGAGGCTGCTGCGCAGCAGGTCGAGCATGTCCACGGGCTGCCGTTGCACCTCGGCGCGGCCCAGCCGGGCAAAGGCCAGCAGCCCCTCGATCAGTCGCCCCATGTGCGCGGCGGCGTCCTCGATGGTGTGCAGGTCTTCCGCCACGTCGGGGGTGAGCGGCTGGCCCAGGTCCTCGCGCAGCAACTGCACATAGGCGGTGATGTGCCGCAGCGGGGCGCGCAGGTCGTGCGAGACCGAGTACGAAAACGCCTCCAGGTCCTGATTGGCCGCCTGCAACTGCCGGGTGCGCTCCTCCACCTTGCGCTCCAGCGCCTGGTTGAGGTCGCGCAGCAACTCTTCGAGCCGGTGGATTTCGGTCATGTCGCGCACCAGGCAGGCGGTGCCCAGCGCCTCGCCGTCCAGGCCCGTGAGCGTCGTGTATACCATGTGCGCCCACAGCCGCGAGCCATCGGCACGGCGTTGCCAGCCGGTCGATTCGCTCTGGCCCAGCAGGCTGGCGCGCTCCAGCGCCTGGGCCGCATCCGCGGGCAAGGGGTGCGGCCGCTGCGGGGTGTCGGGGCCGTGCGTGCCGATCACATCCTCGGCGGCGTAGCCCAGCAGCCGCTCGGCGCTGGCCGGCCAATCCTGGATGGCGCCGTGCGCATCCAAAAAGAAGATCGCCGCATCCCGCAGTCCGTCGGACAGCGCCTGCCAGCGGGCCTGCTGCAGCGCCAGGTGGGCGTCCTGCCGCTGCAGTCGCTGCTGCAGATCGTGCTGCTGGTCCTGCAGGGCGGCCTGACGCCGCTGCAGCGCCGTCTCGTCGCGCAGCAGCACGAACACGCCGACCACGCCCGCGTCGCCGTGGTCGGGCAGCAGCGTCAGCTCCCAGTGGGTGGTGCTGCCCTCGCGGTCGCGCTGCACGGCGATGCGCCCACCTTCGCCGCGCAGCGCCGGCGCCATCCAGGGCAACAGGGTGTCGATCCAGTCGTCGTCCACGGCCTCGTGCCAGGACAGGCCGTCGATCTGATCCCAGGTCAGGTGGGGGCGCAGCAGGGGCTGCGCGGCGGGGTTGGCGTGGCGGCAGCGCAGGTCGGCATCCAGGCTCAGCACGCCGTCGGGCAGGGCGTGCAGCAGGCGCAGCAGGGCATCCGACGGGGGCGGGGTACCGGCCTCGTCGTGCGCATCCGCATCGCTGGCCGAACCGGCCGCCAGCGCCGTGAAGAACGACGGCGGCAGGTGCGTGGGCCAAGGGTCGCGCGGCAGCGGCTGCATGACGTGAACTGTAGCGCAAGCCCCTGTGCCGCCGGAGCGCGTTCGGGCGCCCGGCCGGGCATGCCGGGCGCTCCCGTCCCGTGCGCGTTCAGAAGCGCGGCAGATCGGGATGCGACAGCCGTCCGCCGCGCACCAGCATCTTGCCGTATTCGGCGCAGCGCTGCAGGGTCGGGATGACCTTGCCGGGGTTGAGCAGTTCGTGGGGGTCGAACGCGCGCTTGATGGCGAACATCTGCTCGCGTTCTTCGGGGCTGAACTGCACGCACATGCTGTTGAGCTTTTCCACGCCGACGCCGTGCTCGCCGGTCACGGTGCCGCCCATGGCGACGCTGGTCTCCAGAATGTCGGCGCCGAACGCCTCGGCGCGGCGCAGCTGGTCGGGGTCGTTGGCGTCGAACAGGATCAGCGGGTGCAGGTTGCCGTCGCCGGCGTGGAACACGTTGACGCAGCGCAGCCCGTACTTGTCCTCCATGGCCGCGATCGCCTCCAGGATGTCCGCGAGGCGCTTGCGCGGGATGGTGGAGTCCATGCACATGTAGTCGGGGCTGATGCGCCCGCTGGCCGGAAAGGCGTTCTTGCGCCCGCTCCAGAAGCGCAGCCGCTCGGCCTCGTCGCGGCTGACGGCGATGCGGGTGGCGCCGGCTTCGCGCAGCACCGCGCTCATGCGCTCGATCTCCTCGGCCACCTCCTCGGGCGTGCCGTCGGACTCGCACAGCAGGATGGCCTCGGCGTCCAAGTCATACCCCGCGTGGACGAAGTCCTCCACCGCCGCGGTCATCGGCTTGTCCATCATTTCCAGCCCCGCCGGGATGATGCCGGCCGCGATCACCGCGGCCACCGCGTCGCCGGCCTTGCGCACGTCGTCGAAGCTGGCCATGATGCAGCGCGCGAGTTGCGGCGTCGGCGTCAGCCGCACCGTTACCTCCAGCGTGACGGCGAGCATCCCTTCCGAGCCCACGATCAGCGGCAGCAGATCGAGCCCCGGGGTGTCCAGCGCATCCGCGCCAAATGTGACCGGCTCGCCCTCGACGGTGTAGCCGCGCACCTTCAGCACGTTGTGCAGCGTCAGGCCGTACTTGAGGCAGTGCACGCCGCCGGAGTTTTCCGCCACGTTGCCGCCGATGGTGCAGGCGATCTGGCTGCTCGGGTCGGGGGCGTAGTACAGCCCGTGCGGCGCGGCGGCCTCGCTGATCGCCAGGTTGCGCACACCCGCCTGCACGACCGCGGTCTGCGACAGCGGGTCGATGGCCACAATGCGGTTGAACTTGGCCAGCGACAAGGTCACCCCCAGCGGGTGGGGCAGCGCGCCGCCGGACAGGCCGGTGCCGGCGCCGCGGGCCACCACCGGTACTTTGAGCAGGTGGCAGGTGCGCAGGACGGCCTGCACCTGCTCCTCGGTCTCGGGCAGCGCCACCGCCAGCGGCCGCTCGCGGTAGGCGGTCAGGCCGTCGCACTCGTAGGGCGTGGTGTCCTCGGGGGTCCACAGCAGCGCGTGGGGCGGCAGCACCAGCGACAGGGCGCGCACCACCTCGGCCTGGCGGTCGGCGCGCCGGACGGCGCGGGATTCGGGGGTGTCGTGGGCGGTCATGGCAGGGGGCGGCAAACGTGTCGCCGCAGTGTAGGCCAGGACACGCCGGCGCGGCTGAAAAATCCTTGAGCATCGCGTGAATCGGCCTGCGGCGGGGGGCTTGAAGTTCCGGCGCGCTGCCCCTATGTTTGGCGGTGTGAGCAATGGGCTTGCGCCGGCGGTGTGGAGGCGCTGGCGGGCCCGATGGATGTCGAAGCCCTCCACGGTCAAGGAGACAGCGCATGAGCAACCTGATTCCGCGCCGCATGAGCCTGTTCGACGAGTTTTTCCGGGACATGGCCCCGGCGTTTTATGTGCGACCGCTGCACGGCGAGCCGCTGCCGCAGCAGATCAAGGTGGATGTGAAGGAAAACGACCAGGCCTACGTCATCTCGGCCGAGATGCCCGGTGTCGGCAAGGACAACATCCATGTGTCCGTCGAGAACAACCTGGTCACCATCGCGGCAGAGGTCAAGCAAGAGGACGCCCGGCGCGACGGCGACAAGGTGCTGCACAGCGAGCGCTACTACGGAGCCGTCTCGCGCAGCTTTGCCCTGCCGGGCGATGTCGACGAGTCGACCGCCAGCGCCAAGTACGACAACGGCGTGCTGACGCTGACCCTGCCGAAGAAGGCGGCGGTGGCCGGCAAGCGCATCCGCATCGAGTGACGCGGCCCGGCGCGGCCGTCGCTGGATGGACCTGGGCGGGGGGTGGCCGTTAGGCCACCACCTGCTTGAGCCAGGCGGCAAACGTCGCGCACTCCCAGCGCTCCATCGCCCCTGCGCGCCAACACAGATAGTGCGCGTGGGGGCTGGGCACGTTGTGCGGATACAGCCGCACCAGCGTGCCGTTGTCCAGCCACGGCGCGCCGAGCTTCAGGCGCACCAGCGCCACCCCCATGCCGGCGGCGGCGCCGTCGCACATCAGCCCGATGTCGTTGAACTGCGAGCCATCGGTTGGCTCCGGCCAGTCCAGGTGGTGCGCGGCAAACCAGGTGCGCCACGGCTCCAGCGGGCTGCGCAGCAGGGGCACGCCTTCCAGATCCTCCGGCCGCTCGAACGGCCCGTGCTCGCGCGCGAACGCGGGCGATGCCAGGGGCGTGACCTCGTCCTTCAGGATGCAGGTGAACTCCACGTCCTGGTAGCGGCCGGTGCCGTAGCGGATGGTCAGGTCGGCGTCCTCCGCTACCACGTCCAGCAGCGGGATGCTGACCTGCAGCATCAGGTCGATTTCCGGATAGGCCTCGGCAAAGTGCTTGAGCCGCGGCATGACGATCGAACGGGCGAAGGTGGGCGTGACTGCCAACCGCAGCTTGCGCCGCCCGGGGGTGGCGTTGCGGCTGGGGAAACGCTGCAGCGCCGTCAGCCCCTCGCGCACCTGGGCCAGGTATTCGCTGCCCTCCGTGGTCAGGGAGAAGTCCGCCCGTCCGAACAGCTTGACGCCGAGCTGCTCTTCCAACTGCCGGATGCGGTGGCTGACCGCGCTGGGGGTCACGCACAGCTCGTCGGCCGCCTGCGTGACGCTGCGCAGGCGCGCCAGCGCCTCGAAGGTCAGCAGGCACTGGATGGGGGGAATGCGCGTGGACATCGCCCGTGCCTGCTCAGCGGAAGACCACCGTGCGCTGGCCGTTGAGCAGCACGCGGTGCTCGCTGTGCCACTTGACTGCGCGCGCCAGCACTTGGCTTTCGGTGTCGCGGCCGATGGCGGTCAGGTCTTCCACCGTCATCGCATGGTCCACGCGCGCCACGTCCTGCTCGATGATCGGGCCTTCGTCCAGATCGGCAGTGACGTAGTGCGCGGTGGCGCCGATCAGCTTGACGCCGCGCTCGTGCGCCTGGTAGTACGGCTTGGCGCCCTTGAAGCTGGGCAGGAAGCTGTGGTGGATGTTGATCGCGCGGCCGGCGAGCTGCTGGCACATGCCGTCCGACAGGATTTGCATGTAGCGCGCCAGCACGACGAGTTCGGCGCCTTCCTGCTCGATGATGTCGAGCTGGCGCGCCTCGGCCTGCGCCTTGGTGGCGGCCGTCACCGGGATGTGGTGGAACGGCACGTTGTAGCCGGCGGCCAGTTGGTAAAAGTCGCGGTGGTTGCTGACGATGGCGCGGATGTCCAGCCGCAGCAGGCCGCTCTTCCAGCGGAACAGCAGGTCATTCAGGCAGTGGCCCTGCTGGCTGACGAAGATGACGGTGCGCATCGGCTCGTGCCAGGGGTGCAGGCTGCACGCCATGCCGTGCTGCTGGCCGAATGCCTGCACCGCGCCGCGCAAGGTGGGTGCGTCGTGGCCCGGGCAGGTGAATTGCACGCGCATGAAAAAGCGGCCGCTGTCGCGGTCGTTGAACTGGGCCGCCTCCTCGATGTTGCCGCCCTGCTCCAGCAGAAAGCCCGAGACGGCGTGCACGATGCCGGGCTTGTCCTGACAGGACAGGGTGAGTACGTAGGTGTCTTGCATGGTCGCGGATTGTCGCAGTTTGGCCGCCGTCGTCGCGCGGGCGGGCCCGGGTGCTCAAGCGCCGCGTCCCTGCTCCAGCAGGTGCACCAGCGTTTGCAGCGCGTGGTTGACCGGTGTCTGCAGGCCGTGGGCGTGGGCACGCGCGACCACATGGCCATTGAGGTGGTCCACCTCGGTCGGGTGGCCGCGCAGCAGGTCGCGCGCGGTGGACGACATTTGGGTGGCCATGCTGTGCGCAATTCGCTCGACGTCCGCATCCAGGGCGGCCGCATCCAGCGCGATGCCATCGGCCGCCGCCACCGCCACGCATTCGCGCACCACTTGGCGCAGCATCTCTGGCACGCCCGCCTGCGCCCACAGCCACCCATAGGGCCGCGCGGTGATTGCGGACAGGGCATTGAAGGCGCAATTGACCACCAGCTTGGTCCACAGCGCCTGCGGTACCGCGTCGGAGACGGTGGTCGGCACCCCGGCCCGCGCCAGCGCCGCCTGCACGCGCGCGGCCTGCGGAAACGGCGCCAGCACCAGATCCCCGCGGCCGTGGTGGCGCACATGGCCCGGGCCTTCCAGCCCTGCGGCCACATACACCACCACCGGCACCACGGGCCGCCCCAGCACACGCGCCAGCCGCTCGGCGTTGTCCACGCCGTTTTGCAGGCTGAGCACCGCGGTTTGCGGGCCCAGGTGGGGGTGCAGCGCGGCCCCGGCCGCTTCGGTGTCGCCGGATTTGACGCACACCAACACCACGTCCGCGCCCGCCACAGCCGCAGCGTCCGTGTCGGCGTGCACGGCGATGCGCTCGTCGAAGTCGGCGGTCTGCAGCCGCAGGCCGTGCGCGCGCATGGCCTGGACGTGGGCCGGGCGGCCGATCAGCACCACCGGCACGCCCGCGCGCGCCAGCATGGCACCGTAGTAACTGCCAACGGCACCGGCGCCAAAGACGGCAAAGCGGGGAAGGGGCTCAGTGGGGGCTAGGGTCGTCATGGGGCATCGCACGGGTGGCCATGGGTGGGATGGGCGCCGTTGCGCGCGGCGCGGCGGCCGCCCGTAGCGTAGCACCGCGGGGGCGGATAATCGGCGCCCGACACCCCATGACCCTTCAGGAGGAACCCATGCACTGTCCCGTGGACGTCGTCATTCTGGCCGCTGGCAAGGGCACACGCATGAAGAGCGCCCTGCCCAAGGTGCTGCAGCGCTTGGCCGGCCGCCCGTTGCTGGCCCATGTGCTGGGGATGGCGCGGGGGCTGTCGGCGCGCCACACGGTGGTGGTGACCGGCCATGGGGCCGAGGCGGTCGAGGCCGCCCTGCCCGCGCTGGCCGACGGGCAGCCGTGGCAGGCGGTGCGGCAGGAGCCGCAACGGGGCACCGGGCACGCCGTGCAGCAGGCCATCCCGCTGCTGGCGGACGACGGCGTCACGCTGGTGCTGTCCGGCGACGTGCCGCTGACGCATCCGGACACCCTGGCGGCACTGCTGGCGGCCCAGTGCGCGGGCGGCCCCGATGCGCTGGCGCTGCTCACGGTGGATCTGGCCGATCCGCACGGCTATGGCCGTGTCGTGCGCGACGAGTCGGGGGCCGTGCGTGCCATCGTCGAGGAAAAGGACGCCAGCGATGCGCAGCGCCGCATCACCGAGGTGTACAGCGGCATTCTGGCCGCACCGACGGCGCGCCTGCGCGCCTGGCTGGCCCGCTTGGACGACCGCAACGCCCAGGGTGAGTTCTACCTGACCGACGTGGTGCGCCACGCGGTGGCTGATGGCGTGCCCGTGGTGGCGCACCGCATCGACGACGCGCTGCAGGTGGCGGGCGTCAACAGCCCGGCCCAGCTGGCGGCGCTGGAGCGCGCCCACCAGCACCGCGTGGCCCAGGCGCTGATGGCGCAGGGCGTGCGGCTGGCGGACCCGGCCCGGCTGGATGTGCGCGGCGAGCTGGTCTGTGGCCAGGATGTGGAGATCGACGTCAACTGCGTGTTCGAGGGCCGCGTCGTGCTGGGCGACGGGGTGCGGGTGGGCGCCAACTGCGTGATCGCCCACGCCACGGTGGAGGCGGGTGCCGTCATCGAGCCCTTTACGCACATCGACGGCGCGGGCGCGGGCGTCGTGGTCGGGGCGCAGGCCCGGGTGGGGCCGTTTGCGCGGCTGCGTCCGGGCGCCTGGCTGGGGCCCGAGGTGCACATCGGCAACTTCGTGGAGGTGAAAAACTCCACCCTGGCTGCCGGCGCCAAGGCCAACCATCTGGCCTATCTGGGCGATGCCACGGTGGGCGAGCGGGTCAACTACGGGGCGGGCAGCATCACCGCCAACTACGACGGCGCACGCAAACACCGCACGGTCATCGAGGCGGATGTGCACGTCGGCAGCAATTGCGTGCTGGTTGCCCCGGTCACGCTGGGGGCGGGTGGCACGGTGGGTGCGGGCAGCACGGTGACCAAGGACACGCCTGCGGGCGCGCTGACGGTGGTCCGCGCCAAGGCGGTGACGGTGCCCAACTGGCGGCGGCCGACCAAATCGGCCGACTGAAGGGGGCAACGGTGAAGGGCCCCCTGGCGGCTCACCAGCCCCAGAGGTGATCGCTCGCGGCCCAGACGGTGCCGCTGCCGTCCGGTGCGCGCAACTGCACCCAGTCGCCCTGTCGCCGGACGGTGGCCAGCACATCGCCATAGCGCGCCGTGCCCACCACCTGCCACTCCAGCCCCGGGCCGCTGCGCAGGTTGAGGGTGCGGGCCCGAACCACGTGGTGGCGCTCCTCGCCGGTCACGCGCGCCGCCACCCAGCCTTCGTCGCCCTCGAAGTCGCGCACCCGGATCCAGTCGCCCTGGCGTTGCAGCACCTGCAGGGGGTAGCCGCGCCGCAGTTGCCAGAGGACTTCGCCCTCGGTGCTGGGGGTGGCGCGCAGATTGACGACCGGGCTGCGCACGCTGACCAGCTCCTGGGCCTGGGCGCCCAAGGCGCAGGCCGCCAGGGTCAGCAGCGCCAGGACACGCGCGACGGCAGGGGGGACGGGGACCATGCGGCGGTTCCTCTCGTGACGAAGGGGCGACGGAAAAATCATACGCCAGCGGCCGGTGGCTTGTCTGCCCCCCTGCGGGGCGGCACGGCGGGCAGCGGCAGGCGCGGATCGAACTTGCTGCGCCGCACGCTGAAGTAGGCCTTGACCTGGCGCACATTGCCCTGCTCGGTGAACAGGCGCTGCGCCAGCGCATGGTAGTCGGCCATGTCGCGCGCCGCCACCACCAGCACGAAGTCCGGGCCCGCGCTGACGCGGTAGCACTGTTGCACCGCGGGCTCGGCCACGGCGCGGGCCTCGAAGGCGCGCAGATGCTCATCGCCCTGGCGCTCCAGGCCGATCTCGACGATGGCGGTCAGGCCCTCGCCCAGCACGGCTGCCAGCCGCTCGGGCTGCAGGATGGCGACGCGGCGCTCGATCAGGCCCGCCGCCTCCAGCCGGCGCACGCGCCGCAGCACCGTGGGCGCGGAGACGCCGCAGCGCGCGGCCAGGGCGTTGAGGGGTTGCGCCGCGTCGGTTTGCAGCGCATCCAGCAGGTGCAGGTCCCGTTCATCGATGGAAAAATTGGTCGAAAAAATGTTATTCATGGAAAATTATTCCATCAAGGCCAAAGAGTCGTCCCTGAAATATTCATAACCTCATGATTTTTCTTGTGTTATTGTCTGTTTGCGAGTACAATTTCCCCCAGAGTTGATGGTCTGATGCGCCGTTTTCTGGGAGTTTTTCGATGTTTGCCTGC
>NZ_VJOO01000033.1 GCF_007556755.1 Tepidimonas fonticaldi | reverse complement strand
GGGCGACAACGTCTCGATCACGGTCAAGCTGATTGCGCCGATCGCGATGGAAGAGGGCCTGCGCTTTGCGATCCGCGAGGGCGGCCGCACCGTCGGCGCCGGCGTCGTCGCCAAGATCATCGAGTGATAGTGTTGGCGTGGCCGATCAGCCCCCTGGTCGGTCGCTGAAGGGGTATAGCTCAATTGGCAGAGCGTCGGTCTCCAAAACCGAAGGTTGGGGGTTCGATTCCCTCTGCCCCTGCCAGCCGGTGACAAGCGCCACAGCGCCGGCGATGTTGTTCAAGCCCGCCCGTGTCCTCGGACCGCAGCGGGCTTGTGTTTCTGGTGCGCGGCGTTTGCTGCGCAGCTCAAGCTTCTGAAGGTGTGAGGGCGATGGCCTCAACGGATGTCGAAACCGTCAGCAGCGGCGCGGACAAGGCGAAGCTGGCTGCGGCTGCTCTATGTGTGGTGCTCGGGTTCGTGGGCTTTTACTGGCTGGCGGCCCAGGGCGCTTGGGCGCAATGGGCGGTGTTGCTGGTGGCGATCGCGCTGGCGCTGGGCATCGGTGCCACGGCCACGCCGGGGCAGCGGCTCATCGGCTTTGGGCGCGACTCGGTCAAGGAAGTCAAAAAGGTCGTCTGGCCGACCCGCAAGGAGGCGACGCAGATGACCGCGTACGTCTTCGCGTTCGTCGTGGTCATGGCGTTGTTCCTGTGGCTGACGGACAAGCTCCTGGAGTGGGTGCTGTACGGCCTCATCCTGGGTTGGAGGTGAATATGAGCGAATCGAACGCGGCGCCGGCGATGAGCGCCACCCCCGCTGAAGGCATGCGGTGGTATGTCGTGCATGCCTACTCCGGCATGGAGAAGGCTGCCGAGCGCAACATTCTGGAGCGGGTGCAGCGCGCGGGCATGCAGCACAAGTTCGGCCGCATCCTGGTGCCCACCGAAGAAGTCGTCGAGATCAAGAACGGCGTCAAGCGCACGGCCGAGCGCAAGTTCTTTCCCGGCTATGTGCTGGTCGAGATGGTCATGGACGACGACACCTGGCACCTGGTCAAGAACACCAGCAAAGTGACGGGCTTCGTCGGCGGCGCGCGCAACCGCCCGACGCCGATCTCCGAAGAAGAGGTCCAAAAGATCATCGGCCAGATGCAGGAGGGCACCGACCGTCCGCGCCACAAGATCGAGTTCGAGGTGGGCGAGCTGGTGCGCGTCAAGGAAGGCCCGTTTGCGGACTTCAACGGCTCGGTCGAAGAGGTCAACTACGAGAAGAACAAGCTGCGGGTGTCGGTCACCATCTTCGGGCGGGCCACGCCGGTGGAGCTGGAGTTCAACCAGGTCGAAAAGACCTGACGCCTACAGGTTCAAAAAGCGCTATAATACAAAGTTCACCGGCCCGCGCCACGTTAAGCATATGGCGCGGGCTTTCCGCTGTTGAGACCGGCTCGGCGACGGCGGACCGTCCGGCCAGCTTGGGCTGGCTGGGACGGGGCGAAACCGGGTCTTCGCGCGAGGAGGTGCTTGCGTCCGCCGCATGGCGGTTCGCGCGCCGACAGCACTCGCAGGAGCACATCACTCATGGCCAAGAAGATTGTCGGCTTCATCAAGCTGCAGGTGCCAGCGGGTAAAGCCAACCCCTCTCCCCCGATCGGTCCGGCGCTGGGTCAGCGCGGTCTGAACATCATGGAGTTCTGCAAGGCGTTCAACGCCCAGACCCAGGGCGTCGAGCCCGGTCTGCCGCTGCCGGTGGTCATCACCGCCTACGCGGACAAGAGCTTCACCTTCATCATCAAGACCCCCCCGGCCACGACGCTGATCAAGAAGGCGATCAAGCTGGACAAGGGCTCCTCCAAGCCGCACGCGCAGAAGGTTGGCAAGATCACGCGCGCCCAGCTCGAGGAAATCGCCAAGACCAAGATGAAGGACATGACCGCGGCCGATCTGGAGGCTGCCGTCAAGACCATCGCCGGCTCCGCCCGTTCGATGGGTGTGATCGTGGAGGGCGTGTGACATGGCGAAGCTGACCAAGAAGCAAAAGGCCCTGCAGGGCAAGGTCGATTCGACCAAGCTGTACCCGCTGCCCGAGGCCCTGGCGATCGTCAAGGAGTGCGCGACCGCCAAGTTCGACGAGTCCGTCGATGTGGCCGTGCAGCTCGGCGTCGATCCGCGCAAGTCGGACCAAGTCGTGCGCGGCGCCGTCGTGCTGCCCAACGGTACGGGCAAGACCAAGCGCGTCGCCGTGTTTGCCCAGGGCGCCAAGGCCGAAGAGGCCAAGGCGGCGGGGGCCGACATCGTCGGTTTCGACGATCTGGCTGCGCAGGTCAAGGCCGGCAATATCGATTTCGATGTCGTGATCGCCGCGCCGGACGCGATGCGCGTGGTCGGCCAGCTGGGCCAGATCCTGGGTCCGCGCGGCCTGATGCCGAACCCGAAGGTCGGCACGGTGACGCCGGACGTGGCCGCCGCGGTGCGCAACGCCAAGGCCGGCCAGGTGCAGTTCCGCGTCGACAAGGCTGGTATCGTGCACACCACCATCGGCCGCCGTTCGTTCGACGCCGACAAGCTCCAGGGCAACTTGGCCGCGCTGATCGATGCGCTGAACAAGGCCAAGCCCGCCGCCGCCAAGGGGCAATACCTGCGCAAGGTCGCGGTGTCCTCGACCATGGGCGTGGGCGTGCGCGTCGATCCGCAGACCATCACGGTCGCGGGCTGACAGGAATCGGCGCCGCGCCGCGGGCTCGCCCGGGGTGCGGCGCAGTGGTGGGTTCGCCGTCTTCCCGTCTTTGCGGGGCGGCGAAGCCATCCAAGACCGCTGGTGCGGACGCTCGTCCGCCTAAATGCCGCCTCTTGCGGGTCGGCGGCCAGCGCAGATGGCGATCCCGCCGCGGATGGAATCGGGTGCCGGCTGCGGCCGGTGCGGTTTCCAAAAACGGTTGATCGCTGCAACAGGTGCACGGCCTCCGCCCGGCGGCCGTGTTTTTAAGGAGTCAACCTTGAGTCTGAACCGCAGTGAGAAGCAAGCCGTCATCGACGAGGTGTCGGCGCTCGCCGCCAAAGCGCAGACGCTGGTGATGGCCGAGTACCGCGGCATCACGGTGGCGGACCTCACGAAGTTGCGTGTCGAAGCCCGCAAGGCAGGGGTGTCCGTCAGCGTGCTGAAGAACACCTTGGCCCGCCGCGCGGTGGCCGGTACGCCCTTCGAGGTCGCCGTCGAGCAGATGACCGGTCCGCTCATCTACGGCTTCTCGGAAGACGCCGTGGCCGCCGCGAAAGTGGTGGTCGAGTTCGCCAAGACCAACGACAAGATGGTCCTGCGCGGCGGTGTCTATGCCGGCAAGTCGCTGGATGTCAACGGCGTGAAGTCGCTGGCGAGCATTCCTTCCAAGGAAGTGCTGCTGTCGCAGTTGCTGGGCCTCATGCAGTCGCCGGTGTCCCGCCTGGCGCGCGTCGTGGCGGCCCTGGCCGAGAAGAAGGGCGAGGCGCAGCCCGCCTGATCCGGCCGTCGTCCCCAATCCAACCGTTTTTAGGAAATCATCATGGCATTCGACAAAGACGCATTCCTGGCCGCTCTGGACACCATGACGGTGATGGAGCTCAACGATCTGGTCAAGGCGATCGAAGAGAAGTTCGGCGTGAGCGCCGCGGCGATGGCGGCTCCGGCCGCTGCGGGTGGCGGCGCTGCCGCTCCGGCCGCCGAAGAGAAGACCGAGTTCGACCTGATCCTGAAGGAAGCGGGCGCGAACAAGGTTGGCGTGATCAAGGCCGTGCGCGAGATCACCGGCCTGGGCCTGAAGGAAGCCAAGGACCTGGTCGATGGCGCGCCCAAGACCGTCAAGGAGGCGATGCCCAAGGCCGACGCCGAAGCCGCCAAGAAGAAGCTGGAAGAAGCCGGCGCGAAGGCCGAACTCAAGTAATCGGCTCGCCGTCCAAGGGCTGGAGCGCCTCGCAGGGGCCTCCAGCCTTTGCCGCTTGCAGAGCGCACGGCAAAACGGTCGCCCGACCGCTTTGCCGTGTCTTCTGACCCCGACTGCAGCAAGACCGCTTGGTTCGGGCCTGCGCGCCACGCGCGGGCCGTCCGCCCAGAGACCGGTAGGGGCCGGTCGCCAAGAATTTCCCCGTGGGCGCCCCCGACGGTGCGTTCCACCCAGTCGCCGCAGACCTCAAGCCCGGAGATCTCATGGCCCAGTACTCCTACACCGAACGCAAGCGCATCCGCAAGAGCTTTGGCAGCCGCGACAGCGTGTTGGAAATCCCCTATCTGCTGCAGATGCAAAAGGACGCCTACACCGCGTTCCTGCAGGCGGACGTCCCCCCGCGTGAGCGCAAGCCGGTTGGCCTGCAGGCCGCGTTCGAGTCGGCCTTCCCGATCGTGTCGCACAACGGCTTCGTGGAGATGAAGTTCGTCGAGTACACGCTGGGCAAGCCGGTGTTCGACGTGCGCGAGTGCCAGACGCGCGGTCTGACCTTTGCGTCGGCCGTGCGCGCGCGCGTGCAGCTCATCATCTACGACCGCGAGGCCTCCACGCCGCAATCCAAGGTGGTCAAAGAGGTCAAGGAGCAGGAGGTCTACATGGGCGAGGTGCCCCTGATGACCGACAAGGGCTCCTTCATCATCAACGGCACCGAGCGCGTGATCGTGTCGCAGCTGCACCGCTCGCCCGGGGTGTTCTTCGAGCACGACAAGGGCAAGACGCACAGCTCGGGCAAGCTGCTGTTCTCGGCCCGCATCATCCCCTACCGCGGCTCGTGGCTGGACTTCGAGTTCGACCCCAAGGATCTGCTGTACTTCCGCGTCGACCGTCGCCGCAAGATGCCGGTGACCATCCTGCTCAAGGCCATCGGCCTGACGCCGGAGAGCATTCTTGCCAACTTCTACGTCAACGACCACTTCCGCCTGATGGACAGCGGCGCGCTGATGGCCTTCGTGCCGGAGCGCTTGAAGGGCGAGGTGGCGCGCTTCGACATCACCGACAAGAACGGCAAGGTGGTGGTGGCCAAGGACAAGCGCATCACCGCGCGCCATGTGCGCGAGCTGGAGCAGTCCGGCACCACCCACATCAGCGTGCCGGAGGACTATCTGATCGGCCGCGTGGTGGCCAAGAGCATCGTCGATCCGGACACCGGCGAGATCATCGCCCGCGCCAACGACGAGCTGACCGAGACGCTGCTGAAGAAGCTGCGCGCCGCCGGCATCCAGGACCTGCCCTGCATCTACACCAACGAGCTGGACCAGGGGCCCTACATCAGCCAGACGCTGCGCACGGACGAGACCGCCGACGAGTTCGCGGCCCGCGTGGCGATCTACCGCATGATGCGCCCCGGCGAGCCGCCGACCGAGGACGCGGTGCAGGCGCTGTTCCACCGCCTGTTCTACAACCCGGAGACCTACGACCTGTCGCGCGTCGGGCGCATGAAGTTCAACGCCCGCGTCGGCCGCGACACGGCCGAAGGCCCGATGGTCCTCACCAACGAGGACATCATGGCCGTGGTCAAGATCCTGGTGGATCTGCGCAACGGCAAGGGCGAGGTGGACGACATCGACCACCTGGGCAACCGGCGCGTGCGCTGCGTCGGCGAGCTGGCCGAGAACCAGTTCCGCACCGGCCTGGCGCGCATCGAGAAGGCGGTCAAGGAGCGGCTCGGCCAGGCCGAGCAAGAGCCGCTGATGCCGCACGACCTGATCAACTCCAAGCCGATCTCCGCGGCGCTCAAGGAGTTCTTCGGGGCCAGCCAGCTCAGCCAGTTCATGGACCAGACCAACCCGCTGGCGGAGATCACGCACAAGCGTCGTGTCTCGGCCCTGGGCCCGGGCGGTCTGACCCGCGAGCGCGCCGGCTTCGAGGTGCGCGACGTGCACGTCACGCACTACGGCCGCGTGTGCCCGATCGAGACGCCGGAAGGCCCGAACATCGGCCTGATCAACTCGCTGGCGCTGTACGCGCGCCTCAACGAGTACGGCTTCATCGAAACGCCGTACCGCCGCGTGGTGGACGGCAAGGTGACCAACCAGATCGACTACCTGTCGGCCATCGAGGAAAGCAAGTACATCATCGCGCAGGCCAACGCCGAGCTGGACGAGGAAGGCCGGCTGGTCGGCGAGCTGGTGTCGGCGCGCGAGAAGGGCGAGTCGGTGCTGACGACGCCCGACCGCGTGCAGTACATGGACGTCTCGCCGGCGCAGATCGTCTCGGTGGCGGCGTCGCTGGTGCCGTTCCTGGAGCATGACGACGCCAACCGCGCGCTGATGGGCGCCAACATGTCGCGCCAGGCGGTGCCGGTGCTGCGGCCCGAAAAACCGCTGGTCGGCACGGGCATCGAGCGCGTCGCCGCGATCGACTCCGGCACCGTCGTGACCGCCAAGCGCGGCGGGGTGGTGGATTATGTCGACGCCACCCGCATCGTCATCCGCGTCAACGACGACGAGGCGGTGGCCGGCGAAGTGGGCGTGGATATCTACAACCTGATCAAGTACCAGCGCTCCAACCAGAACACCAACATCCACCAGCGCCCCATCGTCAAGAAGGGCGAGCGCATCCACAAGGGCGCGGTGATCGCCGACGGCGCCTCCACCGACCTGGGCGAGATCTCGATCGGCCAAAACATGCTGATCGCGTTCATGCCCTGGAATGGCTACAACTTCGAGGACTCGATCCTGATCTCCGAGAAGGTGGTGGCCGAGGAGCGCTACACCAGCATCCACATCGAGGAGCTGGTGGTGATGGCGCGCGACACCAAGCTGGGGCCGGAGGAAATCACCCGCGACATCCCCAACCTGTCGGAGCAGCAGCTCAACCGCCTGGACGAGTCCGGCATCATTTACGTCGGCGCCGAGGTGCAGCCCGGCGACGTGCTGGTCGGCAAGGTCACGCCCAAGGGCGAGACGACGCTGACGCCGGAGGAAAAGCTGCTGCGCGCGATCTTCGGCGAGAAGGCCTCGGACGTGAAGGACACCTCGCTGCGCGTCGAGCAGGGCAGCCAGGGCACGGTGATCGATGTGCAGGTCTTCACCCGCGAGGGCATCCAGCGCGACAAGCGCGCGCAGCAGATCATCGACGATGAACTCAAGCGCTACCGCCTGGACCTGAACGACCAGCTGCGCATCGTCGAGGCCGACGCCTACGACCGCCTGGAGAAGCTGCTGATCGGCAAGACCGCCAACGGCGGGCCGAAGAAGCTGGCCAAGGGCACGGTGCTGACCAAGGCCTATCTGGCCGAGGTGGACAAGCACCACTGGTTCGACATCCGGGTGGCCGACGACGATCTGGCCGCGCAGATGGAGTCGATCAAGAACGCGCTGGAGGCCACGCGCCACAGCTTCGACCTCGCGTTCGAGGAAAAGCGCCGCAAGCTGACCCAGGGCGACGAGCTGCCGGCGGGCGTGCTGAAGATGGTCAAGGTGTACCTGGCCGTCAAGCGCCGCCTGCAGCCCGGCGACAAGATGGCCGGCCGCCACGGCAACAAGGGCGTCGTGTCCAAGATTGTGCCGGTGGAGGACATGCCCTACATGGCCGACGGCACGCCGGTGGACATCGTGCTCAACCCGCTGGGCGTGCCCTCGCGCATGAACATCGGGCAGGTGCTGGAGGTGCATCTGGGCTGGGCCGCCAAGGGGCTGGGCGAGCGCATTGGCGAACTGCTGGAGCGCCAGGCGGCGGTGGCCGAGATTCGCGCCTTCCTGGAGCGCATCTACAACGGCGAGGGCCGCCCGGAGCGCCTCGACGAGCTGTCCGACGACGAGATCCTGGCGATGGCGCGCGAGCTGACCAAGGGCGTGCCGTTCGCCTCGCCGGTGTTCGATGGGGCGAGCGAAGCGCAAATCCGCGCGATGCTCAAGCTGGCTTATCCGGACGAGGTGGCCCGCGCCAAGGGCCTGACCGAGAGCCGCACCCAGGTGCAGTTGCATGACGGCCGCACCGGCGATCCGCTGGAGCGCAAGACGACGGTGGGCTACATGCACTACCTGAAGCTGCACCACCTGGTGGACGACAAGATGCACGCGCGCTCCACGGGCCCATACTCGCTGGTCACGCAGCAGCCGCTGGGCGGCAAGGCGCAGTTCGGTGGTCAGCGCTTCGGCGAGATGGAAGTCTGGGCGCTGGAAGCCTACGGCGCGTCCTACGTGCTGCAGGAGATGCTCACCGTCAAGTCCGACGACGTGCAGGGCCGCACCAAGGTGTACGAGAGCATCGTCAAGGGCGAGCACGCCATCGACGCCGGCATGCCGGAGTCGTTCAACGTGCTGGTCAAGGAAATCCGCTCGCTCGGTATCGACATCGAGCTGGAACGCAACTGATAGAGCCAACCGAGGACGCAAGCCATGAAATCCTTGCTCGACCTGTTCAAGCAGTTCACGCCCGACGAGCACTTCGACGCCATCAAGATCGGTCTGGCTTCGCCGGAGAAGATCCGGTCGTGGTCGTTCGGCGAGGTCAAGAAGCCCGAAACCATCAACTACCGCACCTTCAAGCCGGAGCGCGACGGCCTGTTCTGCGCCAAGATCTTCGGCCCGATCAAGGACTACGAGTGCCTGTGCGGCAAGTACAAGCGCCTCAAGCACCGCGGCGTGATCTGCGAGAAGTGCGGCGTGGAGGTGACCCAGACCAAGGTGCGCCGCGAGCGCATGGGCCACATCGAGCTGGCCGCGCCGTGCGCGCACATCTGGTTCCTGAAGTCGCTGCCCAGCCGCCTGGGTCTGGTGCTGGACATGACGTTGCGCGACATCGAGCGCGTGCTGTACTTCGAAGCCTATGTGGTGGTGGACCCCGGCATGACGCCGCTGAAGAAGTTCAGCATCATGTCCGAGGACGACTACGACGCCAAGCGCCGCGAGTACGGTGACGAGTTCGTCGCCAAGATGGGCGCCGAGGGCATCAAGGACCTGCTGCAAAGCATCGATCTGGACACCGAGATCGAGAAGCTGCGCAACGACCTGACCGGCTCGGAGATGAAGGTCAAGAAGAACGCCAAGCGCCTGAAGGTGCTGGAGGCGTTCAAGAAGTCCGGCATGAAGCCCGAGTGGATGATCCTGGAGGTGCTGCCGGTGCTGCCGCCGGATCTGCGTCCGCTGGTGCCGCTGGACGGCGGGCGCTTCGCCACCTCCGACCTCAACGACCTGTACCGCCGCGTCATCAACCGCAACAACCGCCTCAAGCGCCTGCTGGAGCTCAAGGCCCCCGAGATCATCGCGCGCAACGAGAAGCGCATGCTGCAGGAGGCCGTGGACTCGCTGCTGGACAACGGCCGCCGCGGCAAGGCGATGACGGGCGCCAACAAGCGCGCCCTCAAGTCGCTCGCGGACATGATCAAGGGCAAGAGCGGCCGCTTCCGCCAGAACCTGCTGGGCAAGCGCGTGGACTACTCGGGCCGCTCGGTGATCGTGGTCGGCCCGACGCTGAAGCTCCACCAGTGCGGCCTGCCGAAGCTGATGGCGCTGGAGCTGTTCAAGCCGTTCATCTTCGCGCGGCTGGAGCAGATGGGCATCGCCACGACGATCAAGGCGGCCAAGAAGGAGGTCGAGGCCGGCACGCCGGTGGTGTGGGACATCCTGGAGGATGTCATCAAGGAGCACCCGGTGCTGCTCAACCGCGCGCCGACGCTGCACCGTCTGGGCATCCAGGCGTTCGAGCCGGTGCTGATCGAGGGCAAGGCGATCCAGCTGCACCCGCTGGTGTGCGCGGCGTTCAACGCCGACTTCGACGGCGACCAGATGGCCGTGCACGTGCCGCTGTCCATCGAGGCGCAGATGGAAGCGCGCGTGCTGATGCTGTCGTCGAACAACGTGCTGTTCCCGGCCAACGGCGAGCCCTCCATCGTGCCGTCGCAGGACGTGGTGCTGGGCCTGTACTACGCCACGCGCGAGCGCATCAACGGCAAGGGCGAGGGCATGGTCTTTGCCGACGTGGCCGAGGTGCAGCGCGCGCTGGACGCCGGCGTGGTGGAGCTGACCAGCCGCGTCAGCGTGCGCCTGACCGAGTGGCTGAAGAACAAGGAGACCGGCGAGCTGCAGGCCGTGACCAAGCTGCGCGACACCACCGTGGGCCGCGCGCTGCTGTCGCAGATCCTGCCCCAGGGGCTGCCGTTCGAGCTGATCGACAAGCCGCTCAAGAAGAAAGAGATCTCCAAGCTCATCAACGCCTCGTTCCGCAAGTGCGGCCTGAAGGAGACGGTGGTCTTCGCCGACAAGCTGCTGCAAAACGGCTTCCGTCTGGCGACGCAGGCCGGCATCTCGATCTGCATCGACGACATGCTGGTGCCGGCCGAAAAGCAATCCATCATCGAGCGCGCCGAGGCCGAGGTCAAGGAAATCGCCCAGCAGTACGCCTCGGGTCTGGTGACCGCGGGCGAGCGCTACAACAAGGTGGTGGACATCTGGGGCAAGGCCGGTGACGAGATCTCCAAGGTGATGATGGAGCACCTCAAGAAGGAGAAGGTCATCGACCGCCACGGCAACGAGGTCGAGCAGGAGTCGTTCAACTCCATCTACATGATGGCCGACTCCGGCGCGCGCGGCTCCGCCGCCCAGATCCGCCAGCTCGCCGGCATGCGCGGCCTGATGGCCAAGCCCGACGGCTCGATCATCGAGACGCCGATCACCGCCAACTTCCGCGAGGGCCTGAACGTTCTGCAGTACTTCATCTCGACGCACGGCGCGCGCAAGGGCCTGGCCGACACGGCGCTGAAAACCGCCAACTCCGGCTACCTGACGCGCCGCCTGGTCGACGTGACGCAGGACCTGGTCGTCACCGAGGAGGACTGCGGCACCGCCAACGGCACGCTGATGCGCGCCATCGTCGAGGGCGGCGAGGTCATCGAGAGCCTGCGCGAGCGCATCCTGGGCCGCACCACGGCCGAGGACATCGTCGACCCCGAAACGCAGCGCGTGCTGGTGGCCGCCGGCCAGATGCTGGATGAGGACGCGGTGGACCTGATCGAGCAGGCCGGCGTGGACGAGGTGCGCGTGCGCACCGTGCTGACCTGCGAGACGCGCTACGGCGTGTGTGCGCGCTGCTACGGGCGCGACCTGGGCCGCGGCGGGCTGGTCAACGTCGGCGAGGCGATCGGCGTCATCGCCGCGCAGTCGATCGGCGAGCCCGGCACGCAGCTGACCATGCGCACCTTCCACATCGGGGGGGCGGCGTCGCGCGCGGCGGTGGCATCCAGCGTCGAGGCCAAGTCCAACGGCGTGGTCGGCTTCAACAGCACCATGCGCTACGTCACCAACGCCAAGGGCGAGCTGGTGGTCATCGCGCGTTCGGGCGAGATCGTCATCCACGACGACAACGGCCGCGAGCGCGAGCGCCACAAGGTGCCGTACGGTGCGATCCTGGCGGTCAAGGCGGATCAGCGCATCACGGCCGGCACCATCCTGGCCAACTGGGATCCGCTGACGCGCCCCATCATCACCGAATTCGCCGGTGTGGTGAAGTTCGAAAACGTCGAGGAAGGCCTGACCGTGGCCAAGCAGGTCGACGAGGTCACCGGCCTGTCGACGCTGGTGGTCATCGACCCGAAGCGCCGCGGCGCCACCAAGGTGGTGCGCCCGCAGGTCAAGCTGATCGACGCCGAGGGCAAGGAGGTCAAGATCCCCGGCACCGACCACGCGGTGACGGTGACCTTCCCGGTCGGCGCGCTGATCCAGGTGCGCGACGGGCAGAGCATCCACCCCGGCGAGGTGCTGGCGCGCATCCCGGTGGAAGGCCAGAAGACGCGCGACATCACCGGCGGTCTGCCGCGCGTGGCCGAGCTGTTCGAAGCCCGCAGCCCGAAGGACAAGGGCATCCTGGCCGAGATCACGGGTACCGTCTCGTTCGGCAAGGAGACCAAAGGCAAGGTGCGCCTGCAAATCACCGATCCCGACGGTAAGGTCTGGGAAGAACTCGTGCCCAAGGAAAAGAGCATCCTGGTGCACGAGGGCCAAGTGGTCAACAAGGGCGAACTCATCGTCGACGGCCCAGCCGATCCGCAGGACATCCTGCGCCTGCTGGGTATCGAGGAGCTGTCGCGCTACATCGTCGATGAGGTGCAGGACGTCTACCGCCTGCAGGGGGTGAAGATCAACGACAAGCACATCGAAGTGATCGTGCGCCAGATGTTGCGCCGCGTCGAGGTGGACAACCCCGGCGACAGCCACTACATCTCGGGCGAGCAGGTCGAGCGCTCCGAGATCCTCAACACCAACGACGCACTGCGCGCCGAGGGCAAGACGCCGGCGACCTTCCGCAACCTGCTGCTGGGCATCACCAAGGCGTCGCTGTCGACGGATTCGTTCATCTCCGCGGCGTCGTTCCAGGAAACCACGCGCGTGCTGACCGAGGCCGCGATCATGGGCAAGAAGGACGAGCTGCGCGGCTTGAAGGAAAACGTCATCGTGGGTCGTCTGATCCCGGCTGGCACCGGCATGGCCTTCCACGAGGCGCGTCGCGCCAAGGAGCGCATGGACGAGGAAGAGCGCCGCGCCATCGCCGAGGCCGACGCGCTGTCGATGGCCGGCGGCGACGCCGACGACGAGACGGCTTGACGCCCCCCCTGTCTGACCTCATGGCCGAGGCCGCGCGCTGCGTGGCCGACGTGCACGCCGGCCGCTCGCTGGCCGATCTGTTGCCCGCGGTGCCGGCGCCGCTGCGCCCTGGCACCCAGGCGCTGGTGTTCGACACCTTGCGGCGCGCGGGCACGGCGCGGGCATTGGTCGGGGCCCTGGCCGAACGGAAACCGCCCCCCCCAGTGGCCGCGCTGCTGGAGGTGGCGCTGGCGCTGCTGCTGCAGGGCACGGCGTATGCCGCGCATACCGTGGTCGATCAGGCCGTGCAGGCCCTGCCGCGGTTGCGTGCGCCGGCGCTGCGCGGCTTCGTCAACGCCTGCCTGCGGCGTTTTCTGCGCGAGCGCGACGCCCTGTTGATCCGCGCCCAAGCCACGCCCGAGGGGCGCTGGAATCACCCCGAGTGGTGGGTGCAGCGCCTGCAGCAGGACTACCCGGACCAGTGGACCACCGTGTTGGCGGCCGATGATCGGCCCGGGCCGATGGTGTTGCGCGTCAACCGCCGCCAGACGTCGCGCGAGGCGTATCGGGCGCGGCTGGCGGCGCTTGGCTGGGCGGCCGACCCCATCGGGGCAGACGGGCTGGTGCTGGCCGATCCGGTGCCGGTCGAGCGCCTGCCCGGGTGGGAGGCGGGCGCCGTTTCGGTGCAGGATGGCGCCGCGCAGCTCGCGGCGCCCCTGCTGCTGGGGGACGGTCTGCCCGCCGGCGCCCGGGTGTTGGATGCCTGCGCCGCCCCCGGCGGCAAGACGGCCCACCTGCTGGAGCGCGCCGATCTGGACCTGTGGGCGCTGGATGCGGACGGCGCGCGCGCCGAGCGCATCCGCGACACGCTGCGCCGGTTGCGCCTGCCTGCGGCGGGGCAGGTGCGTGTGCTGACGGCGGATGCCGGCACGCCAGCCGATTGGTGGGACGGTCGGCCGTTCGATGCCATCTTGCTCGATGCGCCGTGCAGCGCCTCGGGCATCGTGCGGCGCCACCCGGATGTGCGCTGGTTGCGCCGACCTGGCGACATCGACCGTCTGGCGGCCGAGCAGCGGCGCCTGCTGGCCGCCTTGTGGCCCTTGCTGGCCCCCGGCGGGCGGCTGCTCTACGCCACCTGTTCCGTGTTTCGGGCCGAGGGGGCGGATGTCGTGACCGACTTCCTGGCCCGCCATCCGCAGGCTCGGGCGCTGCCCGCCCCCGGTCATTTGCTGCCCGGCGGGCTGGCGGCCGATGCGACGGATACCACAGCCGGCTTCGTCTCCGCGCACGCCATGGGCGACAATGCGCGGCGTGGCATGGATGGATTTTTCTACGCCTTGCTCGCCAAGGGGTGAAGGGCTTTGCGCCGGTGCCGCGTCCGTCGGGATGCGGCGCCGCGCCGCGCTGCGCGCCATCGCCGGCGGGGCGGTGGCGTTGGCGGCGACCGCGCTGCCCCCGCGCCGGGGCTGGGCCGCGCCCGAAGGCGATGCGGCGCACTGGCGGCTGGAGCGCACGCCCGATGCCCTGTACCTGTCGGCGCGCGTGCCGCTGGAGCTGCCGGCGCAGTTGACCGATGCGTTGCACCGCGGTGTGCCGCTGCACTTCGTCTGGCGGGCCGAACTGCGCCAACCCCGCTGGTACTGGACCGATCGGCAGTTGGCCAGCGTCGTGCGCACCGTCCGGCTGGTGTATCAGCCCCTGACCCAGCGCTGGCGGCTGAGCGTGCACGAAGGTGGGGCGCACGACGACGCCGCGGCGGCGGGTGCGCTGCATCGCAGCCTGGACACCCTGGGCGAGGCGCTGGCGCTGGCGCGCTCCGTCCAGCGCTGGCGGGTGGCGTCGGCCGCCGGCCTGCGCGGGGACGAGCGGCTGGAGGCGGAGTTTCGTCTGGACACCGGGCGGCTTCCCCGCCCGCTGCAGATATTGCCCGGGTGGGCGAGCGAGCCGCCCCCCGGCTGGCACGCGGTGTTCAAGGTGCCCGCCGCCCCCGGGGGCGAGGCGCTGGAGCCCACGGAGGCCCGTGAATGAGCAATGCCCGCGAGCGGGACGCGGTGCGGGCGCGCAACCTGCGCTGGTTTCTGGCGCTGGGGCTGCTGTTCATCCTGGGCGTCGGCCTGGTGCTGTTCTATCTGCTCACCCTGGCTACCGATCACCGCGCCGTCAAGCCTGAAACCTATACCCGGCTGCTCATCCTCAACCTGGGCGTGGCGGCCACCCTAGCCGGTGTGCTGCTGTGGCTGGCCGCGCGCCTGATCGTGCGGCTGCGGCGCGGCCGTTTCGGCAGCGGGCTTTTGCTCAAGCTGGCGGCGATCTTCGGGCTGGTGGGGGTGGTGCCGGGGGCCTTGATCTACGTCGTCTCGTACCAGTTCGTCAGCCGCGCCATCGAAACCTGGTTCGACGCGCGGGTGGAGACCGCCCTGCGCGCCGGGCTGGAGCTGGGGCGTACCGCGCTGGACACCGTGAGCGCCGAGTGGGCCACCAAGACGCGCGGCCTGGCCGCCTCCATTGCCAACAGCGGCGACGGCGCTGCGGGGGTGGCCTTGGAAGGCTGGCGCGATCAGAGCGGGGCCACCGACGTCGTGCTGTGGAATGCGCAGGGCCGTGCCATCGCGAGCGCCGGCGAGTCGCGCTTCCGCCTCGCGCCGGAGCGGCCGTCGCCGACCCAGTTGCGTCGCGCCCGCTCGGAACGGGTGGTGACCTGGATCGAGGGTTTGGAGGAGCTGGAAACCCTGTCCGATCCGCGGGAGGTGATGGGCCTGTCCGCCGCCGCGCTGCCCCGCGTGCGTGTGCTGGCCTATGTGCCCGCCGGGGGCTTTTCTTTTGGGCTGGAGCCCCGCTATCTGCAGGTCACCGCTGCCATGCCGCCTGCGCTGGTGGCCAATGCCTTGGCGGTGCAGGCCGCCAACCGCGAGTACCAGGAACGCGCGCTGGTGCGCGACGGCTTGCGCAGCATGTACATTGGCACGCTGACCCTGGCGCTGTTTTTGGCCGTGGCCGGGGCGGTGTTGCTGGCGGTGTTGCTGGGCAACCAACTCGTGCGGCCGCTGCTGCTGCTGGCCGAGGGCATGCGCGACGTGGCCCGCGGCGACCTGGGGCCCAAAGTGGCCCTGCCCGCGCGCGACGAACTGGCGGGGCTGACCCGCACCTTTGCCCACATGACGCAGGAGTTGGCGGACGCCCGGCAGGCCGTGCAGGCCTCCATGCAGCAGGTGGACGCCGCGCGCGCCAGCCTGCAGACGCTGCTTGACAACCTCACCTCGGGCGTCATCGTCATGGCGCCGGACGGCCGCCTGCGCAGCGCCAACCCCGGCGCGGCCCGCATCCTGCGCGTGCCCTTGGGCGACCATTTGGGGCAACCACTGGAATCGATCCCCGAGCTGCAGCCGTTTGGCGCCTGGGTGCGGGCGCAGTTTGCACGCTTCGTCGCGGACCCGGAAGGTACCACCGAGGGCGCGCACTGGCAGCAACCGCACGAGCTGCAGGCCCCGAATGCACCGAATGCGATCCAGGCCCCGGCGGCGGCCCGCACCCTGATCGCCCGCGGGGCGCTGCTGCCCGGTGGCGACCATCTGCTGGTGTTGGATGACGTGAGCGACATCATCTCGGCTCAGCGCGCCCAGGCCTGGGGTGAGGTGGCCCGGCGGCTGGCGCACGAAATCAAAAACCCGCTGACGCCCATCCAGCTTTCCGCGGAGCGGCTGGCCCTCAAGCTGGAGCCGCGCTTGCAGGGGCCCGATCTGGCCATGCTGCAGAAGTCGGTCAAGACCATCGTCGATCAGGTCGAGGCCATGAAGCGCCTGGTCAACGAGTTTCGCGACTACGCCCGCTTGCCGGCGGCGCAGCTGGCCCCGCTGGATCTGGCCCCGCTGCTGCGCGAAATCGTGGCCATGTACGAGGCCTCTGCCGTGCCGGTGCGGCTGGACCTGGACCCCGCATGCCCCCCCGTGCTGGCCGACGCCCAGCAGGTGCGCCAGGTGGTGCACAACCTGGTGCAAAACGCGCAGGACGCCACCACCCCGGCCAGTGGTGGCGGCGTCACGCTGCGCACGCGCGTCTCCGACAACGGGCAATGGGTGCGGCTGCAGGTGATTGACGAGGGACCGGGCTTCGCCGAGGCGATTCTGCAGCGCGCCTTCGAGCCCTACGTCACCACGAAGCCCAAGGGCACCGGGCTGGGCCTGGCGGTGGTCAAAAAAATCATGGACGAGCACGGCGGGCGCGTCGAGCTGCTCAACCGCCGCGACGGCGACCGAACCCTGGGCGCACAAGTCTCGCTATCATTCAGGGTTGCAAATATGCAACAGATTCCACAGGGGGCTCCCACCAACGGGTGACTGCAGACGATGGCAAATATTCTGGTCGTCGACGACGAACTCGGTATCCGCGAGCTGCTGTTCGAGATTCTCAATGACGAAGGCCACGCGGTGGAGCTGGCCGAGAACGCCGCGCAGGCGCGCGCGCAACGCCATCGCTTCGTCCCGGACTTGGTGTTGCTCGACATCTGGATGCCGGATACCGACGGCGTCACCCTGCTCAAGGAATGGGCCACCTCCGGTTTGCTGACCATGCCCGTCATCATGATGAGCGGGCACGCGACCATCGATACGGCCGTGGAGGCCACGCGCATCGGCGCCATGGCCTTTCTAGAAAAGCCCATCACCCTGCAAAAGCTGTTGCAGGCGGTCGAGAAGGGGCTGGCGCGCGGGCCGTTGCGCGCAGCGCGCTCGGCCGGGGTGCCCAATGGGGCCGCCCCGTCGGGCGTGGGTGGTACTGCCGGTGGCGCTGGCATGGCCGCGGATGGGCAGGCCGCAGCGCCGGGGGGCGCCACGGGGACGGCGGCGGCCGGCGCTCAAGCGGGTGCGGTGGCCGTGCCGGCGGCGGGCGCCGGTTTGCAGACGCTCGACCTCGACGCCCCCTTGCGCGAGGCCCGCGACGCGTTCGAGAAGGCGTACTTCGAGTTCCACCTGGCCAAGGAGCACGGCTCCATGACCCGCGTGGCCGAGAAAACGGGGCTGGAGCGCACCCACCTGTACCGCAAGCTCAAGCAGTTGGGGGTGGATCTGTCCCGCGCCAAGCGCAACGGGGCGTGAGGGCGCGATCTTCCGCTATAATGCGGGTTCTGTTGGCCCGGTAGCTCAGTTGGTAGAGCAGCGGATTGAAAATCCGCGTGTCGGTGGTTCGATTCCGCCCCAGGCCACCACCATTCAACGCCCAACCGGCTCCGGTTGGGCGTTTTCGTTTCCGGGTTCCGCGCACCGTGCGGGGTTCCGGGCCGTTCTGCCTGCGCTGCGCCCCACTGCCGGGGGCGCCTGAACGGGGCAGGTTCGACTCCGCTCCGCCCTCTCTTCTCTCGAAACCTGCGCCAACTTCTTGGCGCAAGCGCACGCAAGCGGCCTTGCGCCACCGTGACTTACACCTGCGTCACGCAGAGCAGTTGTCCATGGCGCTTGCTCGGGCGATCCATCAGGCCAACGCACTCACCTCGGCGGCCGCACAGGGCATCCAGTACAAGCCTTCGCGCCGTCGCGTCTCCACAAGTTCGCGGTAGGCAACCAGAGGCCCTTCTGCTTCCGGCTTGCCCCTGTCGCGCGCCTTGACCTTGAACACGTCGATGGGCTTGTCACTGTCTAGCCCGGCGCGCCGCATGATCTGTTCGGCGGTGCGGGGCTCCCCCTTGAACGACCACAGTGCGTCGAAGACCGCGGCCTGAGCCTCGGTCAGCCGGATCGGGCCGTGCGGCCCCTCGGGCAGCGTGACCCAGCGGAAATCCGCCGAGAAAGGCCCCTTCACCGGCGTCCTTGGATCGCTGGCCTGCGGAGCAGGTGGCTCACCCGGCATGCCGATGAACGAGATGCCGCCTCCGTAGAAGGCGAAGCGATCCTCCAGCGCCAGCCACTCCACGCCCGGGCCGAAGGGCGCCCCGCGCGTCTCGCGCGGCTTCGGCGTGATGACGCGGATCGCCCCTCCTGCGACCCGCACCCGGTCCAGCAGGGCCGGCTCGCGCCATAGCCGGATCAGATCGCGCGCCAGCAGGACTGGCGAGCACCGGGAATCGCCAAGGCGCCACACGCCATCGCCGAGGGCGTCGATGCCGTCGCGGCTCTCGATCGAAAGCGCCAGCCGCAGCTTTCGGCGCAGCCACTCCTCGTCCAGCGCCAACGCGGCCATGTCGTCGGCCTCGACGGCCACCGGCCCGCACTCGGGGCACTGACAACTAGACCCCCGGCGCCCGCCGCCCCAGACCTGCGCCCGGTGCTGGTGGCAGTAGGGACACAGCACGAATCGCTGGTCCAGGGTCGTGGGCTTCACCGCCTGCCCGAGGGCCGGCAAGGCGGCGCTCTCGCGGGGAGAGAGCGCGGCTCGAAGGATGGGCGTGCCGCCCGCGAACAAGCGGCACACCAGGGCCCAGGCGTCGTGCGTGGCCACCGGTTAGTCCTCGCCAATCGTGGAGGGATGCGGCTCAGGATTGGCAGTTCCCGCTTCCGGCGGCGCTTCCCGGACGTTCAGCGTCTGGCCGGGCTGCAAGATGCCCAGCGAGACCAGGTAGCCCTCCAACTGCGCCTGCAACGCGGCATCGAACTTGTGCAGGTTCAGCCGTCCGCGACGCGTCACCTCGACCGTGACGACCTTGGAACGCGCCTTTCCGGGTTCGGGCGGGTAGTACAGGTTGATGCGTGCCGACGTGATCAACCAGCCGCGGGCCAGCGGGTCCTCACCGGGGAACTCCTCGCGCAGCAGTTCGGTGACGCAGCGCTGCTCGCTCGACGCCATCGCCGTGCAATCGAGCTTCAGTGCCGTGCTCGGGCTCAACACCGTGAGGGACTTGACCTGCAGCGCCACGAAACCGTCCGCCACGGCCTGCGGCACGTCGAAGCCCAGGCGCAAGACCGACAGGTCCAGCGTCGGCGGCTTGATGCGGTGCGCGTCCACCTTGACGCCCAGCAGGTGCTCGGCGAAGGCGTCCACGAGCATCTGGTGGTACTTGGCGCCCCCGCGCACGAGGGTGCGAACGACCCCGGTGGCGACGGCGTACTCCAACACCATGTCGATGTTCGGATTGCCGACGCGCCGAGTAAGCGTCGCCCCTTCGAACTCCAGGCGCAGCATGGCCAGGTCCTTGACGTGGACCGTCAGCAGGAACACGCCGGGGCGGCGTTCCACCAGGTAAGCCACGCTGCCGTCGCCGCACTGCAGTTCGCGCTCATAGAAGGCCGAGATGGCCTGGCGCAGCGCGGTCAGCGCGGCATCCGAGGCGTTCGGCCGGCGCTTCACGCCGAGGTCGTGCTGCTGGGCCTGCGACCCGTGGCGCTCGAGGTAGTCGAACTCGCAGGCCCGCTCGAACAGCGCCGGATGATTGGCATACAGCCAGAAGGAGCGGTGGGTGTCGCTCCGGCATCCCACCAGGCCCAGCAGCGCGGCGCCGTCCCCGGCGGCGGCCTGGAACATCGCCTGCTTGCCGGCCGGGTCGGCCAACTGGATGCTGGCCATGAGGTTGCCGATCAAACGATCACGGGCGGCGACGTCGGGCCAGGCGCGAACGGCCTCCACCAGCGCCTGCGAGGTGCGCGGCGTGTCCTCCCAGTCGAAATCGGCGGCCACGGGCAGGCCCTGCGAGGCCAGGAAAGCGCTGAGGGTCGCGTCCACCGGCAGTTCGAGCAGCACGTCGACGAAGGTCTTCTTCATCTTCTCGGTCCTTTCCGCAAGAGGTGTCGAGGGCTGCGGACCGATGGATCGGGCACGCGGGCCGGCGACGGCTGACTGAACTTGTGTCACGCCAAAGTAAAGCAGCGTGATACAGCGCGATTGTGTCCCGGCCTGATCCGCTTGTCAAACTGCATGGCACATCTAGCGGCGTTTGGTATTACAGGGCTATACTGTCGGATCGCATTCCAACACTTCCCGTGATTCGAGACGGGGCATCGCCATGGCTTCCGCGTTTGGATCTCGCCTGCGGCGATTCCGCGAGGCGAAGAAATTGACCCTGCAGCAGGTGGCCGACGCGGTCGGCTGCACCAAGGCTTACATCTGGGAACTGGAGATGAAGGAGGGCCAACGCCCCTCGGCCGAGCGCGTGCAGGCGCTGGCCAAGGTGCTGGGCGTCACGATGGAGGACATCATGGGCGAGCCCATGCCCCAGGTCCCCGAGGCCAGCCCCGAGGATGTGGCCTTCTTCCGGGCGTACGCCGGCATGACCGAAGCTGAGAAGGACCGGGTGCGCCAAGCGCTGAAGATCATCTTCCCGGACAAGGATCTGCCGGAAAGCAAAAGGTGAACACGCCCCCGGCCCTCAACGGCGCGATCGCCGCCAACAAAGTCCACCACTGGTTGCGGGCTTGGTATGGCGCGGACGTGCCCGAGGCCGTCGATCTCGATGTCGTGCGGCAGATGCTGCCGACCACGCCCTACGGCAAAGGGGTTCGGGAAATTCGTCCCCCGGTGCAGTTCAACGACGATGCCTTCGAGGGCCTGCTGGCGCGGGACCCCGGTGACCCTGAGGTCTGGGGTATCGCCTACAACGGCGCGGTCAGCCCGCAGCGCCAGCGATTCACCATCGCTCACGAGCTCGGGCACTTCGTCCTGCACCGCGACCGGCAGCCGCGTTTCAACTGTGACAAGGAAAGCGTCTACTCGGGCCACGAGACCATGCGCCTGATCGAGCGCGAGGCCGACGACTTCGCCAGCAATTTGCTGATGCCCGGCGATCGGCTGCGCGAGTGGATCTCGAACCGACGCATCGATCTGCACGTCCTCAGTGGCATTGCCAAGCGCTTCCAGGTCTCGTTCGAGGCGTTGTGCATCCGCTTCATCAAGTTCACCCCGCAGCGCGCCATCTTGGTCTACTGGGACAACGGCTACGCGAAGTACGAATGGCGCAGCAGCAGCGCCGTGAGAACCCGGGCGCGCATCCGGCGCAGCGGCGATCCGCAAGAGCCCTTACCCGGCACGCTCGCCGCCGACGCGAGCGTCGAGCAGGCATGGGATGGCGTCGAGATGTCCGCCGCGATCTGGTGCCCGGAGGAGGCACCCCACATGAAGCTGCGTGAGTTCAAGCACAGCTACACCTCGAGAGATCGCGTCCTGACCCTGCTGCTGTTGGAAAGTGCAGAGCCACGCGCTTGGGATCTGGCGTGGCAGGACGGCGAAAGCTTCGACAGCTACGACCGGTTCGTCTCGGCAGGCCAGCACCAGGTGTGATGACGCAGGGCGCCGTAGCCCGCGCATCCCCGCCAAAACCCGTTACGCGGAGCCCCTCGATTCCTAGCATGAGCGGCGTTCTCCATCGAAACGCCGACCATGCGCGAACCCGAACCCCTCTCCCCGGCCCTCGAGGCTGATCGGCCTCGGCACGCGCACCAAGAGATCGTCGATCTGCTGGCCTGCGCCCTGCTGCGGCTGCGCGCACGCCCCTTTCCGCCGCCTGGCCGTCCCGCCACCGACAGCGACTCGGTTGGCCTTGGCTTCTGCGGGCCACAGCGCGTGAATGCGAACCCCGATCACGCACGAGGAGTTCGCCGATGACGACACACGCAAGCCCCGCAGACCCGGCCACCGTCGCCGCCCGCGTCGCGCAGCTGCCCCACCTGTCGATGGACAGCCTCTGGGCGCTGTGGGACGAGTACTTCGAGGAGCGGCCCAAGCACCACCACCGCACGTGGCTGGAGAGCCGGCTCGCCTACAGGATCCAGGAGCGCGCCTTTGGCGGGTTGAAGCCCGCCACCCGCCGCAAGCTCGAGGAGATCGGTGAGACGGGCATTCTGCCGCGCCAACTGCGCCGCGACGCGAGTCGGCTGCTGCCGGGCACGGTGCTCACACGGATCTTCGACGACGTCGAGCACCGCGTCCTGGTGCGCGGGCCCAATGACTTCGAGTATCAGGGGCAGCGGTTCAAGAGCCTGACGGCGATTGCCCGCCACATCACCGGCACGCATTGGTCGGGCCCCGCGTTCTTCGGCCTCAAGACCAAGGGCGGCCAGAAGGAGCCGGCATGAGATCACGATGGCCCGCATCCCCGTCGACCATGCCGACGCCTGGTCCCGTCACGCCATCGAGGCGCTGTGCGGTCTACACCCGCAAGTCCACCGACGAAGGGCTCGACCAGGAGTACAACAGCCTCGAAGCGCAGCGCGACGCTGGGCTGGTCTACATTGCCAGCCAGCGTCACGAGGGGTGGATCGCCATCGACGACAGCTACGACGACGGCGGCTACTCGGGCGGCAACCTGGACCGCCCTGCGCTCAAACGGCTGCTCGCCGACATCGAGGCCGGCAGGATCGACATCGTGGTCGTCTACAAGATCGACCGATTGACGCGAAGCCTCGCCGACTTCGCCAAGCTGGTGGAGGTGTTCGACCGCAACGGCGTCTCCTTCGTCTCGGTCACGCAGCAGTTCAACACCACCACCTCGATGGGGCGGCTCACGCTCAACATCCTGCTGTCCTTCGCGCAGTTCGAGCGCGAGGTCACCGGCGAGCGCATCCGCGACAAGATCGCCGCCTCCAAGGCCAAGGGCATGTGGATGGGCGGCATGCCGCCGCTGGGCTATGACGTCGTCGATCGCAAGCTCGTCGTCAACGAGCGCGAGGCAGCACTCGTGCGTGACATCTTCCGGCGCTACGCCGAGCATGGCTCGGCTGCACGGCTGGTGCGGGAGATGGCGATCGAGGGGCACACCACCAAGGCCTGGGTGACCCAAGGCGGGCGCCGGCGCACGGGCCGACCCATCGACCAGCAGTTCATCTTCGCGCTGCTGCGCAACCGCATCTACCTGGGTGAGATCCGCAACCACGGCACGTGGTATCCCGGCCAACACGAAGCGATCGTGCCACGAGACCTGTGGGACGCCGTGCACGCTTTCATCGAGCGCCGCAAGCAGGCGCCGCGCGAACATCGGGCCAAGCATCCGGCCTTGCTCGCAGGGCTGCTGTTCGCACCCGATGGGCAGCGAATGCTGCACACCTTCGTCAAGAAGAAGAAGAGCGGACGCACCTACCGCTACTACGTCCCCTACCTGCACAAGCGCCGCAACGCGGGCGCAAACCTGACGCCGGACGTCCCGGACGTCGGGCACCTGCCCGCGGCCGAGATCGAGAACGCGGTGCTCGCGCAGATCCACGCGGCGCTCTCGGCGCCGGAGGTGCTGATCGGCACCTGGCGGGCGTGCCAGCGCCACCCGGCGGGTGCCGCCCTCGACGAAGCGCAGGTGGTGGTGGCGATGCGACGCATCGGCGACGTGTGGGCGCAGTTGTTCCCGGCCGAGCAGCAACGCATCGCGCGGCTGCTGATCGAGCGGGTGCAACTGCATGAGCACGGACTCGACATCCTCTGGCGTGAAGACGGCTGGCTGGGATTGGGGCCCGAGATCGGCGCGCATCCCTTGGTCGACGAATGCCGCGCGAGCGCCGAAGAGGCCTTGGCATGACCCGGTCGCCTCCCGATCCGACTGCGAACTCCCGCCGTCGCGCGATCCGGGTCGAGATCGGCAACGACGCACGCAGCTACGTCAGCGACAGGCAGCGGGTGACCCTGGTGCCCCTGACGATCAAGCGCCGGCAAAACCGCAAGCTCCTGATCCCGCCGACGCCCGAGTCCGCAGCCTCAGCCGCGGGAGGACTGGACGCGTCGATGATCAAGACGCTCGGCAAGGCCTTCTACTGGAAGCGGCTGCTCGAGGAGGGGCGCTATCCCACGACGACCGACCTGGCCCGCTCCCTGAAGTTGGAACCCGGCTGGGTGGCCGAGGTGCTGCGCCTGACCCTGTTGGCCCCCGACATCGTCGAGGCCATCCTGGACGGGCGCCAGCCCCGCCATCTGAACCTGCAGACCCTGCGTGGCCGGCACGATCTGCTGCCCCGCGACTGGGCCGAACAGCGCCGGCTGCTGGGTTTTCCGCCACCGGCCCAGTGACCGGCCGCACGGGTGCGGTGCAGGCGCGGCTTGCGCTGCGGACGCTCGGTGGTGTCCTCGTACACGCCGTCGAGCCACAGCATGTGGAAGTGGATGTTGAGATTCAGCGCGCTGCCGAAGCGCTGGATCAGGGTCACCGCACCGCATTGCGCCGTATCCCGCGGCACGCCGGCCTGATCGGCAAGCCAACCGGCGATCACACGATGCACGATGCCCAGCACCGGGCCGA
>NZ_VJOO01000032.1 GCF_007556755.1 Tepidimonas fonticaldi | reverse complement strand
TCGGCATCAGTTCGTATCTGAAGGCTTGCAGACGTTGCATGGGCGAAATGATACGCTTGGCCTATGGGACGCCTACGGCGTCCGCGCTATCCTTCCCCGGCCTGAAGGCCGAGGCTTGCCGCGCACCGGGTCAAAAAACCGTCCGCATCCAGCGCACCGACATCGCCGGTCCACAGCTACCCATCGCGCAGGGCGGCGGCGGTGGCCTCGGGGTTGCGCCAGTAGCCAGCCATCACGGTATCGCCGCGCACCAGCACCTCGCCGGCCTCGCCCAGCGGCAGGTCGCGCCCATGCGCATCCACCACGCGCACCTGCACCGGCGTCTGCGCCACCCCCACGGAGGCCAGCCGCTCGCGGTGGCGCGGGTGGCCGGTGTCGGTCAGGTGCCGCCGCGCCAGCGCGGTGATCACCATCGGTGATTCGCCCTGGCCGTAAATCTGCACGAAGCGCGGCCCCATCACGCGCAACGCGCGCTCGATATCGGCCAGGTACATCGGCGCGCCATAGACGATGGCATCACCCGGATCGATCGGGTCCACGTCCGCAAAGTAGGTCAACCCCATCGTCATCAGGTTGCGCTGCGTCAGCATCACCCCTTTGGGGCGGCCGGTCGTGCCGCTGGTGTAGAACAGCCAGGCCAGGTCGTCGGGCGCGCGATCCAGCGGCGGGTACGCGCTCCAGTCCGGCAGCGGCGCCAGCAGGGCGTCGGCCTCGGCCGACTCGGCATCCATCTGCCGCTGCAGTCCGCGCAGCGGGGCAGGCGCCACGTCGGCGGTGACGAAGCCCCAGCGCGCCCCACAGGATCTCCAGGTAGCGCGGGTGGTTGCGCATGAAGATCAGCACCCGTTCCCCCGGCTGCAGGCCCTGCTGGCGCAGGCGCTGCGCCAGCCCGGCGCAGCGAGCGGCCCACTGCGCATGGGTGGCCCAGCGATGGGGGCCATGGAAGATGGCGGGGCGGTCACCCGCCAGGCGGGCCTGCCGGACCAGCAGTTGCGCAAGGTGCATGGAATCTCCCGACGTAAAGCCACGACCTTAACGCCAGGCCCGCCCCACCTGCAACCCGAACAATCACGGCCCACGGCGGGAGGCCGTCGGTCAACCGATCCTTCAGGCCACGGTGTCGGCAGCCGTTTCCGCACGCAGGAACACGCGCGCCGTGCGGGGCGCCACGCGCACGGTGTCGCCCTCACGCAGGCCCAGGGCGGCCCAGCGTTCGGCCGGCACGTGGGCCTCCAGCACGGCAGGAACGGCACCACCGTCGGCTGGGGCCAGCGGCCGCAGTTCCAGCCGGGCCAGTGGGCCCACCACCAGGACGCGCTCCAGGCGCGCCGGCAGGCCTGTGCCATCGGCCAGCGGCGCGACGTCCAGCTCGTGCGGGCGCACATAGGCCAGGGCCTGGGCGTCGCGCGCGTCGGCATGTTCGGGCAGGTCCAGCGTCACACCGTCGCCCAGGTGCACCAGGCCCTCATGGACACGGCCGTGGAACAGGTTGACATCGCCCAGGAAGCCCACCACAAACGGACTGGCCGGCTGCTCCCAGACCTGCTGCGGGCTGCCCACCTGCTCGATGCGGCCGTGGTTCATCAGCACCACGCGGTCGGCCACCTCCAGCGCCTCCTCCTGGTCGTGGGTGACAAAGATGCTGGTCACGTGCAGCTCGTCGTGCAGGCGGCGCAGCCAGCGGCGCAGCTCCTTGCGCACCTTGGCGTCCAGGGCGCCAAACGGTTCGTCCAGCAGCAGCACCTTGGGCTCCACCGCCAGCGCGCGCGCCAGGGCGATGCGCTGGCGCTGTCCGCCCGAGAGCTGCGCCGGGTAGCGGTCGGCCAGCCAGTCCAGCTGCACCAGCTGCAACAGCGACATCACCTGGTCGCGAATCTGGCGCTCGGACGGGCGCTGGCCACGCGGCTTCATGCGCAGGCCGAAGGCCACGTTGTCGAACACCGACATGTGGCGGAACAGTGCGTAGTGCTGGAACACGAAGCCGACGTTGCGCTCGCGCACGTGGCGGTCGGTGGCGTCCTCGCCTTCGAAGCGGATGGCGCCGGCGTCGGGCGACTCCAGCCCGGCGATGATGCGCAGCAGCGTCGTCTTGCCGCAGCCCGACGGCCCCAGCAGGGCGACGAGCTCGCCCGAGTCGATGTGCAGGTTGACGTCGTCGAGCGCGACGAAATGACCGAAACGCTTGCTGATGCGCTGGACCTCGATGCTCATGCGCGGACTCCGGAAAGCGGGGAGGAAACGGGGAGCGCAGCGGCCCTGGTGGCGGGACGCCAGGCGTCGCCTGCGGTCTGCGGCCCGGCGCTGGGCCGCTCGGGCGGCAGCTCGGCCAGCGCGCGCCACTCGCGCTGCATGCGCCACTCGGCCACGGTCTTGATGACCAGCGTGACGAGCGCCAGCAGGGCCAGCAGCGACGCCACGGCGAAGGCCGCCACCGACTGGTACTCGTTGTAGAGAATCTCCACGTGCAGCGGAATGGTGTTGGTCAGCCCGCGGATGTGGCCGGAGACGACCGACACCGCGCCGAACTCGCCCATGGCGCGCGCGTTGCACAGGATGACACCGTACAGCAGGCCCCAGCGGATGTTGGGCAGCGTGACGTGCCAGAAGGTCTGCCAGCCGCTGGCGCCCAGCACCAGGGCCGCCTGCTCCTCCTCGTTGCCCTGCGCCTGCATCAGGGGGATCAGCTCGCGCGCGACGAAGGGGAAGGTCACGAACACGGTGGCCAGCACGATGCCGGGCACGGCGAAGATGATCTGGATACCATGCGAGGCCAGCCACGGCCCCAGCCAGCCCTGGGCGCCGAACACCAGCACATAGATCAGCCCCGCCACCACCGGCGAGACCGAGAACGGCAGGTCGATCAGCGTGGTCAACAGGGCCTTGCCGCGGAACTCGAACTTGGCGATCGCCCACGCCGCGGCGACGCCGAACACCAGGTTGAGCGGGACCGCAATCGCAGCCGTCAGCAGCGTCAGCCGCATGGCAGCCCAGGCGTCGGGCTCCTGCAAGGCGCTCCAGTAGGCATCCCAGCCCTTGCGCAGCGCCTCGGCAAACACGGCCAGCAGCGGCAGCACCAGGAACAGGGCCATGAAGCCCAGCGCCAGCACCGTCAGCGTCCAGCGCACCCAGGGCGCCTCGGTGGTCTGGGGGCCGCGCGCCCCGACGCGAGTGGAGGTCGGGATTCCCATGTCAGCTCCCCGCACGACGGCGCTGCCAGGCCTGCAGCGCATTGATGACAAGCAGCAGCGCAAACGACGCCAACAGCATCACAGTCGCCACCGCCGTGGCCCCGGCGAAGTCGTACTGCTCCAGCTTGCCGATGATGATCAGCGGCACGATCTCCGACACCATCGGCACGTTGCCGGCGATGAAGATCACCGAGCCGTACTCGCCCACCGCGCGGGCGAAGGCGAGCGCAAACCCCGTCAGCAGCGCCGGCAGGATGGTCGGGAAGATCACGTGGCGGAAGGTCTGCCAGCGCGTCGCGCCCAGGCACTGCGCGGCCTCCTCCAGCTCGCGCTCCGCGTCCTCCAGCACCGGCTGCACCGTGCGCACCACGAACGGCAGCCCGATGAAGATGAGCGCGATCACCACGCCAGCGGGCTGGAAGGCGAGCTGGATGCCCCACGGCTCCAGCCACTGCCCGATCCAGCCGTTGCCGGCCAGCAGCGCCGCCAGCGAGATGCCGGCCACCGCGGTGGGCAACGCAAACGGCAGGTCCACCAGCGCGTCGACCAGCCGCTTGCCCGGAAACCGGTAGCGCACCAGCACCCAGGCCACCAGCAGACCGGCCACCGCGTTGGCCATCGCCGCCAGCAGCGACGCGCCAAAGGTCAGGCGAAACGCGGCCAGCACGCGCGGCGCCGTCACCGCGTCCCAGAACTCCGTCCAGCCGAGCGTCAGCGTCTTGGCCACCAGCGCCGTCAGCGGAATCAGCACCACCAGGCTCAGGTAGATGACGGTGTAGCCCAGCGTCAGCCCGAAGCCCGGCAGCACCCGCCGCCCGGTGCTGCGCGGGACGGCCGGCCCCGTCGCGACAAGCGTGATCGCGGTCATGGCCTCAGCGCCCCGCGGTGTAGAGCTGGTCGAACTGGCCGCCGTCGTTGAAGTGCACCCGCTGCGCCTCGGCCAGGCTGCCGAAGTGCTGCTGCACCGTGAACAGCTTGAGCGGCTTGAAGGTGGCGGCGTACTTGCGCAGCACCGCCTCATTGCGGGGGCGGATGGCGTGGCGCGCCGCGATTTCCTGCGCCTCCTCGGTGTACAGGAAGTCCAGGTAGGCCTTGGCCAGATCGCGCGTGCCCTTCTTCTGCACGGTGCGCTCGACGATCGCCACCGGGTTCTCGGCCACGATGCTGACCGACGGGTGCACCACGTCGACCTTGCCGGCGCCAAACTCGCGGTCCACCGACACCACCTCGGACTCGAAGGTGATCAGCACATCGCCAATGCCGCGCTGCAGAAACACGCCCGTGGCATCCCGGCCGCCGCGCGCCAGCACCGGCACGTTGCGGTAGAGCCGCCGCACAAAGTCGGCCGCCTGCTCGGGCGTGCCGCCGCGCGCCAGCACCTGCCCCCAGGCGGCCAGGTAGGCCATGCGGCCATTTCCGCCCGTCTTGGGGTTGACCACCACCACCTGCACGCCCGGCTTGACCAGGTCGTCCCAGTCGCGGATGTTCTTGGGGTTGCCCTGGCGCACCAGGAACAGCATGGTGGACGTGGTGGGCGCCGCACCGTGCGGGAAGCGCTGCGCCCAGTCCTTGGCGACGACGCCGCGCTCGGCCAGGAAGTCGATGTCCGTGGTCGTGTTCATGGTCACGACGTCGGCGTCCAGCCCGTCCGCCACGGCACGCGCCTGGGCGCTGGAGCCGCCATGCGACTGCTGCACCGTCACGTCACGGCCGCTGGTCTTCTTGACGTGCGCGACGAAGGCGGCATTGATGTCCTTGTAGAACTCCCGCGCGACGTCGTAGGAGGCATTGAGCAGGGTGGCCGACTGGGCGTGGACCGGCGGGGTGGCGGTCAGGCCGGCGACCAGCGCCAGGGCAGACAGGGGGGCGGCCCACAGGCCACGGGTGAAGGAGCGGCGTCGCATCGGGAATTCCTCCGGCGGGTCGGATGACATGGCCGGGGATTCTGAGCGGCGCACCTCAAAACTCAAACGATATTTTTCTGATTTCTTTATTGCCTTTAGGCATATCAAGCCGATTGGGAGGCCAGCGCCGCCAGCACCAGGCACGCACTGGCGCCAAACGTCAGGTGGCGGCGCAGGCGCGGGTACCACGGCGCCACCGGGCCCGGCGGGCAGACCGCCGCCTCCAGCAGCCGCCACAACAGCAGGCCCGCGACCAGCGCGCCGTAGCCGACCCGGGGCCCGGTGAGCAGGCCCGCGGTCATCGCCGCCGCGGCCCACAGCGAGGGCAACACCGACCAGCCCAGGCGCGCCGCCACCCGATCTGCCCCTGCCTGTGCGCCCCAGCCCCAGTGGATGCCGCCCAGAAAGCTCAGGATGGCCCCGCCATAGCACAGCAGCGCCGCGCCGATGGCCGCCTGGGCAAAGCCCGAGGCCAACCACGCGCCGGCGGCACCGGCGGCAAACGGCAGCAGACCACCGTACCCCAGCCAGGCGGCCGCGGCCGGCAAGGGGGCGGTACGGTCGGGATCGTCGCGGTCATCGAGGGCCATGCGGGTGCTTCCTGCGGCAAGTCATCGGAAAACGGGGGGCATGCCGGCGTCATCGAGCAGTTCGGCGGCGGCGCGGTCGAGTCCGGCCGCGTCCAGCGCGGTCACGGGCAGCACGCGCCCAGCCGCCGTTCGCTCCTGCGAACGCCGGTACAGCGGGTCGTAATGGTGCGTCATCAGCTCGGCAAACAGCTCCGGCAATCGCCCCGCCTGCGCCCAGTCCTGCCAGCGGGCGAGCGTGTCGTTGGACTGCAGGCCGCGCAACGCCGACAGGCGCAACGCCAGCGCCTGCGGATCGCGCCCCAGCCAGACATAGTCCTGCAGCACCAGCGCCAGCCGCGCGGCGAACGGCACTTCCACCTGCACGCGGGGGGCACGCTGCAGCGCGGCGGCCATCGCCTCGGGCAGTTGCACGGCGCCGATCTTGCGGCTTTCGGCCTCCACCCACACCGGCCGCGCGGGGTCGAAGCGCCGCAACGCATCGACCAGCGCGGTGTCGAAGGCCTTCTGGCTGGGCTGCGGCTGCCCGTCGGGCCACGCGCCCAGGATGGAGCCGCGGTGGCGCGCCAGCGCCTCCAGATCCAGCACCTGCGCCCCGCGGGCGGCCAGGGCCTGCAGCAGCCGCGTCTTGCCACTGCCGGTCGGACCGGCGATCACCCGCCAGTCCAGCGTCGGCGGCAGGGCGTCGAGCTGCTCCACGACCCAGCGCCGGTAGCCCTTGTACCCCCCCTGCAACTGCGCCGCGGCCCAGCCGATCTGGCGCAGCCACAGCGCAAACGAGCCGCTGCGCTGCCCGCCGCGCCAGCAGTACACCAGCGGGCGCCAGCGCGCGGGCCGGTCCTGCATGACGGCCTCGATGTGGCGGGCGATGTTGCGCGCCACCCAGGCCCCGCCGATGCGGCGCGCCTCGAAGGCGCCGGTCTGCTTGTAGAGGGTGCCGACGATGCGGCGCTCCTCATCGTCAAGCACCGGCAGGTTGATCGCGCCCGGCAGGTGGTCGAGCGCAAACTCCGCCGGGCTGCGGGCGTCGATCAGCGTGTCGAACGCACCGATCTGATCCAGGGTGACAATATCCGGTTTGGCGGCCATGGCAAGGCTGCAAATACTGCCGTACGGCAAATGGGACGACGATGAACACCGAGACACGTGACCCGAACCGACTGACCGCCTGGGCCCACGGCGGCGGCTGCGGCTGCAAGATCGCTCCGGCGGTGCTGCAGCGGCTGTTGGCCCAGGTGCCGCCGCACCTGGCGCCCCCCGAGCTGCTGGTGGGCACGGCCACCAGCGACGACGCCGCAGTCTACCGCCTGCGCGACGACCTGGCGTTGGTGGCGACCACCGACTTCTTCACGCCCGTCGTGGACGATGCGTTCGATTTCGGCGCGATCGCGGCCACCAACGCGCTGTCGGACGTGTACGCGATGGGCGGCCAGCCCCTGCTGGCGCTGGCCCTGGTGGGCATGCCGATCAACCAGCTGCCGGAGGCCGTGATCGGCCGCGTGCTCGAAGGCGGGGCCGCCACCTGCCGGGCCGCGGGCGTGGTGCTGGCCGGCGGCCACTCCATCGACACCGTGGAACCGATCTACGGCCTGGCCGCGATCGGCACGGTGCACCCGGATCACATCAAGACCAACGCCGGCGCACGGCCCGGCGACGTGCTGGTGCTGGGCAAGCCGCTGGGCGTGGGCGTGCTGTCCGCCGCCCTCAAGAAAGGCCTGCTGGACGCCGACGGCTACGCCCAGATGCGGCGCTGGACCACGCTGCTCAACCGCGCGGGGGCGGTGCTCGGGCCCCTGCCCGGGGTGCATGCCATGACGGATGTGACCGGCTTCGGACTCGCCGGCCACCTGCTGGAGATGTGCCGCCCCGCCGGCCTGCTGGCCACCGTGGACAGCGCGGCCCTGCCCGTGCTCGAGATCAGCCGCGCGCTGGTGCGGCAGGGCATTGGGACCGGCGCATCGGGCCGCAACTGGGCCAGCTATGGCGAGTCAGTGAACCTATCGGCCCTGCCCGAGGGCGACCGCGCCCTGTGGCAAACCCTGGTGACGGACCCGCAAACCAGCGGCGGCCTGCTGGTGGCGTGCGCGCCACCAGCGCTGGAGGCCGTGCAGGCCGCGTTCGCGCAGGCGCAGGGCCAGCCCGGCTGGGTGATCGGGCAACTGCAAGCCGCTCCCGCGGGGACGTCGCCCGGCCTGCGCCTGCGCTGACCCCACCCGGGGTTCAGCGCGCCGCGCCCCGGATCGCCTCTACCATGGCGCGGGTGTTGTGGCGCATCAGCGCCAGATAGTCCGGCGCGGGCCCGCCCGCAGGGGACAGCGCATCCGCGTACAAGGGGATCGGCGACGGGCGGACCCCCGTCTCGCGCGCAATCTGCTCGATCAGCCGGGCATCGGCCAGCCGCTCCACGAAAATCGCGCGCACCTGCTCACGCTGGATCTGGCGGATCAGCCGCGCCACCCCCGCCGCCGACGGCTGGCTGTCGGTGGACACCCCCTGCGCGGGCAGAATGCGCACCCCGTACGCGCGGGCGTAGTACCCCAGTGCGTCGTGCGAGGTGACCACTTTGCGCTGCGCGGGCGGGATCGCGGCCCAGGCCTCGCGGATCTCCCGGTCCAGCGCCTCCAGCGCCTGGGTGTACGTGGCGGCACGCGCCCGGTAGTGCTCACAGCCGGCCGCATCCGCGGCACACAGGGCCTGGGCGATGCGCTGCACATAGCCCATGGTCTGCCGCACATCCTGCCAGGCGTGGGGGTCGGCCTCGCCGTGGGCATGACCGTGCGCATGGCCATGGTCGTGGCCGGCGGCCTTCAGCGGCTCCATCCCGTCCGTCACGCGCACCACGGCGCCACGGTAGGCGGCATTGCGCAGCAGACGCTCCATCCAGCCCTCGAAGCCCAGCCCGTTGAGCACCACCAGCCGGGCAGCGGCCACCCGCCGCACGTCCGCCGGCGACGGTTGGAACACATGCGCATCGGCATCGGGGCCCACCAGCGCATCGACCTGCACCCGATCGCCCCCCACCTGGCGCACCAGGTCGGCCAGAATACTGAAACTGGCGACGACGGGCAAAGCCCCTTCCGCCCGGACCGCCGACACCCCCGCCAGCATCGACACGGCCACCCCACCCGCCCAACGCATCAGCCCGCGCCGCGACCACCCCTCGACCCCCACGGATTGCAGCATGCACACACTCCCATCAGTGGCGCGCGGGCGCTGCGGCCTTGGCGGCAGCGTCGAATCCGCCCTTGGCCTTCCACTCCTCCATGCCGCCCTGGAGGATGCGCACATTGTCCCAACCCGCCACCCGCAGCGCAAAGCCCGCCTGCGCCGACAGGGAGCCGGTGTTGCAGTAAATCAGCACCATGCGGTCGCGGGGGATTTCGCTGCGGCGTGCCAGCACCTGGCGCCAGTCCATGTGGATCGCCCCGGGGATGTGCCCCTTGGCGTACTGGGCCGCATCGCGGGCGTCGATGACCAGAATGCGGGCCCACTCCTCCTTCGGGATCTGCTCGGCAAAAATCACCCCGCCGCCGTAGTCGACGAAGTCCAGATAGGCCGCCATCTCGTCGATCACGGCGGCCTTGTTGTCGGCGTGGGCCACGGGGGCCAGCGTCAGGCTGGCCAGCAAGGCGGCGGCAAGGGCATAAGGGCGCAGGCGCATGTGTCATATGTCAGATGCTTGGGAAAGGAGAAGCCCGTCTTGGTGGACAGCGTCGACGTGTCGTTGTTGAGCGCGCCCACCAGCGTGTCCAGCATCAACGATTCGAAGGCTCGATAGAGGCGGATGATCGCCAGATCGTGACACCACGAGACATGTTCATCCCCGAGGCCCGCCGATGCCGTCAGGAAGGCCAGGATCTTGTCGGCTTCGGCCTTGAACTCGTTGGCCGAACCCTTGATGCTCTTCTTCTTGGGCATGTGTGGCGGACCTACGAGGCGCTGCGCTGAGCGGCTACACCGCACTGCCTGCAGGTCGCCGAGGTCAGGTCGGGCTCGGTACTGCCGCCACCAGACCAAGACGTTTCGAACCGCTCGAACGTTGCGCCAGATTGCCAGTGCGATCCGCTCCAGTTCGATCCCTTGTCGAGTACGTTCGCCTTCTCAACAGCGCCGCACTTCGGGCAGGTCAGTCGGTATGTGGTTTTGTCGATGATCCCCACGGCGGCCCCTATTCGCCGGTCTCGAACTCAGCGTTCTTGAACTTCAGCACGTTGCAGTTTTCCTTCACGGCGCGCTGCAGTCCATCGTCGAACCCGGTGGCCGATTCGGCCTGGATCTCGATGGCGATCTTCACCTTGACGCCGGGGCGCATGGTGAACTGCTGAACGACCTCGTCGACCAGATCGGCGAACTGCTTCTTCGCCAGGAACGGGTCGAGCTCGATGCTGCCGTAGAACTGCTTCTTGATCGATTGCCCCGCGATGCCGCCGCCCGTGGCATAGCCACCCTTGGCCGAGTCCTCCGCGCGGGGCATGCCGCCGCCGGTGGGAACGGTCGTCGTTGCCCCACCGCCGCTGGCGTCGGCGGCCTTCGCACGGGAGGCCTCTTCCGCCGCGCGCAGCGCCTCCATGTAGGCTGCTGCGGCGACAGGCTCGATCAGCAACAGCGACGCGTCCATGATGAGCGAGGTGCGCTTGCCGTAGCTGAAGCCGATGTAGCGACCATCTTCCTTGCCCTGGGCGAAGCCGAAGAACTCACGGCTCTCAGCGCCCGCGGCCATCGTGTTCTGGAACACGGTGTCGTCTTTCAGGCGGGGCAGGTAGAGCTGCTGGCAGCTCTGCTGCCAGACGGTGAGCGCCGGAACGTCCTTGACGTCATCCTTCCAGAACCAGTCCTTCAGCACTTTGGCCAAGTGGATCGGAGCCCATTCGCTGATGAGCAGCTCGTTCTCCTTGAGGACGCGTTCAATTTCCTGTGACCAGTTCTGCGCGCCCGGGTTGAGTGGAAAATGCTCCCACATCACCTCAGACAGACCTTTGCCCGGCCGCGCCTCTTGCACCGGGGCCAGCAGCCACTTATAGGTCTCACGAATCATCCGCCGCACGGTTTCCTCGGCCTGCTCCAGGCTGGCTTGCGCCTGCTTGGCCATCAGGTTGTCGAGGACGATGCGGTTGTCTTTGTAGTCGCCGACGATGCTGCGCCATGCCAGGAACGAGCGCACGTGGTCCTTCAGGCGGCTGACGCTGTCGTAGTCCGCTGCCACGAAGATCAGGCGGTTCTGCTTGAAGCGGGGCTGGTCGCCGCGCTTCTTCAGGATCTCGGTGGCGCGCTCCACTGCCAGGCTCTGGCCGCTTTTACTGAAGGCCGCATCTGGCGGCAGCACCACCAGCCGCAATGCCCAGTCGTCCGGCACGTCGCCGCTGCCAGTGAAGATGTGGATGCCGCCGAAGACGCCGCTGGCAAAGCTGCGCTGCACGCGCTCTCGGATCGTGGGGAACACGTCCTCCTTGTCCTGGAAGCGGCGCTTGCGCTCTTCCATCTCGCGCCGCAGGTTCGGGCGCGTGTCCAGCCAGAAGCGGTTGTTGGCGTGGTTCAGGTAGTGCAGCCGGTCGGAGAGGCGCCTCAGCGCATCCTTGTAAAGATTGACCTGCTGGCCGGGCTGGGCGACACCCAGCAGCACGCGCTCCAGCTCCAACCCCCGCACCAGCTGGTTGGACGCGATCTGGACGGAATGCGGAGCGCTGCCCAGGAAAATCGTGCGGGCAGTGCGGCGGCAGGCCTGCACGCTACCGAAACGGGTGTCCTTGTTCTCGATCTCCCAGGTCTCGGAGCGCTCGCCATCCACGTCGCGCTCGATCACTGGGTCCCAGCCCTGCGGCAGGTAGTAGATGGCCTCGTTGCGCGTGTCGGCATCCATCAGCGGCACGCTGCCAGGCATGATCAACGGGTCGTTGTTGCCGTCCTTCCACAGGCGATGGATAACCTTGGCCATCAGCTTCAGCACGCCGCGGGTGCGCTGGAAGTTGTCCAGCGTGGACCAGTCCTCGTACAGGCGGTCGAACACCTCGGGGTGGATGGGATAGGCGTGGACCAGGCGCTCGAAGTACTTGCTGTCCTGCGTCTCCTGGGGAAAGTCCTCGCGGTGGGCGATGTAGTAGTCCGCGAACGCGCGGCAGACCGACTCCATCGCCAGCTTGTCGTTGATGTTGGTAAAAAGGCGGCGGCGCACGATCTCGAACGCTTCCTCGGTGGCCACCGGCTTCCACAGTGCCTGCACGCGGCCGAAGTAGTGCGAAAGCGAAGCCAGCGCCTTCACACCGCGCTGGCTGCCGGCTTCCTTGTCCGATTCGGGCAGCGAGGCCAGCAGCACGGCAGTGGGCACGGCCTTCAGCGCCTCGGTGAGCGCCTGTACGAACGACAGGTTCGAGTCGAACGTTCCGCCGGTGAGCGTCTTGCCCTCCTCGAACTGGCGCACGTAGGCCACCAGCTCGTCGATGAGGATCACGCATGGCGCGCAGCGCGCGAGCAGCGTTTCCAGCACCGCCTTGCCCGGCGACGTGCCCGAGGCGTCCGCGTCGGCCACCAGGGCGTAGCCTTCGGCGCCACCGAGTTGCCACGCCAGGTCGCCCCACAGCGTGCGGATCGTCTGCCCCTCGCGCTGCACCGGCTGGTTGGGCGAGGACTTGATGCCGTCCAGCACCGCGATGCGGGCGCGCGGCAGCTCGGTGATGCCGGCGGCATCCAGAATGGCTGGGATGCCCGGCAGGTCGCTGACCGGCACCTCGCCCTTGGCCAGGTGGTAGACCGCCAACATCGTGTGCGTCTTGCCGCCGCCGAAGGCCGTCTGCAGCTGGATGACCGGGTCGCCCCCCTTGCCTGACAGCCGCTTGACCACCGAGTCGAGCAAGAGGCGCATGCCCTCGGTGATGAAGGTGCGCGCAAAGAACAGTGCCGGATTCTGGTATTCGGTCGTGGCCGTGCGTTCATGGACGCGCGAGAGGTCGGCTGCGAACTCGGCCTGCTGGAACGTGCCACGGAGCACGTCTTCGTGTGGGACAACGATCTCGCGCCAGGGTTTGAGGGTCATGGGGCCATACCTCCTGCGGATGCAGCCAGTTGCTGAACACCAGACACGAAAACCCGGAAACTGGCCGACCGGGTGTCATCGACGGCGAGCAATCGCGCAAGTCGCCGCGCTGCGTCCTGTTTCTGGAATTCCGGAATCACCCGAGCCAACTCACGCGACGGTTTCGCGCACGCATCGGGGTCATTGTGGCGGCGGGCCATTCGCTTGATCGCTTTGGCCCTCGATGGATAGGTCCCCGCCAATGCGTCGGGTTGCGCGAGATACCACGCTTCCAGTTCCTGGCACACCAAACGCACCAGCACGTGACGAGACGCACCCTGGCACAGGCCCAACAAGCGGGCCTTGAGCGCTGCGCAATTGGCGCCGTCGTTGTCACGCACGATGACGAAGCGCGCCCCTGGCTCCCGCCACGCCGAAAGCTTGCGGGCGATGCTTTTCTCGAGATCCGATTTTCCCTCGTGCGGCACGAGCAGAAAGTGCTCTTCATGGCACCAGCCGGGAATTAGGCGCGGCAGAAATTCGACCAGAAAAGCCTTCATCGACGGCTCTTCGAGCAGAAAGATCACCCGACCGGTCATCGATTGAGCCCCTCGAACAAGCCCTGCTTCCAGAGGTAGCCGGGCAGATCGCCCGCTTCGACCAAGGCGCGCAGGTTTTCCGAGTCGCTGGCGTGCGTGATGGTGGTAAAGCCACCTTCCTTCTTCAGGCAGTAAATCTCGTCGAGCTGCAAGGCGTTCAGGAAATCCGGCGAATGCGTGGACACGAACACCTGGCCGCCGCGCTGCGCATAGGCGCGGAACTCCTCTGCCAGCTCCGGCAAGAGCTCGGGGTAGAGCTGGTTTTCCGGCTCCTCCACGGCCAGCAAGGGGAAGGGCTTCGGGTCGTGCAGCAGCACCAGATACGCAAACATCTTGATCGTGCCGTCCGACACGAAGCGGGCGATGAAAGGATCCTTGAAGCTGCCGTCCTGAAAGCGCAGCACCAGACGTCCGTCTTCCGTTGGCTTGGCATCGATGTGGCTCACGCCCGGCACGCGCCGCTTCATCGCCTCCAGCACGGCGTCGAAACGCTCGCGGTGGTAGGTGTAGAGGTACTGCGCCACCTGCGCCAGGTTGTCGCCGCGGGTGGACAGATGCTCGGCGTAGCCCTCTTCGGTCGATGGCCGCGCCTCGGCAATGTGAAAGTCCGAAATCTGCCAGTGCTCGATCAGGCTGCGAAACTCCGCCACCACGCGGAAATCCTTGAACTGCCCCAGGCCCTTGATGGCCAGCACGTCGGGCTCGTCCAGCGCGTATTCGGCCCGGTGCTCTTCGGCGCCTTCCTCGCCATACTGCTGCTCGTTGGTGATGGCCGTGCCGCGGCCGCGCGAAAAATCCACGAAATGCCAGGGCTTGCCGCGCTGGCCACGGCGGAACTTGAGCACTTCGCGCTCGACCATGATCCGCCCGTCAACTTCATCCACCGCCAGCTCATAGGTGGCGAGCCGCCCGCCTGATTCCCGGAACTTGATCTCGATGCGCACCGGGCCGCTCTGGCCGCGGCTTCTGAGCTCGCGCATGCCGCCGCGGCGCGCCACCGCCTTGCCGGCATTGAAGGCCAAGGCATCCTTGAGGAACGAAAACACATCGAACAAGGTGCTCTTGCCTGTGCCATTCGCGCCGACGAGCGCGACCAGGCGCGGCAGTTTGTCCAGCCGCGCGTGGCGGAACGCGCGGTAGTTCTCGATCTCGATCGCTTCGATCTGCATGTGCCTGCTCCTCAGATGTCCAGTTGCGCTTGCGAGCCGACCACGCCAGCTTCGCTGGCCGCTTGCTCGATGGCGCTCCAGGCGGTGACGAGTTCGTTGTAAGCCCGGGCGTCCTCGGCCCAGCCTTTGCGCTCGCACAGGGTGTAGAGGCGGTAGGCCAGCGCGCGGATGGGTTCGGCACGGGCTGGCATGCGGGCGAGCAGCGCGCCGGCGGCCGACTCACCCTCCCGGTTGAGCGCGCGGATCATCTGGTGCAGTGCCTCCCACACCGGGGTGCGGCTGTCCGTTTCGGGCGACCAATCGGCCGAAAGCTCCTGCCACTTCAGCAGGCGCACGCTGCCCTTGGCCGCTTCCACCACGCCCGCTTCCACCAGGCCAGCAACCGCCGTGCCCTTGGCGCGGGCCAGCACGTCGGCCTCACCGAACTTGCCGCTCGCCCATCCCTGCTGCTCGAACCAGTGCAGGCAGAACTGGGTGTCGTGGTCGAAGTCATCTTCCGCCAGGAAGCGGTTGATGAGCTGCAGCGCGGTGCGCACGCTCATGGGCGTGCCGTCGGCTTCCAGCACCGCCGCGTACTGGCTGAAGATCGCCATGCCGGGGCCGATGATGGCTTGCGACAGGTCCACCGGGGCGACGGGAGAGTTCACGCCACCGCGGGTCATCTCGTACAGCGCCTCGGGCAGCGTAGCGTTGAGTTCGCGCATGAACTCACGGCGGCTGACCGTGGGCGCATCCGGCGCGCGCTTGCGGCAGACCAGCACGATGCTGGAGGCGAGGGCGTTTACTTCACCCTTCAACCCACGAGTGCGCTCAGTACGAATTGGCCAAGTACCTGTAATGAAAAAGCCGGCGCCTATCACGGCTTCCAGAAAGGTCTCCCAACCGGTGCTGCTAGTGCCGGTCTCGTCGGTGGTTTCGCTTTGCTTGAAGGCGTAGTAGATGGTGACCGGAAAGGCCGGGTGCGCCTGCTCGGCCAGATTCCGAATGGCGCGGGTCATGCCCTCCAGAAAAAAGGCTTCTGCCGCCTCCTTGCTGCCGTGGCGGTAGGGCGTGGCCACCAGCTCCTCGGCCTTGGGCACGGCGAGCGTGGCGAAGAGACCCGGAAAGATGGGCTTGAGGCAGCGGCGCAGCCAGACGTAGAAGAAATCCGATAGGTCGGCGTAGCCGATATTGTCGTAGTAGGGAGGGTCAGTGGATACGACCTTGCCCTGAGCAACACTTTGAGTTTGTGCGTCAGCCTGAAAAGCAAAACCGTGAGATCCAAATGAACAAATGGCTGACGCTGGCCATTCTGTAGTTGCAACTATATTTAGAGAACCATAGATAGGGTTTGACTCAGCAAAATCCCATACCATTGGGATTGCTTGACGGCCGAAAGCCTGAGCAACGTTTTCATTGGTTTTATTCCAACTGCAAATAGTGCAGCCATAACGAGAAATTTGGCTAATCCCGCAAGCCAAATACACCCCCACCGCCTGCGCATACGCCGTCGCGCCGGTGCCGCCGGCGTCCAGCCCGATGCCATCGTCGGTCATGCCGGCGGCCAGCGCATCCTGCCGGCACTTTTCGATGGCCTCCTGCACCAGGTCGGAGAACGTGGTCAGCGCCACCAGTTGGCGGGGGGTGAAGAGGTCGCCCCATTCGGTCAGACCGTAGGGAACGCATGTGCCCCCCGTAAGGCGGGCAGGCACATTACCGGAGGGCTTCCAAGTGGGCTGCGCCTGTCGAGCGGCATCCTCGTGTTCTTGAGTCGGTGCCAGATAGACGCGACCACGCGCGCCTTCGGCGACGATAGCCATCAGCCTTGCGCCCATGCGCCCGGCCTGCCCCTCGCCCTTGATGTAGTCGCCGCCGATGGGCATGTCCGACAGCACACAGCGGAAGTTTGCGCCACGACCGGCGGCTTTGGTTCCGTCCTTCGCTTCTTCCGGCGGCGTGCCCACCCTCACCGTAAAACGGTACTGGTCGCCCTCCACCACCGGCTGCACATACGCCTCCTTGCCCGCCTTGCTGGAGAGCACGAAGGTCGATGCCAGCGGAACATCGACGTGGCTGAACGCCGGGTTCGGGCTCTTTACCGTGCGCGCCCACAACCAGGCGATCACGGTGAGCTTCTGCCCGACCAAAGGCTTGAGGTCTGGCCGTTCGCGCGCCATCTCGGCGGTGACTGCGATCTTGGGGTAGAGGTGGCCGATGCGCTTTTCGGCTTGCTCGCGCATCCAAGCGCCATAGCGGCGCACATCCTCAGCCAGCCCGCGCGAGCCGCGCCAGTCTTCATGCAACTTGGCCTGCTTCTCGCCCGGGGGCAGAGGCCCCACCGGCGCGCGGCCGGCAAAACGCGGCGGGATTTCGATCATCGCCTTGTTGATCGTCACCGCCACGGGGTTGAGGTCAGACGCCCAGGCTTCCAGCCCCAGGCGCTGCGCCTCCAGCGGGATGGCGCCGCCGCCGGCAAACGGGTCGTGGAAGGCGGGCAGCTTGTCCGGATTGAACAGCTCGGCTGCCTGCGGATGGTTCTTGTTAAGTTCGCAGGTCTCGCGCCAGGAGCGGCGGATCTCGGCGCGGGCGCGTTCGAGGACTTCCTCGTTGTTGGTGTTCTCCCACTGCACCAGGTCTTCAATGATCTTGAACAGGCGCTCGCGCTCAGCGGCGGCCTTTTGCTTGTTGACGCCGCGGCCCAGGTGGCGTTCGTAGCCGGGGTCGTTGACCATCTGCGCGAAGATCACGGCCCGCGCCGCCGCCAGCGGCCGGCGCGCCCACCACAGGTGCATGGATCTGGGGTGACTTTTTAGGAAAGGATTCTTTTCCTGCTCACACCCTGAACTGATGGCGTCCAGCGGCAGGGCGACTTCGATGAGTTTTTTGGGGGTTTTGATGGCGGTCATGTTGCAAACCTTTTAGCGCCAGGTGGCCGGGCGTGCGAGCACGTAGCCATCGGGCTTGGTGAGTTGTTCGGGCAGCTGGCTGGCGCGCAGCTTGTCTTCACCAATGTTGAGGTAGCCGTTGGCGCAGCGCTTGAGGCTCGACTGTTTCAAGCCGAAATAGAGGTTGAAGCCGTCCACGTAGGCCGTCACGCGCTGCATGGCTGGCCTCCGGAAACGCTGCTCGGCTTGACAGCAGAGCCTGGTCTGACGACAATATGGCGCATTAACCCCGCCGGAGATAGCATCTCCGGCCCGACGCCTCCCTCGGGAGGCGTCTCTTCTTGCAGCCCCGCCAAGGTGAGCAGCCCTGGCCCGACGCCCTCCCCGTGAGGGCGTTTCTGTTTCTGAGGGCAGCCCAGGCTCACAGCGAGCCCTCCGCGGTCGTGGCGCGCGCGAGCAGCGCGTCCAGGTCCAGGTTGATGCTGGTCACCGCCCAGTCGGGCTCCTGGGTGAAGGGCTTGCGGATGTAGTACGGCCCTTCATGCTGGTCGCCGTCCACGAGCACGATGGCCAGGACGAACTTGTCCGCCTGGTTGAGGCCATAGAGGATCTCGTTGCGGGTGACGGTGATCGTGGTCTGGCCCTTGGCGCGACCTTTGACCTCGATGTGGCGCGAGGTGGGCAGACGGCCGTCGAGGGCTTTGGGGATGCTGGTGACGTCCCAGCCGCACTTCTGCGCCGAGACGTCGATGACCTCATGGCCCAGCGCGCGTTCGGCGTTCATCACCGCCTGCATGGCGATGTGCTCGATGCGGCTGCGTGCGTCGGCATCCGCCGACCAGCCGGGCTCGCCCTTGCGCTGCAGCAAGAGGCCCGCCGGGATCACCAGCGCACCGCCCAGCACGACCGGTGTGGCGGAGACCACATGACGCATGGCCAACAGCTCCTTCTCGCGCGATTCGCGGCGTGCGGTCAGGTCGTCGATGGTGCGGCGCACGTTCTCCAGCGTCAGGCGCACATCCTTGCCGGCAGCGATGTCCTCCTGCAGCTTGATGTAGCGGTCGGACCAGAAGTTGATTTCCTTGACCAGACGCTCATGCACAGCAGCCAAGGTCTTGTCCACCGCCTGCTCGCGGCGGGTGCGCACTTCATCGAAGTGTTCGGGCACCAGAAAGCTTCCGGCATGGGCCAAGGCCTGTTGCTCTAGGTCTTTGGCGATCCACGGGGCGGCCAGCACGTCTTCGATCAACTCGAGGTCGGCAGGCGCAATGGGCTCCAGGTCCAGGTGGGGCGCCCAGCCGGCGTTGATGGCGTGTCCCTGCGGGTCGATCTCGACGAACTGCATGCGACGCGAGACGATGCGCGCGGGGTCTGCCCCTTCCTTGACGGCGTGATCGACAATGAACATCACCTTCGGGGTGATGCCCATATCACTCGGGTCCACCAATACCGCCCCTTGCTTGAGCTTGTTGCGGTGAGCTTCCAGCACAAGGTCGGTGACCGCCTGCATCAAGGGGTGACCGGGATGGATGAGGCTGGCCATCGGGGCGCCGACACGGTCGGTCAGCCGCACGTACTGCTTCTCGAAGCAGACGCGCTCGTAACGGCGTAGCACCGGGTCGGCATTGCGGCGGTCGCGGCCGGTGATTTGCCGGTCGCGCTCGCGGATGATGGCCGGGACGTTGGTGATTTCGTAGCGCCCAGGCTCACGCGGGCGCAGCTCGCCGCCCAACTGCTGGAAAGCCTGCTTGAAGAAGGCGCGGATGAAGAAGGGCTGCAGCTTGCGGGCCTCGGCCTTTTCCATTTCCTCCTTCACCGCGAACAGGCGCTTCTCGTCCATCACCTCTTCGCACAGCGCATTGCGTTTGATGATGTTTTCAAGGTGCTGGGTGTCCAGCGCGCCTTCCACCTTCTTGAGCAGGCGGGCTCGGACTTCGGGATCCGAGCCGTAGCGGATGGCCTCGATCAGCAGGTCCTTGAGGGGCTTGTCCTCGAAGACCTCGCCCAGGATGTCGAACACACGGCCGCCCAGGGCCTGGCGCTCCACCTCCAGCTTCTCGAACAAGCGCTGGAAGACGTCGCCCTCGCGGGTCTCGGCGGCCACCATGTTCCACAGGTGGCAGACCTCAGTCTGGCCGATGCGGTGGATGCGGCCAAAGCGCTGCTCCAGGCGGTTGGGGTTCCAGGGTAGGTCGTAATTGACCATCAGGTTGGCGTTTTGCAGGTTCACGCCTTCGCCCGCCGCGTCCGTGGCCAGCAGCACGCGCACCGTGGGGTCGTTGCGGAACAGCTCCTGCACCTTGCGGCGCTCTTCGCGCTTGACCCCACCGTGGATCATCACCACGGCTTCTTCGCTGCCGATGAGGCCGCGGATCTTCACCGCCAGGTAGTTCAGCGTGTCGCGGTGCTCAGTAAAAATGATGAGCTTGCGCTGTCGCCCCTCGGCGTCGCGCATCTCCGGCGTGTCTTGCAGCAGGCGGGAGAGCTCATCCCACTTGCGATCCTGACCGGAATGCACCACCTGGCGGGCCTGCTCTTCCAGGCCTTCGAGGATGATGATCTCGGCCTCCAGTTCCTGGATGGTCTGGGCCGCCGTGGCCTGGTCGACCACGGCCTCTTCGAAGTTCTCATAGTCCTCGGGCGACAGGGCGTCGGCAGCTTCCCACACGTCGTCTGGCAGGCCGTTGTTGCCACCCAGCGTCTCGGCCAGTGACTGGCCGCGCTGACGGAGTTTTTCTTCCTCGACGCGGCGCTTGAGCTTGTTGCGCCGCCGTTTAAGCGACTGATAGATGGCCTCCGGGCTGGAGGCCAGGCGGCGCTGCAGCGCCGTCAAGGCGAAGCCCACCGTGCCCTTGCGCCCACTGTCGGCCAACTGGTCGGCCTTGTTGAACTGCTCCTTGACGTAATCGGTGACGGCCGCGTACAGGGCGGCTTCGAGGTCGGAGAGCTTGTAGTTGACGGTGTAGGCCCGGCGCTCGGGGAACAGCGGGGTGCCGTCGAACTTGAGCAGTTCCTCCTTGACCATGCGACGCATGAGGTCGGACACGTCCACCTTGTGCGCGCCGTCACGGAACTTTCCGTAGAAGCGGTCGGCGTCCAGCAGCGACATGAACAGCTGGAAGTCCTCTTCCTTGCCGTTGTGCGGCGTGGCCGTCATGAGCAGGAAGTGGCGGGTGATCGAGCCCAGGAGCTCGCCCAGCTGAAAGCGCTTGGTCTTGTTGACCTTGTTGCCGAAGTAGCTGGCCGAGAGCTTGTGGGCTTCATCGACCACCACCAGGTCCCAGCGCGACAGGCGCAGCTTCTCCTGGAGGTCTTCAGCGCGGGCCAGTTGATCGACGCGGGCGACCAGCAAGTCATGGTCGTCGAAGGGGTTGCCGCTGCGCGACTGTTCGACTTGCTCCCGCGAGAACAGCGCAAACGACAGGCCGAACTTCTCGAACATTTCGTCCTGCCATTGCTCGACCAGGCTGCCGGGGGCGACGATCAGCACGCGCTTGGCATCCGCGCGCATCAGCAGCTCGCGGATGAAGAGGCCCGCCATGATGGTCTTGCCAGCACCGGGGTCGTCGGCCAGCACGTAGCGCAGCGGCTGGCGCGGCAGCATCGACTCGTAGACCGCCGTGATCTGGTGCGGTAGCGGCTCCACGTTCGACGTGTGCACCGCCATCATCGGATCGAACAGGTGGGCCAGGTTGATCCGGTAGGCCTCGGTGGCGAGCTTGAACTCCTCGCCCGGGGCGTCGAAGGCCCAGGGGCGGCCGGCCTCGGCCAACGACAGGTTGGCCTCGTCTGTGCGGAACAGCATCCGCTCGCGCAGCGAGCCGTCGGCGGTCTTGTAGTAAACGGTGAGGGCGTTGTCACCGACCGGCTCTGTCGTGACGATGCGCACGACCTGCCCGGGCTCCAGGCCCGAGATGGCCGCGCTCTTCTGGATCTGTTCGAGCTTCAGCACGCTCAACCCTCCTTGCTTGTCGTGTCGTAGCCCGGGGCGAGCACCAGGTTCGTGACGCCGTACAGCGCCTGGCGATTGCGCAGCCACAGGTGATACTCGCCACCCTTGAGGCTGTGGTCTTCGGTGCAGTCCACGTTCCAGCGGCGCAACAGGTAGCCGGCCATCGCCGCACGGGTCCGCACCTTGAGCACGCCGCCGTCCATGCCGTACTCGGCCTCGATGGTGTCGGGGTGCTGCACGTTGGCCGGATGCGGCACGAGCTCGAGCTCGGTGATCCGGTTCCACTGGATGTCCTGATCGGGCTTCTCGTGGTCGGCCACAGGGCCGGGCAGGATGCGGGCGGCGTCGAGGCGTCCCAACACGAAGTCGCGGAACTCACCGCTGCGCCGGTCGAAGGCGCGGACGTGCCAACGAAGGCCGCTGTCGGCCAGTGCGAACGGGACGATCTCCCGGGTCGTCAGCCCGCTCGACAGTGCGCGATAGGCGACCTCAACAGCGGCGCCTTGGTGAATGGCGCGGGTCAGGACGGACAGCAGATCCAGATCAATCTTGCCCGGCAGGCTGGTGCCCTCCTGTGCCACGACACCCTTCCAGCGGATGGGCTCGCCGTCACCGTAGCCCTGGGACAACCAAGTGAGGATCCGCTCGGCGGGGAAGTCAAACAGGGGGCGGAACCAAGCGGCACGGACGTAGACCTTGCCCTTGGTGTCGTACTCCATATTGCCTGGGGCCAGCTCCTTGTACTGGGCGATGTCCCGCGTGGCCGCCGCAGCCTGGATGCCGAAGCGCGTCACCAAGTCCTGGCGGCGGATCTCGCCAACAAACCGCAGGCGCAACTCGACGAACGCGAGCCGGTCGCGTTGCGCCTGGGTCATTTCCGGGAGTCGGTCGCTCGACATGGTTGTAGTGGCTCGGTTGCTTAGTGGTGAGCATACGAGCATCCAGATCGAACGTCAATACAGATACAAGCACGCCGTAAGTGCGGCTTAAAAAGATGATGATGTAACTGTGCGAGGCGAGAGTTGGCTGGCTGGTAGCTGAGGGAGTCGTTCCGAGGCCCAAGCCGCGGCGCTCGGCCGATGGCCGTGGCCGATTCGTAGAAATGGCCGCCCTCAAGGGCGTTGGCTTGCCATCGGACGCTATCGACGGACGCGGGTTCGGTTCCGTGTTCCGCCACCAAAACCCAAAATCCCAACCCTTATCGGTTGGGATTTTTTTGCCCTGAGCGCCAGTGTTGGCGCGGTTCCGGCCCGTTGCCTCGTGAGCGCTGCACCGCCAAACGACGCCGTTTCGGAGTACTTCTCGCCTCTCTGCTGCCGTTTTTCTCTGCTGGGCTCGTGAGCGTTCACCGAGCCAGAGCCAGCACTGGCGCGGGTTTCCGGCTTCCGGGTTGCGATTGTGAATTGGTCGGCCGTTGGTTACCGAATCTGCACTGCTCACCTCGTCTTGCATCAAGGTACGGCGAGCTCGGCGGCAGATACTGGTTGAGACAGTTCGCACAGGATGAACCGATGCACGCTTCTTCCAGCGAGCGATGGTGGAGACACTCACGCCAAAGCGCTGGGCCAGAACCCTCATGGGCTCCTTGCTGACCTGGATCTCGGCGCGGATCCTGGGTGTCGTGGTGGCGTTCTTGTGCAGCCTCAGATGCATCGTTTCAGCTCCAGCATGACCTCTCGGGCCAAGAGTAAACTACGGCGTGAACCAATTAACCAATCATCCGGGACACGACAGCTACATCCACAAAAATGCGACCAAACGCCTGGCCGCCATCGGCAAGCTCGCGTTCGAAGTGATTCCGCAGGACCCGGCCCGGGCAGAGTACCGGCCGGGCCAGACACTCGGACCGGAACACAAGCACTGGTTCCGTGCCAAATTCTTCCAGCAATACCGGTTGTTTTTTCGATTCCACGCCCAGGCCAGGGTGATCGTTTACGCCTGGGTCAACGACAAAGGGACGCTGCGGGCGCACGACAGCCCCCACGATGCCTATCGGGTCTTTCGCCGGATGCTCGACAGTGGTCGACCGCCGTCGGACTGGGACCAGTTGCTGGCCGAAGCACGCGCCGAGCCCATGCGCCTGGATCGGCTGGCAGGCCCCCCGCTTTCTGGCCTGCGGGGCTAGACTCGGCCTGAACCGAGGGGCATCCGGCCGGGGGCCGCCTACTCCACCGTCACGCTCTTGGCCAGGTTGCGCGGCTTGTCCACATCGGTACCGCGCAGGCAGGCGGTGTGGTAGGCCAGCAGCTGCAGCGGCACCGCGTGCAGGATCGGGCTCAGGTCCCCGTAGTGCTCCGGCATGCGGATGACGTGCAGGCCCTCGCCGCTGGCGATGCGCGTGTCGGCATCCGCCAGCACATAGAGCACCCCGCCGCGCGCGCGCACCTCCTGCATGTTGCTCTTGAGCTTTTCCAGCAGCGCGTCGTTGGGCGCCACCGTCACCACCGGCATCGCGCCGGTCACCAGCGCCAGCGGCCCGTGCTTGAGTTCGCCGGCCGGGTAGCCTTCGGCATGGATGTAGCTGATTTCCTTGAGCTTGAGCGCCCCCTCCAGCGCGATCGGGTAGTGCGGCCCGCGGCCGAGGAACAGCGCGTGCTCCTTGCCGGCGAAGTCCTCGGCCCAGCGGATGACCTGCGGCTCCAGCGCCAGCACCGCCTGCAGCGCCGCCGGCAGGTGGCGCAGCGCGCGCAGGTGGCGCGCCTCGTCCTCGGCCGTCAGGCGCCCCTTGGCCTGCGCCAGCACCAGCGTCAGCAGGAACAGCGCCGCCAACTGCGTCGTGAACGCCTTGGTGCTGGCCACGCCGATTTCCGCCCCGGCGCGCGTCACGTAAGCCAGCTCGCACTCGCGCACCATGGCGCTGGTGGCCACGTTGCAGATCGCCAGCGTCTGGCGCATGCCCAGCGCCTGCGCGTGGCGCAGCGCGGCCAGCGTGTCGGCGGTCTCGCCGCTCTGGCTAACCACCACCACCAGCGTGCGCGGGTCGGCCACGCTCGTGCGGTAGCGGTATTCGCTGGCGATCTCCACCACCGTCGGCACGCCGGCGATCGCCTCCAGCCAGTAGCGCGCCACGCAGCCCGCGTAGTGGCTGGTGCCGCAGGCCAGGATCAGCACGCGGTCGATCTCCGCAAACACGCGCCAGGCCGCGCGCGAGCGGATGCCGTGGTCGTCGAACAGCTCCGGCACGATGCCCTCCACGCCCTCCAGCGTGTCGGCCAGCGCGCGCGGCTGCTCGAAGATCTCCTTCTGCATGTAGTGGCGGTAGGGGCCCAGCGCCACGTCCTGGCTGCCCACCTGCACGGTCCTGACCGGGCGTGCGGCGCTGTCCAGGGCGCGGCCGTCCGCCCCCACGATGCGGTAGCGCCCCAGCGCCACATCGACCAGATCCCCCTCGGCCAAGAACACGATGCGGTCGGTGACGCCCGCCAGCGCCAGCGCATCGCTGGCCACGTAATGGGCCGCCGGGCCATCCGCCGCGGTGCCCAGCCCCAGCACCAGCGGCGAGCCGGCGCGTGCCCCCACCAGGCGCTGCGGCTCGTCGTGGTGCAGCACCGCAATCGCATACGCGCCGTGCAGGCGGGCCGTGGCCGCGCGCACCGCCTCCAGCAAATCGCCGTCGTACAGGCTGTCGATCAGGTGCGCGATGACCTCGGTGTCGGTCTGGCTCTCGAACACATAGCCGCGTGCCTGCAGCTCGGCGCGCAGGGCTTCGTGGTTTTCGATGATGCCGTTGTGCACCAGCGCCACCCGCGCCGGCCGTTCGCCCGCGCGCACCCCGGGCCCATGGCTGACGTGCGGATGCGCATTGGCCGTGGTGGGCGCGCCATGCGTCGCCCAGCGCGTGTGGGCAATGCCCGTGGCCGCGCGCAGCCCCTCCGCCTGCACCTGCGCGCGCAGCTCGGCCACCCGTGCCGTGCTGCGCGCGCGCGCCAGCCCGCGAGCCGCCGCCTCGACCGGAGTCATCCGCCCCGCGGCGTCGGCCAGCGGCGCCCCCTGGTGCACGGCCAGCCCGCACGAGTCATACCCCCGGTACTCCAGCCGCTGCAGGCCTTGCACCAGCACCCCCACCACGTCCGTGGTGCCCACCGCCCCGACGATTCCGCACATCGATCCGTCCTCCGCATCGTGTCATGCCAAGCCGGTAGGGTACCGATTCGGTCGAGTCATGGGTTTACATTTTTCACTCAATAGAGTAATTTTTTTGCAGTCTTTGGTCGTCCCTGAAAAATTCATTTTCACGCCGCCCTTAGCCGCAGCTGGGCAGGGTTGGCGCCACTGGACTCGGTTGGCCGCCGCTGGGCGAGCCACCGGCCGATGAGGCGCACGGCCGCAATGAGGCG
>NZ_VJOO01000031.1 GCF_007556755.1 Tepidimonas fonticaldi | reverse complement strand
GGGCTCGGGGGGCGGCTCCTGCGCACGCGGGGCGGCCACCTGCGGCAGCGCCGACCACAGTTCGGCCGAGGCGACCGTGGTTGTCTCGCGCTGCCATGCCAAACCCCAGGCCAGCGCCAGCGCCAGCAGCCCGTGGGCCAGCAGCGCCAGCGCCCAGGGCGCCCAGCCGCCCGGGGTGGGCGGCGGGCTCAGGTCCAGATCGTCGGCCGTGGCCTGCATGGCGGGGATCGGATCAACGGGGCGCGGCGTCGGTCTGCACCGACAGCCCGATGCGGGCGACGCCTGCGCGCTGCAGGGCATCCATCACCTGCATCACCTGTTCGTAGGCGACGCGCTTGTCGCCGCTGATGATGACCGGCACGCTCACCGACCCGTCCGCCCCCGGCGCGCCCTGAATGGCCTGCACACGGGCGGGCAGGTCCTTGAGGGTGACCACGTCGGCCTCGCCGCTGCTGCGGGCGCTGTCGCGCAGCCGCAGGCGGCCGTCGCGCTCCACGATCACCTGCACGAAGCGGTCCGGCTGGCGTGCCGCCTGACCGACGCTGGGCAGCTCGACCTGGCTGGGCACGATCAGCGGGGCGGTCACCATGAAGATGATCAACAGCACCAGCATCACGTCGATGAAGGGCACCATGTTGATCTCGGTGATCGCGCGGCGGCCTTGTCCGCGGGGGGCGATGGCGGGCATGCGGGGCGGTCCTCCGGTCGGAAAAACGGTGCCCGCGTCAGTGGCCGGCCGGTGCCACGCCGGCGTGGCGGTGCAGGATGTTCGAGAACTCTTCGATGAAGGTCTCGAGCCGGTTGGCCAGGCGGTCGATGTCGTGCGCGAACCGGTTGTAGGCCAGCACGGCCGGAATGGCCGCGAACAGCCCGATCGCGGTGGCCACCAGCGCCTCGGCGATGGCGGGGGCCACGGTGGCCAGTGTCACCTGGGTCAGCGCCGCCAGCCCGGTGAAGGCGTGCATGATGCCCCAAACCGTGCCAAACAGGCCGACGTAGGGCGACACCGACCCCACCGAGCCCAGGAAGGACAGATTGACTTCGAGGGCGTCGAGCTCGCGCTGATAAGCGGCGCGCATGGCGCGGCGAGCGCCGTCGAGCAGCGCGTCGGGCTGGGTGATGCGCCGCTCGCGCAACTTTTGGAATTCGCGCATGCCGCTGGCGAAGATGCGCTCCATCGGGCTGCCCTCGCGCGCGTTGCGCGCCGCGGCGGCGTACAGATCCTGCAGATTGCCGCCGGACCAGAACTCGCGCTCGAAGTCGTCCGTCAGGCGCCGCACCCGCTTGAGGGCGAACACCTTGCGGAAAATCGCCGCCCAGCTCGTGACCGAGACGCCGATCAGCAGCAGCACCACCGCCTGGACCACCCAGGAGGCGTTGAGCATCAGCTCGATGACGGAAAAGTCGTGCGTCATGCGCAAAAGTCCTTGTCGGAGGCGGCCTGCCGGCTCGATGCCCAGGCCGGGGCCAGGGCCGCGGTCACCTCGGCGGGCAGGCGGCCCGGGCGCATCGCCTCGGCCTCCACCCAGCCAATGCGCACCGTCCCCTCGCACAGCAGCGTCGGGGCCGGGTCGGTGCGCCACGCCTGCTGTTGCAGTGTCAGCGAGGCCCGTCCGAGTTCCCGGATGCGGGTGCGGATTTCCAGCCGGTCATCCAGCCGCGCCGGGCGCAGATAGCGGGCCTCGGCGGCGCTGACGACGAACATGCCCCCCGTGCGCTCGCGCAGCGCCTGCTGCCCCAGGCCTAGCCCGCGCAGCCACTCGGTGCGCGCCCGTTCGAAAAACTTCAGATAGTTGGCGTAATAGACGATGCCGCCGGCGTCGGTGTCTTCCCAATAGACCCGGATGGGCCAGGCGTGTACCGGCGTGGCGTCCATCGCCTCAGCCGCGGCGGGCGGGGTCACGGGCCACCTCGTCGCCGCGGATTTGCGGCGCCAGCCGGTTGAGCACACCGTTGACGAACTTGTGCCCGTCGGTGCCGCCGAACGACTTGGCCAGCTCGATGCATTCGTTGATGACGACGCGCCACGGCACGTCCACGCAGTGCAGGAATTCGTAGGCGCCGATCCACAGCACCGCGTGCTCGATGGGCGACAGCTCCGCCAGCGGGCGGTCCAGCAGCGGGGCGAGGCGGGCGTCCAGCTCGGCCCCTTCGGCAATGCAGCCGTGCAGCAGCGCGTCGTAGTGGGCGCTGTCGGCTTTATGAAAGCCGCTGAGGTCGCGCGTGAACAGGTCGATGTCCTGCGCGTCGTTGCGGCCCACCAGGTGCTGATACAGCCCCTGCAGGGCAAACTCCCGCGCGCGGGTGCGGGCGGATTTTTCGGATGCTTTGGTCATGGGCCGTATTGTCCCAGACCGCGCGGGCGCCGTGCGGATCAGTCCGCGGGGTAGCGCCGCAGCAGGGCCGCCATCTCCACCGCCACGCGGGCGGCGTCGCGCGCCTTCTCGTCCTGGCGGGCCACGGCCTGCGACAGGTTCTCGGTCGTCAGGATGGCGTTGGCGATCGGGATGTGGTGGTCCAGCGCCACGCGCGTGATGCCGGCGGCCGACTCGTTGCACACCAGCTCGAAGTGGTAGGTCTCGCCGCGGATCACGCAGCCCAGCGCCACCAGCGCGTCGAAGCGATCGCTCTCGGCCATGGCCTGCAGGGCCAGGGGCACTTCCAGGGCGCCGGGCACCTGCTCCAGCGCCACGTCGGCCTCGGCCACGCCCAATGCCCGCAGCTCGTCGCGGCAGGCGGCGGCCAGCGCGTCCGTGATGCCCTGATTGAAGCGCGCTTGCACGATGCCAATGCGCAGGCCGCGGCCGTCCAGCGCCGGGCCGTCGCCTTTGTGGGCTCCCATCATGTCGGGTTTCCTTCCGTGGTTGGGGGGTGCAGAAAGCCCACCACCTCCAGCCCATAGCCCGTCATGCTGGGCATGCGGCGGGGGTGGCCGAGCAGCTGCATGCGGTGGATGCCGCAGTCGCGCAGGATCTGGGCGCCCACGCCATAGGTGCGCAGGTCCATGCGGCCACGCTCCGGCGCCTGGGCCGAGCGGGCCGTGCCCTCGAACTGGGCCAGCAACTGGTCTGCTGATTCGCCGCAGTTGAGCAGCACCGCCACCCCGTGGCCGGCCTGCTGCAGATGGCGCAGGCTGGCCTCCAGGCTCCAAGAGTGCATGCGGCGGCCGGTCTCCAGCGCGTCCAGCACCGACAGCGGCTCGTGCACGCGCACGGGCACCACCTCGTCGGCGCCCCACTGGCCCTTGATCAGCGCCAGATGCACCCCACCGCTGGTCTGGTCGCGGTAGGCGTGGGCGGTGAATTCGCCGAAGGCGGTGGCCAGCGGCCGGCTGCTGACGCGCCGCACCAGGCTTTCGGTGCGGCTGCGGTGTTCGATCAGATCGGCGATGGTGCCGATCTTCAGGCCATGCTGCGCGGCAAAGCGCTGCAAATCCGGCAGCCGGGCCATGGTGCCGTCGTCGTTCATGATCTCGCAGATCACGGCGGCCGGCGTGCAGCCCGCCATGGCCGCGAGGTCGCAGCCCGCCTCGGTGTGGCCGGCGCGCATCAGCACGCCGCCGTCCACCGCCTGCAGCGGGAACACATGGCCCGGCTGCACCAGATCGTCCGGGCGGGCGCCGGCCGCGACGGCGACGCGGATGGTGTGGGCCCGGTCGGCGGCCGAGATGCCCGTGGTCACGCCCTCGGCCGCCTCGATCGACACGGTGAAGGCCGTGCCCATCTTGGTGCCGTTGCGCGGCACCATCGGCGGCAGGCGCAGTTGCTCGCAGCGCTCGCGCGTCAAGGTCAGGCAGATCAAGCCGCGGCCGTACTTGGCCATGAAGTTGATCGCCTCGGGGGTCACATGGTCGGCGGCCAGGACGAGGTCGCCCTCGTTTTCGCGGTCCTCCTCATCGACCAGGATGACCAGCCGGCCGGCGCGCAGCTCGGCCACGATCTCTTCCACGGAGGCGATGGGGGCCACCGCGTCGGTGGCGCTGGGGTCGGTGCTCATGGTGGGGTAGGCGGGGAGGCGGCGCGGCGGGACGCGGAGTGGGCAGGCGACGCGCGGGCGCCGTCAGGCGGCCGGTGGCACGGCGGCGAGCGACAGCATCCGCTCGACATAGCGCGCAATCATATCCACCTCCAGATTGACCCGCGCGCCGACCATCAACGTGCCCAGCGCCGTGTGCTGCATCGTGTGCGGGATCAGGTTGATGCTGACCTCGCAGCCATCCGCCCGGTCCGCGACGTGGTTGACCGTCAGGCTGACCCCGTTGACGGTGATCGACCCCTTGTAAGCCAGATATTTGGCCAGGGCGGGCGGGGCCAGCACGCACAGGTTCCAGGACTCGCCCACGGCGGCCAGCCGGGTCACCGTGCCCACGCCATCGACGTGCCCGCTGACGATGTGTCCGCCCAGCCGGTCGGCCGGGCGCATGGCTTTTTCCAGATTGACCGGGCCGGGGCGGTCCAGCCCCGTGGTGCGGGCGAGCGATTCGGCCGACACGTCCACGGTGAAGACGCCCTGCGCCGGGTCCAGCGACGTGACGGTCATGCAGGCGCCGTTGATGGCGATGCTGTCGCCCAGCGCCACATCGGCCAGATAGTCGCCCCCGGCCGCCACGTGCAGCCGCAGGCCATGGTCGGCGCCGGAGCCGAGGGGCTGGTGCCGCTCGATGCGCCCGACGCGGGTGATGATGCCGGTGAACATATCCGGGATTGTCGCAGTTTCGCCCCGGGGTGGTCGGCGCGGGTGGCGGGCGCTACCATTGGATCGACTGGGCCGGAATGGCGTGCCGCCGCCATGGCCCGGCCCGCTGACCCTTTCCCGTTGCCGACCCCGGAATCCATCCCCCATCGTATGGCCGCCGCGCGGTTTGTCATCCCCGACTTCCGCAACCTCGGGGTTCAATGGCGCCTGCTGCTGCTGGCCGAGGGGTTGCGCGCCCTGTGGTGGGTGCTGGAGGCCTCGCCCGCCGACGCCACCCTCCAGGGCTGGCTGACCGCCGGCGCACTGTTCGAGCCGACGCTGCTGTCGGTGGCCGCCGCGCTGGCGCTGCTGTCGCCGTGGTTGCGGCGCTGCCCTCCTTGGCGGGCACTGCTGATCACCGCGCTCGTTGCCGTCCTGGTGGCGCTGGCCTGGCGCGCCCTGCTGCAGGGTTGGGGGCTGGCGGTGCCCACGCCGCCCACCGTCGTCGTGGCCACGCTGGCCGTGTGGGGCGGCATTGCGGGTTACTTCGACTGGCGCCACCACCGCCTGTCCCCCGCCTTGTCCGAGGCGCGGCTGCAGGCGCTGCAGAGCCGCATGCGGCCGCACTTCCTGTTCAACAGCCTGAATGGCGTGTTGGCGCTGATCCGCCGCGACCCGGCGCGTGCCGAGGCCATGCTGGAGGATTTGGCGGAACTCTACCGCGCCCTGCTGGCCGAGCCGCGCACGCTCGTGCCCTGGCGCGAGGAGCTGGCGCTGGCGCAGGCCTATCTGGCGGTGGAACAGGTGCGCCTGGGCGAGCGGCTGCGCGTGGCGTGGCATGTGGATACGGCGCCGGCGGATGCGCTGCTGCCGCCGCTCACCCTGCAGCCGCTGGTGGAAAACGCCGTTCGCCACGGGGTGGAGCCGCGCCCGGAGGGGGCGTGTGTCACGGTGGAGGCATTTCGCGACGACGACCACCTGGTGCTGTTCGTGCGCAATCCGCTGCCGCCCGTGGATGCCGTGACCCACGGGCACGGCCTGGCACTGGCCAACCTGCGCGAGCGGCTCGAGCTGCACTACGACACGCAGGCGCGTTTGCGCGTGTACGAGTCGGAGGGCGAGTTCGTCGCCCAGGTGCGGCTGCCGATCCGCGCCAGCGCCGACGCGGCGGTCAGCCCCGCACCTCGTCGATCAGCGACCTGAAGGCGTCCACGTCCTCAAAGCTGCGATAAACGCTGGCAAAGCGCACGTAGGCCACCTGGTCGAGCTCGCGCAGCTCCTGCATCACCCATTCGCCCAGGCGCTGCGACGGCACCTCGCGCGCGCCCTCGGCCAGCAGCCGCTCCTCGATGCGGGCGATGGCGGCGTCGAGCCGCTCGGTACTGACCGGCCGCTTGCGCAGCGCCAGCGCCAGGCTGGCGCGCAGCTTGGCCGCGTCGTAATCGACCCGGCGGCCGTCCTTCTTGACCACCTGCGGAAACGTCACCTCGGCGCGCTCGTAGGTGGTGAAGCGCCGGTCGCACACGCCGCAGCGGCGGCGCCGGCGCACGAACACCCCGTCGTCGGACTCGCGCGTCTCCACCACCTGGGTGTCGGCGTGTCCGCAGAAGGGGCACTTCATCGCGTCACCCGTAGACGGGGAAGCGCCGCGTCAGCTCCGCCACCTGCGCGCGCACGCGCTCGACGGTGGCCGGGTTGCGCGGATCGTCCAGCACGTCGGCGATCAGGTGCGCGGTCTGGCGCGCCTCGGCCTCGGTGAAGCCGCGCGTGGTCATCGCCGGCGTGCCCAGGCGGATGCCGCTCGTGACCATCGGCTTTTCCGGGTCGTTCGGGATGGCGTTCTTGTTGACCGTGATGTGCGCCTGGCCGAGCACCGCCTCGGCTTCCTTGCCGGTGATGCCCTTGGCGCGCAGATCCACCAGCATCACGTGGCTTTCGGTGCGGCCGCTGACGATGCGCAAGCCGCGCTGCTGCAGCGTCTCGGCCATCGCCTGGGCGTTCTTGATCACCTGCTGCTGGTACGCCTTGAACCCGGGGCTGAGCGCTTCCTGGAACGCCACCGCCTTCGCGGCGATCACGTGCATCAGCGGGCCGCCCTGCAGGCCGGGGAAGACGGCGCTGTTGATGGCCTTCTCGTGCTCGGCCTTCATCAGGATGATGCCGCCGCGCGGGCCGCGCAGGCTCTTGTGCGTGGTGGAGGTGACCACGTCGGCGTGGGGCACCGGGTTGGGGTACACGCCGGCGGCGATCAGGCCGGCGTAGTGCGCCATGTCGACCATGAAGATGGCGCCGATCTCGCGCGCCACACGGGCAAAGCGCTCGAAGTCGATGCGCAGGCTGTAGGCGCTGGCCCCGGCGATGATCAGCCGGGGCCGGTGCTCGCGCGCCTTGGCCTCCATCGCGTCGTAGTCGATCTCCTCGCGGTCGTTCAGGCCGTAGGAGACGACGTTGAACCACTTGCCCGACATGTTCAGCGCCATGCCGTGCGTCAGGTGCCCGCCCTCCGCCAGGCTCATGCCCATGATGGTGTCGCCGGGCTTGAGGAAGGCGAGGAACACCGCCTCGTTGGCGCTGGCGCCGCAGTGCGGCTGCACGTTGGCGGCCTCGGCGCCGAACAGCCGCTTGACGCGGTCGATGGCCAGCTGCTCGGCCACGTCCACGTGCTCGCAGCCGCCGTAGTAGCGCTTGCCCGGGTAGCCCTCGGCGTACTTGTTGGTCAGCTGCGTGCCCTGCGCGGCCATCACCGCGGGCGAGGCGTAGTTTTCGCTGGCGATCAGCTCGATGTGGGCCTCCTGGCGGGCGTTCTCGGCCTGGATGGCGGCCCACAGCTCGGGGTCGGTCTGTTCGATGAGGATCTGGCGGCTGAACATGGCAGTCCTGACGTGGTCGGTGGACCCGCGGCGGTGGTCGCGCCTCACGGGCTGCCCAGGCGAACGGCGAGGCGGCATACCGCAGGCTGCGGTGTGCTGCGCGCTCCCCCGTGGTGGTCCACGTCGGCCATTGCATCGTGCCGGGGCCACAGCCGGCCCCGCGGCCTATCGCCAGTCGCGCGCGCCGCGATTTTATCAGGACGCCCGGGCGGCCACCGGCGTGTCCGTGGCGCGCGGCGCGGCGTCCGCCTCGATCTGCGGGGCGCTGGCGGGCTCGCCCGGCAGCACCGGCGTCGCCGGGCCGAGCGAGCCCGGCAGCGGCATGGTGGCCTGAAAACCCACCTGCTGCCCGCTCGAGACGCGCTTGAGCCGCTCGTACTCGGACAGCACCTTGACGATGTAGTCGCGTCCGTCGTGGGTGACGGCGCCGACGTACAGGCGCAGACCGCCCGGCACCGAGCCGGCGCGCCGCACGGCGTCGTGCAGGATCTCGGCGCCCACGCGCAGGTTGCTCAAAGGGTCGAAAGCCGCCAGCGTGCCGCCAAAGCCTTCGAACTTGTCGGCATGCACACGGGTGTGTACCTGCATCAGGCCATGCGCGCCCACGGGGCTGGCTGCAAACGGGTTGAAGCGGGATTCGATGGCCATCACGGCCAGAATCAGCGCGGGATCCAGCCGCAACTGCGGGCCGAGCTGGTAGGCCTCGGCGACCAGCGCCCCGATCGGTTCGCTGGCGACGCGGTATTTGCGCGCCAACCAGTGCGCCACGCGCACCTGCTCGGGCGGCAGATCCTTCAGGTTGGCGGCCAGCACGCGCTCGGGCGCGGCCAGCTCGTCGTCCTCGACCGTGGCGGCCTGGCGGCCCAGCAGCCAGTCGGTCGCCCCGCGCTCCAGCTCGGCGCGCAATGGCGGCTGGGTGGCCAGCAGCACGACGGCGGCCAGGGTCGCGACGCCAAACAGCGCCATGCCGTGGCGAGCGGCCGCCCAGACGCGCGCCACGATCTGCACCAGCCCTTGAGCGGGCACGACGCGCGGGGCCCCGCTCGGGGAGCAGGCCGGCGCGCGATCCTGGGTGTCGATGCACGTGGTGGTCATGCACACACTCCTTTCTGTGATTAAACAAGCCGTCCGGCGGCCCCGCTCTCGGGGCGGGTTGCGTCGGGCGGTCGATCGGGCGTGCCGCGGTGGGCAACGGGGACCGACCCGGAGTCGCCCCTCGGGGCGCGCTCCACGGCACGGCTGCGACGGATGCAGCGGCGTGCCGGCTCTGGCGGCTTGCGAAAAAGGCCGGTGGCATCCAGGGGCCGTCGGCGGGGCCGACTGGCGGGATGCCGCATCGCCGCGCGCAGCGTGGCGGGTGGCACCGACCTTCCTCGGGGTTGCGATGAACGAAACGGCCGCGATGGTAGGGGGCTCGTAATGACGAGTCAATACTTTAGATTGGCGTTTTTATGTCTATTAGTCATAAACATGGCGTCCTCGGGCGCTTCCCCTCGGGCGAGGCGGATCATATTTTTTGCCCAATGAGGGGGCGGCCGCCATCGAAAAAATTCAGCCCAGGGGCCGGTGCCGTGGCGTACAGTGGAACCGTCGTGATCAGAAACACGGTGGCTTCGATGCCCTTCTGGTCCGACAGGCCCGCCTTGGCGGCGAACGCCTTGGCCCGGCAACCCCCAATGGAAGCAATCCGTTGCTTCCGGCAGTGTGTGACAAGACCCTCCACGCTGCCTCGGCTGGCACGGTGAACCCCGTGCCAAGGCCTCGACGGGTGCAGCCCGTCGGGGCCTTTTTGCTGGGTGGTTGGGCTTGGGTGGGGCCGTGGGGTCAATCGGCGGTCGCCCGGCGCCGCACCTCGGCCAGGTAGGCCTGCCCATCCGGCGGGCGTCCGTGGACCTGGCTCTCCCATAGCATCCGCCCCAGGCAGTCCATGACCTCGTGGTGCGCGTCGTGCAGCGAGCTGCGCCGGGCGGCGAGCAGCTCCACGGCCTGGCGGATGCCGGGTGGCTGGTCGATCGAGCACTGCTCGCTGATGCTCAGGTGCATCGACAGATGCAGGAAAGGGTTGTCCCGCGCGGGGTCGACCGTGGCCATGGCGCGCAGCGCAGCGTCCAGGTCGGCCAGCTCGGCATGGTATTCGGGGTGGCGCAGCATCCACTCGTAGGCCAGGGTTTCCAGCGGCTCGAGCGGCAGGCCGCGGCGGCCTTTGTCGAATGCGCCGCAAAAAAAGCGGCGCACATCGGCTTGCGAAGGGGTAAACATGCCCGCATTGTCGCCGCCGCTGGGCTACCATGACCACACCCCGGCCGGAGTTTGCCCATGCCCGTGCTTGCCATCGCCAACCCCAAAGGCGGCGTCGGAAAAACGACGCTCGCCACGCAGATCGCCGGCCACTGGGCGCGGTGCGGACACGCCGTCATGCTGGGCGATGTGGACCGGCAGCAGAGCTGTGCCCGATGGCTGGCGCTGCGGCCCGCCGCCGCGCGCCCGATCGCGGGGTGGGACGCCAGCCGCGACGACGTGCTCAAGCCGCCGCGCGGCACGACGCATGTGGTGCTGGACACGCCGGCTGGCCTGCACGGCCAGCGCCTGCGCGAGGTGCTGCGGCGCGCCGACCGCCTGCTCGTGCCCGTGCAGCCGGGGGTGTTCGACATGTTCGCCACGCACGACTTTTTGCAGCTGGTGCGTGAGCGCGGGCGCGAGGGGCTGCGCGTGGCGGTCGTGGGGATGCGCGTCGATGACCGCACCCTGGCGGCGCGGCAGTTGCAGGACTTTTTTGCCGCGCTGGGCCTGCCGGTGGCCGGCTTCGTGCGCGAGGCGCAGGTGTACCGGCACCTGGCGGCGCACGGCCTGACGCTGTTCGACGTGCGGCCGCGGCAGGTGGAGCGCGAACTGGCCCCCTGGCAGTCCGTTCTGGCATGGGTCGATGGCTGAGTCCCAACCTGTCCGCTGGCGGACACGCCCATCCCGCCCGTGGCGCTACAGTCACACCCCATGAAGACGTTCGAATCCTTCGACGCGCTCGAGGCCGCCGTCGGCACCGAGGTCGCCATCACCGACTGGCTGCAGATCACCCAGGAGCGGGTCGATCGCTTTGCCGATGCCACCGACGATCACCAGTGGATCCACGTCGATGCCGAGCGGGCCGCGCGCGGCCCCTTCGGTGCGCCGATCGCACACGGCTTTCTGACCCTGTCGCTGCTGTCCAAGTGGTTGGGTGAGTCGGTGCACGTCGCCGGCGTGCGCATGTCGGTCAACTACGGCACCAACCGCGTTCGCTTCACCGCGCCGGTGCCCGTCGGCAGCCGGGTCCGCGCGCGGCTGCAATTGCAGTCGCTGGAGCGCATCGCGCCCAACGGCGTGCACCTGTGCTGGCACGCGACGGTCGAGATCGAAGGCCAGTCCAAACCCGCCTGCGTGGCGGAAATGCTGGTGCGCCACTACGCCTGACGGGTTTCGCCGGCCGGCATCGCGGCGCCCGCAAAGCCGTGCTGGCGCCAGGCCTCGAAGGCCACGATGGCGACGGCGTTGGACAGGTTGAGGCTGCGCTGCCCGGGCCGCATGGGCAAGCGCAGGCGGCGGGGCGCGTCGAAGTCTTGCAACACGTCGGCAGGCAAACCGCGCGACTCGGCGCCAAAGACGAACCAATCCCCGGGCTGGTAAGCGGTGGCGAATGCCGACGCCGTGCCGTGCGTCGTGAAGGCGAAGCAGCGCTGGGGGTCGGGGCGCTCGGCCGCCAGAAAAGCCGGCCACGAGGCATGGCGGCGCACCGTCGCGTACTCGTGGTAGTCCAGCCCGGCGCGGCGCAGCAGCTTGTCGTCCATGGAAAACCCGAGCGGCTCCACCAGATGCAGCGCGCAGCCCGTGTTGGCGCACAGCCGGATCACATTGCCCGTGTTGGGCGGGATTTCGGGGGTGACCAGGACGATGCGGAACATGGGGCGCGGATTATTCCATGGGGGGTGGCGTGCGGGCCACGACCAGCGCATCGACCGCGGTGGCGCCCGCATCCAGCAGGGCGTGGGTGGCTGCATGCAAAGTCGCACCCGTGGTCATCACGTCGTCGACCACCAGCACGCGCCGTCCGCGCACCCGGGCGCGCATAGCGGGCGGCACGTGAAACAACCCCTGTGCCTGCGCCAGCCGTTCGCGGCGGCCCAGGTGATGCAGCACGGGCGCGTCCGGCGCCCGTCGCAAGCCCTGCGGCAGCGCCGGCGGGGTGCAGAGGTGGCGGGCCAGCGCTTGCATCAGTAACCACGCCTGGTTGTAGCCGCGCTCCGCCAGCCGTGCGGGCGCCAGGGGGATGGGCAGCCACACATCGGCATGGGCCAGCAGTGTCGGTACGGTGGGGTCGTCCAGCCACAAGCGCGCCAGCGCGCCCGACAGGCCGGGGCGACCGGTGGATTTGAGAGCCCGGATCCATGCATCCCAGGGATGGTCGAAATCGACCCGCGCCACCACCGATCGCCACGGCGGCGGATCGTGCTGGCAGGCTTCGCAGCGCGCCCCCGGGTCCGCGTGCGGCAGGGCGCAGCCGGGGCAGCGCGCAAGCACTGGGGCCAGATCGTGCCGGCAGTCGGGGCACAGCGGCCCGTCGGGCCAGCGTCCGCAGACCTCGCAGACCGCAGGGCAGAGGGCATCGAGCGCGCGCCACAGGCCGCTCGCCCACCTTGTCGTCGGCTTCGATCGCATGTCCTCCCCTTCCACGCGGGCATCGGCGCCCACGGCCCGCCCGCCCTGCCTCGCCACTATACTGCGCGGCCCATGGCCCCATCCCCGCGCCCCAACGACGACGGCGTGCCGGACCTCGATCCGGTCGCGGCGGCGCGCTGGCGCGCCCGTGTGCCGCGTGGCAGCCCGTGGCTGCACGAGACGATCGGGGCGCGCATGGCCGAGCGCTTGGACTGGATCAAGGCCCGCCCCGATGCCTGGATGAGCTGGTCCCCCCTGCTGGCGGGCGAGCAGGCGCATCGGGCGGTGGCACAGCGCTATCCGCAGGCGCGGGTCTGGCTGGCGGGGGAGCTGGCCCAGGCGACGCTGGCGCGCTGGCGCACCCCGACGCCGCCCTGGTGGCGGCGCTGGATGGCGCGCCCGCCGGCCACCGGCGAGGCGGCCTCCCCGGTGGCCGGTGCGGTGGACGCTGCGGACGCGGTGCCGGAGCCCGTCGGGCTGGTGTGGGCCAACATGGCGCTGCATGCCGCCGCGCAGCCCCGGGCGCTGTTGCGCCGGTGGCACGAGTGGCTGGCCGTCGACGGGTTTGTGATGTTTTCGTGTCTGGGGCCGGACACGGCCCGCGAGCTGCGCGCCGTGCATGCGGCCCACGGCTGGCCCCCCCCCGCGCCGGCCTATGTGGACATGCACGACTGGGGCGATCAACTGGTCGAGCTGGGCTTTGCCGAGCCGGTCATGGACATGGAGCGGCTGACGCTGACCTATCCCAGCGCCGAGCGTTTGCTGGCCGACCTGCGCGAGACCGGGCGCAACTGGCATGTGGGGCGCTTTGCCGCCCTGCGCGGACGCGGCTGGCGCGAGCGTTGGCTGTGCGCCGTCGAGCAGGGGCTGCCACGCAGCCCCGACGGCCAGCTGTGCCTGACGGTCGAAGTGGTGTACGGCCACGCCTTTCGCCCGCGGCCGCGCGTGGCCGTGGCGGGCGTGACCACGGTGCCGCTGGAGCGCCTGCGCGAGTCGTTGCGCGGCGGGGCGGTCCCGGGCCGACCCCACGCGACCGACGGCATCTGAAACCGCACTACAATTGATCTAAATCAAAAGCGTCGGCGGGCCGGGGTCCGCCGATCGTTCGTGTGGTGGAGTGGCCGGGCCACGGCCGCGGAGTCGAGGATGGCACCGATGGAGGCATCTGCTGGCGGCGTCGCGTTCCAGCTGGCCCAGCGGGGACCGGACGGCTGGCGGTGGCTGCTCAAGCGCAACTGCGCCTTGACGCCGCGGTAGTGTCTGTGGGCGTCCTTGCTGGCGTGCGCGGTGGCGCTGTCGGTGGCGGCGGCGTTCTGGGCGATGGGGGCGCGGCTGGTGCTGCCGTTCGCGGTGCTGGGGTCGACCGCCGTCGCGCTGGCCTTTCTTTGGTACGCGCGCCACGCGACCGATCGAGAGATCCTGGTGCTCGACGGACAGCGCCTGGTGGTGGAGTGGGAGCAGGCTGGTGCGGTGAGGCGGCGCGAGCTGGCCCGGCACTGGCTGCGGGTGGAGGACGCCGGTCACGGCGCCGGGTTGGTGGAGTTGCGCGCCGGGACGGCGCGGGTGCAGGTGGGGCGCTATGCCCGGCCGGAGCAGCGGCGCCAGTTGGCGCGCGAGCTGCGCTGGGCGCTGGCGACCGCGCCGGCTGCCTCGTCCGTCTGAGCGCAGCGGCCATGACGCCCGCCCTCGGGATTGCCCGCACCGCCAAGTCTGCAGAAGTTTGGTGTAATTGGTGTTGACATAAATCAACGCTTATATTCGAGGCAAACGACGTGAGCATGATGAAGCATTCAGGTCAAACGCGGCGCAGGCACGGGGTCGGCGCCTGGAGGGGTGCCAAGGACGCCGTGGGCGCTGCCCTGCTGGGCCTTGGCGTGTGGGTCTCGAATGCGGCCCATGCCGCGGTCAACGACCTGCCGGGCGGCCCGGCGGTCAACCAGCTCAACTTCCACCCCCCTGCGACCCGCATCGCCGAAGAGCAGCACTGGCTGCACTGGTTCATGCTCGCCATCTGCTCGACCATCTTCGTGGTCGTCTTCGGCGTCATGTTCTATTCCATCGTCAAGCACCGCAAGTCGGTCGGGCACAAGTCGCAAGAGCTGCCCGAGCCGATCTGGGTCGAGCTGGGCTGGACCATCGTTCCGCTGCTGATCGTCATCGGCATGGCCCTGCCCGCCACCAAGGTGCTGGTCGCGCAGAAGGACACCACCAACAGCGACCTGACCATCAAGGCCGTCGGCATGCAGTGGAAGTGGGGGTACGAATACCTCAAGGGCGAAGGGGAGGGGATTCAATTCCTGTCCACTCTGGACCCCAAGCACCGCGTGATGTCGGACAGCGGCAAGCCGGAAGCGGTGGACGACTACCTGCTCAAGGTGGACAACCCGCTGGTGGTGCCGGTCGGCAAGAAGATCCGCATCATCACCACCGCCAACGACGTCATCCACGCCTGGATGGTGCCGGCTTTCGGCGTCAAACAGGACGCCATCCCCGGCTTCGTGCGCGACACCTGGTTCCGCGCCGAAAAGACCGGTGACTTCTACGGCCAGTGCGCCGAGCTGTGCGGCAAGGAACACGCCTACATGCCGATCCACGTCAAAGTGGTGACCCAGGAGGAGTACACCAAGTGGGTCGACGAGCGCAAGAAGGCGATGGCCGCCCTGGCCGACGACCCGAACAAGGAATGGACTCTGGCCGAGCTGGTCAAGCGCGGCGAGTCGGTCTACGCTGCCAACTGCGCGGCCTGCCACCAGGCCAGCGGCAAGGGTGCAGGCCCGATCAAGCCGCTGGACGGCTCCGCCATCGTCACGGCGACCGACCACGGCAAGATGATCCAGGTCATGCTCAACGGCGTCAATGGGGCGGCGGCCCAGATGCCGGCCTGGAAGCAGCTCTCCGACGTCGAGCTGGCCGCCGTCATGACCTATGCGAAGAACAGCTGGTCCAACAACACGGGCCAGGTCGTGCAGCCCAAGGAAGTGCAGGCGGCGCGTCAGTGACAAGGATTGAAGCCACGAGGAAATCGCCATGAGTGCAGTACTGGACCATCACGGCGCGCACGCGCACGATCATGAGCACCATGCGCCGGCCGGTTGGCGCCGCTGGGTGTTCGCCACCAACCACAAGGACATCGGCACGCTGTACCTGCTGTTCAGCTTCACGATGCTGATGATCGGCGGGGTGCTGGCGCTGGGCATCCGTGCCGAGCTGTTCCAGCCCGGCCTGCAACTGGTCAACCCCGAGCTGTTCAACCAGCTCACGACCATGCACGGCATCATCATGGTGTTTGGCGCCATCATGCCGGCGTTCGTGGGCTTCGCCAACTGGATGCTGCCGCTGCAGATTGGCGCCTCCGACATGGCCTTTGCCCGCATGAACAACTTCAGCTTCTGGCTGATGGTGCCGGCAGCGATCATCATCGTGCTGTCGTTCTTCATGCCCGGCGGGGCGCCGGCGGCCGGCTGGACGCTTTACGCGCCGCTGACGCTGCAAATGGGCCCGTCCATGGACGCCGCGATCTTCGCGATGCACATCCTGGGCGCCAGCTCCATCATGGGCTCGATCAACATCATCGTGACCATCCTGAACATGCGCGCGCCCGGCATGACGCTGATGAAGATGCCGATGTTCGCGTGGACCTGGCTGATCACCGCCTACCTGCTGATCGCGGTGATGCCGGTGCTGGCCGGTGCGATTACCATGACGCTGACCGACCGCCACTTCGGTACCAGCTTCTTCAACCCCGCCGGCGGCGGCGACCCGATCATGTACCAGCACATCTTCTGGTTCTTCGGGCACCCCGAGGTCTACATCATGATCCTGCCGGCCTTCGGCATCATCAGCCAGGTCGTGCCGGCGTTCGCCCGCAAGAAGCTGTTCGGCTACACCTCGATGGTGTACGCCACCGGGTCGATCGCGATCCTGTCGTTCATCGTCTGGGCGCACCACATGTTTACCACCGGCATGCCGGTGACCGGTCAGCTGTTCTTCATGTACGCGACCATGCTGATCGCCGTGCCCACGGGCGTGAAGATCTTCAACTGGGTCGCGACCATGTGGAAGGGTTCGTTGACCTTCGAGACCCCGATGCTGTGGGCCGTGGGCTTCATCTTCGTGTTCACCATGGGCGGCTTCACCGGGCTGATGCTGTCGATGGCGCCGATCGACATCAACTTTCAGGACACCTACTATGTGGTGGCGCACTTCCACTATGTGCTGGTGGCCGGCTCGCTGTTCGCCATGTTCGCGGGTGCCTACTACTGGCTGCCCAAGTGGACCGGGGTCATGTATTCCGAGACGCGCGGCAAGATCCACTTCTGGTGGTCGATGATCTCGTTCAACGTCACCTTCTTCCCGATGCACTTCCTGGGCCTGGCCGGCATGCCGCGCCGCTATGCCGACTACCCGATGCAGTTTGCCGACTTCAACGCGATCGCGTCGGTGGGGGCGTTTGCCTTCGGGCTGGCGCAGGTGTACTTCTTCCTGGCCGTGATCCTGCCGGCCATGCGTGGCCAGGGCGAAAAGGCCCCGCAAAAGCCCTGGGAAGGCGCCGAAGGCCTGGAGTGGGAAGTGCCGTCGCCGGCGCCGCACCACACCTTCGAAACCCCGCCCAAGCTGGACGCCACCGCGACCCGCATCGTGGGTTGATGCCGACCGGGAGAATGCACCATGACCCCTGAGCAGCGTCGCCAGAATTTGCGCCTGGGTTGGATCTTGGCGTCGGTGGCCCTGGCGTTTGCCCTGGGGTTCGTGGTCAAGCACATCCTGTTGGGGGCCTGATCGGCCATTGGATACCGCACACCATGTCGTCACGCCGTCTCGACAACCTACGCATGACCGGCAAGCTGGTCGTCATCGCCGTGGGCATGTTTGCCTTCGGCTATGCGCTGGTGCCCATCTACCTCGCCATTTGCGAGGTCACCGGGATCAACATCCTGGCCCTTGGTGAGCGCCAGGTGCCGGGCAAGTCGCGGGTCGATCCCGTCAACACCCAGGTCGACACCTCGCGCACGATCACGGTGGAGTTCGACACCAACGTGCGGGGCCCGTGGCACTTCAAGCCCGCGGTGCGTTCCGTGCAGGTGCATCCCGGCGAATTGACGACCGTGATGTACGAGTTTCAGAACGTGCAGGGCCGCACCATGGCGGCGCAGGCCATCCCCAGCTACGCGCCGCGCCAGGCGGCCAACCACTTCAACAAATTGGAGTGTTTCTGCTTCAACCAGTACACGCTGGCGCCGGGCGAGCGCAAGGAATGGCCGGTGGCGTTCGTCATCGATCCCAAGCTGCCCAAGGACGTCAAGACCATCACGCTGTCCTACACCTTTTTCGAGGTCGGCGCGCCCACGCCGCCAGCGCCCACGGCAGCGTTGGCCCGGCCGGGAGAGGCATCATGACCCCGTCGCCGCGCCAGCGGCACGTGGCGGTGCTCGACACCGTCAAGGCCGTCCTGTGGAGTTTCATCGGTTTGCGCCGCCGCGCCGACTTCGAGCGCGACGTCCAGAAACTCAACCCGGTGGTCGTGTTGGGGACCGGCGTGGTGATGGCCTTCGTGTTCGTCGGTGTCCTGATGCTGATCGTGCACTGGGTGGTGTCGCCCTGACGGGGCGCCGCCGACTTCGCCCCATACGCTAGACAAGATTCAACGAGGAGTGAGCATGTCCGCAACCACACACGGCAGCACGCCGTACTACTACGTGCCCGGTTTGTCGCGGCACCCGTTCATGGCGGCCTTCGGGCTGTTTTTCGTCATCCTGGGCGCCGGCCAATGGATCAATGGCAGCGACTGGGGTATGTATTCGCTGGCCTTCGGGCTGGTGTGGTGGCTGGTGGTGCTGTACCAGTGGTTCCGCGATGTCGTGACCGAGAGCGAAGGCGGCCTTTACGGGCGCAAGATCGACATCTCCTACCGCTGGAGCATGAGCTGGTTCATCTTCTCGGAGGTGATGTTCTTCGGCGCGTTCTTCACCGCACTGTGGTGGGCCCGCAGCCACTCCGTCCCCGCCCTGGGCAGCCTGGAGAACAGCCTGATCTGGCCGAACTTCCAGGCCATCTGGCCGTCGGTGCAGGCCGGTGCCACGGCGTCGCCCGCGGGCATCGTCGAGCCCTTCCAGACCGTCGGGCCGTTCTGGCTGCCGACCATCAACACCGCGTTGCTGCTGACGTCGGGCTTGACGCTGACCATCGCCCACCACGCGATCCAGGACGGCAACCGCACCAAGACCATCGCCTTCATGTGGCTGACGGTGCTGCTGGGCTTCGTGTTCCTGCTGGTCCAGGGCTACGAGTACTTCCACGCCTACACCGATCTGAACCTCAAGCTCAGCTCCGGCATCTTCGGCTCGACCTTCTTCATGCTGACCGGCTTCCACGGCTTCCACGTGTTCGTCGGTATGCTGATGCTGCTGGTGATCACCCTGCGCCTGCAAAAAGGGCACTTCACCAAGGACCGCCACTTCGGGTTCGAGGGGGCGGCGTGGTACTGGCACTTCGTGGACGTGGTCTGGCTGTTCCTGTACGTGCTGGTTTACTGGCTGTGACCGACCCCGTCGGGTCCCGGAAAGCGCCTGCGGGCGCTTTCTTCGTTTGGGCGGTGGGGCGGGCGGGGGTCAGTGCGCCGGCAGCCCGGTCGGCTGGATCCAGCCCATCCAATGGCTGAGAATGATGAGCAGAAACAGCAGGATGGACAGCCCGATGCGCGCGGTCAGCGCCCGGGCCATGCGGCGCGAGCGGTGCGCGTCGCCGCTGCTGGAGTCGCCCTTCATCATCGCGACCAGCGCCGCTGCCAGACTGCCCACGATGCCCACGAAGGCGACCACGACGAGGTATCTCATGCGGGACATTATCGGATGAAGGCGCAGCGCGCGCGGCGGTTTTGGCTGGTGACCCTGGCGGCAGCGGTGGGGGTGTGCGTGACGGCGTCCCTGGGTGTCTGGCAGTTGGGCCGGGCGGCCAACAAGCGCGCTTGGCTGGCCGAGCGGGAGGCGCAGGCCGCGTTGCCCGCTGCCGACTGGGACGCGCTGCGCGATGCGCAGGCGCGCGGCCAGTTGACCGCGTGGGCGGGGCGCGCGGTGCGGCTGCAGGGCCGCTGGCTTTCGCCGGCCACGGTGTGGCTGGACAACCGGCCCATGGAGGGCCGGGCCGGTTTCGTGGTCGTGACCCCGTTGCTGCCGGACGGCGGCGGGCCGGCGGTGCTGGTCCAACGGGGGTGGCTGCCGCGACGCCTCGATGACCGTCAGGCCATTCCGGCGCTTGCGACGCCCGAGGGGCCGGTGACCGTGGAGGGCCGCCTGGCCCCGCCGCCGTCGCTGCTATTCCAACTGGGGCCGGACGCGCCGGGGCCGATCCGGCAAAATATCCAGCTGGATGCGTTCGCCGCCGAATGGCGCCTGACGCTGCTGCCCATGTCCGTGCAGCAGACGGCGCCGCCCGAAACCGCGGTGGACGGAACGCCGCTGCAGCGCGCCTGGGCGACGGTGGCGGTCGAGCCGGCCAAGCACGTCGGGTATGCGGTCCAGTGGTTCGGGCTCGCCGCCCTCATCTCCGCCCTTTATGTCTGGTTCCAATTCCTCTCTCCCAGGCGACGTGCCCGCTGACGCCCCGACTTTGGCCCGGGTGGACGGACCGCTGACGATGACCGTGCACAGCCTGCCCACGCCGGGCCAGGGACTGGCGCGGGATGCGGCCGCCACGCGCCGTGGGCGCTGGAAGATGCTGCTGCTGTTTCTGATCAGCGCCTCGCCCGTCATCGCCTCGTACTTCACCTATTACGTGATCCGGCCCGAAGGGCGGCGCAACTACGGTGAGCTGATCGAGCCGCAGCGCCCGTTGCCGGCCTTCAGCGGGTGGGATGCGCAAGGCCGGCAGGTGCCCCTGACGTCCCTGGCCCACCAGTGGCTGTTCATCAGCGTGGCGGACAGCGCCTGCGATGCGCAGTGCGAGCGGCACCTGTATCTGCAGCACCAGTTGCGCGAGGGGTTGGGCAAGGACAAGGACCGCATGGATTGGGTGTGGCTGCGCACGGGCGCGCGGGAGTTCCCGCAGCGGCTGCAGCCAGCGCTGCAGACGGCGACCGTCCTTTGGGTGGACGAGGCGCAACTGGCCACCTGGCTGCAGCCGGCGCCCGGGGGCCGGCTGGCGGATCATCTGTATGTGGTGGACCCCATCGGCAACTGGATGATGCGCTTTCCGAAAGACGCCGATCCCGCGAAGATGCGGCGCGACCTCGAGCGGCTGATGCGGGCGTCGAGTTCGTGGGACCGGCCCGGGCGTCCGTGAGGTGACCATGCAACCGTTGTATGACTGGACGCCGGTGTTCCGGCTGATGATCGTGGGGCTGCTGGTGGCGGCCGGGCCGCTGGTGTGGGTGTGGTTGCGCAGCCGCGGGGCCAGCCCGGTGCAGCGGCTGCGGGTGCTGGCGGGGTTGACGCTGTTTTTGACGTTCGATCTGGTGCTGTTCGGTGCCTTCACGCGCCTGACCGATTCCGGCCTGGGCTGCCCGGACTGGCCGGGTTGCTACGGCGCGGCCAGTCCCATCGGCGCCCACGCCGACATCGCCGCGGCGCAGGCGGCGATGCCCACCGGGCCGGTCACGTTTTCCAAGGCGTGGATCGAGATGATCCACCGCTATCTGGCCACGGCGGTGGGCGCGCTGATCCTGGTGATGGCGGTGGTCAGCACCATCGAGCGCCGCCGCAACCCCGCCACGCCGGTGCTGTGGCCGTGGCTGTCGCTGGTGTGGGTGTGCCTGCAGGGCGCTTTTGGCGCATTGACGGTGACCATGAAGCTGTTCCCCGCCATCGTCACCCTGCACTTGCTGGGGGGGCTGGCGCTGCTGGCGCTGTTGCGCCTGCAAGCGGTGCGCTATGGCCAGGCGGACGCGCTGACCTGGCAGGCGGCCCGGCTGAGCCCGGGGCTGCGCGCGGCGCTGTGGGCCTTGTTCGTCGCCGTCTGGCTGCAGGTCGCGCTGGGTGGCTGGGTCAGCACCAACTATGCCGTGCTGGCGTGTCGCGACTTCCCCACCTGCCAAGGCAGCTGGTGGCCGCCGATGGACTTTGCGCGTGGCTTCGAGCTGTGGCGCGAACTGGGTGCGCAGGGCAGCGGCGAGGCGTTGCCCTTTGCGGCCCTGACCGCGATCCACTATGTGCACCGGCTGTTTGCCTATGTCGTGCTGGCCGCCCTGGTGGGCGTCGGTTGGGCGCTGCGTCGCGCCGGTATGGCCGCCCACGGCCGCTGGCTGCTGGCGCTGGCCGGCTGGCAGTTGCTCACCGGGCTGAGCAACGTGGTGCTGGAGTGGCCGCTGGTGGCGGCGGTGGCCCACACCGGGGGAGCGGCGGTGCTGGTTGCGCTGTTGGCGGGTTGGCTGGCCGCGACCGCGTCGGTCCCGGTGGGTGGGGCTGCGGCGGCCACGCGGTCCGTGGCGGCACCGGCTTGGCGGGAGCGCCGCGCATGAGCACGACCTCGTCTGCCGTGGCCTCGCCCCTGCCGCCGACGTGGCGTCAGTACTACGTGCTGATGAAGCCGCGCGTCATCCAGCTCATCGTCTTTTGCGCGCTGATCGGCATGGTGCTCGCGGTGCCCGGGTGGCCCAGCGCCGCCCAGTGGTTGACCATGGCCGTCGCGTGCCTGGGCATCTGGATGGTGTCCGGCGCGGCGGCCGCCTTCAATTGCCTGATCGAGCAGCAGATCGACGCCCGCATGCGCCGCACCGCGTGGCGCCCGACCGCCCGGGGCGAGCTCAGCCAGCGTCAGGCACTGGTGTTTTCGGCGCTGCTGTGCACGGCGGGCTCGGCCCTGCTGTATGTGGCGGTCAATCCGCTCACCATGTGGCTGACGCTGGCCACCTTCGTCGGGTATGCGGTGATTTACACGGTGATCCTCAAGCCGCTGACGCCCCAGAACATCGTCATCGGCGGGGCATCCGGCGCCATGCCCCCGGTGCTGGGCTGGACCGCCATGACGGACGCCATCACCGCGGAACCGCTGGTGCTGTTTCTGATCATCTTCTTGTGGACCCCGCCGCACTTCTGGGCCCTGGCGCTGTACCGGGTGGAGGATTACCGCAAATCGGGCTTGCCCATGCTGCCGGTGACGCACGGCTCGGACTTCACGCGGTTGCAGATCCTGCTCTACACGCTGATTCTGCTGGCGGCCTGTCTGCTGCCCTATTTGCTGCGCATGAACGGCTGGCTGTATCTGCTGGCGGCGCTGGGGCTGAATGCGGGCTTCGTGGCCTATGCCTGGCGCCTGTGGCGGTCGTACTCCGACGCCCTGGCGCGCAAGACCTTCCGTTTTTCGCTGATCCATCTGTCGGCGCTGTTTGCGGCCATGCTGGTGGACCACTATCTGATCATGACGCCATGACCCGTCGTCGCCCCAAATCCGTGCCGTCCCCGTCGCCCACCGCCCGCCGCGGGGCGCTCGCCCGCCTGTTGGGCGGGGCCGGTGCGGCGGTGTTGACCCTGGGCGCGGGCTGGCTCGGCGGGTGTGGCGATCGGCCCGCTGCCTTCAGCGGTATCGACATCACCGGAGCCGATTACGCGCAAGGCTTCGACCTGCCGGACCAGAACGGACAGCGCCGCACGCTGGCGGATTTTCGCGGCAAGGTGGTGGTGGTGTTCTTTGGCTACACGCAGTGCCCCGATGTGTGCCCCACGTCGCTGGGCGAGCTGGCCGAAGCCAAGCGGCTGCTCGGCGCCGATGGCGAGCGCCTGCAGGGCATTTTCATCAGCGTGGACCCGGAGCGGGACACGCCCGAGGTCATGCGGGCCTACATGGCCAGCTTCGATCCGAGCTTTCTGGCGCTGCGGGCCACGCCCGAGGAGCTGCCGGCGCTCGCCAAGGCTTTCAAGGTGTATTACAAAAAGGTCGAAGGCCAGACCCCGACCAGCTACACCATGGACCACTCCGCGGGCAGCTATGTGTACGACACCCAGGGGCGCGTGCGCCTGTACCACCGCTATGGCAGCGGGGCACAGGCCTTGGCAAACGACGTGCGCCGGCTGCTCGCGCAAGGTTGAACGCCCAGGGCGTCGCGAGCCGACCGTTCAGTCGACTTTGGCGCCGCTGAGCTTGACGACGCGTTCGTATTTGGCACGCTCGCGCCGCATCCACTCTTCGAACTGCTCGGGCGTGCTGGGGGCGGGTTCGGCCATCAAGGCGGCAAACCGGGTTTTCACTTCCGGGCTTTGCAGGGCTTCGGTGAACACGCGGTTGAGTCGGTTGACCGTCTCGCGCGGGGTGCCCGCTGGCGCGATGAGTCCCCACCAGGTGTCCACTTCAAAACCCGGGAGCGTCTCGGCCACGGTGGGCAGTTCGGGCATGACGCTGGCGCGTTGGGCGGTGGTCACGGCCAGCGCCTTGACCTTGCCGGCGCGGATGTTGGCGGCGGCCGTCGCCAAGTTGTCGAAATTGAAATCGACATGCCCGGCCAGCAGCGCCAGTTGCGCCGGGTTGCCGCCGTTGTAGGGGATGTGCACCGCGAAAATGCCGGCCTGGTTCTTGAACAGTTCGCCAGCCAGGTGCCCCGCGCTGCCGTTGCCCCCCGAGCCGTAGTTGAGCTTGCCGGGGTTGGCCTTGGCGTAGCGGATCAAGTCCGCGACCGTCTGGATCCGCAGGCGTTGCGCCGCCTCGGCGTTCATGACCAGCACATTGGGCACGCGCACCATGGCGGTGATGGCCACGAAATCCCGAGCCGGATCGAACGGCAGTTTGCTGAACAGCCAAGGGTTGATGGCGTGCGATGCGGTGGTGGCGATGCCGAGCGTGTGGCCGTCGGGCTGGGCGCGGGCCACCGCTTCCACACCGATGTTGCCGCCGCCGCCCGGGCGGTTTTCGATGATGACGGTGCCGAGCTTGTCCTTGACCTGTTCGGCCAGAATACGTGCCGTGGTGTCGATGGGGCCGCCCGCGGCGAAGGGAACCACGATGCGCGTGACGCGCTGGCCGGTCTGGGCCCAGGCCGGCGCCAGCAGGGCGGAGGTGGTCAGGGCGCAGGCGGTGCGGAGGAAGGGGCGGCGTTGCATGGGCAGTCTCCTGGTTGTCGGGTATCAACTCTGCATTTTGTCGGCTTCCGAGGTGAAGGCGTCGGCGTAGAACGCTTCGGCGGGCAAACCCGCGGCTGCGTAATCGCGCCGGGCGGATTCCACCACCACCGGGGCGCCACAGGCATAGACCTCGAAGCCGGAGAGGTCCGGATGGTCGGCCAGGACGGCCTGGTGGACGAAGCCAGTGCGGCCCGTCCAGTGGTCCTCGGGCAGGGCGTCGGACACCACGGGGACGTAGGTCAGGTGGGGCAGGCTCGCGGCCGTCTCGCGGATCCAGGCGTCCTGGTACAAGTCCTGGGGGCGTCGGCCCCCCCAGTACAGCCAGAGGGGGCGGGTGATGCCCTTGTGCTGCAGATGTTGCACGATCGCCTTGATGGGGGCGAAGCCGGTGCCGGAGGCCAGCAGGATGATCGGCTTGTCCGAGCCTTCGCGCAGATAGAAGCTGCCGTACGGCCCTTCGATGCGCAGGATCTCCTTTTCCTTCATGGCGCCGAAGACATGGTCGGTGAATTTGCCGCCCGGCATGTGGCGAATGTGCAGCTCCAGCATGGGCACGTCGGTTTTGACGTGCGGCGCGATGGCCATGGAGTAGGCGCGGCGCGCGCCATCACGCAGCAAGAACTCGACATACTGCCCGGCGTGGTATTGGAAGGTGTCGTTGGCCGGCAGTTGCAGGCGCACGATCATGACGTCGGGCGCGGCGCGTTCGAGCTGCAGCACGCGCACGGGCAGCTTTTTGACGGGGAAGGCCCCGGCCTCGGTGACCTGACGCGATTCGATCACGACGTCGCTGTGCGCGGTGGCGCAGCAGGTGAGGATCAGCCCGGCGGCCTCTTCGTCGGCGCTCAGGGCTTTGGACTGGTGCGGGCCGTGCGTGACGGAGCCGGAGAGCTTGCGGCATTTGCACGATCCGCAGGCGCCGTCCTTGCAGCCGTAGGGCAGGCCGATGCCTTGCCGGATGGCGGCGGCGAGCAGGGTTTCGTTCTCGGTGGCCGTGTAGGTGCGGCCGCTGGGTTCGACGGTGATGGTGAATGTCATACTTGCGGGGCGGGCCAAAGGCCGCATCAAAGGTAGGGCTGGATTGTCGCAAATGCCGCGCCGCGGCGTGCCCGATCAGTGTGCCGCGCAGGATGTGAACCGATGTTGAATGGAACGGGTGGGGCGCTGCCGGCGCGGTTTCGGCGGCAGCGGGTGCTGATCGTGGGCTGTGGTGACGTGGGGCTGCGCGCTGCGCGCCTGCTCGGTCAGCGGGTGCGGCTGCTGGCCTTGACATCCAGCCCCGAGCGCGTGGAAGCGCTGCGGGCGGCCGGCATCACCCCGCTGGTGGGCGATTTGGATCAGCCGCGCTCGCTGCAGCGGCTGGCGGGCCTGGCCGACCGTGTCCTGCACCTGGCCCCGCCGCCCAGCGAGGGGCTGAGCGACTGGCGGCGCGACCCGCGCTCGCGCGCCCTGGCGGCGGCGCTGGCTCGCCGGCGCGCCCCGGCGGCGCTGGTGTATGGCTCGACCAGCGGGGTGTACGGGGACTGCGGCGGTGCATGGGTGGACGAGACCCGCCCCCCCGCCCCCGAGACGCCGCGCGCCTGGCGCCGGCTGGATGCCGAGCAGCAGTGGCGATGGTGGGCGCGGCGCACCGGGGCGCGGGTGAGCGTGTTGCGCATCCCGGGTATCTACGCCCACGACCGCCCGGGCGGGCCGGCCGATCGCCTGCGCCGGGGCATGCCCGTGCTGCGCCCCGAGGACGACGTCTACACCAACCACATTCATGCGGACGATCTGGCGCGGGCCTGTGTGCGCGCGCTGTGGCTGGGGCGTCCGCAGCGCACGGTCCATGTGTGCGACGACAGCCAACTGAAGATGGGCGATTATTTCGATCTGGCGGCCGATCTGTTGGGGCTGCCGCGCCCGCCGCGCATCGCCCGCGACGGGGCCGAGCGGCAACTGCCGCTGATGGTGCTGTCGTTCATGAGCGAGTCCCGCCGCCTGGCGAACCGCCGCCTGCATCAGGAGTTGCGCCTGCGCTTGCGCTATCCAACGGTCCGGGAAGGGTTGCTGGCCGGGGATCGCGCGTTGTGGTGCCGGGGGCCGGACTCGAACCGGCACGGTGTCTCCACCGGCAGATTTTGAATCTGCTGCGTCTACCAATTTCGCCACTCCGGCGCGCGAGACGAAAATTATGGCACAGTCATTGACCTGTTTCGCCCCCATTGGGCTTTGCGCACGCCCCGACCGTCTATGACCCTGCCGTCCGAATCCCCCCGCTCCCCCGCCCGTGCCG
>NZ_VJOO01000030.1 GCF_007556755.1 Tepidimonas fonticaldi | reverse complement strand
TGCACGAACAGGTCAGCGCCGGGCTGAGAGCGCCAGAAGGACGAGGGCTTGATGCGCGATGTGCTCATGGGCGCCATCATGCCGGCTCACGGGCTGCAAGGGGGAGGGAGGTTTCGAGAAGTGCCCTATGGCGTGACATGGCGCGACCGCCCGATCCGCAGCAGCTTAGGCGGCCTTCTTCGCGGCGAGCTGGCGCAGCACGTAATGCAGGATGCCGCCGTGGCGGGTGAGGGAGGGCCGCTTGCGCGGCACTGCCGCGCGGCCCTTCCGAACGCCCGCGCCGCTGGCGCGGGCGGGGCTTCCGCCCGATCCGCAGCGGCTTAGGCGGCCTTCTTCGCGGCGAGCTGGCGCAGCACGTAATGCAGGATGCCGCCGTGGCGGAAGTATTCGACTTCCTTCGGCGTCAGCAGCAGCACGCGCACCTCGAAGCGGACCTCGCCGCCGTCGGCCTTGCGGGCGATGACGGTGGCGGTCTTCGACTGGCCGTCGGCGAGGCCGACGATGTCGTAGGTCTCGGTGCCGTCGAGGCCGAGCGTCTGCGCGTTCTGGCCGTCGAGGAACTGCAGCGGCAACACGCCCATGCCGACCAGGTTGGAGCGGTGGATGCGCTCGAAACTCTCGGCGATCACCGCCTTCACGCCCAGCAGTTTGGTGCCCTTGGCCGCCCAGTCGCGCGAGGAGCCGGTGCCGTATTCCTTGCCGGCGATCACCACCAGCGGCACGCCGTCGGCCTTGTACTTCATCGCCGCGTCGTAGATCGCCAGCTTCTCGCGCGAGCCGTCCTTGCCGAAGTAGATCGTGTTGCCGCCTTCCTCGCCGCCCAGCATCAGGTTCTTGATGCGGATGTTGGCGAAGGTGCCGCGCACCATCACTTCGTCGTTGCCGCGGCGCGAGCCGTAGCTGTTGAAGTCGGCCGGCTGCACGCCGCGCGAGATCAGGTAGCGGCCCGCCGGCGAGTCCTTCTTGATGCTGCCGGCCGGGGAGATGTGGTCGGTGGTGATCGAGTCGCCGAACAGACCCAGCACGCGCGCGCCGTGCACGTCGTCGATGGTGCCGACGTTCATGCTCATGCCGTCGAAATAGGGCGGGTTCTTGATGTAGGTCGACGAGGCGTCCCACTTGTACGACTCGCCCTCCGGCGATTCGATCTGGTTCCAGCGGGTGTCGCCCTTGAACACGTCGGCGTAGTTCTTGGCGAACATCTCCGGGCCGATGGTCGCGGCGATGACGTCGCCGATCTCCTTGTTGCTCGGCCAGATGTCGCGCAGATAGACCGGCTTGCCGTCGGGCGTGTGCGCCAGCGGGTCCTTGCTCAGGTCGATGTCGACCGTGCCCGCGATCGCGTAGGCGACCACCAGCGGCGGCGAGGCGAGGTAGTTCATCTTCACCTCGGGGTGCACGCGGCCCTCGAAGTTGCGGTTGCCCGACAGCACCGAGGCGACCACGAGGTCGTTCTCGGCGATCGCGCGCGAGACCTCGTCCGGCAGCGGGCCGGAGTTGCCGATGCAGGTGGTGCAGCCGTAGGCGACCACGTAGAAGCCGAGCTTCTCCAGATCGTCGAGCACGCCGGCCTTCTTCAGGTAGTCGGTGACCACCAGCGAGCCCGGTGCGAGCGAGGTCTTCACCCACGGCTTGGCCTTCAGGCCCAGCCGCGCGGCGTTGCGCGCGAGCAGGCCGGCGCCCAGCATCACCGCCGGGTTGGAGGTGTTGGTGCAGGAGGTGATCGCGGCGATCACCACCGAGCCGTCGGTGAGCTCGCAGTCCTGGTCCTGGATGCGCAGCTTCGAGATCGGACGGGCGGCCAGGTGCGCGGCCTGCGGCTGCGCGCCGCCCTCGGCGGCCATGGTCTCGACCGCCGCCTTCGGCGTGCGCTTGGCGGTGAGGCCGGCGATCGCGTCGCGCGCGTTGGCCTGCACGTCCTGCAGCAGCACGCGGTCCTGCGGGCGCTTCGGGCCGGCCAGCGACGGCTTGACGTCGCCGAGGTCGAGATGCAGCACCGCGGAGTACTGCGCTTCCGCCTGGCCGGGCTCGTGCCACAGGCCCTGCGCCTTGGCGTAGGCCTCGACCAGCGCGATCTGCGCCTCCGGACGGCCGGACAGGCGCAGGTAGTTCAGCGCCTCGGCGTCGATCGGGAAGATGCCGCAGGTGGCGCCGTACTCGGGCGCCATGTTGGCGATGGTGGCGCGGTCGGCCAGCGGCAGGTGCTGCAGGCCGTCGCCGAAGAACTCGACGAACTTTCCGACCACGCCGAGCTTGCGCAGCATCTGGGTGACGGTGAGCACGAGGTCGGTGGCGGTGGAGCCCTCCGGCAGCCGGCCGGTCAGCTTGAAGCCGACCACCTGCGGAATCAGCATCGACGAGGGCTGGCCGAGCATCGCCGCTTCCGCCTCGATGCCGCCGACGCCCCAGCCGAGCACGCCGATGCCGTTGATCATGGTGGTGTGCGAGTCGGTGCCGAACACGGTGTCCGGGAACGCCTGCAGCACGCCGTCCACTTCGCGCTCGACGACCACGCGCGCGAGGTACTCGAGGTTCACCTGGTGCACAATGCCGGTGTTGGGCGGCACCACCTTGAAGTTGCGGAACGCCTTCTGGCCCCAGCGCAGGAAGCTGTAGCGCTCCTTGTTGCGCTCGAACTCGATCTTGCCGTTGAGGTCGAGCGCGTCCGGACGGCCGAACACGTCGACCTGCACCGAGTGGTCGATCACCAGCTCGGACGGGATCAGCGGATTGATCTGGGCCGGGTTGCCGCCGAGCCGCGTCACCGCGTCGCGCATCGCGGCGAGGTCGACCACGCAGGGCACGCCGGTGAAGTCCTGCAGCACCACGCGGGCGGGCATGAACGCGATCTCGGTGTCCGGCTCCTTCAGCGGATCCCACTTCGCGACCGCCTCGATGTGCTCGGGCAGCACGGTGACGCCGTCCTCGTGCCGGAGCAGGTTCTCCAGCAGGATCTTCATCGAGTACGGCAGCTTCGCCAGATCGAATCGCTGGGCCAGTTTCGGCAGGCTGTAGTAGGTGTAGGTCTTGCCGTTGAGGTCGAGATGCGCGCGGGTGGCGAAGGAGTCGGCCATGTGGGGCTCCGTGGCTGCAGCGAGGAGGGGAGAATCCGCGCGGCGCGCGGAGACGGCGCCGGCGTCAAGCGCCCAATTATGCCGGAAATGGCGACCTTCCTGCAGGGCACTTCGCAAAACCCCATTTCCGAAGGCTGAACCGGCATGAGGGCGCTCGCGTCGTTCAGTTCGGGGTTCTCGGTGCCGCTCAGGCCCCGTCATCGCAGCCTTGGCGGGCGCCCGAGGCCCTGCAAAACGGCGTTTGCAGGCTGCAGCGGGCGCACCTCTCCCTTCATCGCGCACACCCGCACGGGTCATGGCGCACCAGCCAGACCAGCCGCTTGGCGTTGTACGCCGCGCACTTGAGCAGGATCGCCAGTTCGTTTCTCGCCAGCGTCATCGCCCGCACGCACTTGCCGCCCAACTGCTCGAGGCCGGCGAACACATGTTCGCCTCTGGCGCGGACGCGGTTGATCGCCTTGTTGCGCGCGTCCAGTCGCACGCGCCGCTCCTGCCCGGGCTTGGCACGCCGCGCGATGCCGTCGCGCAGCCCGTGGGCCTGCAGCAACGCCCGGTTGGTCTGCGCGTCGTAGCCTCGGTCGGCCAGCAGCCGCGCGCCGGTGTTGGCGCGGTCCAGCACCTCCTTGAGCGTCTGGCCGTCATCGACATTGGCCGGCGTGACCTTGACCCGGCGGATCAGCTTGTAGCGCGCATCCGTGTTGGCGTGCAGTTTGTAGCCATACACGCTCTTGCCGTGCTTCTTGGTCCAGCACGCGTCGCGGTCGGTGTGCTGCAGCCGCTTGGCATTCCAGCCCTCGGGCCTGCGGCCTTCGTTGAGGGCTTCGCGCTCGTCCTTGTTCGCCTGGGTCACCGGTGCCTGCACGATGCTGGCGTCCACGATCTGCCCGCCACGCGGGATGTAGCCGTGCTGCTGCAACTGCAGGCTCACCGCCTCGAAGATGGCGCGGCCGCCCAGACCGCCTTGGGCCAAGCGCTGCTTGAAACTCCACAGCGTGCGCGCATCGGGGATGTGCAGTGCTGCGTCCAGGCGGCAGAAGTGCGGCAAGCTCATGCGGTCCAGCACCTGGTACTCGCAGTCCTCGTCGCTCAAGTTGTACAGCGACTGGATGAACAGCAGCCGCACCATCACCTCGGTGGGGTACGGCGGGCGAGCGCCTTTGCTACGGTCAGCGCGAGGGCAGGCGGTGTCGACCCGGGCGGCAATGGCCGCGAAGTCGATCAGTTCGTCCATTGCTGCCAGGTTGGCGATGAAGCCGCCGAGCTTGGCTTGGCGTTGGTCTTGCACGAACAGGTCAGCGCCGGGCTGAGAGCGCCAGAAGGACGAGGGCTTGATGCGCGATGTGCTCATGGGCGCCATCATGCCGGCTCACGGGCTGCAAGGGGGAGGGAGGTTTCGAGAAGTGCCCTATGGCGTTTGACCAAACCCGTGGCCAGCACGCACGGCGCCGGGGCGGGGTCACGGGCGGGCGGCATGGGCATTCAGCGCAGCGCCAGTATCCGCCGCGCCCCGTCGAGCACGACCAACCCGATCACGCCCCCGATGACCAGATCGGGCACGCGCGAGCCGGTCCACGCCACCAGCAGGCCCGCCACGATGACCCCCAGGTTGGCGAGCACGTCGTTGGCGGAGAAGATGTAACTCGCCTTCATGTGGGCGCCCAGCCCCCGGTGCCGCGCCGCCAGCCACAGGCAGGCCACATTGGCCACCAGGGCCACCACCCCCACGCCCATCATCAGCGCCGACACCGGCTCGCTGCCCTGCACCCAGCGCCGCCCCACCTCGGCCAGCGCGAGCAAGGCCAGCGTCAGCTGCAACCACCCCGCCAGATGCGCCGCCTGCACCTTGCGGGCGGCCGAGCGGCCGACGGCAAACAACGCCACGCCGTACACCGCGGCATCGGCAAACATGTCCATCGCGTCGGCCAACAGACCGGTGGACTGGGCCACGATGCCCACCCCGATTTCCAGCAAAAACATGGCCCCGTTGATGGCCAGCAGGGTCCACAGCACGCGCGACTCGGTCGCGTCGGTCGACGCCGGCGGGGCGGACGGCTGCGCTACCGGCTCGGTGTGCGCCAGACGCGCGCCCAGGTTCAGCCGCTCCAGCCGGGCCAGCACCGCCTCGGCCGGCCCCGGGTGCTGCACCGTCAGACGGCGCTGCGCCAGGTCGAAGGCCAACACCACGTCCGGCAGGTCGCGCAACGCCATGCGGATGAGGTTTTCCTCGGACGGGCAATCCATCTTCGGTACGGAAAATACGCTGCGATTCCACATGGGTGTCACACCAAACCCTTACACACGGATCACTCCTCGAACAAATCCGAGTGCGTGCCCGCCCGCACGAAGACGATGGCGTTGCCCTCCAGGCGGTAGATTAGCAGGAAGTCGCCGCCGATGTGGCATTCGCGATGATCCGCCCACTCGCCCTTCAGCGGGTGATCCAGCCATTCGGGCCCCAACGGCGCATCGTTGCCAATCAGCAGCAACATCGCCTCCTTCAGCCGCTTCAGGTCGTAGCGGCCCCGAGCGCGAAAGGCGCTCCCAGTCTTTGAGGAACGCCTTGGTGTAGTCGCTCACCCGCGGCAACGGCGCCCGCTTACTGCTGGCGGGCTTTGATTCCACCCGAACGTGCAGCATCGAGGTCTGGGCCATGAACGAATCCTCCTTGGGCCCGATTTTGTCTCTCACATGCGACACGGTCAGGTGATTGTATGACTCCACCACCTTGGGCACTCCAGGTGGTGTTGGGGCAGACGCCGCTCACTCACACATCGATATTCGCCGCCCGCAGCGCGTTGGTTTCGATGAACACGCGGCGCGGCTCGACCTCGTCGCCCATGAGCATCGTGAACACCTTGTCGGCCTCGATGGCGTCCTCGATGCGCACCTGCAGCAGCCGGCGCACCTCGGGGTTCATCGTGGTTTCCCAGAGCTGTTCGGGATTCATCTCGCCCAGGCCCTTGTAGCGCTGGCGGCTGGTGGTGCGCTCCGCCTCGGCGAGCAGCCAGCGCATCGCCGAGCGGAAATCGGCCACCGGCGCTTCCTTGGCGCGTTCGCCCTCGCCCCGCACGACCTTGGCGCCCTCGCCCAGCAAGCCCTGGAAGGTGCGGGCCGCATCGGCCAGCACGGCGTAGTCGGCCCCGTGCACGAAATCCTGCGTGATGACGCTGGAGCGCACGTTGCCGTGGTGGCGTCGGCTGATGCGCAGCAGCGGCTTGTCCGCGCGTGCATCAAACTCGGCGCTCACCTCGGCCGGCACCCCGGTGGCACTGCCCTCGCGCAGCGCGGCCTGCAGGGCGGCGGCGCTGCGGGCCGCGGCCTCCATGTCGTCCAGGTCGAGCGCGACGCCGTCGGCCACGGCGCGCAGCGCCTCGGCGTCCATGAAGGCCGACAGCCGGGCGATCACCGCCTCGGCCGCCTGGTGCTGGCGCGCCAGTTCGGCCAGCGTCTCGCCGGCCAGCACCGTGCCCTGGGCGCCGCCGGTGTGCAGGCTGGCCTCTTTGAGCGCGACGCGCAACAAAAAGGCGTCCAGCGCGGCATCGTCCTTCAGGTACAGCTCTTCCTTGCCGGCCTTGACCTTGTACAGCGGCGGCTGCGCGATGTAGATATGGCCGCGCTCCACCAGCTCCGGCATCTGGCGGTAGAAAAAGGTCAGCAGCAGGGTGCGGATGTGGGCGCCGTCCACGTCCGCGTCGGTCATGATGATGATGCGGTGGTAGCGCAGCTTGGCGATGTCGAAGTCGTCCGCGCCGCTCTTGCCGCGCCCGGCGTCGTCTTCGCTGGCGCGGCCGATGCCCGTGCCCAGCGCCGTGATGAGGGTCAGGATCTCGTTGCTGGACAGCAGCTTTTCGTAGCGTGCCTTCTCGACGTTGAGGATCTTGCCGCGCAGCGGCAGGATGGCCTGGAACTTGCGGTCGCGGCCCTGCTTGGCGCTGCCGCCGGCCGAGTCCCCCTCGACGATGTAGATCTCCGACAGCGCCGGGTCCTTCTCCTGGCAGTCGGCCAGCTTGCCAGGCAACCCCAGCCCGTCGAGCACGCCCTTGCGGCGTGTCATCTCGCGCGCCTTGCGCGCCGCCTCGCGCGCCCGCGCGGCCTCGACGATCTTGCCGCAGATGATCTTGGCATCGTTGGGCCGCTCTTCCAGGTAGTCGGTGAGCGCCTTGGCGACGATGTCCTCCACCGGCGCGCGCACCTCGGAGCTGACCAGCTTGTCCTTGGTCTGGCTGGAAAACTTCGGCTCCGGCACCTTGACCGACAGCACGCAGCACAGCCCCTCGCGCATGTCGTCGCCGCTGACCTCGACCCTGGCCTTCTTGGCCAGCTCGTTTTGCTCGATGTACTTGCCGATCACGCGCGTCATCGCCGCGCGCAGGCCGGTCAGGTGCGTGCCGCCGTCGCGCTGCGGGATGTTGTTGGTGAAGCAGAGGACGTTTTCGTTGTAGCCGTCGTTCCACTGCATGGCCACCTCGACGCCGATCTCGGTGCCGGGGATGCCGCCATAGCTGTCGGCTGGCCGCGCGCCCGTGGCGTGGAACACCGTGGGGTGCAGCACCTTTTTGCCGGCGTTGATGAACTCGACGAAGCCCTTGACCCCGCCGGCGCCGGAAAAGTCGTCGCTCTTGCCGGTGCGCTCGTCGATCAGGCGGATGCGCACGCCGTTGTTCAGAAAGCTCAGCTCGCGCAGCCGCTTGGACAGGATCTCGTAGTGAAAGTCGTGGTTCTCGCGAAAGATCTCGGTATCGGGCAAAAAGTGCACCTCGGTGCCGCGCTTGTCGGTGGCACCCAGCACCCGCATCGGCGAGACCTCCACCACCTGGCCGTCGGGGCCCGCCGCGCGCTCGATCTGGCGGTTTTGCACCACGCCGCGGGCAAACTCCAGCAGGTGCACCTTGCCGTCGCGGCGCACCGTCAGGCGCAGCCAGCGCGACAGCGCGTTGACGCAGCTCACCCCCACCCCGTGCAGACCACCGGAAACCTTGTAGCTGTTCTGGTTGAACTTGCCGCCGGCGTGCAGCTCGGTCAGCGCGATTTCGGCGGCGCTGCGCTTGGGCTCGTGCTTGTCGTCCCACTTGATGCCGGTGGGGATGCCGCGCCCGTTGTCCACCACGCTGATCGAATTGTCGGTGTGGATGGTGACGACAATGTCGTCGCAGTGGCCGGCCAGCGCCTCGTCGATGGAGTTGTCCACCACCTCGAACACCAGGTGGTGCAGGCCGGTGCCGTCGGAGGTGTCACCGATGTACATGCCGGGGCGCTTGCGCACCGCCTCCAGGCCTTCGAGGATCTGGATGGCGTCGGCGCCGTAGCCCGTGCCGGGCGCTTGAGGGGTCTGGGATTCGCTCATGGAGACTTTCAGATGCGCATCGGCATGACGACGTACTTGAAGCGGTCGTCGTCGGGGATCGTGACCAGGGCCGAGGAGTTGCCGTCCTGCAGCTCGATGCGCACCAGGTCCTGCCCCATGTTGGCCAACGCCTCGATCAGGTAGCTGACGTTGAAGCCGATGTCGATGACGTCGCCGCTGTACTCGATGTCCAGCTCGTCGACCGCCTCCTCCTGATCGGCGTTGTTGGCCGCCACCTGCAGCAGCCCGGGCTCCAGGTGCAGGCGCACGCCCTTGAATTTGTCGCTGGTCATGATGGCGGCGCGCTGCAGGCTGGCCAGCAGCGGCGCGCGGCCCAGCACGATCACATTGCGGTGCGCGCGCGGGATCACGCGGTTGTAGTCGGGGAACTTGCCCTCCACCAGCTTGGTGACGAACTCCATGCCGCCGAAGCTGAACTTGGCTTGGTTGGCGGCAAAGCGCATCTCGATCGCGCCGTCCTGGTCCGACAGCAGCCGCTGCAGCTCCAGCACCGTCTTGCGCGGCAGGATCACCTCCTGCTTGGGCACGTCCACATCCAGCGCGGCGCTGGCCAGCGCCAGCCGGTGGCCGTCGGTGGCCACGAGGGTGAGCTGGCGCCCCTCGGCGACGAACAGAATGCCGTTGAGGTAGTAGCGAATGTCCTGCACCGCCATGGCGAACGACACCTGCCCCAGCAGCGCCTTGAGCACCTTTTGCGGCACCGAGAACGCCGGGCCAAAGGTGGGCGACTCCTGCACCAGCGGAAAGTCCTCGGCCGGCAGCGTCTGCAGGGTGAAGCGGCTCTTGCCCGCTTTGAGCAGCAGCCGCCCCCCGGCGGACTCCAGCGTCACCTTCTGGTCCGCGGGCAGCGTGCGCAGAATGTCGATCAGCTTGCGCGCCCCGACCGTGGTGGCGAACTGGCCGTCGTCGCCGCCCAGATCGGCCGTGGTGCGGATCTGGATTTCCAGGTCGGAGGTGGTGAGCTGGGTCGCGGCCCCCGCGTGGTGAATCAGCACATTGGCGAGCACCGGCAGGGTGTGGCGGCGCTCGACGATGCCGGCCACCGACTGGAGGGCAGCCAGCAGCCGGTCCTGGGTCGCTTGCAAGACGATCATGCGTGTCAGCCTTTCAGGGTCTGCTCCAACACGTGGAGTTGCTGGTTGAGTTCGGGCTGGTTCTGCCGCTCGGCGGCGATCTTGCGCACCGCGTGCAGCACCGTCGTGTGGTCGCGCCCGCCAAAGAGCTCACCGATCTCCGGCAGGCTCTTTTGCGTCAGCTCCTTGGCCAGGTACATGGCGATCTGGCGCGGCCGCGCGATGTTGGCCGGCCGCTTCTTGGAATACATGTCGGCGACCTTGATCTTGTAGAAGTCGGCCACCGTCTTTTGGATGTTTTCGACGCTGATCTGGCGGTTCTGGATGCTCAACAGGTCCTTGAGCGCCTCGCGCGCCAGCGCGATCGACACCTCTTTCTGGTTGAAGCGCGAGTACGCCAGGATCTTGCGCAGCGCGCCCTCCAGCTCGCGAACGTTGGAGCGCACATTCTTGGCGACGAAGAAGGCCACGTCCTCCGGCATCGTGGCGCCCTCGGCCTGCGCCTTGCTGATGAGGATGGCCACGCGCATCTCCAGCTCCGGCGGCTCGATAGCCACCGTCAGGCCCGAGTCGAAGCGCGACACCAGCCGCTCGTGGATGTCCGTCAACCCCTTGGGGTAGGTGTCGCTGGTCATCACGATGTGGCTCTTCTTGGCCAGCAGCGCCTCGAAGGCGTTGAAGAATTCCTCCTGCGTGCGGTCCTTGTTGGCAAAGAACTGCACATCGTCGATCAGCAGCAGGTCCAGGCTGTGGTAGCGCTGCTTGAAGGCGTCGAACGTCTTGCGCTGGTACGACTTGACGACGTCCGAGACGAACTGCTCGGCGTGGATGTAGAGCACCTTGGCATCGGGGCGGTCGGCCAGCAGCTGGTTGCCGATCGCGTGCACCAGGTGCGTCTTGCCCAGGCCCACGCCGCCGTAAATGAACAGCGGGTTGTACAACTGCCCGGGGCTCGCGGCCACGTGCATGGCTGCCGCGCGCGCCATGCGGTTGGCGGAGCCTTCCACCAGCGTGGCAAAGGTCAGCGCCGGGTTGAGCCGGTGCTTGTGGTCGGGCAGCGGCGGCTCGGCCGCGGCCGGCGCCTCGGGCAACTCGGCAAACACCGGATCGGTGCGCACGGGGGCCACGGCGACGCGCGGCACCGCCCCCCCGGCCACGCCGGGGGTAGGGGGGCGCTGCGCGCTGGGGGCCTCGCGCGGGGCGAGCACCAGCTCCACGGCGACCGGCTGGCCGGCGATGGCCTGCAAGGCCGCGCCGATCTTGCCGGCGTATTGCGCGCGCACCCAGTCCATCTTGAAACGGTTGGCCACCGCCAGCGTCACGCGCGAGCCGTCTTCGGCCACGCGCGCGACCAGCGGCCGGATCCAGGTGTTGACCTGCTGGACCGGCAGCTCCTGGCTCAACCGCTCGACGCACGCCGACCACAGATCGGATGCGGCCGGGGCGGCCCGCTGGGCAGCGGCGTTCGCATCGGACAGGGAACGCGGGGAACTCATGGGTGGGGGATTCGGTCGATGGCAGGCATGGGATCGTCGCGGCCCGGACCGTCCCGCCCGGGACCGGAATCCGGCATGTGGACAGCCACCCCGCCAAAGTCGTCCATTGTAGCCGCCGCGAACCACTTATCCACATGCGGGTTGGCCCCGCTTGACAGCCCGCACCGATCCCCCGCCCCGCGCGGCCGTTGGCACACCGGGCGGTTTTTGCCATAATTTAGGGTTTACTCGATCGAACCGGGCAGACTCACATGAAACGCACCTATCAACCCTCCAAGATCCGTCGCGCGCGCACCCATGGCTTTCTGGTCCGCATGAAGACCCGTGGCGGTCGCGCCGTGATCAACGCGCGCCGCGCCAAGGGCCGCAAGCGCCTGGCCGTCTGACGCCTCGGTGCCCGAGTCGTCCCTGCCGGCGCCGCCGCGGGGCGCAGCGGCACGGCACTTTCGCCAGCGTGCGCAGTTCCAGGCCGTGCTCTCCAGTCCTGCCCTGGTGCACACCGCGCATTTCGCGCTCCATGGCATTCCTGCCGCGTCGCTGGTCGGCCCGCGCGGCGCGCCGCTGTTCCCCGGCGACGGCGCATGGCTGGGGGTGGTCGTGCCCAAGCGCTGGGCACGGCGCGCGGTCACGCGCAACACGCTCAAACGCCAGATCTACGCGGTCGAGCGCGAGCATCCGCTGCCCACGGGCGCCTGGGTCGTGCGGCTGAAACGGGCCTTCCCGACCACGGAGTTCCCCAGCGCGACCTCCGCAGCGCTGCGCCGTGCCGCGCGGCTGGAGCTGCTGCAACTGCTGGGCCCCCGCCTGCGACAGCGCCTGGCCGCCGGTGTCGATGGTCACCGGCCCGACACTCCATGAGCCGTACGCCCGCCTCCGGCCCCCTCGCGCCCGCCGTGCGCCGGCTGGGGCATTGGTGCGCCCGCCTGCCGCAACGGGTGCTGATCGGCGTGGTGCAGGGCTACCGGCTGCTGCTCAGCCCCTGGCTGGGGTCCAGTTGCCGCTTCACCCCGTCCTGCTCGGCCTACGCGCTCGAGGCGTTGCAGCGCCACGGCGCCGGTGCCGGCAGCTACCTGACCCTGCGCCGGCTGGTCCGCTGTCACCCGTGGTGCGACGGCGGGCACGATCCGGTCCCTGCCGAGCGTCCCCGGCTGTTCCCCCTCCAACAACACACCCCTCCGTCATGAGCGACATTCGCCGATCCATCCTGTGGGTGATCTTTGGTTTCTCGATGATCCTGCTGTGGGATCGTTGGCAGGTTTACAACGGCCAGCCAGCCACCTTCTTTCCCTCGGCCAGCAGCCCGGCCCGCCCGGCAGCCAGCGATGCGCCACGCCGTGACGGCGACGCCAGTGTGCCGGCCGCCGACATCGCCACCTCGACCCCGGCCAATGCGACGGCCACCGGCGCGGCTCCGGCCGCCGCGCTGCCGCCGCGCGAGCGCCACACGGTGCGCACCGACGTACTGGAGCTGACCATCGACAGCGAAGGCGCCTCGCTGGTGGGCGCGCGCCTGCTGCGCCACGCGGCCGAAACCGGCAAGGCGCTGCGCCAGCAATTCACGCCGCTGCAACTGCTCACCGACAGCGACGGTCGCACCTACGTGGCGCAAAGCGGGGTGGTCGGCAACGGCGCCCTGCCCACTCACAAGACGCCGATGCGCCTGGTCGAGCCGGCCGATCCGGCGGCGCTGACGCTGGCCGACGGACAGCAGACCCTGACGCTGCGCTTCGAGTCGGTGCCGATCGGCGGCGCGGTGCTGCGCAAGACGCTGACACTGCAGCGCGGCAGCTACGCCATCGGGGTGCAACACGAACTGGTCAACGTGGGCCAGGCTCCGTTGCAGGCGCGCGTATACCAGCAGCTGCTGCGTGACCGCCTGCACGCTGGCAGTGAAACGCCGTTTTACTCCACCTTCACCGGCCCGGCGGTGTATAGCGACGCGGCCAAGTACCAAAAGGTCGGCTTCGACGATATCGACAAGGGCAAGATCGATATCCAGACCCGCGCCAGCGATGGCTACGTGGCGATGGTGCAGCACTACTTCGTCACCGCCTGGCTGCTGCCGGCCGGCGTGGAGCGCGAGAACTTCGTGCGCAAGGTCGATGGCCTGTACGCGGTGGGCCAGATCGGCCCCACGCTGACGGTGGCGCCGGGCGAGCACGCCCGCTTCGACGCGCAGCTCTATGTCGGCCCGCAAGAAGAAAAAGTATTGGAAGCGCTGGCCCCCGGCCTGGAACTGGTCAAGGACTATGGCTGGTTGACCATCCTGGCCAAGCCGCTGTACTGGCTGCTGGCCAAAATCCACGCCATCGTCGGCAACTGGGGCTGGGCCATCGTCGCCCTGGTGGTGTTGATCAAGGCGGCCTTTTACTGGCTCAACGCCAGTGCCTACCGCAGCATGGCCAAGATGAAAGCGATCAATCCGCGCATCATGGAAATGCGCGAGCGCCTGAAAGACAAGCCGCAGTTGCTGCAGCAGGAGATGATGAAGCTGTACCGGGACGAGAAGGTCAACCCGCTCGGCGGCTGTCTGCCCATCCTGATCCAGATCCCGGTGTTCATTGCCCTGTACTGGGTGCTGCTGGCCAGCGTCGAGATGCGCAACGCCCCCTGGATCGGCTGGATCGTGGACCTGTCCTCCCCCGACCCGTACTATGTGCTGCCGCTGGTGATGACCCTGACCACGCTGGTGCAGACGGCGCTCAACCCGCTGCCGCCCGATCCGCTGCAGGCCAAGCTGATGTGGCTGATGCCGCTCATCTTCAGCGTGATGTTTTTCTTCTTTCCCGCTGGCTTGGTGCTGTACTGGATCACCAACAACATCTTGACGATCGCGCAGCAGGCCGTCATAAACCATCAGATGGGCGTGCCGCTGAAGTTCAACCTGCCCACGTTCAAGTAAACGGACGCGGCCCGAACGCCGCGCCTGCGCCCGTGCGACCTGCGGCATGCTGCCCCGCCACCACGAACCCATCGTTGCCGTCGCCACCGCCCCGGGGCGCGGCGCGGTGGGCATCGTGCGTCTGTCCGGACGGGGACTGGCGTCGTTGATGCCGCCGCTGCTGGGCCGTAGCCTGCGGCCCCGATACGCGCACTATGGGCCTTTTTTGGCAGCGGACGGCAGCGCGCTGGACCACGGCATCGCCTTGTGGTTTCCGGCACCACACTCCTACACCGGCGAAGACGTGCTGGAGCTGCAGGCGCACGGCGGTCCGGTGCTGTTGCAGCTGTTGCTGCAGCGCTGCCTGCAAGCGGCATCCGAAGCCGACTCGTGCAGCGGACAGCCGCGCCTGCCGGGCCTGCGCATGGCGCAACCGGGCGAATTCACCGAGCGCGCCTTCCTCAACGGCAAGCTGGACCTGGCGCAAGCCGAGGCGGTGGCCGACCTGATCGACGCCAGTACGGAAGCCGCTGCGCGCAGCGCCGCGCGCTCGCTCAGCGGCGCCTTCTCGCAAGCGGTGCAGGCGCTGCACGAGTCCCTGGTGCACCTGCGCATGCTGGTGGAGGCCACGCTCGACTTTCCCGAAGAGGACATCGATTTTTTGCAACAGGCCGACGCCGCCGGACGGCTGGCGCGGCTGCTGGCGCAGCTGGATGAGGTGCTGGCGCGCACGCGCCAGGGGGCGTTGCTGCGCGAAGGCATGCACGTGGTCATCGCTGGGCAGCCCAACGCGGGCAAGAGCTCGCTGCTCAACGCGCTGGCGCAAGCCGAGGTGGCCATCGTCACGCCCGTTGCCGGCACCACGCGCGACGTGGTGCAACAGGCCATCCAGATCGAGGGCGTGCCGCTGCACGTGATCGACACCGCCGGCCTGCGCGATGGCGCCGAGGTCGATGAAATCGAGCGCATCGGCATCGCGCGCGCCTGGCAGCGCATCGAGACGGCCGACGCCGTGCTGTTCGTGCACGACCTCACGCGCGCGGCCGACCCCGCGTACGCGCAGGCCGACGCCGCCATCGCCGCCGAGCTGCGCGCGCGGCTGCCGGCGCGCGTGCCGGTCATCGACGTCTGGAACAAGGCCGATGCGGCGGGTGCCACGGCCGCCGTGGACGAGGCCGAGGCCCGGGCAGCACCGGCTACCGCGGCGGACGGCGTCGTGGCGTCGGCGGCGCCGCTGCGGCTGTCGGCACGCACCGGCGCGGGCTTGCCAGCGCTGCGCCAGCGGCTGCTGCAGGCGGTGGGCTGGACGGGCCACACGCCGGAGGGGCTGTTTAGCGCCCGCCAACGCCACGTCGATGCCTTGCGGCAGGTGCGCACCCACGTGCAGGCGGCGCAGATGCTGCTGGCGGGCCCCGCACCGGCGCTGGAGCTGCTGGCCGAGGAGCTGCGCTTGGCGCAGGAAGCGCTGGCGCGCCTGACCGGCGCGTTCGGCGCCGACGACCTGCTGGGCGTGATCTTTTCCCGCTTTTGCATCGGCAAATGACAACCCTGGTCCCCGCTCCCCCTGCCAGCACGCGCGCCCAGGCGGTGGCGCCCTTCCTCGTGATGCACGTGGCCCAGGAGGCCGCTGCGCATGCGGCCGCCCAGCCGCCGGGGGCGCCGCGTCTGCTGTACCTGAATATCGGCGAGCCGGACCGCGGCGCGCCGCCCCCGGTGCAAGCCGCTGCCGAGGCCGCCATCCGCGCCGGCCGCACCCAGTACACCGCGGCGCTCGGGCTGGATGCGCTGCGCGAGCGGCTGTCGGCCTGGTATGCACAGCGCCATGGGGTGGCGGTGCCGGCGCGGCGCATTGCCATCACCGCCGGCGCCTCGGCCGCGCTGCAGCTGGCTACCCTGGCCTTGTTCGACGCCGGCGACGAGGTGCTGCTGCCGGACCCGGGCTACCCCTGCAACCGACAGATTCTGGCCAGCTTGGGCGTGACGCCGACCGCCCTGCCCACCACGGCGGCCACGCGCTACCAGCCCACGGCCGCCCAGATCCAGGCGGCCTGGGGGCCGCGCACGCGCGGCGTGATGTTGGCCTCGCCGGCCAACCCCACGGGAACGTCGATCGAGCCGGCCGCGTTGGATCGGCTGCTGGCGGTGGTGCGGGGGCACGGCGGCGCGTTGGTCATCGACGAGATCTACCTCGGCCTGTCGTTTGCGGCGCGCTACGGCCAAACCGCACTGGCGCTGGGCGACGATGTCATCAGCGTCAACAGCTTTTCCAAATATTTCGGCATGACGGGCTGGCGGCTGGGCTGGCTGGTCTTGCCCGAGTCGCTCGTGCCGGCGGCCGAGCGGCTGATGCAGAACCACTATATCTGCGCCAGCGCGGTGGCGCAGCATGCGGCGCTGGCTTGCTTCGAGCCGGAGAGCCTGGCCGAGTTCGAACGCCGCCGCGCCGACTACGCGGCGCGGCGTGACGCCTTCGTGCCGGCGCTGCGCGCGCTGGGCTTCGCCGTGCCGGTGGAGCCGGACGGCGCGTTTTACGTATGGGCCGATGCCAGCGCCTTGTTTGCGCGCGCCGGCGTGACCAACAGCATGGAGTTCGTGCGCGCGATGCTGCGCCACGCGCACGTGGTGGCCACGCCGAGCGCCGATTTCGGCCAAGCCGATGGCGCTCGCTTCGTGCGCTTTTCCATCGCCACCGCCCCCGCCGATCTGGACGAGGCCATCGAGCGCCTGCGCCGCTGGCTGGTCTGAGCCCGATCCCACCGTCCGGGCCGGCCATTGGGGCCTGGTGGGCCCTGATCACGCCCCCGCGATGGCGGGCTGGGCCGCGCCGGCTCGCCGAGCGCGCCAAGCTTGCCGAGCGGCGGTCATGGCCTCAAAACGTGGTCCACTCGTCCTGTGCCGACGCCGCGGCGGCGGCAGGGGCGGGGGTCGCGGCGCCCGTCGGCGCCGTCAAGCGCGGCGCGCCGCGCCCGCCCGCGGCCGCCTGCTGCTGGATGGCCGCCGACTTGCGCGCGCCCGCCACCATCTCCTTGAGGCGGTGCAGGGTATCGACCACCGCCCGGCCTGCACGCAGGAACGGCGAATCGCCCTGCAGCAGCGCATTGGCCTCTTCTTTGCGCCCGCGCACGATGAGCTCGGCCACGTGGCCCGCCTCCTGGTGAAACCGCTTGTGCTGCTCCACCAGCGTGGAAAACAAGGGCAACTGCCCGTGTTGCCGGCCGCCTTCGCCGTAGATCCATTTGCCCAGCACGCAGCAGTCGTCGCGCCGGATGGTGGCCACATCGAGCTTTTCATCCTTGAGGATGGCGTTGCGCAGGCGCACGCGCCACTGCTGGTGCGCCTGAATGGCAGCGTCGAAATCGAGTTTGTTGGGGTCGCTGCGCTCTTGCGCCGCCTTGCGCAGCGCCACCGCGTCTTCCTTGACCAGCAACACGTCTTTGGGCGTGAGTCGAAAGACACGGATGGTGCCGTGCACGGTCTGCACTTGGTCGTCCAAGGCAGCCGCCGCGGCGGCCAATTGCTCCACCATCGCCGCATTTTGCTGCGTGATGCCATCCAGATTGGCGATCGCCTCCGCGATCTGCGCCACCCCTTGCGACTGCTCCTGCGCGGCGTGGCTGACGTCTTCGAACATGCGCGCCACCCGCTCCACCGCCTCGGTGACCGCCTGCATGCGCTGCACCGCCTCGGCGCTGCGGGCATCGCCCACCAGCACGCGCTCGCGCGATTCGGTAATGAGCTGCCGAATTTGCTTGGCCGCTTCGCTGGTGCGCTGCGCCAGCGCGCGCACTTCGCTGGCCACCACGGCAAAACCGCGACCGGCCTCGCCCGCACGCGCCGCCTCCACCGCCGCGTTGAGCGCCAGGATATTGGTCTGGAACGCCACCCCTTCGATGACCTGGATGATGTCGGTGATGCGCTGCGAGGACTCGGTGATCTCGCGCATGGTGCCGGTGAGCATGCCCACCGCTTCGCTGCCGGTGCGCGCCAGCGCCAGCGTATTGCGTGCCACCTCCACCCCCTCGGCCGCCAGACGCGCGCTTTCCTGCGTGGTGCCGTGGATTTCCTCCATCGACGAGGCCACCCGCGCCAGACTGCTGGCGGCTTGCTCGGTGCGGTTGGACAGGTCGAGGTTGCCGGCGCGAATTTCCTGCGTGCCACCGCGCAGGTTGGCCACTTCGTGGCGAATGTCGCGCACGATGGTACGCACCCCGACTTCGACCTGTTGCAAAGCCAGTTGGATGCGCTTGAGCTCGCCCTGGGTGTCGACGGTGATCGGCTCGACCAGGTCGCCGCTGGCCAGATGCTCCGCTTGGCGTACGATGCGCCGCACCGGGCGCACGAAGCCGTGCTCGATGATCGCCACCCCCGCCGCCAGCGCCAGCAGCACGGCCAGCACCGCTGCCCACAGCGGCAGGCCCGCCGCCAACAACGCCAGCGGCAGCGCGGCGCTGGCAGCATAGCCCAGCACCAGCCGCCCGCGCAGCCCCAGGCGCAGCGCACGCTGCAGCCAGCCGAGGATACCGGCGCGCACCACCTCGCCCCCCGACAGGCGCGTGCGCAACTGTCCGCGCTGGGCCTCCTCGCGCATGCGCGCGTACAAAGCCTCGGCGGCCTGGATTTCGGCTTCGGTGGGCTTGGTGCGCACCGACAAAAAGCCGACGATCTGGTCGCCCTCGCGCACCGGCGTGGCGTTGGCGCGCACCCAGTAGTGGTCCCCGTTTTTGCGCCGGTTTTTGACCAATCCGGTCCACGGGCGGCCTTCTTCCAAGATGGTGTGCCACAAATCCCGGAAGGCCTCCTCGGGCATGTCCGGGTGGCGCACGATGTTGTGCGGCTGGCCCAGCAGCTCTTCGCGGGTGTAGCCGCTGACCGCCACGAAGTTGTTGTTGGCGTAGGTGATGCGGCCCTTGACGTCGGTGACCGAGATCAGCGTCTGGTCGGCCGGAAAGTCGTAGGCTTTCTGCGTGACGGGCAGGTTGACGCGCATCGTGGCATCCCTTCAACGGTGGGCAGGCGAGGACCTGCCGGTTTCTGCCTGCCTGGCCGGGGCGCACGCGGGCATGCTATGTCCAGACGCGATCTTACATGGCTTGCATGGCCACGGGCGGGCCGCCGCCGGCCCGGCGCGCGACGGGCCTGCCTACGCTGCCTCGTCCGCGCCGTGGCCGGCCGGGCCGTCGGCGGCCACGGCCGGCACCACGCGGCGTGCCAGCTCCGGCGCAAACCCGCGCGCCAGCAAAAAGCGCAGTTGGCGCGCGCGCTCGGCCGCGTCGCGCGGCGCCACCCCGAAGCGGCGCGCCCAGGCGGCCTGCGCGCGCTCGGCTTCGCTGGCGCGCAGCTGCAGGGCAACGCTGGCCAACAGGTCATCGTCGCGCACACCGCGCTCGCGCAACTCGGCCTGCAGGCGTGCTGAGCCGCGCTGCGCGGCGCGGCGGCGCAGGTGCGCCTCCACCGCGCGCGCTTCATTCAGCCAGCCGCGCCGCACGCATTCGTCCAGCACCGCTTCCAGCTCCGCGGCGTCGGCGGCGTGCGGTGCCAGCCGCTGGGCGAGCTCCTGGCGCGTGTAGTCGCGCCGCGCCAGCAGGCGCAGCGCGCGCGCCTTCAGCGTCGGGGCGGCGGCGGCCACAGCAGCCTCACACCTCATCCAGCGCCGACAGATCCGGCTCGACCTCGTCGTCGGCCACCGACGGCAGCGCGGCCACGCCGACGACGGCGCGGATCTTGTTTTCGATCTCGCGCGCCAGATCCGGGTTTTCCTTCAGAAATTCGCGCGCGTTCTCGCGCCCCTGGCCGATTTTTTCACCGTTGTAGGCGTACCAAGCGCCGGACTTCTCGATCACCTTGTGCTGCACACCCAGGTCCACGATTTCGCCCTCGCGGCTGATGCCCTCGCCGTACAGGATGTCGAAGTCGGCCGTCTTGAACGGCGGCGCCACCTTGTTTTTGACCACCTTGACCTTGGTTTCGCTGCCGATGACCTCCTCGCCCTTCTTGATCGATCCGGTGCGGCGGATGTCGATGCGCACCGAGGCGTAGAACTTGAGCGCGTTGCCGCCGGTGGTGGTTTCGGGGCTGCCAAACATGACGCCGATCTTCATGCGGATCTGGTTGATGAAGATGACCATGCAGTTGGTCTTCTTGATGGTGGCGGTGAGCTTGCGCAGCGCCTGGCTCATCAGGCGCGCCTGCAGGCCCGGCAGGCTGTCGCCCATGTCGCCTTCGATTTCGGCTTTGGGCGTGAGCGCCGCCACCGAGTCCACCACGATCAGGTCCACGGCGCCGGAGCGCACCAGACTGTCGACGATCTCCAGCGCCTGCTCGCCGGTGTCGGGCTGACTGATGAGCAGGTTGGACAGATCCACACCCAGCTTCTGCGCGTACTGCACGTCCAGCGCGTGCTCGGCATCGACGAAGGCGCAAATGCCGCCTTGCTTTTGCATCTGGGCGATGACCTGCAGCGTCAGCGTCGTCTTGCCCGACGACTCGGGGCCGTAGATCTCGATCACGCGGCCGCGCGGCAGGCCGCCGACGCCCAGCGCCAGGTCCAGCCCGAGCGAGCCGGTGGAGACGACCTGGATGTCCTCGACCTTCTCGCCCTCGGCCAGGCGCATGATGGTGCCCTTGCCAAACTGCTTTTCGATCTGGGCCAGCGCGGCCTGCAGGGCCTTGGCTTTTTCGGGGTCGGGGGTGCGGGTCACGGCGTTCATGGGTTTTCTCCTGAATGGGCAAGGACTTGGACCACACCGCCCTCCCTGTCCCCCGGCGCTGCAGGGGCTGTGCGGTCGGTGCTTGGATGGCAGTGTAAACGGGTGTTGATCGGTTTTCTCCTGATTTTTGGTCAGTTTGCCTTACCATTTGCCCATGCCCTCGATGCCCTCTTTCGGCCCCGAAGAACGCTGGCGCGTCACCCACCTGGGGCGCCTGATGGGCCATGCGTTGCGCCGCTTCGATGAGCGGGTGCTGTGGCTCATGGCGCATTCGCCGCACGCGCCACTGGCGCTGTCGAACCTGGCCGCGCGCGCCCAGGTGGGGGCGGCCATCGTCCACATCACGCGCCACCTGCCGCTCGGGGGCGCCCGTCTGACCGAACTGGCGCACAGCGCCGGCATGAGCAAGCAGGCCATGGGCGATCTGGTCGATCAGTGCGTGGCCTGGGGGCTGGTGCGGCGCGAGCCCGACCCGCGCGACGCGCGCGCGCGCTGCATCGTCTTCACCCCCACGGGCCTGGACTGGCTGCAGGCCTTTCGCCGCGCCGTGGAGCAGGCCGAGCAGGAGTTCCGCGCCGCCGTCGGCGATGCGGTGGCCGCCGTCGTCGCCCTGGGGCTGGAGGCCTACGCCGAAGGGGATGGCGCCGCACGGGCCGCCCCCTACAATGTCGCGCACCGGGAGCGGACGCCCTAACGACAGCCCCGGGCGGAGACACGCCATGCGCATCCTCATCGCCGAAGACGACCAGGTGCTGGCCGACGGACTGCTGCGCACGCTGCGCGCCGCTGGCGCCGCCGTCGATCACGTCGCCAGCGGTGACGAAGCCGATGCGGCACTGCTGATGCACGACGGCTTCGATCTGCTGATCCTGGACTTGGGGCTACCCAAGCTGAGCGGGCTGGAGGTGCTCAAACGCCTGCGCGCCCGCGGGGCCAAGCTGCCAGTGCTGATCCTGACCGCGGCGGACAGCGTGGACGACCGGGTGCGCGGCCTCGACCTGGGGGCCGACGACTACATGGCCAAGCCGTTTGCGCTGGCCGAGCTGGAGGCGCGCGTGCGCGCGCTCGTACGGCGCGGCAACGGGGCGGTCTCCAGCGTCATCCAGCATGGCCCGCTGGTCTACGACCAGGCCGGCCGCGTGGCCTCCATCGACGGCAAGATGATCGAGCTGTCCGCGCGCGAGCTGGGGCTGCTCGAGGTGCTGCTGCAACGCGCTGGGCGGCTGGTCAGCAAAGAGCAGCTCGTCGAGCGCCTGTGCGAATGGGGCGACGAGGTCAGCAACAACGCCATCGAGGTGTACATCCACCGCCTGCGCAAAAAGATCGAGCGCGGCCCGATCCGCATCGCCACCGTGCGCGGACTGGGGTACTGCCTTGAAAAAATCCCCGGCTGACGGGCGGCCCGCCGCGCCGCCGCGCACCCAGCAGCCCGCCCCGCTGCCCGATCCACCGCAGCCCGTGTCCGCACCCGCACCGCGGCGCGGCTGGCGCGGGCTGTTTCAGCGCGAGCAGCACAGCCTGTTTGGCGAGATCCTGGACTGGATGCTCACGCCCCTGCTGCTGCTGTGGCCGCTGTCGCTGGGCCTGACCTGGTTCGTGGCGCAGGGCATCGCCGACCGCCCCTACGACCGCGCGCTGGAGTTCAACCTGCAGGCGCTCACGCAGTTCGTCACCGTGGACGAGGGGCGGGCGCTCTTCGCGCTGACCCCGCAGGCACGCGACCTGCTGCGGGCGGACGACACCGATCTGGTGTTCTACCAAGTGCTGGACCGCGACGGCCGGCTGGTCAGCGGCGATCCGGAGTTCCCCGCGCCGCCCGATACCCGCACGCCCCGCCCCGGCGACATCCGGCTGCGCGACGGCGTCATCCGCGACGAGGATGTGCGCATCGCCTACACCTGGCTGGCGCGCGGCCCGGCGCGCGACCACATCGTGCTGATGCAGGTGGCCGAGACGCGCGGCAAGCGCTCCAAACTCGCCACCGAGATCATCAAGGGCGTGATGGTGCCGCAGTTCATCATCCTGCCGCTGGCCGTGCTGCTGGTCTGGCTGGCGCTGGTGCATGGCATCCGGCCGCTGTCCGAGCTGGAGCAGCGCATCCGCGCCCGCCGCCCCGACGACCTCAGCCCCATCGACGACGAGCATGTGCCGCAGGAGGTCGCCCCGCTCGTGTCGTCGATCAACGATCTGCTGCAGCGCCTGAAGGCGACGCTATCCAACCAGAAGCGCTTTCTGGCCGACGCGGCGCACCAGCTCAAGACCCCGCTGGCCGGGCTGCGCATGCAGGCCGAGATGGCGCAAAAGCAGCTCCCCCCGGGCGTGGGGGAGGAGGTCGAGCGGTCGCTGCGCCAGATCGCCACCTCCAGCGTGCGCGCGACGCACACGGTCAACCAGTTGCTGGCCCTGGCGCGGGCCGAGGCCACCGGCCGCGCCCTGCCGCGCGAGCCGGTCGATCTGGTGGCCGTGGCGCGCGAGGTGGTCGAGGAGCTGGTGCCGCTGGCGCTGGACAAGGCGATCGACCTGGGCTTCGAGACCCGGCCGGTGGACCGCCCGCCCGCCGCCGCCCCCATCCGCCTGCTGGGCAACCCCACCCTGCTGGCGGAGCTGGTGCGCAACCTGGCCGACAACGCCCTGCGCTACACACCGCGCGGGGGCGTGGTGACGGTGCGCGTGCTGACCGATCCGTTCAGCGGGGTGCAGGTGCTGCAGGTGGAGGACAGCGGCCCCGGCATCCCGGCGGACGAGCGCGAGCGGGTGCTGGCCCCGTTCTACCGCGCGCTGGGGACCAATGTGGACGGCTCCGGGCTGGGCCTGGCGATCGTGCACGAAATCGTCCAGCAACACGGCGCGGTGCTGGAGATGGAGGACGCCGACCCGCAGCGCCCGCAGGCGCGCGGCCTGCGGGTGTCGGTGCGGTTTCAGGCCGCCACGGGGCGGTAGACGTTGAGCTGCAGGCGCTCGCGCTCGATGACGCGCGCCACCGCCGGCAGCGCCGCGAAGGCCTGGGACAGCGCCCAGGTCTGCGGCAAGGTGGTCGGATCGATGCCGGCAAAGCCCCCCCAGCGCAGCAGCGTCAGGGCGTAGGCGTCGAGCACCCCGGGCTGCGCGCCGCCCAGCCACGCGCCGGGCTTGGCGGCCACCAGCGCCTCCAGCTCCCCCAGGAGCTGGCGGTACTGCCCCAGCGCGCGGGCCTTGACGGCTGCCTGCGCCTCGGCCTCGTCGGCAAACTTGGCGGGCATGAACACATGGGTGAACGTGGGGTGCACCGTGTTGTTCATCCACAGCAGCGTCTCCAGCGCCCGGGTGCGGGCCATGCCCTGCGCCGGCAACAGGCCCGCCTGCGGAAAGCGCGCATCCAGATGCAGGCAGATGGCGACGATCTGCGTCACCGGCGTATCCCCGTCGACCAGCACCGGCACCTGCCCGCGCGGGTTGAGGGCGCGAAACTCCGGCGTCTGGTGCTCGCCCTTGTGCAGTTTGACGAGCACGGGCTCGAAATCGGCGCCGGCCAGCTCGAGCGCGGCATGCGGCACGAACGAGCAGGCACCGGGGGCGTAGTACAGCTTCAGGCTCATGGGGGTCTCCTCGGGGGTGGACATCAGCGTTTGGGTGTGGTGCGACGGGTGGCGGTCGCGCGGGATGCGGTGCGCGCTCCACCGCGGCGGGCAGGAGTGCGCCCGCCCTCGCGCGGCTCGAAGGCGAAGTTGACCCGGCCAGCCTCGGCATCCCACACCAGCGCGGCCTTGAACGGGCGCCGGGTGCGGTTGGAGACGAAGCCCTCCAGCCAGTCGGTTTTGCCGGTGGCCAGCAGCTTGGCCATTTGCTCGGGCGCAATCGGCTGCTGCAGGATGGTGGTCGCGCTCTTGAAGTCGCAGGACGGCGTGGGCTGCTCGACGGTCGGGACGGCGCGGCTGCAGACGTAGTGGCTGCCGTGCTCGACCACGGGCGCCCCGCACTTGGGGCAGGGCCCCAGCGGTTCGCGGCCGCTCAGATCGGCCAGGGTGCCGTCCTCGGCTTTCTCGTCGTCGCCAAAGTCGAACTCCAGCTTCCACTGCCCGTTGGCGTCAGGCACCACGGTCAGCTCGGCGCTGAACGGCCAGCCGGCCTTGGAACGAAAGCCCTCCAGCGGGCCGATGCGGTGCGTGCGCAGCAGGGTTTCCACCTCGTCCAGCTCGAACACGCGGCCGCCGGGCGACTTGGGCAGGGAAAAGCCACAGCCCGCCCCCGCGCCGTCGGGGCCGGTGCAGGCATAGCGGCGGTAGCTCTCCTTGACCACGCCGCCGCATTGCGGGCACGGGGCGGTGAGGGTGGCGTAGTCGCCGGGCACCGTGTCGCGGTCGTATTCCTTGGCCTTGCGCACGATGCGCTCGGTCATGGAGGCGATCTCGCGCATGAAGGCCTCGCGGCTGAGCTGTCCGCGCTCCATCAGCGACAGCTTGTGCTCCCACTCGCCGGTCAGCTCGGGGCGCGACAGCTCCTCCACGCCCAGGCCGCGCAGCAGGGTCATGAGCTGGAAGGCCTTGGCGGTGGGGATGAGGTCGCGGCCGTCGCGCAGCAGGTACTTCTCGGTCAGCAGGCCCTCGATGATGGCCGCGCGCGTGGCGGGGGTGCCCAGGCCCTTGTCGGCCATGGCGCTGCGCAGCTCCTCGTCGTCGACCATCTTGCCCGCGCCCTCCATCGCGGCGAGCAGGGTGGCTTCGTTGTAGCGCGCGGGCGGGCGGGTCTGCTTGGCATCCACGCGCGCAGCCTCGGTGCGCACCGACTCGCCCGGCTGCACGGGCACCAGGCTCTGCCCTTTGTCGCCGGCACGCGCGCCCTCCACGTCCTCGGCGGCTTCTTTGCCATAGACCGCCATCCAGCCCGGCTTGACGAGCACCTTGCCCTCGGTCTTGAAATGGTGGGTGGCCCCCTCGACCGGCACCTGGGTGATGCGGGTGGTGACTAGAAACTCGGCCGCGGGATAAAACACCGCGATGAAGCGGCGCACCACCAGGTCGTAGAGCTTTTGCTCGGCCTCGCTCAGCCCGTGCGGCACCTGCGGGGTGGGAATGATGGCAAAGTGGTCGCTGACCTTGGCGTTGTCGAACACGCGCCTGGTGGGCCGCACATAGCCCTGCTCGAGCGCCACCCGCGCATGCGGCGCCAGGTGCGCCAGCGGGCCGTCGGCCAGCGCCTCCAGCGTGTGGCGGACCGTACCCAGGTAGTCCTCCGGCAGCGCGCGCGAGTCGGTCCGGGGGTAGGTCAGGGCCTTGTGCTTCTCGTACAGGCTTTGCGCCAGGGCCAGGGTGGTCTTGGCCGAAAAACCAAAGCGCCCGTTGGCCTCCCGCTGCAGGCTGGTCAGGTCGTACAGCAGGCCGCAGGCCTGGGTGGTGGGCTTGGATTCCTCGCTGACCTGCGCGGGCTGGCCGCGCACGGCCTGCGCGATGGCCTGCGCCTCGGCCTCGCTCCACAGCCGCTCGGGCTTGCGCTCGGGGTCGGCGGCATCGCCCTGGGGTTTGCGAAAAGCCGGGTCGAACCAGCGCCCGGGGTAGGTGCCGGCCTGCGCCGCGAAGGTGGCGTGCACCTCCCAGTAATCGCGGGCGCGGAAGGCGCGGATTTGCTCCTCGCGCTCCACCACGATGGCCAGCGTCGGTGTCTGCACGCGGCCCACCGTGGTCAGGAAAAACCCACCGTCGCGCGAGTTGAAGGCCGTCATGGCGCGCGTGCCATTGATGCCCACCAGCCAGTCGGCTTCGGAGCGGCTGCGCGCGGCGTCGGCCAGCGGGCGCATTTGCTCGTCGCTGCGCAACTGCTCGAAGCCCTCGCGGATCGCCTGCGGCGTCATCGACTGCAGCCACAGCCGCCGCACGGGCTTGCCCAGCGGCTTGGGGTGGCCGGCCTTGTCGGTGCCGCCCGCATACTGCTCGATCAGGCGAAAAATCAGCTCCCCCTCGCGCCCCGCGTCGCAGGCGTTGACCAGGGTGCCCACGTCCTTGCGGCGGGCCAGCTTGACCACGGCGTTGAGCCGCGACTTGGTCTTGTCGATGGGCTTGAGCTCGAAGTGCGGCGGAATCACCGGCAGGTGGGCAAAACTCCACTTGCCACGCTTGACGTCGTAGGCTTCCGGGGCGGCGATCTCGACCAGGTGGCCGACGGCGGAAGTGACGATGTAGTGGTCGTTCTCGTGGTAGTCGTCGTGCTTCTCGAACTTGCCGGAGACGGGCGTGAGCGCGCGCACGATGTCGAGCGCGACGGACGGCTTCTCGGCGATGACCAGGGTCTTGAGGCCCCCCGGGGCTTGGGCAGAACCAGCGGTATTCATCTCTACAATGCTCCGGGTGCGGTGTGGCGCGTCGCGGACGGGTCGAATCGCCCTCCCTCGCGCACGCGCACGCATGCGCACCCATGCAGTTACCTTAGCAAACTTTCACGCCGTCTTCGTCCGCCCGCCGTTTCGGCACCGCCCGATGTCCGCCCCCACCCCGCTCGCCCCCGCCCCCGCGACATCCGCTGCAACGACCGCTGCGTTGGCCCGCTTGCACGCCGGCGCCGAGGCCCTGTGGCAGGCCGCCAGTCCAGCGTGGCCGGGCCTGTCGGTGGAGGTGGTGCCGGCCATCGACTCCACCAACGCCGAGCTGATGCGCCGCGCGCGCGCCGGGCATATCGATCCCGTCGCCGGCCCCGTCGTGCTGGCCGCCCTGGAGCAAACCGCCGGCCGCGGGCGCCTAGGGCGAAGCTGGGTGACGCTGCCCGGCGCGTCGCTGGCCTTTTCGGTCGGTGTGCGGCTGGCCCCGGCCGACTGGTCGGGCCTGTCGCTCGCAGTGGGGCTGGCCGTGGCCGAGGCGCTGGATCCCGCCGTGCGGCTCAAATGGCCCAACGACCTGTGGTGGGACGGCCACAAGCTCGGCGGCATTCTGATCGAGACGGCCAACGCCACCGCGGCCGAGCCCGGGCGCCACTGCGTCATCGGCGTCGGGGTCAACCTGGCCACCCCGGCACTGCCCCCCGACGCCCCGCCCCATGCCCTGCCCCCGGTGGGGCTGGATGCGATCGCGCAAGCGCAGGGACAAACACCGTGGGATTTGGGGCATGCGCTGACCGCACTGGGGGCAGCCGTGCTGCAGGCCGCGCGGGCGTTCGAGCGCGAGGGGTTTGGGCCGCTCGCCGCGCGCTACGCCGCGCGGGATGCGCTGCGCGGCCGCGCCGTGCGCCTGAGCGACGGCACCGAAGGCACGGCCGAGGGTGTGGACCCCGATGGCGCCCTGCGGCTGCGCACGGCCGCCGGAGTGCAGCGCGTGCAGCAGGGCGAAGTGAGCGTGCGGCCATGCTGAGGGCACTCGTCGTTTTGCTGCTGGTGGCCAACGGCGCCCTGTGGGCCTGGCAGAGCGGCTGGCTCGGCCCGGCGGGCGGCCCCGGCACAACCGACACCGCACGCGAGCCGCAGCGCCTGGCGCAGCAGGTGGTGCCGGAGCGGCTGCGCCTGCTCAACGCCCCCGGCAGTGCTCCGGCCAACCTGGCCGCCCTGGCGGACCCACCGCCCGCCGACATCGCGCAAACGGCGGACGGTACCGGCAGTGCTGCTACGGGAACGCGGCCCGAACCACCCGCACCGGTGGAGCCGCGCCGCTGCTGGCAACTGGCGGCGCTGACGCCGGCACAGGCCGATGCCGTGCGGCGCAGCGCCGATGCCGAAACCGGGCTGCGCGGGCGCAGCACCGAAACCGCAACCACCCTGCCGGAACGCTGGATCGTCTATCTGGGCAAATTCCCGAGTGCCGATGCGCTGCAACGGCGCCGGGCCGAATTGCGCCAAGCCGGCATCGACCAGCGCGAGGTGAACGTTCCCGCTCTGGCGCCCGGGCTGGCGCTGGGCACCTATTCCAGCGAGGAGGCCGCGCGCAAAGCGCTGCAGGACGCGCAGCGCCAAGGCGTGCGCGACGCCCGCGTGGTGCAGGAGCGGCCCGAAACCCGCACGATCACGCTGCGCTGGCCCGACCTGACCGAGGCCGAGCACGGCCGCCTGCAGGCCGCGCTCGGCGGAGCGGGGCGGGGCCTGCAGGCCTGCCCCTGACTGACAGCGCTAACGGCCAGCGGCCAAGGGCCAATGCCGCCGGCTCAACCGCGCGCGACGATGCGCGCCATCTCCAGGCACTTGGCGGCGTAGCCCCATTCGTTGTCGTACCAGGCCACGACCTTCACGAACGTCTCGTCCAGCGCCATGCCCGCCTTGGCATCGAAG